>MWYV01000046.1 GCA_002050435.1 Chitinophagales bacterium 33-2 | reverse complement strand
TGGTAAAAGCATGCATGAAGACCCGCAGGTTCCGAATTATGGCCGCAGGGGAAGCGGTATTGTATTGAAAGAAGGACTCGTGGTGGCAATCGAACCAATGGTGAACATGGGCAAGAAAGAAGTGTTTACAGAATCAGATGGCTGGACGGTACGCACGATTGATGGTAAACCCTCTGTACATTTTGAACATGATGTTTGTGTAAGAAAAGGCAAAGCGGATATTCTATCAGATTACACAGCTATTGAAGCCGCAGAAAATGCCAATGCCAACCTGTTTTCCGATTATACACCTGAACCTGCCTGATGCCGGAACATCACAATAATCAACCGCCTGTGCTGGTGGTGATAGGCGGAGGCGCAGCGGGTTTTTTCTGTGCAGTAAATGCTGCCCGTTTGAACAGGACACTAAAAGTGATCCTGCTTGAAAAAACTTCAAAAATGCTTTCAAAGGTCAGGATCTCCGGTGGCGGAAGATGTAATGTGACGCATGCGCTTTTTGATATAACGGAAATGAGCAGGCGCTATCCACGCGGACAAAATTTTGTAAAAAAATCATTTCACCAGTTCTTTACAACAGATACGATCGAATGGTTTGAAAAACGAGGAGTAACCATTAAAGCTGAAGCTGACGGACGCATGTTTCCTGTTACCAATTCTTCTCAAACCATTATTGATTGCCTGCTCAGGGAAGCCAATACATTTGGTGTGGAGATCAGGATGAATGCAGATGTAAAAGCGTTGGAAAAGGATAACTCCGGCTTTAAAATCACAATGGGAAATGGACAAACAATTATTGCAGCTAAGGTTTGCGTAGCTGCAGGCGGTTATCCAAAAGCTTCCATGTTCGACTGGCTAAAGGCATTGGGTCATACGATCAATGAACCGGTGCCATCGTTGTTTACTTTCAATCTTCCCCAGCACGCGATCACAGAACTGATGGGAGTTTGTGTGGAGCATGTAAAAACCAGGATCGAAGGAACAAAGCTTGCGGAGGAAGGTCCTTTGCTGATCACGCACTGGGGTTTAAGTGGACCTGCTGTGCTTAAATTAAGTGCCTGGGGTGCAAGAGATCTTGCCTCAGCGTTTTATGTTTTCAAAGTGCACATCAACTGGGTACCTGCACAAAATGAACAACAGATCAAATTGGAATTCAGGGATGCAAGAATGCATCATGCATCGAAAAAGATCATCAACCATAATTTTCTGCACCTGCCCGCACGGCTCTGGCAATTTTTATTGAAACAATCAGGCATCGATAACGAATCCAGGTTTGCGGATCTTCATTCAAAAAATGAAAATCTTTTAATTCGAAATCTTTCTGATTTTGTTGTTGAAGTAAAAGGCAAAACAACCTACAAAGAAGAATTTGTTACATCGGGCGGCATCCATCTTTCAGAGGTTGATCCAAATACCATGATGAGCAGAAAGCAGGAAGGATTGTTTTTCGCAGGAGAGATCCTGGATGTGGATGGCATCACCGGGGGATTTAATTTTCAACATGCCTGGACAAGCGGCATGATCGCCGCAAAAAATATGACTGCATTTTTATAAAGGTTGAAACTTTCCCTTTCCTGATGTTATGATTTGAAGAACAGGATTTCCTTTATATAAAATATTTCCGGTGTGATAATTTGTTCCGCTGAGTTCATCAGTTACCCATACATAACCGTTTCTGACACTGCTGAAATAAATATTCATTTTTTTTGCCTCAAGCAACTTTAAATTTATTGTTCCGCGCGGCGCACAATAAACAAAAGCCGTATTGGTTTTTCCGGAAAGAATGATATCGGCGCTTTCCTCATAAATTCCTGCTACTGTGTGAGTGGCTTCGATATCGAGTTGAATCACACCTGCACCCGTTTGAGAAACCACGGTAAATACCGGCGCTTTCAGGGTGTTGGTGGAACTGATATTTCCTGAGCCGAGGTATTCTATTGTTTCCAGTTCTTTGGCCGAAAGAAAAACATCAATTTGTTGTGAAGGCTGGTTCATACTGCTGTTCCTGCTGTTTTCTATAGTGAGCACATCATCCACAACATTTGTGTGAATGCCAGCAATGATGTTTTCACCAGTCCTGATGGTGAGCTTATTCAAGGTATCCTGGGTGAGTACGAGATTGATTTTGTGGTGTAAAACGATCTTATTAAAATCATTCACCGTTCTTGTTTCTTCCCGGATCTTTCCAGGCGAACCCAATTCTTTTTTGCAGGAAATGATAAAGAGAGAAAAGAAAATTATTTCAAGGATTTTCAACATTTTATTTCAGGTGGTAACTGATTCCCAGGTGTATAAAATCCGCTGTTCCTCCGTGAGACTTTAAAAATCCTCCGGCAGAAAGAGCCGGGTGAAACCTGTAACGGATGCCATAGTTCTGGTAAATTTTATGTTCATGCCCGATTAAATATACACCAACATGAATGGGAACAGAAATCTTTCCTACAACCAATTCATAACCAACTATGGGTGCAAGGTTAAACCGGCTGTAATTCCTCAATCCTACCGTAATTATAGAATCAACAAATAGTTTGTTGAGCGATCCGTCGTACAAAAAACTGATCCCGGAATAAAACCGCCCGTAAGCCGAGTTTTTAAAACTGTATTCGGAGGAGAGAACAAATTGTCCATACGAGTTACTGTGTACCCATGGACTTTGTTTCACACCTGTTGTAGCCTGAAACTGTAACCGCGAAGTTTTTGATGATGGATTGTTTTCATCCCTGACCAGTTCTGAAGGATTTAAGATCCTGCTGATTCCAAGTGTTACAGAAGGAATGTTGAGCCCAAGGTTTGGAAGTTTGTATGAACCATTGGAAAGATGACTGATAGAGATCCCTGCATGTAACTGGGTTTGTTTTGTAAGATGAAATTTACCCCTGATGCCTGCCTGGATAAAAATATTTCCGTGGCTGCCGATCAAAAGATTTTTATAATTGGTTTCCACATTATAGGGTTTCTCTACAACGCCAATTCCAAGTCCTGTGCGCATTCTGATGTCTCCCCAACCTGCACCAGCAAGCGGATAATCTAGAAATGCATAAGCGCCGCCCATATTTCCCATATGTGCTTTACTGCCACTGTTGCCGAAAAATGCAGCCACTCCCCATTGCGTTGGATACGCTTTTGCAGGGAAAGGCAATTTTTTTATAGGCTTGCTGAAGGAAACAATGCTGATCCAGGAATAGGAATCTTTTATATAATCTGACTTATTATTGGACGTGAGAAAGGACCCATAGTGGAGATCAACGCCGATCTCAGCATTTTCCAGCCATTGCTGCCCTTTTGCATTAAAGAAATTCAGAATAAATAACAGGGAAAAAGGGAGGATCTTGCGCACCATCGGTAGGCAAATTAAAGATTTTTAAATAGTTAGGTTTCTTAACTTTAAAATTATCGGGCCAATCACGGATTTTTCTCCAAAAAACCTGGTTTTTAGGGGAGTTAGCCCCTGATTAGCCTTATCTTTGCCGGCCCGAATAAAACAACGGGATTATTTATGGAAGAAAATCAAATTGTTAACCCGTCTGCTGATCAGGCAGGCCCAAACGCTGAAGGACAGGAGCAGGCTGCTGGTGCTGAACAAGCAACAGAAAACGCCGCTACAGCGATATCAAATGTACCTGTACAGGAGCCGGTTGCAGAAACTGTTGCCGCTCATGACGACTTCGACTGGACGATTGACAAACGTAATGTAGCCAGCTACACCAGGGAAGAAAAAGACAAGTACGATAAAGTGTACGAAAACACTTTTGTACAATTGAACGATGGTGAAATGATCCGCGGTCTTGTGGTTGGTATCACTAAAACAGACGTGGTATTGAACATTGGATTTAAGTCTGACGGTCTTGTTTCATTAAATGAATTCCGCGATATCCAGGGCCTTAAGGTGGGTGATGAAGTGGAAGTCATGGTTGTTGAAAAAGAAGACAGGGACGGAAACCTGAATCTGAGTCGCAAACAAGCCCGTATTACCCGCGCATGGGAGAGGATTGTTGAAGTTCATAAAACAGGTGAGATCGTTACCGGTACGGTTACCAGCAAAACAAAAGGTGGATTGATCGTTGATGTATTTGGAATGGAAACCTTCCTTCCTGGTTCTCAGATCGATGTGAAGCCTGTTACTGATTACGATCAGTTTGTTGGAAAAACAATGGAGTTCAAGGTGGTGAAAATTAATGAAGCCATCAAGAATGCGGTTGTATCGCACAAAGCACTTATTGAATCTGATATTGAAGCACAACGTGCACAGATCATCGGCCAACTTGAAAAAGGCCAGGTTCTGGAAGGTACCGTTAAGAACATCACCGACTTCGGTGCGTTCATGGACCTTGGCGGACTGGATGGTTTGTTATATATCACTGATATTTCATGGGGCCGTATCAATCATCCGGGTGAAGTATTGAAACTTGATCAGAAGATCAATGTGGTTGTACTTGATTTTGATGATGAGAAAAAAAGAATTTCTCTTGGTCTGAAACAATTGACACCGCATCCATGGGATGTATTACCTGAAACCATCAACGAAAGTTCGATTGTAAAAGGGAAAGTGGTGAACATCGAAGATTATGGTGCATTCCTTGAAATCCTGCCTGGAGTTGAAGGTCTGGTACACGTATCAGAGATCACATGGGCCAATACGCCGATCAATGCAAAAGAATTTTTTAAACTGGGAGATGAGCATGAGGCAAAAGTGGTAACGCTTGATAAAGACAGTCGCAAGATGAGTCTTTCCATCAAACAACTTTCTGATGACCCATGGAGCGATATCGAAACTAAATTCCCTGAAGGCAGCCGCCACACCGGTGCTGTAAAGAATATAACGCCTTATGGTGTATTTGTTGAACTTACTGCCGGTATCGGTGGTATGATCCACATCTCCGACCTTAGCTGGCTGAAGCGTTTCAATCACCCAACTGAGTTTACAAAAGTTGGAGAGAACATCGACGTGATCATCCTGGGAATTGATAAAGAGAACCGCAAATTGCAGTTGGGTCATAAACAACTGGAAGAAGATCCATGGAACAGCCTGCAGGATACTTTCGCTGTTGGAACCGTTCACGAAGGAACTGTTTTGCGTAAAGATGATAAAGGCGCGATCGTTCAATTGCCTTACGGTCTTGAAGGTTTTGCTCCTAACCGTCATCTTGCAAAAGAAGATGGTAAGAGTGTAGGTGCTGATGAAACTGCAGAATTCATGGTTATTGAATTCGACAGGAATGAAAAGCGCATTGTTGTTTCCCACGCACGTATCTGGGAACAGGTACAGGCTAATGAAAAGGATGTAGCCCGTAAAGAAGCAAGAGTGGAAGCCGACGTTACCAAGAAAGCTGTAAAAAACATACAAGGCAAGGTTGAAAAACCAACACTTGGTGATTTGGGTGCACTTGCACAGATCAAGGAAAGATTGCAACAGGAAGAAAAGGGTTCAGGTACTACTCCTGAACAGGAATAACCTGGTTTCTTAAATACCGAATCCCGTCAAATTTTTTGACGGGATTTTTTTGTACCGGTGGCCCATATTTTTTATTGATGGAGCCTGGTTGGTAACAGTTTCTAAACCTTAACTTTAACCCGCTAATATGCATGCCAATGGATTTCTGGAAAAAGCTTGCTGAATACAAATTCGTCAGAAAGATCGTTTATGCCCTTGTTGGGGTCTTTACCTATCCCGGGCTCGCCATCGTAAACAAAATCCGCATCCGGGGTACGGAACATATCGAAAATCTTCCAAAGCAGAATGTATTGTTTGTAAGCAATCACCAGACCTATTTCGCTGATGTAATTACATTTCTCCATATTTTTTGCGCGGTAAAGTGGCGGAAACGCAACAGGCTGGGTGTTCCCTACTATCTTTTAAATCCTTTTACCCGTGTGTATTATGTTGCTGCAGAGGAAACCATGAAGAGCAGCATCATTAGCAGATTGTTTACGCTTGCTGGCGCCCTCACTGTAAAACGCACCTGGAAAAAAGACGGGAATGAAGCGCGCCGCGGACTGGATCCAAGTGATACCAGGAAAATTGAACGGTCTCTGGGAAGCGCCTGGGTGATCACTTTCCCTCAAGGCACCACCAAGCCGTTTTCGCCAGGAAGAAAAGGCACTGCCTATATCATCAAGCACACAAAACCTATTGTTGTTCCTGTAGTGATCCAGGGATTCTGGAGAGCCTTCAACAAAAAGGGATTAAAGTTTAAAAAGAAGGGCACGCTGCTCACGGTAACCTTCAAACCACCATTGGATATTAATTATGATGCACCGGCCGAAGAAATTCTTTCGCAGGTAATGGATGCCATTGAGCAAAGTAAGAAATTCATGTTGCAGGGCGCACACCACTGGAAAACTAGGGAAGAAGCAGCTGCATAAATTGCACAGGGTTTGTATAAAGAAGGAAAAAAATAAGAAATGTCTAAACAAAGTTTGATCGGATTGGATACTGCAGGATCACAGGCGCTGGCAGAAAGACTGAATAAGTTACTGGCGCTTTACCAGGTATTTTATATCAATGCAAGAGGTTTTCACTGGAATATAAAAGGAGAAAAATTTTTCGAACTGCATGCGAAGTTTGAAGAGATCTATAACGACCTGCTAGTGAAAGTGGATGAAGTGGCAGAACGTATTCTTACTTTAGGTCATACTCCTGTACACAATTTTTCGGAATACCTGAAGCTGTCTGCAATTACAGAAACAAAAGATATATCCGACGGCATGGAGGCCATGAAGAATGTGCTGATTTCTTTCAGAACACTGATTCAGTTACAACGGGAAATTGGCGCTGTTGCTTCCGAAGTAGGGGATGAAGGAACCAATGCACTTATGAGCGATTACATCCGCGAACAGGAAAAGCATGTTTGGATGTATACTTCGTATTTGGCGTGACGATTGTTATTATGCTTGGAAGTTATATGTCGTTTAAAGTTGTTGAACCGGCCAGGCCTAAAACTGTGATCTTTGGTGCCTAACGGCGGAGATGATTAATCCCTAAAAATTTTACATAGATTTTACGGCCACTTTCCCGATCTTGAACTGGGTTTTTCCAAGAGCTTTCATTTTCATGGCCGGGAGAAAAAATTCTTTTCCAACCACATAGGCAAACCGGGGCATCAAAACGGGTTCATCATTATTGCTCAGCAGCAGTTTCCTGGAAAATTTCGCGGTATTTAAATCCAGACTTACAGCAAATGCCACGCTTTTATTAAAATTGTTGATGGTTTTTACCTTATCTCCCAGTTTCAGCACCTCTATATTTTTAGGATGGTCATTGATCAGGAAAACGAGCTTTTCTCCACTTAGCAGGTAACTGAAAGAGGAATAAAACGGCATGCCGCCACCACGGGCAAAAAAGCCGGTAACACCCGAACTTGAAAAACTCAATCCACCGCCAGCTGAACTGCTTTTTCTGATCATTTCTACCTGATTCTTTGGAAGAGTATTAATCCAGGCCACCTGCCCCTGTCCATCAGCCTTGATCACGATCAGGTCACTGTTGGTAAATTCGTAGGTAAAGGTTGTTGTATATGTCCAGCCCCATCTGGGGCTATGGGAACTGGTGGTTGATGTCCACTCTCTGAATTTCGAAATCTCCGCCAGGATTACAAGTGTATTGCTCTGTTGGTTAAATTCGATTCCCCTGATTATGAAATCTTTCATAATGCCATCTTCGCCGCCATCTTTTTCCCTGGCTTTTTCTCTTTCCCGCCTGGCTTTTTTATCATCTTCATCCATTCCATCTTCATCATCAACTCCCTGGTCCAGCATGTTTGCATTAATCTCTTTGAAAGCAGAAGAAATCACACTGCCGCTATTGACATTGATCCGGTTGATGTAAACGCCGTTGACTTCTTTCTTTTTGGGTTCCTTACTGTAAAAACCTGAAAGAAGCAGTTCACCATTGGGAAAGTAAATGGCCTTTGCACTAGTCACATATTTTGATTGCATATCAACAGGCAGTTCCATCTCCTTTTTACCCTTGTTATCATACTTCGTAAAAATATAGTGTGAAAAAGTTCTTGTGGTTTTGTTCTTTTTCCCGGTAGGTACCATCTCAAATTTCTGTCCCATGAGCAGGTATTTCCCATCCACTGTTTGTAGTACATCTTCCAGGTCAAAGGTGTTAGGGGCGAAACTAAGATTGATCCTTGAGGCGGCTCCCTTTTTCTTCAGCTTTTCATCAAATGTTTGAATGACTATGGTTGAACGAACATCTGTTGAAATATTACCAACCAGCATCCAGGTGGTGGAGTCGGGTGTAGGTGTGAAACTAAACTCAAAATCATCTTTTTTGTCTTCCAGCTGAAAGTTGGCAAGTTCCTGCATTTCACCCATTGGCTCGCCGGTCTTGCGGTCTAGTTTTACGCCGGAAATGGTAAAGTTTTTTTCCTTTTTGTTGTACGCATGTGCGAACAGGAACATATCCTTTTTCAGGAACTGGATGCTTTTAAACTCATAGCCTTTCAATAGCTTTTTATAATCCTGGTTAAATACCTCATTATAATATTTATCGAATTTAATAAGCTTTGCAGCAGTGCCATAGCTGGCTCCTATCACAAAATAACTTTTTAATTTGAGCACGCTTTCCAGTACGTACACTCCGGTTTAATCGGCATTGATGATGTCAAAATCCAGAGATCCTTTTTTCAGTTTTGTATCTTCCCCCCATTGCACTGCATAGGTTTGTGAATGGGCTGATAACAGGCTGGTAGCCGCACAAAAAAGGAATAAAACTTTTTTCATAAAAAGCTAGTTTGGGTCTGTCTAAATTAAGAAAAAGGGCTGAAGTGATGCTATGTTATTTTAATCCAGCATACCGGATTTTTATGGGTCAGGGATCAGGCCCCGGGTTGATTACTCAATATTTTTTTCTTAGTAGTTGTTTCCATTTGCCCCCGCTCTCCGTTCTGGCTCTCCTCTCTCTCCCGATTGTTTCTGTTCGCTGCTTTCTGCTTTCCGTTATCACGTTGTCAATCTTTCACAAACAGCGCTTTTAGTTCCAGCGCATCATCCGGTTTCATTTTTCCACCCAGTATCAGCCGCACCTGGCGGCGGCGCAATGCGCCTTCAAAAGTCTTTTTTTCTTCTTCGGTTTGCGGATCGATCTGTGGTACCTGCCTGGGCCTGCGATTAGGATCGAGGGCAACAAAAGTATAATAGGCTTCATTGCTTTTGTATTTGTATTGCAGTGTAAAATCTTCACCCCAGACTTTTAAATGCACTTCCATCGAAGTATTAAAAGCGCGACTCACCTTGGCTTCAATATGAACTGTATTGCCAAGTTTAATTGGATTTTCAAATGAAATATTATCTACTGAAGCAGTTACAACCGGTGCATTGGAGTGTCTTTGCGCCGCAATGGCTGCAGCAATATCCATCCAGTACATCAGCCTGCCACCCATGAGATTTCCAAAAACATTGGTATCATTCGGCAGCACGATCTCGGTCATCATCGTAAAACTTTCAGCGGGCATTCTTGTGGACATAGTGGACATTTATTCAAAGATAAGTACGCAGCAGGTTTTGTGAGTTTAGAAAGATCAATAATGAATATTTACTGCTATCCGGAAAAAAATCAAACATCAGTTTTAAGATATTTTGCCTCAGGCGGCGGGCCTCGTACCAGCCCCGCTGCTGAATTCCAACAAAAAGGCCTCCCGCAGATTAGCAGATTTTCGCTGATTGGTCTTCTGCGTTCACCAGCGCGATCAGCGGGCAACAATAGGCAGGCGCTGGCGAAGCAATGGAGGGGCTCCACCTTTTTTTTCAGAAGAAAAAAGGTGGGAGAGGCATTTTACGGATGAAAATAAGATATCCACCTGCAGACTATTTCAAAATGGGTTAATATCAGTTCCAAAAGATTTCCCAGCACAATAATGAATGAATAAATGAATTTTGTTTTTATAACATTTATTCCAATCCAAACCTAACCAATCCTTCCCTACATTTGCGGCTGCATGAAGACCCCGATTTCTTTTGAAAATACAAATGTTGCCTTTGCACATCTTTCGGATAAAGAATTAAAAAAGGCGCATTTTTTATTTTCGGTCATGTCGCGGCCCTGGATGGTACGCATGGGTACAAGACTGGCTCCCTGGAGCTTAAGAGTGGGACTACCAGTGAAAGGATTGATCCGCAACACCATTTTTGATCATTTTGTTGGTGGTGAAACACTGGAAGACATCATTCCTGTTGCAAAGAAACTTTCGGAATATCATGTGCAGGCCATTATCGATTATGGTGTGGAAGGAAAGGAAGGCGAAAAGGAATTTGATCATGCAAGAGATGAATTTATCCGGGTGATCAAATTTTCTGCAACACAGCAAAACATTCCTTTTATCAGTGTTAAAGTAACAGGTTTTGCAAGGTTTGTCTTACTGGAAAAAATGGATGCGTTGATGCACGCGGCTGAAGGTTCTACCCTGATCAGCAGGTATAACGAAGTGTTGCAACAACTTGAATCATCGGAACTTTCAGAATGGAATCGCGTGTATGAAAGAATGCGGTCCATAACGCAAGCCGCTGCGGATGCCGGTGTGGGGTTTTTAGTTGATGCGGAAGAAAGCTGGATACAGGATCCGGTGGATGCGCTTACCATGCTGATGATGGATGTATACAACAAACACAAACTTGTTGTGTACAATACCATACAGTTGTACCGGCATGACCGCCTGAATTTTTTAATGCATTCTTATGAAGCTGCTGAAAAAAGAAATTTTCTCCTAGGTGTAAAACTGGTCCGAGGTGCTTATATGGAAAAAGAAAAGAAAAGAGCAGAAGAAAAGAATTATGCTTCCCCCATACAACCGCACAAAGAAGCCAGCGACAGAGACTATAATGAGGCGATCAGGTTTTGTATGGATCGCATCGAAAGAACAGGATTGATTGTTGCATCACATAATGAAAACAGCAACCTGCTTTCGGCAGATATTTTAAAAGAAAAAGGATTGCCCCTAAATCATCCGCATGTACATTTCAGCCAGTTGTATGGTATGAGTGATAACATTACCTATAATCTTGCAATGGCCGGATGCAGCGTCAGTAAATACCTGCCTTTTGGTCCCATTCATGATGTCATTCCCTACCTCATGCGCCGTGCCCAGGAAAATACCTCTGTAGGCGGACAAACAAGCAGGGAGTTGTCGCTGGTGAAAAAGGAAATGAGGCGAAGAGGAATTTAGGGAAAAGGGAATAAGGGATAAGGATTAAGGGATAAGGAATAAGGTTTTAAGTATTTTTAATTTATGGACTGTTAGCTCAGTTGGTTTAGAGCATTACTTTGACAGAGTAGGGGTCACTGGTTCGAATCCAGTACAGTCCACCTTGCCATCCGGAGGTTTAACTAAGGAGCGCTGCTCTTGAACTTTTTTAATAAGCCTTTAGTAGTTGATGAATTCCATTGCATATTTATACAAGCAATGAAAAAGCATACGTACTTCCGCACGCATGCTTTAAAAAATAATCATTTTAATCAATGCAGATGCACATCAGGGTTGGTTGAATTGAAAACACCAGCAGGATTGTAGGACCACACCCATGCATGCAATAACCAGAGCGAAAATCCTGTATGCTCATCCCACACATCGCCAGCACCTGTAAATCCTTCAGGTCTTGGGGAGGTAAGCGGAACTGCATATTCTACAGCTACCAATTCCATTTTTCCTGAATGGTTCTTGTTGTACACAAGAATCTCGGGATTCCTGATATCAAAGGTTGCATCTACCAGGGAAGGTTTCATGTAATGATAACCCATGTTTTCTGCCACAACATTAATATCAATATATCCATCTTTTAGGGCATTCTGAATGTTTTTGTACCTGGCCGTGGCAGCACGTGCCTGTTGTAGTTCCCACTTCGTTTGCGCTGAATGCCCCGTGTACTGGTTCAATACATTGCCGGAAGATTCAACAGCCATCTGTTGTTTATCTTCTGCATTACTTACGTTTACTTCTTTTTTGCAGGAAGCAGCGAGGAAAATAACTGCAAAGCAAAGGAAGGTAATCGCACGAAGGTTTCCTGTTGGAATGAACATAGCATTCCCGTTACTGCGCATAGCGCCGTTCAGATCTTTTTTCATTTTGTTTGATTTTTAGTTTAAAAAAAAGCGCGTTAATTGGAGGAATAATATTTATTCATCTGCCGTAGCCGGGCTAATGGTTGTATTGATTTGCGTGATCTTATTTGCGGGGAAACCGCCTCTTTTTGCATGCTCCCTGAGGATCGCTTCATTTTCCGCTTTATAAATGCAGAAAATTTTGTCGCCTGTAACATAACTGTGCATCCACTGGATAGCAGGTCCCAGTTCTTTGATCACCGAACATGAAGTTTGTGAAATAGATTTGAGTTGTTCGGGCTTAAGGCTTCCTGCACCTGGTATTTCTCTTTCAATAAGGAAAGTTTTCATTTCTGTTTGATTTGATTTTTGTGATTTACCCTGATTGTTTGATTGTTGTGCCATTGGGATGAATCCTGCAAGCAAAAGGATCAGTAATAGAAGTGCTTTGGGGGTGTTGATTGTTTTCATTTTTTTTTGTTTGAGATTGAAAAACAAATCTACATCCATGCATAGGGCAGGGGCTATAACAATTCATTCACAAAATGGAAAAGAGGATAGCAGGAATCAGTCAATGAATGGTAAAAATGATTCAGTAAAGCGGGAAGCTATTGAACCAGCTCAATATAACTCATAGGAAGTAAACCAAATTTTTTCTTGAAGCATTTGGTGAAATAGGAAGGGCTTGTAAACCCAGAATCAAAAGTTACCTGCGCAATATTGTAATGCTTTTTTTTCATCATCTCCCTTGCTTTATCAAGCCGGAACTCTTTAAGCAATACGTTTGGTGAAATACCTGTAAGTGCAATCGTTTTCCTGTACAACTGAGATTTACTCATGGTCATTACATGACAGAAATCATCGGCATCAAATTCAGGATCCTGCCATTTTTCTTCTAACGTGGCATAAAGCGATTCAAGAAGCGCTTCATCCTGGGGTGGAATGGCCAGTAGTTTATCTCCCATTTGGTGAAGGTTTTCTTTCGTCACGAGCTCTCTGACCGAAGAAGAAAGTGCCACCTGGAAACATTTTGCAATTGCGCACATGTATCCTGCTTTTTGAATGGAAGAACCAAAAAGTGTTGCGCTTTTTTCAACCGGCTCTCCGGCAGTGATACTCATTTTAAATCCTATGGAAGTTGCAAGTTGATCTTCAATTGCGCGGTGAATGGCCAGCGCGCACGATAAAGCTTTTGAAGCAGCGGTAAATGAAATAATAAAGCCGCAACCGCCGTGTTCCACTTCTCTTCCGGTATGCTCGCGGATGTTTTGCCTGACCAGGTCATTATGCTGCTGAAGTAATTCAACCGACCTTTCTTTGCCAAGTGTATGTTTTAATAAAACCGGATCAATTGTTTGAGTAACCAGGAGTACGCGAAAAGAAGGATCATGAAACACTTTAAGATTGCCGTCTGTTATATCGGCTTCGGTGGGATCATAGATCCTTCCTAGAAAAGATTCTACCAGCAAACTGCTTACTTCAATGATCTTATGGGGAATGAGGCCATGCGCTTTATTATGCATTTCAATCACGGCCTCTTTCGAAGGTGCATCAATAAGGCAGAAAACATTTTCTCTTTGTTCATCTACCCAATAGGTCATGCACTTACATGCATAATCTTCCTGGTGTATCAGGTCTTGCTGGTGGGCTTCAGCAACATTCCTTGCTTTTACCCCCGGAACAATATGAACATCCATGTAAATGGGCATTGGGAAGACATTAATGTTTTCCCAAGATAACAAAATTTAGTAATGAAAGAAGATGTAATGGTGAATGCACTGTAAGGCAGGTGCTCCAGTACCCAAACTTCCCTGCAATAGAAGGCTGGAAATTCCATCGCCTTTTTTCATGATGTCTTTCCTAATCCCTCCGTTTTTCCTAACCCAAACGATTTTTTGCAGTGGCCTGCAAACAAAAAATTTCCGATAACGCAATAGAATGCACACCGGAAATTCAATGGATTCTTCTAAAACAGGGGGAAGTTCTGGAGTGAGGAAGGGAAAAAGGACTTATACAAACTTCTTCACAATTCACCCACGGCAGGGGATAATTGCAACCGCTTTTTTAACTTGCAGCCATGCAGCAATACCACCAGCTCTTAAGGCATATCCTGGAAAATGGTGTTCAGAAAAGCGACCGTACAGGTACAGGCACCATCAGCAGCTTTGGCTACCAGATGCGTTTTGACCTGAATGAAGGCTTTCCACTCGTCACAACGAAAAAACTTCACCTCAAAAGCATTATTCATGAACTGTTGTGGTTTTTAAAAGGGGAAACTAATATTGCCTACCTCAAAGAAAATGGGGTAAGTATCTGGGATGAGTGGGCAAACAGTGAGGGCGACCTTGGTCCGGTTTACGGAAAGCAATGGAGAAGCTGGGAAGGTGTTAATGGTGAAGTAACCGACCAGATAAGTGAAGTGGTGAGCCAGATCAAAAAAAATCCCGACAGTAGGCGGCTGATCGTAAATGCATGGAACGTTGGAGAACTTTCACAAATGGCTTTAATGCCCTGCCATGCCCTGTTCCAGTTTTATGTTGCCGATGGGAAGTTGAGCTGCCAGTTATACCAGCGCAGTGCGGATGTATTCCTTGGAGTGCCATTCAACATCGCCTCCTATGCACTGCTTACCATGATGATGGCCCAGGTTTGCGATCTGCAGCCAGGCAGTTTTGTGCACAGCTTTGGTGATGTACATATTTACAACAATCATCTCGATCAGGTGCAACTGCAGTTAAGCCGCGAACCATTTCCCTTGCCAGTAATGAAACTCAACCCGGAGATCCGCGATATTTTTTCATTTAGATTTGAAGATTTTCATCTCGGGCAATACCAGCACCACCCACCTATAAAAGCACCTGTTGCAGTTTAATTGTAAACCTATGATCTTAAGTTTACTGGTAGCAGCCTCCGAAAACAATGTGATAGGAAAAAATAACCAGTTGCCCTGGCACCTGCCAAACGACCTGCGTTATTTTAAAAATTTAACCTGGGGGCTTCCAATATTGATGGGCCGGAAAACATTTGAATCTATTGGTAAACCCTTGCCCGGTCGAAAAAACATCGTCATCACCCGCAACAACAACTGGAATTTCAATGGAGTGGATGTGGTGCACACACTTGATGCAGCTATAGGAAAAGCCAAGCAGTCAGGCGTGAAAGAGATCTTTGTTATTGGAGGTGCAGAAATTTTTAAAGCGGCATTTCCAATTGCTCACAGACTGTATCTCACAAAAATTCATCATGCATTTGAAGGGGATGTTTATTTGGAGGGAATGAATCCTGGAGAATGGACACTTTTAAAAAATACGGATTGTTCTGCGGATGATAAAAATGCATTTGCACATAGTTTCCAGATTTGGGAAAGAACCTGATGTTACCCACTTAATTTTACAGCGTGTATTCATCTTTACAACTGGCAGGAAAATACCTGGGTTATTATGCAAAGGGCTCAAACAGCAAAGGCCACGGCATGCATTCCCCTTTTGTTTTTGATTTCATTCTCCATGTGCTGAATAACAAAAAAAATTACCAGGCGCCTTTGGAGGTGGAACAACTCCGCAAAAAGCTGTTGAAAGATGATACATTTCTACCAGTAGTGGAATTGGGTGCTGGGTCAAGAGCAGGAACCGGAAGTAAAAAAGTTTCTGCCATTGCTGCCACTGCACTTAAGAACAAAAAGCTTGCACAAGTGTTGTACCGGCTGGCCAGGCATTACCAACCTGCCCGGATCGTGGAACTGGGCACTTCACTGGGCACCACTACTGCCTACCTTGCCTTAGCGCACCCGGATGCAGAAGTAGTTACCATTGAAGGAAATCCCTCTGTCAGAAATAAAGCATTAGAAGGTTTTGAAGCGCTGGGATTAAAAAACATTCGCTCACTGGAAGGAAATTTTGATGATGTGCTCCCTCCGGTTTTACAGCAACTGGAAACTGTGGATCTGGGTTTTATTGACGGAAACCACAGGTATGATCCTACCATCCGGTATTTTGAATGGTTGTTGAAAAAAACCAATACGGACAGTATCCTCGTTTTTGATGATATTCACTGGAGTCCTGAAATGGAAGCAGCCTGGAAGTATATTCAGCAACATCCTTCCGTTCAGTATACCATCGATATTTTTTTCCTGGGCTTTGTATTCTTCAGGAAAGATTTCAGGATACCACAGGATTTTACCATTCGTTTTTGACATGAAACTATTTTAGTATAAATTGAAACCATGATCATTGGGATTCTTAAAGAACCAGACTACGAACAAAGGGTTTCCCTTCTGCCTGATGGCGTTGCCCAGCTTGTAAAAAAAGGATTGCAGGTATGGGTGCAGCAGGATGCCGGCATGAAGGCTGCCGCATCTGATGAAGATTATACCAGGGCAGGTGGTGAGATCCGCACTGCCGATGAGATTGCATCTTCAGCAGAAATTATTCTTTCCATTAATCAACCTGCCGTTCCACTCAAACGCGATAAAATACTGATCGGGGTGTATCAGCCCTTATACTATACAGAGCGCATGCAGGCGTATGCAAACGATGGTATTACTGTTTTTAGTCTGGATATGTTACCCCGAACCACAAGGGCCCAAAGTATGGATGTGCTCAGCTCCCAGGCCAACATCGCAGGGTATAAAGCCGTTTTAACAGCCGCTAATTTGTATCCCCGGTATTTCCCCATGTTCATGACGGCCGCTGGAACCATTGCGCCGGCTAAAGTGCTGATCCTGGGTGCAGGTGTTGCAGGATTGCAGGCCATTGCTACTGCAAAAAGACTGGGTGCTGTGGTGGAAGTTTTTGATACACGTCCGCAGGTTAAAGAAGAAGTAATGAGCCTGGGTGCCAAATTCGTGGAAGTAGAAGGCGCCGCAGATTCTTCCGCTGCAGGTGGATACGCAGTGGATCAAACAGAGGATTACAAAAACAAGCAGAAGCAAAAAATTGCAGACAGTGTTGCAAAAGCAGACATTGTGATCACAACAGCGCAGATCCCCGGGAAAAAAGCACCTGAATTAATTACAGAAGAAATGATCCGTGCCATGAGGCAGGGTTCTGTGATCATCGATATTGCAGCCGGTACAGGCGGCAATACCCCGCTCACCAAAAACAATGAAACCATTGTTGCGCACGGAGTAACCATAGTCGGCAATAGCAACCTTGCAGGTACCATGGCATCCGATGCCAGTAAATTATACGGAAAGAATGTAATGAATTTTCTTGCGCTGATCACCGGCAAAGAAGGACAATTGCATTTGAATTGGGAAGATGATCTGGTTAAAGGATCATGTATTTGTTTTAACGGAACGATCATTCATGAAAGAATGAAACAACCAGCAGCTTAAAAATTTTAATAATGGATTCAGTTTTTACGTGGATCGCAGGAAATCAGCAAACAGCCTATATAGTAATCCTGATGATCTTTGTGGGTATCGAAATCATCGGCCGGGTACCGAGTGTGTTGCATACACCTTTGATGAGTGGTGCAAATGCCATACATGGAGTTGTGGTCATTGGTGCCATCATTGTAATGGGCAAGGCCGAACATGATAACTACCTTGCACTGGTACTTGGGTTTCTTGCTGTTGTTTTAGGAACTTTGAATGTTGTGGGCGGTTTTGTTGTAACCGACAGAATGCTGGAAATGTTCAAGTCGAAAAAAGGAAAAAAGTAGTTCATTATGAAAGGAAAGATTTTATAATCAATCAAGATCAAGCATGTATTTCAGCCTGCTCACCGTTATTTATTTATTTGCTTCCATAAGTTTTATTGTAGGATTAAAAATGCTTTCGCATCCTGAAACCGCAAGGAGGGGCAACCTCTATGCAGCCGCAGGCATGACACTGGCAATTTTTGGAACCATTTTTTTATATGAGGATCCCGGAACCGGTCAAAGACTCGGGAACTACGGATGGATCTTTGGAGGGTTGATCGTGGGCGGCATTATCGGCACCTCAATTGCAAAAAAGGTAAAGATGACGGCGATGCCTGAAATGGTAAGCCTGTTCAATGGTATGGGCGGTGCCTGTGCTGCGCTGATCTCCATAGTAGAATTCAATCATTTTGCTTCTTCCAATTTTGCGTTCCACATCACGCAGGCATTTCCCGGTGAAGAAACCGTGGACATGGCCAATTTTGAATTGCCGGTTCAAACAGGAACGCTGATCACAATATTTCTCGGGCTGATCATAGGATCGGTATCATTTGCAGGAAGTATGGTGGCCTGGGGTAAATTAAATGGTTCTGTAAAGGACCGTTCATTTAAGGGACAGCATATTGTAAACCTCGTGGTACTTGCGCTCATTCTTGTGATCAGTATATTTTTATTGTCAACCATCAGTTCTTCATTTGAAGTAATCAATGGCGACCTGGTGAACACCGCAGACCGGATTTCCATCCGTGGATTGAACATACAGTTGAATACCTCGGTATATGTACTCTTCTACATCGTTTTCATTCTTTCGCTGATTTACGGGATCCTTTTTGTGTTACCAATTGGTGGGGCCGATATGCCTGTAGTGATCTCCCTGCTGAATTCATTTACAGGCGTTGCTGCTGCATGTGGTGGATTTTTGTATGATAACAAAGTAATGCTGACGGGTGGCATTCTTGTAGGTGCGGCAGGAACTTTACTGACCATTCTGATGTGCAGAGCCATGAACCGTTCATTGGCAAATGTGCTGATCGGCTCTTTTGGGGGTGGTTCGGTTGCCGGGCCTTCAGGCAGTACAGAACAGGGACTACACAAAGAAATCAGTTTGTCTGATGCTGCAGTGGTAATGGCTTATTCCAATAAAGTGTTGATTGTTCCGGGGTACGGACTGGCTGTAGCACAGGCACAACATGCCTGCCATGAACTGGAAAAACTGCTGGAAGAAAAAGGAGTTGAAGTG
This sequence comes from Chitinophagales bacterium 33-2, assembly GCA_002050435.1. Classification (GTDB taxonomy): domain Bacteria; phylum Bacteroidota; class Bacteroidia; order Chitinophagales; family Chitinophagaceae; genus Flavisolibacter. The sequence continues at coordinate 43,331 of MWYV01000046.1, read as the reverse complement.
AAATATGCCATTCACCCGGTTGCAGGCAGAATGCCCGGGCACATGAACGTGTTGCTGGCAGAAGCAGATGTTTCTTATGAGAAATTGCTGGAGATGGAACATGCCAACGAAGAATTTCCAACTTCTGATGTGGTATTGATATTAGGTGCCAACGATGTGGTGAATCCTGCTGCCAAAACAGATCCTTCATCACCGATCTATGGTATGCCCATTCTTGATGTAGAGTTATCAAAAACAGTAATTGTAAATAAAAGAAGTATGAAGCCGGGTTATGCGGGAATTGAAAATGACCTGTTCTTCAGACCAAAAACTTCCATGCTCTTTGGTGATGCGAAAAAAGTTTTGCAGGACCTGATTGCAGAAATAAAATCATTATAGCTTAGCAGTTGCTGATCTTTTTAAAGTTTATTACATCTTAAAATTTCTGCTTCCCTTGCAGTTACCTGGATTATTTCTAGATTCACTTGAAGGCATTCCTGGTTTTGACCGACCACGATTTGAAGCAGTACATGCCCACCCTGAGCAGATAACTGCAGTTCGTTTGAACACCAGTAAAATGCTTTCCGTTGATGAATCAGATTTTCAAACAACCATTTCAAAAGTTCCGTGGGCAGATCATGGATATTATCTTGAACAACGCCCCTCGTTTACATTTGATCCGCTTTTTCATGCAGGTACTTTTTATGTTCAGGATGCCTCCAGCATGTTCCTGGAACAGGCACTGAAACAGCATACAAATCTGCAGCTTCCGTTAAGAGTGCTGGACCTGAGTGCAGCTCCGGGAGGAAAAACCACGCATATTCAGTCCCTCATTTCAAATGAAAGCCTGCTGGTTGCGAATGAAGTGATCCGCAACCGCGCCATGATTTTAAGAGATAATGTTATCAAGTGGGGGGCCTCCAATGTGATCATTACCAATAACGATCCTTCGGTATTTAAAAAACTTACAGCTTATTTTGATGTGATTGTGGTTGATGCGCCCTGCAGTGGAAGTGGTTTGTTTCGCAAGGATGCGGATGCAGTAAATGAATGGAGTTTAAATAATGTGGCCTTATGCAGCCAGCGGCAACAAAGAATTCTTGCAGATGTATTGCCGGCACTCAAACAGGATGGGCTTTTAATTTATTCCACTTGCTCATATTCAATTGAAGAGGACGAGGCTATTGGCGCATGGCTTGAAAATGATTTTGATCTTAAAGGCGAACGCATAGCAATAAAAGATGATTGGGGCATTGTTGAAACCCATTTCACGGGAAAGGATACCTGGGGTTACCGTTTTTACCCTGATCAATTAAAGGGAGAAGGGTTTTATTTATCCTGCTTTAGAAAAACAGGCGCTCAGGCAAATTATAAACTGCGGTTTCCCTCCCTTTCAATTGCTGGTTCGAAAGAAAAATCGATCCTATTGCCCTGGATCAATGCGGCGGGAATGGAACTGATCGCAGACAGGGAAAGATATTATGCGCTGCCCGCTAATATAATTCCGGATGCAGCTTTGTTAAGATCCGTCCTGAACATTCAGTACTGGGGTACAGAGATCGGGCAGATCATGAAAGGCAAACTGGTTCCGGAACACGCGCTTGCCCTGAGTAATTTGCCTGGAGCTTCCATCCATTTCATGGAACTGGAAAGAAACGACGCCATAAAATATCTTCAAAGGCAGGAAATGGGTTTGTTATCCAATAAACCAGGCTGGCAAACCGTTCGTTATAGGGGATTTAATTTGGGCTGGATCAATGCACTGCCCAATCGGATCAATAATTATTATCCCAAAGCATTAAGGATCATTAAACAGCATAATGATTGAATTTTTGAAAAAAAACAGGCATATTTGTGTAGCCTGACCCGCCATAAATATGGCCTATTGAAAAACTAATAATATCCACATGAAAAAATTCATATTACTGGCCTGCCTGCTTTGTGGCTTTTTCTTTTCCTTCAGCCAGTCCGAACTCCTTGTACAGCGCAATGAAAAAGGTTTGTTTTTAAATCATTCGGTAGCTGCCAAAGAAAGTTTTTATTCAATCGGAAGATTATACAACCTGCCTCCAAAAGATATTGCATCTTTTAACAGCCTGGATATGAACAATGGCCTGCAGATCGGTCAGGTGATCCGAATTCCGCTGAATGCAGCCAACTTCTCACAGTCTGCTGCAAATGGCCGTGCGGTTTATTATATGGTGGGAGAAAAGGAAGGACTTTTCCGTGTGAGCCAGAACAACAACAATGTATTAATGGCTGATTTAAGAAAATGGAATAAGCTAAGTGATGATAAGATCAACCAGGGAAAAAAACTGATAGTAGGATACCTTGTTTCTGCAGAAGCTGCAAATATTGTTGCTGCTGCACCGGTGGAAAAAACACCGGAAACACCAAAGGAAACCAGGCCTGCAGAACCAATAAAAGAAGCCGCGGCAATTCAAAAACCTGTTGCTGAAAAGAAAACTGAACCACCAGTTGTAAAGCAGGTAGCAAGTTCACAGGTGGCTGTGAACGATACCAATGGTGGCTATTTTAAATCATTGTTTGATCAGCAGGTAAAAACCCAGCCTGTTTCCTCTAATGAAACGGCCATTGGTGGTATTTTTAAAACGGCAAGCGGCTGGCAGGATGCAAAATATTATGTGCTGATGGATAAAGTGGAATCAGGAACCATTGTTCGTCTTACCAACCCTTCCAACAATAAAATGGTTTACGCCAAAGTGCTTGGCGAAATGAGTGGCATCCGACAAAACCAGGGATATGATCTGCGCATGAGCAATGCGGCTGCATCTGCACTGGCTGTAAGTGATGAAGAAAAGTTTATTATCAGAGTGAGCTATTAACAGGGAAAATTGCTGAACTCAATCATGAATTAAAAGCCGGATCGGAAAGTCTGTACCCGCGAAGAAAATCCACGGCATGCATTTTCTTTTTGCCTTCCAGTTGTAATTCACTGACATGAATATAGCCGCCCTTACAGGCGAACTTTAAATAACTTTTTCCATCAGAGCGCACTTTTCCGGCCGGATCATCATGTTCGGCCAGTTCTTTTTCACTGCTGAATATTTTTAAGAGCTTACCATCCAGTGAGCTGAAAGCGCCGGGAAAAGGGGAGAGTCCGCGTACCAGGTTATGAATACGCGATACATCATCATTCCAGTTGATGCGGCAGGTTTCTGTAAAAATTTTCGTTGCGTGTGGTGTATCAATACCAGTTTCAAGTATGGACTGGTCTTTTTCTTCCAAACTTCCTTCTTTTAACCCATGAAGGGTTTTCACCAGTAAGGCAGCTCCGGTTGCTTTCATCTTATCATGCAATGATCCGGCGTTTTCATCATCACCAATCTGGATCACTTCCTGCATCAGAATATTTCCTGTATCGATGGCGTGTTTTAACTTGAAAGTGGTAACGCCGGTTTCTTTTTCACCATTGATGATGGCCCAGTTGATAGGAGCTGCACCACGGTATTTAGGCAGTAGGGAACCGTGTACATTGATTGTTCCCATTGGCGGCATATTCCATACAATTTCAGGAAGCATCCGAAAGGCAACCACCACCTGGATGTCGGCTTTGATGGACTTTAATTGCTCTATAAAAGCCGAATCTTTTAATTTCTCCGGTTGCAATACCAAAAGGCTTTGCTCTATGGCATATTGCTTCACTGCACTCTCCTGGAGTTTCATGCCCCTGCCTGCCGGTTTATCCGGAGCCGTAATTACAGCCACAATTTCAAATCCGGCTTTTACCAGTGCATCCAGGGATGCCACTGCAAATTCAGGCGTACCCATGAAAATTATGCGCATGTAAATAATTGAAGTAAGTTAAAATTGAATGGATGAACGCTTATTCAAAATCTGGATATAGTAAATACTTTTTCCTTGTTGATTTAAATGCAGTGAGTTTGGGCTCCCAGGATTTCCTGATCTCCGTTTCGGATTTTCCCTGCTTCACCTGTTGGATCAATACACCGTTACCTGCAAGTTTATTAAAGAAGCTTTCGTCAGGGTTACCAGATTTAGGAAGGATGAAGAATTTATCCTTATCAGGAAATAATCTATATGCTTCAAGCAGGTATTGTAGCTGTAGCCTGCCATCTGTTTTTTGAAGGACTTGCTGTTTAGTTCCACTGACATTCCAGCCATAACACAACTGGCCATTCAGCTTTGGTTCTTTTGCACCTGCGCGTGGGGAAGGAGTGAAGGCATATAAATTTTTTGGAAGTGATGGATGTCCGAAAATCTGGAATGGTTTTTCTGTCCCGCGTCCTTCACTTAACACAGTGCCTTCAAAAAAGCATGTGGAAGGATACCAGTAAACAGATTGGATGTCGGGTAAATTAGGTGAAGGTTTTACCGGCAATTCGTAAGTGGTGGTATGATCATAATTTTCACAGGGGATTACCTTAAGTGAAAAATAAGTGGCACCGGGAGGATAGATCGCTGCCAATACATTTTTTGTATACGCGTCCATAGCTTTCGCGCTAAGCCAGCCTTCGCCCAGCAACATATTTGCATATTCTCCAATGGTCATTCCATATACAACAGGTACAGGCTGCATGCCTACAAATGATTTGTATTTGGTTTCAAGTACAGGACCATCAACATAAAAGCCATTAGGGTTGGGTCGATCCAATACGATCAGCGGAATATTATTTTCAATTGCGGTTTCAATATATTCCTGCAGCGAAGAGATATAAGTATAAAACCGTACGCCTACATCCTGGATATCAAACAGCATGACATCTACATCTTTCAGGTCTTCTTTTGAGGGCACTCTTTTTTTGCCATATAAAGAAACAACGGGGATGCCGGTGGCAGGATCAATAGTGCTTTCAACCTTTTCGCCCGCATCTGCGGTGCCCCTGAAGCCATGCTCCGGCCCAAAAATGACCTTGATATTCACTCCCGATTTTTGCAAAGTGTCTACCAGGTGTCCGGTTCCAACTATGGAGGTCTGGTTGGCAAATACGGCTACATTTTTTCCTTTTAAAGCAGGCAGGTACTGGTCCAGACGGTCGGCGCCCGTGCGCACCTGTGGTGGATCCTGGGTATTTCCGGATCGCAGGTTTTGTTGATTGTTACAGGAAGCATTGATGGAAAGTACAAGAAAAATAAGGTAGTAAAACTGGCTCAGCATTTTAAATATTTTGGGTTGAATCTGCATCAAATTTCATCAAAAATAACTAACCAAAACGTGAAAGCTTCGTACCTTCCCGGCCATTTGCTCCCTTCCTTTTCCTGCGATGCCCCACCTGGTTGCTGCAGTTTAAGTAATGCCCGTTTGGGTAGCAAATGCAATAGAATATTGTTGATTTAAAAGAAAATGACTATGCAACCAGCACAAAATGGAGACACAGTAAAAGTACATTACAACGGAAAGCTACGTTCAGGCGAAACATTTGACAGTTCGCAGGGCCGCGAACCCCTGGAATTTGAATTGGGTGGCGGACAAGTGATCAAAGGTTTTGAAGATGGCGTAAAAGGCATGCAGGTAGGCGATAAAAAAACGGTTGAAATCCCCGTTGAAGATGCCTATGGTGAAAAGCAAGAGGACAGGGTAATTGAATTTCCAAAAGACCAGTTTCCTCCTGACATGAACCCTGAAGAGGGCATACAACTGATGATGAGTGATGGATCCGGACAGCAATTCCCGGTAACCATTGTTGAAGTAAAAGAATCATCGGTTGTTTTGGATGCCAACCATCCCCTGGCAGGACAAGACCTTATTTTTGATATTGAGCTAATCGAACTCAAACCGGCATCAAGGATCATTATGCCTTAATAAAAAACGCCTCCACACGGAGGCGCTTTTTTATGCGGTTACTTCCTGTTTTGAAGTTTGATAGTTTGTTTTGCGCCTCACATTTTGTCCTCTGCTCATCAACCATCCCAGCCACAAACCTACGAGACCCCACGACACCACTGCATCCAGCAGGTGAATGGTAGTATCAAAGCCTTCATACCAGATATGGTTCGTATAGGGAGCGTTCATAAATACGATCAGTCCAACAGCAAGCGCTGCCAGTACAATATTGCGCATCGACATGTTGGCCATCTTTCCAGTGATCCAGCAGAACAGAAATACAATGAGCACGTTCACAAGAAATCCCCGGATCATGTTGCCCGCCATATTCGTTTTCAATTTATTATGGTATTGAATGCTGGCCCATGGCTGCCCACTGTTCTTGTCCATCATCGCCTGCCATTCATCCGAAGATGCAGTTCTCGGTAAACTGGGCATAATGTATCCGCCTTCTTTAAGATCCTGCGCCGCTAAAAAATCAAGAATGGCGGTTTGTTTTTCGGTATATGCCTGTGCAGGTTCATGCAGATTGGCGGCACCAAATGAAATAAATTGCCATAAAAAAATGATCAATGCTCCTATAAGGGAACCTATAATTATCTTTTTCATAAAATAGTTTTGATTTGGTTAAGTTAAAGAAGATTCAGTGTTTTGTCAATAACCTATAATAATCCTTCTTCTGCGTTAATTTTGGCTATGTTCCAGAATTACCAGTTTACTGCCGCCGAAAGATTTTTGCGTTATGTTCAAATAGATACGCAAAGTGATCCTGCATCACAACAACATCCCACAACCGAAAAACAAAAGGACCTCTCAAGATTACTGGCAGAAGAATTACTGGAAATGGGTATTGCTGATGCGCACATGGATGATTTTGGCTATGTATATGCTACCATTCCATCCAATTCCAATAAAAATGTTCCGGTGCTCTGTTTTTGTGCGCATGTAGATACCGCTCCGGATGCCAGTGGCAATGGCGTAAGGCCAATATTGCACAAAAACTACGATGGTAGTGATATTGTTTTACCCGACGACCCCTCCCAGATTTTAAAAAGCCAGGATTTTCCTTACCTTGATAGGTTAATAGGTCATGATATCATTACAGCCAGCGGAAAAACACTGCTGGGATCTGATGACAAGGCCGGCGTTGCGGAAATCATGGATGCTGCTCATTTTTTGGTTGCACATCCCGAAATAAAGCATGGAACGATCCGTTTGTTATTTACTCCCGATGAAGAAGTTGGAAAAGGAACGGACAAAGTAGATATGAAAAAGCTGGCTGCCGATTTTGGATATACACTTGATGGTGGTGAAGCAGGTTCACTTGAAGATGAAACCTTTAGTGCAGATGGTGTAACGGTAACTATAAATGGAGTGATCACACATCCGGGCTATGCAAAGGGAAAGATGATCAATGCTATGAAAATTGCCGGTGAGATTCTCAATGCGTTGCCAATGGAATTATCACCTGAAACTACTGAAGGAAAAGAGGGCTTTATACATCCTGTGCGACTGGAAGGAATTGCTGAAAAAACAACCATTGTATTTATCATAAGGGATTTTGATACAAAAGGATTAAAAGAAAAAGAAGACTTGCTTCAGGAAATTGTAAAAAAGGTTTTGTCGGGTTATCCAACTGCTGGTTTTGATTTTAAAGTACAGGAACAATACAGGAACATGAAAGAAGTATTGGATCAGCATCCGCAGGTGGTGAATTATGCAAAGCAGGCAATTGAACGAAGTGGTTTAAAATTGAAAATGGAAAGTATCAGGGGAGGAACAGACGGAAGCAGGTTGTCTTTTATGGGACTTCCCTGTCCTAATCTTTTTGCTGGAGAACAGGCCATTCATTCTAAACTTGAATTTATCAGTGTACAGGATATGAACAAAGCAGTTGAAACCATCGTTCATCTTTCCTGTATCTGGGAAGAAAACAGTTGATGTTTAAAATAAAACTTTTAAATGATGTTTGCCTGAAGCCGCTGCCATTATTATGGCTTTGCACATTGTTGTTTCCCATCTTCAGCTTTTCACAAAACCTGATCATGAACCAGGGTTTTGAGGATGAAAATATCTGCACCGAATTAAAAAAGAATTGTGCTCCGGAAGCATGGATGTCGAACAGTTTAAGAGGTAATTATTATTTTATTGATCCCCGGTATTCTTACGAAGGTGAAAAATTTATTGGGTTGCTTTTTGCGGCTTCCTCAAGAATGGAGCAAAGACAATTTATCAGGAGCAGGTTATTGTGCGGTTTAAGAAAGGGTTCCCAATACAGGTTGAATTTTTACATCAGGTCCATGCAGCCGGGGCTCGACAGTGTTGGTGTTTTGTTTTCACCGGAAGATCCTTTGTACCGGAAAACCGGGATCAAAGGACTGGGTGTTACCATGTACCTCAAGGAAGGCCTGCCCAATGAGTTTTCAAAAAGGGGCAGTTGGCAAAAAGCAAGTTTTTTATTTACCGCAACAGGAGAGGAGCATTATATTGTTTTTGCTGATTTTAAAAAAACCGCGCACCAGCAATCAGGGAAAACAGATTATTATTTCATTGACGAAGTTTCGCTGGTTCCAATGAACAGTGTTGAAAAAATTTGTCCGCTTGCAGATGCTATCAGGAAAGACGCCTACGATTTTAATGAAAGGCATAGTCTCCTTGAAAAAAAACTCAACCTGCAGATTGGCAACCCGCCTCCCATCCGTGATCTTCCAAAAACACTGAGACAGAGAGTAGATACGCTGACCATTCCTGAAGTGCTTTTTTCCACCAACAGCTATATTTTGAACCGGAAGGCACAATTGCTGCTCGATAGTTTTACCAATAATGCGCGTTATTTTCCAATAGATTCCATTGTGATCGAAGGACATACCGACAGCCGGGGTTCGGCCTGGATTAACGAAGTATTATCAGAGAACAGGGCCTATGCCGTGTTTAATTTTTTGCAGCCGCATTTTGCAACTTTCATGGTCATCCGTTTTTGGGCAAGTGAAAAACCGGTGGCCGACAACCGCACACCGGAAGGGCGTCAAAGAAACCGCCGCGTAGAAATTTATATGTATGTGCGGGAATAAATTATCTTGCAACCGCAACTAAAATTTTCTACTTATGTTTTTTCTTCAGGCGGATGCAAATCCACTCTTCAATTTTATAGTAGGTTACTGGTGGCTGTTAGTTTTACTTTTTATCATATTCAGCGGCTTATTTACCATCAACCAGGGTTATATTGGCGTTGTTACCATGTTTGGTAAATACCAGCGGGTGGTCAGGCCGGGGCTGAATATAAAGATTCCAATCCTTGAGCATGTGTTCAGAAGGATCTCTTACCAGAACCGTTCTGTTGAACTGGAGTTCCAGGCCATCACTACCGACCAGGCCAATGTATATTTTAAATCCATGCTGTTGTATGCCGTACAGAATGCGGATGAAGAGACCATAAAAAAAGTGGCTTTTAAATTTATCAGTGAGCGGGATATGATGCAGGCGTTAATTCGCACCGTTGAAGGATCGATCAGAACCTACGTGGCTTCAAAAAGGCAGGCTGAAATCCTGGGTTTAAGAAAAGAGATCGTGGAATATGTAAAAGAGCAGGTAGACAATTCTTTGGAAGAATGGGGTTACCACCTGATCGATTTGCAGATCACTGATATCAGCTTTGATAAAGTGATCCTTGAATCCATGAGTAAAGTGGTGGCTTCCAACAACCTCAAAGCTGCGGCCGAAAATGAAGGACAGGCCACGCTCATCACCAAAACAAAAAATGCAGAAGCGGAAGGTAATTCAATAAAGATCGCAGCAGAAGCTGAAAGGGAAGCTGCAAGATTGCGCGGACAGGGTGTTGCCTTGTTTCGCCAGGAAGTGGCAAAAGGTATGACCGAAGCTGCCGAACAAATGAAGCAGGCCAACCTGGATACCAATGTTATTCTTTTCAGTATGTGGACAGAAGCAATCAAGAATTTTGCTGAGTACGGAAAAGGAAATGTGATCTTTCTTGATGGAAGTCCCGATGGAATGGAAAATACCATGCGACAAATTCAGGCCCTGATGATCAAGCAGGCAGGTGTAGGGCATAAGGTGGATTAATTTCTGGTTGTCTGCAGGCACTCTTCCTGTTAAATCTGTGAAAAAGTTGAATGTTGTTCTTCGGGGCAACATTTTTTATACGCTTATTTGCAAAACAAAATATATATCCTCACTAAACGTTATTCAACACGTTATACTACATTTACCCGATAATTAAGCATTCGTATGATAAACCTGCTACAGATTGTAGATAGCCTGAACACTGCATCAAAAGCCGATATTAACAGCGACGGAAGTATAAGCCTGGGAGAGTTGCTGACTATGGGTGGATGGATCATGATCCCATTGCTTTTTCTTTTTGTTGTTGCCGTGTATGTATTTTTTGAACGTTTCCTTGCCATTAAAAGGGCTTCGCGCATGGAAGGAAACTTCATGAATATCATCCGCGATCATATTGTGAACGGCAATGTTTCTGCTGCAAGAAGTTTTGCAAAGAACACCAACCACCCTGTTGCCAGGATCATCGATAAAGGCATTCAGCGAATTGGTAAACCGATCGATAATATTGAGAAGAGCATGGAGAATGTGGGCAAGCTGGAATTGTATAATATGGAAAGAAATCTTTCTGTTCTTTCCCTCATTGCAGGTATTGCACCGATGTTCGGGTTCCTGGGAACCATCATTGGTATGTTCCAGTTGTTTTATCAGTTGGCTGCAACAGGGGATTTTACCATTCAAACCATGGCAAATGGTATCTATACAAAAATGATCACTTCAGCTACAGGTTTAATCATTGGTCTGCTTGCTTATATTGCTCATAATTTCCTTACCATGCAGGTTGACAAAACAGCAAACAAAATGGAAACTTCCAGTTCTGAATTCCTGGACATTTTACAGGAGCCTACAAGATAAATTCAAACTGGAAAGCAAATAATTAACCGAAATGAACATCAGGAGAAAACTCAGAGCACATTCAGAAATTCATACAGGACCCCTGAATGATATCCTGTTCATCCTGCTTTTATTCTTCCTGATCGCATCTACGCTTGCCAACCCAAACCTTGTGCGCGTGAACAATCCAAGAGGTTCAAAAGATATGAAGGCCAAACAAAATATTATTGTTTCGGTAAATAAAGACCACCAGTATTTCATCGGCCAGCAGCCAATAGATTTCAGCATGATCGACTCTCTTTTAAAATACCAGATCGAAAATGCCCGCCTTGTAGTTGATACCCCGTCGGTGGTGGTGAATGCCGATACCAGCGCTTACTGGGGAGAGGTTTTCAAGATCATGAATATTGCCAAAAAGTACAATGCCAAAGTGGGTGTGCATGTAAAATAGCCCCTAGGTTCCGGCTGTTTATTTAAGGGCGCGCAACATTCTTTCTTTACCCTGCATATCTTTTCTTATTTCTGTGGTATATCCCGCCGCCTCAAAAATGGATCTTACTTTTCCTGCAAACAGTTCATGTACTTCCATATAAATTCGTCCTTCTTCATGCAGCCTGTGTTGTCCGTATGTTATCAAAGCCGAATAAAAAATAAGCGGATCATTGTCTGCTACAAATAAAGCCTCCTGTGGTTCAAAATCCGTTACGTTGTTTTGAATAGATGCTTTTTCATGCAGCGGGATATAAGGAGGGTTACATACAACAATGTCAACCGATGGGAGTCTTTTCTGTTGTGCAGGATCCAGAAAATCCAATCCCTGGAAATCAACCCGGATATCCAAAGCAGAACCATTTCTCCTGGCAATATTCAACGCGGTTTCGCTGATGTCGCAGCCCCATACTTCGGCAAGAGGCATGGTTTTCTTGAGCGCAAGTGCAATACAACCACTACCGGTGCAGACATCCATGATCTTTAAAGTGTTGGTTTTATCTGCATCCTGTGGAAGTTTATCAAATACCTTTACACCTGAGGACCGCACATCTTTCACCACCCAATCTGCCAGTTCTTCTGTTTCCGGCCTCGGAATTAATACAGCGGGACCTACAAATAATTCCATTCCGTAAAACCAGGTTTTTTCCATGATGTATTGTATGGGTTCGTGAAGTAAGAGCCTTTCAATAAATGGCTGGATCCTTTCTTTATCAAGTGGATATTCCTGTTTTTTATTTTTTACGATGTCAGCAGGGGAGAGGCCTGTAAGATGTTCGACCAGCAACCTTGAAATGTTTTCTGCTTCATTGTGTGGGTAGATGCGCAGCAATTGTTCTGTAATTAAGCTTTCTGCATCCATGATTTTCATTTGTCAAACTTAAATCATACTGGTATATTTTTGTCTGATCAGGATGAATCTTTCCCAACACCAGAAATATATGCAGCGTTGCCTGGATCTTGCAAGGCTGGGAGCGGGAAGGGTAGCACCCAACCCCCTGGTAGGCGCTGTGCTGGTATTCCAGGACAGGATGATTGGTGAAGGCTATCACCAGCAGTATGGAGGAGCGCACGCAGAAGTCCATTGCATCCAATCGGTATCAAATGAGGATCGCCAGCTGATATCATCATCAACATTATATGTTTCGCTTGAACCCTGCGCGCATTATGGCAAAACACCGCCATGTGCAGACCTGTTGATTCATCATAAAATTCCTGCTGTGGTTGTGGGTTGCCGTGATCCTTTTTCTGAAGTAAACGGAAAGGGAATCGAAAAACTTTTGGCCTCGGGTGTAAAAGTATATTGTGGAATTATGGAAGAAGCCTGCAGGGAGCTCAACAAAACTTTTTTTTGTTACCATACTTTGCACCGTCCATTTATTGTATTGAAATGGGCGGAAACAGCTGATGGATTTCTCGCAAATTTGGATCAAAAAGAAGCACAAAGATTAATGATCAGCAATGAACTCAGTAACAGGATGGTGCACCAGTTGCGCTGCAATTCCATGGGCATTATCGTTGGAAGAAAAACCGCATTGCTTGATGATCCACGGTTGAACACCCGGCTCTGGCCAGGTAAGGATCCGGTGCGAATGGTTTTTGATCCTTCCCTTCAATTACCAGCCGGACTGCAGATTTTTAACGGGGAAACTTCAACAATCGTTTTCAATTACGATAAGCATTCAATGGAAAATGTTAGGGAAGATGTTCATGTAAATAAGGTACACTATTACCAGTTGGGAAGGAATGCTGAACCAGTGTGTCAGTTGGTGAACGGAATGTACCAGGCCGGACTGCAATCGGTTTTGGTGGAAGGTGGTGCAAGGTTGCTGCAAAGTTTTATAGATGCCGGTTTGTGGGATGAAGCAATGGTGATCAGGAACAGCAATTTGTATATTCAAAATGGTTTGCCAGCACCCATTTTACAGGATCATGTCTACACGCGCCAGCAGCAATATCAAAAAGATATTATCCAATTTTACAAAAGGAAATAATGTCGTTGCCCGATTTTTATCATACCATAGAAAAACCATCGTTTGCTGAATATAAGGACAGGGGCAGCAGGTTTCTGGCATTTGCCTTTCCTGTTTCCACTGCAGATGATTTTAAAAAACGCATGAAGGAATTAAAGGAAGCGCATGCAAAAGCAGTGCATCATTGTTTTGCCTACCGCATAGGTATTGATGGAAATAATTTTCGTACGGGAGATGATGGCGAACCTTCCGGTACAGCAGGTAAACCCATACTAGGACAACTGGATAGCAAAGGGCTCACCGATATGGCTGTTATTGTAGTGCGGTATTTTGGCGGTACACTCTTAGGTGTTCCTGGTTTGATCAATGCCTATAAAACTTCCACCTCACTTGCATTGCAGCTGACCCCTATTATTCAAAAACCTGTGCTGGTAAAATATGAGATCAATTTTGATTATACGTTGATGAATGAAGTGATGATGACTGTAAAAAGGTTTGGATGTTCAGTGATGGAAAATGAAATGCAATTATTCTGCAGGATGGTGATTGGTATCCCCAAAGCAGATGAAGATCATTGCAGGTTAAGGTTTGAAGAGATGCATGGAGTGGAGGTGAAGAAGTCAATGTGAAGAGGCAGGGTGAATGGGTCAATAGTCAATGGTCAATGGTCAATAAAGTGATCATTTGTTTTGGCCATTTTGCTTTTCGCTTTTCACTATTGACCATTGACCCATTCACTATTCACTTTTCACGATTGACCATTGACCATTCGCTAAAACAAACCTCAGCCCATTCTTTTCTTCAGATTTTCATCAATGGCATCGAGGAATTCTTCTGTATATAAATAATCCGTTCCGTGCTGAGCTTTCCCGGGATTAATCGTAAGTGCAAGGTCTTTGGTCATTTTTCCACTTTCAACGGTCTGAATACAGACTTCTTCCAGGGCATTACAAAAATCGATCAGCGCCTGGTTGTTATCCAGCTTGCCTCTGAATGCAAGTCCTCTTGTCCATGCAAATATGGAAGCAATTGGGTTTGTAGAAGTTGGATTGCCTTTCTGGTGTTCACGGAAGTGACGTGTAACAGTTCCATGTGCCGCTTCGGCCTCCATGGTTTTTCCATCGGGTGTGATCAATACTGATGTCATCAGTCCTAGTGAACCAAATCCCTGTGCAACAGAATCACTCTGCACATCACCATCATAATTTTTACACGCCCACACAAATCCACCGTTCCACTTCATTGCTGAAGCCACCATATCATCGATCAGCCTGTGTTCATATACAATATTGGCTTTTGCAAAAAGGTCTGTGAATTCGGCATCAAAGATCTCCTGGAAAATATCCTTGAAACGTCCGTCATATTTTTTAAGAATGGTATTCTTGGTACTCAGGTACAAAGGCCATCCCTTCGTAAGCGCCATATTCATACAACTGCGCGCAAATCCGCGGATGCTTTCATCTGTATTGTACATGGCCATCGCCACACCACCTTCGCCGGTAAATTGATATACTTCATATTCCTGCTTTTCGCCGTTTTCAGCCTCGAAGCTTATAGTCAGTTTGCCCTTTCCTTTCACAACAAAATCTGTTGCACGGTACTGGTCACCAAAAGCATGACGGCCAACTACAATAGGTTTATCCCAGGTAGTTACAAGCCGCGGAACGTTTTTAATAACTATGGGTTCCCTGAAAACAGTACCATCCAGAATGTTCCTGATGGTTCCATTAGGGCTCTTCCACATTTGTTTTAAACTGAATTCTTCCACGCGTCCTTCGTCCGGTGTGATGGTGGCGCATTTAATACCTACGCCATATTGTTTAATCGCATTTGCTGCATCTATCGTTACACGGTCATTGCTCTGGTCGCGGTATTCAATTCCCAGGTCGAAATATTTAATGTCAACTTCTATATAAGGAAGTATGAGTTTGTCTTTGATGAATTTCCAGATAATTCTTGTCATTTCATCACCATCCAGTTCCACAACAGGATTGGCTACTTTGATCTTCTCTGCCATTTCTTCTACAGTTTGGTTTTAAATAACGGCAAAACTAAGGCAACAATGCCGATTGCAGGCTATCGATTTTTTTTGACTTGAATTCATTCAAAACCTTCAAATGGGTATCAAATCAACAAATTTTTGATGGTATGTTATTTGTGCCGCTTCCATCATTCAATCACTAAACAATCATATATGAACCGGACACTAGTGGAAAGGCGAGAACAATCTGCCACAGAAGAAAGATCAATAGGAGCAAACAGCTGGCTGGTGGCGCCAGGCGTATGGCGATTAAAAGACATTTTTGTAAACGTATATATTATACAGAACAGGGAAGGAACGGAGTGGGTGCTGGTGGACACAGGATTAAAATCAACAGGTGCCAAAATAAAATCACTGGTAGCAGAAATCTTTGGAAGTGCAGGCAGCAAACCTAAAGCAATTATTATGACGCATGGCCATTTTGATCACAGAGGTTCTTTACTGCAACTTGCCGATGAATGGGGTGTTCCCGTTTATTGTCATCATAAGGAAAGGCCTTATCTCACAGGTATTGCTTCATATCCTCCTGCTGATCCATCTGTTGGAGGTGGTGCCTTGGCGTTACTGTCTTTTACTTATCCTAAAGGACCTATTAATGCAGAAGCCTACCTGCGGATTCTCGAAGCAGATCAATCAATCGATGAAGATGCTGAACAGGGAAAGATTGCTGAACTTGAAGACTGGAAATGGTATTACACACCCGGGCATACACCCGGTCATATTAGTTTGTTCAGGGAAAATGATGGTGTTTTAATTGCCGGTGATGCCATTGTAACTACTATGCAGGAATCTTTACTTGCAGTGGCCACTCAAAAGAAATACCTCAGCGGACCACCTAAATATTTTACACCAGACTGGGGTGCAGCAACACGCTCCGTAAAACAATTAGCAGCGCTTGAGCCCAATGTAATCGCTACAGGGCATGGACCTTCCATTTATGGCGATGTGGCCAGGAAAGAGTTGCATAAGCTGGTAAGGGAATTTTGGAAATGGGGATTGCCTGCCGCAGGCCGTTATGTAAAAGAGCCCGCGGAATTTGATGAGAACGGAATCCCTGTACACATTCCTTCACCCAAAGGAAGGATGCTGAAAAAAATAGCCTTTGCAGCTGGTTTGTTGGTGCTGGGTTACATCATTATGAAGCAGCGAAAACAAACCACCGGTTTGAAAAGAATAATAACAGGAATACTGGGTAAGACCATAATGAAAAGTTCGATGGGGGCAGTTGGTGCGGTGGCGCCTGCAAACCCAGCCATTCCGGCCATTCCATTGATACCTGCCTTATAAATTGAAGCTCTCTCCGGGGAGCTTTTTATGTAAGTTGTCTTTTGTAGATCTGTATCGCGTTTTCAAAACCAAGGTATAATGCATCACTGATCAGTGCATGCCCAATGCTTACTTCTTCCAGCAATGGAATATGGGTTTTAAAATATTTCAGGTTATGAAGATCAAGATCATGTCCTGCGTTGATGCCCAATCCAAGTTCTTTTGCTTTTTCAGCAGCTGCTACATAAGGTGCTACTGCTTTTTCTTTTTCATTTTGTGCAAATAGTGAGGCAAAACTTTCTGTGTAGAGTTCTATGCGGTCGGTTCCGGTTTCAGCGGCGCCTTCCACCATTTTGATATCCGGGTCAACAAAGATGGAAACCCTGATCCCCTGTTTTTGAAAAACAGGAATGATCGCTTTAAGATAATTTTTTTGTGCAACCGTGTTCCATCCATGATCAGAAGTCAGCTGGCCTTCTTCATCGGGTACGAGTGTTACCTGCACCGGGTTTACTTCAAGAACCAGGTCAACAAATTTCTTTTCCCTGCAGTTGCCTTCAATATTGAATTCGGTTGTAACGATATGTTTGATCGCTTTTACATCTGCATAACGGATATGTCTTTCGTCGGGTCGGGGATGCACAGTGATTCCATCCGCTCCAAATCTTTGTGCATCTATTGCTGCTTTTATCACATCAGGGTTGTTGCCTCCCCTGCTATTGCGAAGCGTGGCAAACTTGTTGATGTTTACAGACAGTCGGGTGAACATGGATCAAAAATAGGTTTAAAAGGAATAGTTATGGAATTAGCAGGTACCGCTTTATGGGTCTTTCTTTTGTTGATGCTAATTTGGCTTGTGGTTTTGGCTACCAGCATTATCGGGCTGGTAAAACGGCGGGACATTTCACTTCCTGCAAAAATCTTTTGGGCACTTGTAATTTCACTAGCACCAGTTGTTGGGTTGATCATTTATGTGCTGATCGGAAGACCAGCGCGAAAAGGAATGAAGGTTTAGGTTCAAACCTCTGGTCTTTCAAACCCAAAATTATTTGCATAAAGCTTTTTAGAAATATTGGCTGGTTGCTGGTGAATCGAAACGTTGAATGCTTCCAGTGGCCATCGCTTTCCATCATAAAAAAAACATCCTTTGTAATTCATTTGCTGCAACAGCTTAAACAGTGCGCTAAGTTTTCTTCACCAATATGGCGCGCTTCTGCTTCTACCAGTAAGCCAGGATGATGTGTGGTTAAGGTATCTCTTGCACCTTGTATCACCTGTAATTCATGACCCTCCACATCAATTTTTATAAAACCAGGTATGATGTTGTGTTTTGAGCAATACCTGTCGATCGTGGTTGTTCTCACAAAAGCCTGGTCCGGGTCTTCATATTTATTTTCAAGTGAAGCCTCGTAGGAAACAATGTTTTGTTGTGGCTGTATGTAAAGCGTGCGTGTTTCTTCTGTATCCGAAACCGCCATGTTTTCCAAGGTCACATTTGACTGTTTGAAGAGATCTTTCAATATAAGATAACCTTTCTCCTGCGGCTCAAAAGCGATCAATTTCCCTTCCTTACCAATAGCTTCTTTCATCCAGAAACTATAACCACCTTTGTGCGCACCGATATCAATGACAACCGCACCTTTGCGGATCTTTTGCATCATAAAACGAAATTCCGGCCGATCCTGCACAAAACGGTACTTACCAGCGCGAAATAATAATTTCAAAAGGTCGATCCATTTTTTCATCAGGTCAGCGGGCAACTTTATTGATTTCTTTTTTCATTACAAGAAATTCCAGTTCCTGTTTGGGAATTCCAAACCGCGGATCCTTTGGAAATGGTTTTCTTTCCGGGGTAATATGATAGCCATGCCTTTCATACCAATTGATCAATTCTTTTCTCAGCGTAATTACATTCATTACAATTGCTGCACATTCCCATTTGGAGGCCTGTTTCTCTGCCGCCTGCAGCAACAATTTTCCATATCCCTGATCCTGTAAACCCGGTGCAACTGTAAGCATTCCCAGGTAAAGGTTGTTTTCCAATTTTTGAAGAAATACGCAGGCGATGATATTTTCATCCCGCAATCCAACCAGGATCACTGCGTTTTTTTCATTCAGCATCTTTCCCAAACCTTCTTCATTCACACGGATGCCTTCAAGAAAGTCAGCTTCTGTAGTCCAACCAGCTTTCGAGGAGATTCCCCGGTAGGCACTGTTCACCAGGCTGTTCAAACGCGGAATGTCTTCTTTTGCCGCTGCTCGTAAAAAAAGTTCAGGCATAGGCAAAAATAAGCGTGCGGTTAATTAAAAAAACTGATATTCCTGACTTCATCTTCTTTATTGTAGATCCAAAGAATCAGGAGCGTTTGTTGTGTTTATAAAAATGTATGGAACAGGATTTTGAGCGGATGAACATTAAAAGGCTATTAGATCTTTACATGGAAGAATCCAGAATATTTTCAAAGGCGCTGGAATCAGGCATTTGCTGGCGCCAATTACACATGCTTTCTAACAGGATCAGGCGTATTGGTAACCTGATCAACTTTAAGAGAAAAAAATAAACGGGGTTGATAATTATAAAAAAAGCCTCTTTAATAAGAGGCTGTAAAGGTGATCATAGATTTCAGGCCATACTATTCAGCAACACATAAAAACTTGCCCCCCAAAATCCAAGAAATAGTGATATCATTAAAATAGTTGATAGCGCCTCTGTTTTTTCACTTCTAACTCCGTTGTGCACGAATATATCCTGTATATGTTTCATAAGGTATCTTTTAATACCTATATGCATTACAAAAAGATGCCGGAATCAATGAAAGGAAAGAATTTGGATTAGATGAGGAATACCAGCAACAACATAGATGCTAGATCTCACAAAAATCAATATTTACCGTATGAGCGTTACCACACCTTTCAAAAAGTAGGGTTTTCCCAGGAAATCTGTGGCTTTTACTTCCCAAACATAGGTTTCTGTTTTTTGCAGCAATCCATTAATTTTTCCATCCCATCCTTTACCATTGATATTGGTTTGAAAAACCTGCTGTCCCCACCGGTTAAAGATTCTGAAATAAGCGATATTGACCATTCCAACGGCAATGGGTCTTAAAACATCATTTTTTCCATCATTATTGGGTGTAAAAGCGGAAGGAATAAAAACAATGGGCGGCGTTTTATACACCGTCACTTTTATATTGGCAGAATCAACACATCCCACATCATCAAAAACATACACGGTATAACGGATTGCATCCAGGTTTTCGTTAAATACTGCGATCGGATCTGCCACCGTAGGTAAAGAAAGAAAGTGGTCAGGAAACCATAAATACTGCACGCCTCCAGTGGCATTCAGTTGAAGTGGCTGGTTGATCACAACAGCAGTATCATTTCCGGCAAATGCCTGAATTTTCGGAGTAACGGCCATAATCATCGTGTCGTGTGAAGGTTTTGGACAACCTTTATTGTCTGTTGCAGTTAGCACAAAAGATGTCGTACTCAATGGCCGTGCAGTTGTGGAAAGACTTTGCGCATTCGTTGGGATCAAGGCGGGTGACCAGCTGTATTGTATAGCATCACTGGATCCATTCAGCATACCTGTTGTTCCATAACAAATGGTGGTATCTGCACCGGCATTGACATAAGGATAAGGGACAGTGTTCACCGTATAGGTTCCGGTAGTGCTGCAATGTCCAATAGAGGCAATTAATTGATAAGTTGTGGTGGCTGCAGGCTGCGCACGGGTAAATAATTGATCTGGATCTGCAAGGTTGAAAGCGGGCGACCAGGAAAAATGAAGTCCGTTGGTTTGTGCCCCCAGGCTGATGGAATCTGATAAACAGATCACCGTATCGGCACGCATCGATAGTGAAACGAAATCTACAACCCTCACTTGAATGCTGTCAGTATTCAGACAGCCGTTATCGTTCAGGGTGACTAAGTAACTTGTTGTGGAGGAAGGAAAGACCGAAGCCGTGCTGGTTGCGCCCGAGAGCATATTTATATTCGGGCTCCAGGAAAAAATACCGTTTCCGACAGCTGAAATTTGAACCGTATCTCCATTACAGATCAAAGTGTCTTTGGAAGGAATGTGCAGGGGCGGCTTATCAAAAATGCTGATCACTTTAAAAATGGTATCGCGGCAGCCTTTTGTAGTTCCTACTATTAACTGTACCGTTTTATTACCGGTCACCGCATAAGTGTGTAAAGGATTTTTAATGGTTGATGTAGTGGTAGCACTTCCAAAAAACCATTTCCATGAATTGACCATTCCATAAGGCGTCTGGGAAAGGTCGTTGAATTGCGAGGGTTTGGTAAGGCATTGGCCAAACACATCAAAATCTGCCTGCAAACCCGGATACACACGGATAACTGCGGTTGCAGAATCATTACACTGCTGACCGGAATTGATCAATAATTTTACCTGGTAGATCCCTGTGTCAGTGAAATTGAAATTCATTACAGGATCTGCAGAAGTGAAAATAATATTTCCATTGTTATCTTTCACCTGCCAGTTATGACTTGTGATCAGCGGACTGCTAGAGATATTGGCAATTGAAATGGAAGTTGTTTCCTGACACAGCAGGTATTCGTTTTCCAGCACTGCTGCAGCAATGGAACACTCGGTAATGCTGATCTGCAGATCTTTCCTTTGAATGGCAATCACCTGCCCGTTTCTTATTTCTTCCACACATACAGTAACTACATAAACTCCTGAAGGTGGTGCAATTCCCGAGATCAGCCCTGTTTGAGGATTGATCGTAACACTGGTACCTAAAGGCGCGTTCTCAAAATAGCCCTGCCCATACGGAACCGATTCATAAGGTGGTGGAAAAGGGGGTGTAATTTGTCCGGAAGAACTGCTCTGGTAAGCACCGCAAAAACTATAACGTAATCCGTCTCCATCAGCATCATTTGCAGCAAAGCTATAGGTGAATGCATTGTTTGCACAAACAATAACAAGATCATTCCCTATGAATTTTGCACTGTTGTTTGCAAGTCCGGATGGTACTTGCATCGTGCCTGGAATTTCTGCCGTATAAGTGGCTCCGATCTGGCCATAACCCGTTATGAGATTATTGATCCCGGAGATGCGGTAGTTTACCTGTCCTGATATAATATAACCATTTACATTCTCGGGTAAGGAAACAGTGAATTCATAAAAACCTACATCATAACAAACCAGTGGGGGATTGGAAATGCAAGGATTTGTATTTGGTAGTGTAAGATTTTGTTGGGAAAAAAGTGGCACGGTAACATTGGTAATCCGCGCAAAGGTCAACCTATCGAACACAGAGATTACCGCGGGATTATTGAATTGCCTTCCACTGAAACAACGCATGAACAATTTAAGTGTGACCTGGTATTCATGGTTGCTTCCATTTTTACCTATGTATGTATAAAACATCTCACCACCCGTTATATGATCGGCTTTCACAATGTTGCAAATGCAGGTTAAAATTAAAATGGTTAAAAGCCTCTTCATAAAAGTTGGGGATCTTCAAAGGGTAAAGGAAGCGGCTTAATGAATTTACACCAATAAAGGCAGTAAATCCATCGTTTTTTGACCTTACTGATTATAATTTTGACTATGTATTCAAAAGAAGTTTCACAAACCCGGGAGGCATTCTGGACCCGCTTTGGACAATATATGTCACCGGTTTTGTCTGCGGAGGGCGCAAAGTTCAATTGGATCAACTATAAAACAGGACAAAAGATTATCAGTTTCAAGATGCGTGCCGATAAACATAAAGGAAGGATCAGCATACAGATCAGTCATAAAGAACTTTCTGTACAACAGGTTTATTTTGAACAGTTCCAGGCATTAAACAAAATATTACATGCGCACCTGGGTGAGCAATGGACCTGGAATTTCCGGGAAACAGATGTTTATGGGAAGCTTTCATGCAGCATATTCAAAGTAAGCCAGCCTTTAAATTTATACAAGAAAGAAGACTGGCCCGGCCTCATCAGTTTTTTTAAACCAAGGATCATTGCACTGGATGCATTCTGGAGTGAAGCCAGGTATGGTTTTGAAGAGTTTTCCTAATGCCACTTATTTCTTTTTCGGTCCCACGTAGTAAAACCAACCTTGAACTGCAGCGGATTATTGAACTGGTTGGCAACAGAACCTACAACATAAACGCCCAATTTGAATTTTGTAAGCGGGTTGAAAGGCCATTTAAAAATCCTTTCCACACCACCAAATAATTCAGCGTAACGCAGGTTCATTTCCGGGGCAATCAAAAATCCGCCTCCGACCACTTCTCTCAGTTGCAATTTTTTAAAAATGGGGATTTTATTAAGCAAGGCTCCATTGAATTCATGTACCATGTGTCCCTGGTAAAACCTGTTGAAAAGAGGGAAAGTAGAATCGAGCGACTGGAAAGCTTCATCAGGATTCATAAAAAGAAAAGGGTCGCCGCGACGCTGGAAAGAATAATCCAGTAATCTCAGGTCTTTTTTAGTTAGAAAACTTCCGCTTTTAATATTATACCGCGTAATGCCCATGATCCCCAGGCTGATCTTTTGTTCCAATCCAAACTCCAGGTAATCAAAATCAACCACGCTGCTGATGGGTCCGGGAATGCCTTTTCTGTAAGTGGCGAAGAAAGTAGGCCATGCGGATCCAAGGATGATCTTTTCTTTTGGTTCTCTTATGTATCGCTGGCGTGGTGTATAACGGATATCGATTTTGGCATAAACTGCATTGAAAGGATCAAAAGCAACTGGTTGGTTGTTGTCAATGATGCCACCAAAAAGGCTGTCTATTTTTGCATTGGTTTTATATCCATTTACCGACCGCCTGAGGGCAAGGTCAGCTTCAGTATAGATAAACAGTCCATTGGCTACTTCAAGCCCATGGCCCACTGCAAAATAATTATTCAGGAAATAGCTGCTTCTTTTAATCTGGTTGATCCAGGCATCACCCTGGTAAATGCGGTCAAAATCCCGGTTCACATCAAATTTGTAAAAACCCCGGTTGAATGGATTATACATCCTGCTGAGTTGCAGGGTACCATTTACATCCTTATTGCGGAATCCATAACTGATTTCAGAATAGATCCTGATATCTTTTCTGGATGCAAACCTTTTAAAATAATAAAATGAAGGCCTGATCCTTCCTCCCCCAAACTGGAAAGGTTCATATAAAGAGATCAACGGGGGCAACACCCATTCTCTTTCTTTTTTCCTGTCAATGAAAGTTTGACCAAACAGGCCGATCTTCTTCCATGTCACCCTGTTGTTTGCCCGCTCAATGCTGTCCAGGTAAACTTCGGTATTGGTGATACGGTATATGCTGTCGCGGTAACGAATGAAACGCAATTCTTTTTCAGTCAGCGGTTCTGTTCTTACGGTTTCCCAGAAAGAACTGTCTTTTTCATAAGCTTCCTGCGCTGTGGAACTGATCTCCAGACCGAACGTGCGGCGTGGAAAATTTTTATTCAGTTCAAAATCATTATAGGTGATCAGGGTTTGTCCTGATAGTTTTCTTTTGCTGGATTTGGAATAATAGTTAAACAATTGCCTGGTAAGCATCCATGCTTTATCCTGCACAAAGCTGTATTGCTGTTCCACTTCAAAGAAATCATATTCCGTAAGATGGTAACTGGGAAACCGGAATTTTGAGTGTAAGATGGCCCAGGAACTGTCTGCAATGGTCACTTCACCTTCCACAGTTGCATTACTTAATTGCCTTGGTTTTATGGAAATAATATACACTCTTTGACCATCCCTGTTTTCAATCTTTATGGATTTAAATTTATACGCAAGTAAACCGCTATAGCTAAAGGGAGAGAGGAAGGGTGTGGTTGAAATGGAAGGCACTTTCACCAGGTTATTATAAAAATTAAAATCGCCGGCTGTGGTGGACAGGTAAAAAAGATTTTCTGCATTCCCGCTTTTCTTCACACCTAATCTTTCTTCCCGCATTCTGGATTCCGTTTCATAATCCAGCTGCAGTGAAATTTCTGCCATCGCCATTCCATTCAGATCATATTCATCGGTTTGAAATAAAGAGGAATCTGTTTTTCCGCGGTCTTTTTTATTGGTGGAAGAATCCTGTTGCAGCGCTTTAATATAGATCATGCTGGAATAGGGCCCGGAAGCATTCATGAGTGCTTCCTTATTCCTGATTACATTCCTGATGATTTCTTCTGAGCGGTCTTTGATCTTCACCCTGATCACGATATCCTCCAGGTTACTATCTTCATTTTCATCAAGAATGATATTCTGAACATAATTGGAAGTAACGGTAAGCTTCAACACCCGGTCTTTATAACCTACCATGCTGATCATCAGGTCGTATGTGCCACGATCAAGCTTAAGTGTATAAGAACCGTCTTCTTTTGTAATGGTGCCTACCTGAGATTGCTTTAACTGTATGCTTACAAAAGCCAGCGGTTCCAGCCTGTTGTTGGTGATCTTCCCGGAAACCACGAATGATTGTGCAATGCCCTGGATGGAAATAAATAAGAGAAGAAGAAAAAAGAAATATTTACGCATAATGGCTTGCTTACGGTTCAATAGTGGTTCCTTTAAAAATGCAAAGCTAGAATCTGACTCAGAAAATACTACTTCCGATGCATTGTTTTAGGCTGGCATTTGCATTATTTGGTCGATTTTAACATCTGAAGGCCCTGTGTTCTGGAGGAAGGTTCTATTTTTAAAGCCAATCTACATTATGAAATCATCCCTTTTGCTCCTGTTCATTTTATCTTTTGTAAGTATCGAAAGTTTTTCGCAGGAATGTAAATTGAGAAAAAGTATCGATCAGTTCAGCCAGGAACCAAAATTATCTTCAGGGTTTATGAATTTTTCTACAGTGAAGGGTGAAAGAATTTCCCTGAGCATTGAAGCAGACAGCAAAGAAGTGCGGCTCTTATTTTCATTAAAAGGGAATTGTTTTAATGACCAGTCCACTGCCGCTTTTTCTTTTGAAGGAAGCAAATCGAAAAATACCCAGAAAAACACCAGTTCGATGAATTGTGATGGCGTATTTACCATTGTTTTCAGAAATACAAATACGACTCCATCTGCATTACAAAAAATAGGAAAGCAAAAACTCACCACTATTCTGTTTACTTCCAGCAATAATCAGAAAATCGAAGTACAACTTACAGAAGATGAACGTGCCCTTGTAGTTGAAAAGGCAAATTGCATGATCACCGAATCCAAATCGCTGATCAAATCCTGATCAGGGTTCCCTGTTCGATAAGCTTATCAATAATACTATGGCAAGAAAGTTGAAACATATTGCTCATAAATTTTTAAGCTATGCCAACAAATTACAACCCCGAGCACAAAGAAGGATCTGTAGCAAAGACTATTGAAAGACAAACAGCAAAAATTCCATCAGATGTTTATTTATGGACTGCACTTGGCTTTATGGCTGTGTCACTAACGCTGCATATCCTTGGAAAGAAAAAGGAAAGTTTATTTATAGGGCAATGGCCGGCGCCATTTCTTATTATGGGCCTTTATAACAAGATAGTGAAACTGGAAGGTCACGATTAAAAAAAGAGCAGCGCAACTGCTCTTTTTTTATGCTCTATTTTAAAGCTTCTACAGTTCCGTTAAATGAAACGGTTTCCCTATTGGTACTTATTACCTGTAAACTGGCATAACCGTTATCGGAAACACTGAGAAATAATTGTCGAACCTGTGTTGAAGCTGCAGGTGAAAAAGATATTTCCCACCGTTTATTTTTCCTGGTTTTATTGGATTCAAATGCCCTGGTATTTACTTCAATCGGGCCACCAGTGCGATTAACGGAAGCATCAAATGCTCTCCCAAAAAAAGGTAAAAGAACAGAAAGTGAATCGTTTGTTAGTCTTAAGCCATATCCTGAACCGGCAATTGTAGTAGGCGTAGCACGTGAAGGCGACATGGTTTGAGCAATAAATGCATAATTGCCAGATTCCAGCAACTGTGTGACCGCTGTATTGTCAGTTACGCGGGAGGAACTGCAGGCACCAAAAATAAATAAAAGGCAAAGGCCGTAAAGTAGTTTCATAATATGAAACTATCTCCAAAGGACGTACCATTGTTTTCTCAAACGGGGAGTTGCTGTTCTATATACTGTTTCAGCCGGGCGTCTGTAATTTCTTGTTGGAGTTCTTTATTAATGATCACACCTGCTTTTGCACCTTCTGCACCGGCTACAACAACAAAATGCATGTCTTTTGCAGCATCGCCAGCTACATAAAGTCCAGGTATATTTGTTTGCTGAAATTTATTGGTAACCACAACTCCTTTCCTGTTGATTTTACAGCCAAAAGTTTCTGCCAGGTCGCACTGCTGAGTATAGCCGTTTACAAAAAACAGGGCATCACAATCAACTGTTTCACCATTCTTTAAATGGATCTTTTTTAATTGTTGATCCTCACCAATAAGGGAGGCTATTTGGTGAGCCACCACCCGGATGTTGTTGGCATCCAGTTGTTCTTTTTGTTCAGGTTTTATACGGAATTTTCCATCGGTGAAATAGCTAACGTCATCTGACCAGTTTTTAAGCGCCAGTGCAAGTTCCCAGCCTTCTTTGTTCCTGGCATACACACCAATTTTTTTGTCTTTTACTTCCCAGCCATCACAATAAGGACAATGAAAAACCGAAGAACCATAAAACGTATCCATTCCTTTTATTGAAGGAAGATTATCAGAAAGACCAGTAGCCACCAGTAATTTTTTTGCCTGGTAAATGATCCCGTCTTCATCATAAACCTGGAAAATACCTTCCTGGTTCCGGCGTGCATTTGTTATTTTTTTATTTTTCACTTTCACTCCATATTTATGAAGCTCTTCATGGGAGATCTTTATAAAATCTGAAGGAAGAATGTCGTCGCGGGTAAGGTAGTTATGCATGCCATGTGACCGGCGGTTCCTTTGAGTTCCATGATCAAACAGCAATACATTCCTACGGCATCTTCCAAGAACGACACCTGCATTCATGCCTGCAGGCCCGCCTCCAATAATGATACAATCAAAAATGTCCATCCCAAGAATTTTTATGTTGCGGTGCAAACTTAATGCTAATTTTAAGTTAAGTGTCAATTGGCAATGGTGAATGGGTCAATGGTCAAAGGTGAATCAATGCTGTCCTGGGAAAATTATTTGATTTCGATGAAACGCGCAATGGTTCTGGCGTTTTTGATAATTGCTTCAACCGGGCATTAGATTTTGCAATTGCAACAGTCTAATTGAGTTTCTTTACCAGACAGCAGGCATTTAAGCATGGGATTAGAGTTGTAATCCTCAGAAATCAATTTCGGTATGGTTATGCCAATTTGGAAATCTTTCCCCGGTCAACAGTAATTCACCATTGACTATTCTAAACTTCATTTTACCTTAACACAGCACTAGTATTATACTGATCAGGAAGCTGGATTTCACCAGGGTCTATCTATTGAGCAGCGTACTTTTAATTCAATACTTTCTGCTTTTGGTTTTGCAGAGTCTTAAACGGTTTTAATCGTGTAAGTTTTGTAATTCCAATCCTTAATATCCACTGCGTACTGCGTTTGGTCGATCATAGGTCCCCTGCAAACTTTTTCGTAGGCAGAAGGTAGGTCATATTGTTCATTTGCCCTTCTTATTAGTTCATCGAACAGCCATTTGGGTATGATCTCATGGAATTCGGAAGGATAAACAAACTGAAACTGTATCACCTGTGCAAGCAGGATATGCCAGTGCGGATCCATCCGGAAGAGGAGTCTTTTCCAATCCATATTCTTTCCAGCCTTCAACCAGATATGGTTAACATCGGCGGCATCGTAACGCTCGCGGTTCAAGACATATAATTTGCAAAACACCAGTTCTTCCGCAGGCAGCATCAAAACATCTTCACCAACAAAAACAGATGGTGTGGCGTTTTCCAGCCAGCTGTCATCCACGCGGCAGATATTATTCACGGTATCAAAAATCAGGTCTATAAAATATTCGCCTTTATAGATCTTTGCAAGCCACCGCACATCATATAGGTCGGTTTCAAAACCTTTATCAGCAAAAAATTTAAGGATCCTAGGGTAATCAACAGATTTGCAAAAAACGTCAAGGTCCTTGGTATCGCGGTAAATGCCCGTGTAATGAAACATGGAAAAAGCGCCACCCAGCATAAAGGGTACGCCCGATTCTTTTAATAATTGAATTGCCTCTTTATAAAATACCTCCGACTCTTTTTTTTGTTTTTCTGTATGAACCATATAGTGCTTTTATCCTTCCTTTGGTTAATCGCTAAATTTATAAAAAGAGCGTGCCAGAATAACTGAGGTGATGAACAACTTATAATAATGGATCAGAGCTGATAACAAATGGCATTGATGTTCATGCCAGCACCCACTGATGCAAACAGCACGATGTCGCCCCGGGTTATGCTGTGTCCTTCAAGTTTTCCTTTTAATGTAAGATCATACAATGTTGGAACTGTAGCTACTGAACTGTTGCCAAGCCATTGTATGCACATGGGCATGATGGCAGCAGGAATAACAGGAGTGTTATACAGCTTATAGAATTTTCTGATGATGGCTTCATCCATTTTTTCATTTGCCTGATGAATGAAGATCTTTTTCAATTGATCGATGGGAACTCCTGCTTTTTCCAGGCAGGCTTTCATAGCTGCTGCTACATGGGTAATGGCGTATTCATAAACCTTTCTTCCCTTCATTTTGATATAACGGGTGGGATCGTTTTCTTCGGGGTGGTAAGAAGGCCCCATATTAATGTAATACGTTTCTTCATTCGAGTGGCTCACCGCCAGGGAGGCCAGTATCCCACCGGATGGTATTTCTTTTCTTTCGAGAATAACCGCTCCCGCACCATCACTGAAGATCATGCTGTCGCGGTCGTGTTTGTCAATTACGCGGGAAAGCATTTCGGCCCCAATAACAAGAATCTTGTTCGCCATTCCGGCTTTAAAAAATGCATCTGCCTGGATCATGGCCTGGATCCAGCCAGGACAGCCGAAGAGAATGTCATAGGCCACGCATTCGGGATTCCGAATCTTTAAATTATGTTTTACCCGGTTGGCAATGGAAGGTACTGCATCAGACTGAACAGTATTAATCACAACATTTCCAAAGTTGTGGGCAACAATTATCTGGTCGAGGGTTTCGGGATCAAGTCCGCAATCCTCAATTGCTGCCTGGGCGGCCAGGGTCGCCAGGTCGGAAGTGTTGAGATGGGTAGGCCCATACCGTCTTTCTGCAATACCCGTGATCTGCCTGAATTTTTCTACGATTTCATCAGGAGCTGTCTCTAGGGGTTGCTGATCATCTGCAAAGAATTTATTTTTCGCAAATTCCTTGTTGCTGACCACTATTTCGGGGATATAAGATCCTGTGCCGGTTATTACAGATCTATGCTGCATAGGCAAAATTGTTTTATTTAAGCAGCAATCGTGCGCGCAAAAATAAGACTAAACCTAATAAAAGGCGCAAGCGCCAATTATCGGAAAGCAATCAACTCCGACGGTTTAAGCCGGGCTATTGATCAGGAGGTATAGGCTGGCGATAAAAAAAGCAACAAATAGAAGGGAAATAATGGTGTAACGCAGGAGGGCCTTCCTGTACAGGAATTTGATGGTAATGGCTTTCATCAGAACTAGTTTTTATTTAGGATAATAAGACGCCTCCAAGATAATCATATAGAATCTAAATCCAAATAGTTACCTCATTTTCCTGAATTTTTTTTCTTTTTCATGTTGAATGATGTGGAACCAGGAAAATTTATTTTAAACACAAGCAATAGAACGCTTGCACAAATCAAATAATTTTCCCCGGACAACAGTGATTTACATTACACGAAACAATGATGTCTTCCATGATGATGGTCTGGTCTTCAAACTGGTATGGCGGTTCTTGTTTTATCTCGGCTTTATGAATATGAAATCCATTTGCCGTGAGTAAGTTTTGTAATTCCTGCAAGTCGTATTTCCTGAAACCAAATTGTGTAAATGGCATTTGATCCATGGCTTTTTTTGAACGGATCCCAAATACAGCCAGGCCTTCAGGTTGTAATATCCTCCGGATCTCAGCCAGTTCCTTCTCAGGCGACTCCCAGAAGTAAACCGTATTCACTGTAAGGAATTTGTTGAAGTCATCCTCTTCAAAGGGAAGCCGGGCGGCATCTCCAGTCAGATAGGTTGCTTTTCCGTCAATTATAAAAGACTGGTTGAGCTCACATGCTGCCTGAACCATTAATTCGGAAAAATCAACACCGGTATAGGTAATACCAGGGTGAACAGAAAGAATGGAACTTGTAAAAAATCCATTGGCCATGCCCAGCTCAAGCACCTTGTCGTTTTTTTTAAGTTCCAAAGCTTCGATGGCCCACTGGTTAAGCAGGAGATTCCCCTTATTCATCATCTCCACAACCATTTTACCGGTTTCACCTTCGGGCTTTCTTAACTGTGCGGCAAGTAATTTCAGATCCATAAAATGTGTATCAATACCAAATTTCCCCTTTGTGTGCTCCGCAAATTACGTTGCCCGATTTGGCGTACCAAAACACATCTAAAAACCCGCTAATTGTTCCCTCATGTTTAACTGACTTTATTCTTTATCAATTTCATTTCTTCTTATCTTCATCATTCATCAAAAAAAAGGAGGTATACATGTCTACAGATCATTCATGGACACTCCCGGTTGGTTTCGCCTGACTGGTAAACTCCATTAAAATATCTGGGCTTAAAAGCCAGGCCACCGTTTTTTACGGTGGCTTTTTATTTTAATAGATCTTGGGTATTAAAGGGAATAATAGTTGTACATCCTATTTAAAAAAAAGTATGCTACAGGATGAGAAATTATTAAAGGATTATAACGATGCAGAGCGGGGTGCCTATATAAGTGCGGTTGCATCATTGGCATCAGCTGATCGGAGCGCAACGGAAGAAGAAATGGAATTTCTGGAAGAATTATCTGAGGCAGCAGACCTTTCACCCGTACAAAGAGAACATGTAAGAAAAGCCGCGGTGAATGCAACATCTTCCGAATTGAGAAGGGACCTTGATATATTGAAAGGCAGTGACCTCCGGTTTTCCCTTCTGGCAGACCTGATCGCATTTGCTGAATCTGATAAAGATTATTCTGAAGCAGAAAAGGCTAACATTGATAAAATCGCTTTTTACCTTGATATTAACCAGGAGCAGATCGCTACCATCAACCAATTTGTTCATAAGGCTGCATCGGCACCTGGTACCGAAGCTGCACCAGAGCAGCAGGGACTTTTCGGAATGGAAGACAAATTTAAGAATGCGGGTATTAATATGGGTGGACTAACCAAAGGAATACTGGGGTTTGCCGGACCAATGATCCTTGCAGCAATGGTTTCAAGAGGCCTAGGAGGCAGAAGAGGTGGCATGGGTGGCGGGTTATTGGGTGGACTGCTGGGAGGCGGTTTGTTATCGGGACTTGGCCGTGGCAACAATAATGCCCGGCAACCAGGAGCACAGGGCGGTTTCGGCTCCATCATTTCCATGCTGAATGGCGGGAGAGGCGTAAAGAGTACCAGTGGAATGCTGGGTAAGTTTTTTGGAAGGTAACATTGGTTTCATACATCATAAAAAGGCTGTCTCAAAGTCAGAGACAGCCTCTTATTTTAATCGTTCCTGGATATTAAAGGGAGGTTAGGGTTTAGAGGTTGTAGTTTGGAGTTGGGTTCGAATAGCCAACAGCTAACCACTAACCACTTCTTTGGGTTCTTCAAATTCTGCATTGCATTGAAAACAGTGCCATATCTGTAAAGGAATTGCATAACTCGTAAGCAAAAATCCAAACAAAACACTGAACCAGTTGGCTGGTTTCCGGTTGGTGGAAATATATTCAATGTTGCCGCTCTCGCAGACTGGACATCTGAAGCGCGCACGTTTCTCTTCAATAAATTCAGCAATTAAATTTTGGGCTTCTTCCACCTGGTCTTCCGCAACCATGAGTTTAATCCCCCCTGTTGCCTGTGTCCATATCGGATTAATGGTTACAATATTTTCATCTTTCAGCCAGCAACGGATCCCTACATCCTGGAACCTTCCAAAAACAATATGGGCATCCATGTAATTGGTGAAAGTTTGAAAGAGTTTAAAGCGCATGTAATGAAAGTAATAAAAAAGGCAGCGATTCCCTCTCGTATTTAAGTGTTAATGTTTGCAATGATCTTTTGGGGCTAACAGTTTGCAGCCCTACAGGTATAAAACGACTTCCTTTATCATAAAAAAAGCCCCCGAAGGGGCTCCTTTCTTAAAACTGAGATTAATACCTGTAATGTTCCGGCTTGAATGGTCCTTCTTTTTGAAGTCCTAAATATTCAGCCTGGGCTTCGGTCAGCTCATCCAGTTCCACACCAATTTTTGAAAGGTGGAGTCTTGCAACTTTTTCATCAAGGTGTTTAGGCAGCACATAAACCTTGTTCTCATAATTGTCGCCGTTTGTCCAGAGTTCGATCTGGGCAAGCGTTTGATTGGAAAAAGAGTTCGACATTACAAATGATGGGTGTCCGGTTGCACAACCAAGATTTACCAGGCGGCCTTCTGCAAGTAGAATTATGTCTTTTCCATCAACATTATAAATGTCAACCTGTGGCTTGATGGTATCTTTTGTATGTCCGTAGTTGTCATTCAACCAGGCAACATCAATTTCAATATCAAAGTGACCGATATTACAAACGATGGTCTTGTCCTTCATCAGTCTGAAGTGTTCACCGGTGATGAGGTCGCGGCAACCGGAAGCAGTAACAACAATGTCGGCTTCTTTAACTGCGTCCTTCATTTTCTTAACTTCAAATCCATCCATTGCAGCTTGTAGCGCACAAATAGGATCGATCTCGGTAACAATTACACGGCAGCCTGCACCCTGAAGTGAAGCAGCGGAACCTTTACCCACATCACCATAAGAACCCACAACGGCAACTTTACCAGCCATCATTACATCAGTAGCGCGGCGGATCGCATCTACCAAAGATTCTTTACAGCCGTATTTATTGTCGAATTTGGATTTGGTTACAGAGTCATTCACGTTGAAGGATGGAACGGGCAAAGTTCCTTTGGCCATTCTTTCATATAAACGGTGTACACCGGTAGTGGTTTCTTCAGAAATACCTTTAATATGCTGAACGAGTTCAGGATATTGATCAAGCACCATGTTGGTAAGATCACCACCATCATCAAGAATCATATTCAATGGGCGGTCGGCTGCACCAAAAAATAAGGTTTGCTCGATACACCAGTCAGCTTCTTCAATTGTTTGTCCTTTCCATGCAAAAACACCAATTCCTGTAGCGGCAATTGCTGCAGCTGCATGATCCTGCGTAGAGAAGATGTTACATGAGCTCCACTTCACTTCTGCTCCAAGTGCTATCAGGGTTTCAATTAAAACCGCAGTTTGAATGGTCATGTGCAAACAGCCGGCTATGCGCGCACCATTAAGTGGTTGGGAAGGCCCATATTCCTCGCGGATGGCCATTAAACCTGGCATTTCAGCTTCCGCTAAACGAATTTCTTTACGGCCCCATTCTGCAAGGCTCATATCTTTCACCTTGTGGGCAAGGCTGAAATCAATGTTTGATTTTGTAAGTGTTGACATAACTATTTAATAAATGATTTTGACGAAATAAACAATGCCACAAAGGTAGTTGAATAGTCATATTTTCTACAGTTTTCAATGAAAACAGGAAAAAGAGTAATAATAATGGTATTTTGAAGGATAAACGTTGAATAATTTATGGCTAAATCCTTTTCTAAAGAAGAAATGCCTTTGCCGGATGAAAAGGACAGGGAGATACTGAAACTTTTACAACGCAATGCGCGGATGACTATAAGGGAAATCGCAGAGCAGGTACACCTGAGTACAACGCCGGTTCATGAAAGGATCCGCAGGATGGAAGAGAGCGGCGTGATACAGCAATACACTACGGTGGTTAATGGAGCTGCATTAAGGCGTGGGTTGATGGTGATCTGTTATGTATCGCTCAGGCAGCACAGTAAAAATGCAGGTGCAAAGTTTATTCAGAACATTCTTGATATGGACGAAGTGCTGGAATGCCTCACGATTTCTGGTGAATTTGATTTTATGCTAAAAGTTGCCACGGAAAATATGGACAGTTATTATAATTTCCATGTGAATAAACTAAGTGCGATTGAAAACGTGGGAAATGTGCAAAGTGTATTTGTAATGGGTGTGGTAAAGATGGTGTATTAATGCACCGCAAAATTGTAAGAATATGAAGAACAGCGTTGTATTGTTTTTAGTAATCCTACTGCTTTCGTTTGAGTCGGGAAATGCACAGCAGTTCGGAGGTTTTCCGCCTTACTTCAGGTGGAAACAGATCAACAGTGATACATCAAGGATCATTTTCCAGGGCGCTGCCGCGGAGCAGGCTGAAAGGATTGCCACGATCATTCATCGTATGGCTGCTGACACATCATTCCAGCTTGGTTCGGATATCCGTAAGATCGATGTGTTGTTGCACAACCGAAGTACAACTGCTAATGCCTTTGTAGCACTTGGCCCTTTCAGAAGTGAATTTTACCTGGTGCCTGGTTCTTCCATTTTTGATTTTGGAAATGTTGCCTGGCAGGAAAACCTGGCCATTCATGAATACAGGCATGTTCAGCAGTACAGTAATTTCAACAACGGACTTACAAAAGTTTTTTCTTTTCTTCTTGGTGAGCAGGGACAGGATTTTGCCAATGCCCTTACCATACCTAACTGGTTTTTTGAAGGCGATGCTGTTTTTGCAGAAACAGTTTTTAGTCCGCAGGGGAGAGGCCGCCTTCCTTATTTTTTAAGTGGTTACAAAAGCCTTTTTGCTGAAGGAAAAAACTATTCCTGGATGAAACTGCGCAATGGATCCTTTAAAGATTATATTCCCAACCACTACCAGCTGGGTTATATACTGGCAGACTATGGTTATGCAAATTATGGGGCGGATTTCTGGAAGCAGGTTACCCGGGATGCCAGTGGTTTTAAGGGATTGATTTATCCTTTTCAGAAAGCAGTTAAAAAGTATGCAGGTATTGATTTTAAAGCTTTTCGTACAGCTGCATTGAATGCTGAAAACAAAAAAGTACAGCAGGAAAGGGATGTGTCAACCTCAAAATCAAAAGTGGTCACCAATTATTTTTATCCTCAATTTATTAGCACCGATAGTCTCATTTACTTAAAATCGGCCTTTAATAAAATTCCAGCATTTTATATTTTATCAGGCGGTAAAGAAACAAAGATTGCGCTTCAAAATATCAGCCAGGAAGAATGGTTTAGTTACCGTTCCGGGATGATTGCTTACACTGCATTCAGTACACACCCGCGGTGGAGCCTTTTAAATTACAGTGATATTATTTTGCTGGATATCCACTCAGGAAAAGAAAGGAAACTCACTTCAAAGGGTCGTTATTACACACCGGATCTTTCGCCCTCACTGGAAAAAATAGTGGCAGTAAAAATGAATGATTCGCTGCAGAGCGAACTTCGGCTGATCGATATCACTGATGGCAGCACACGTGCATTATTTCCTCCAAACGAAACTGATTTTTTTATCCAGCCCAGGTTTGTGGAAGAGAATAAAATTGTGGTGAGTGTTAGAAACCAACAGTCGCAGATTGCACTAAAGCTGCTGGACATCAGTACTGGAAAATGGGAAGAGATCATTCCCTATAGCCATCATACAACAGGTTTACCCTTCGTTTCTGGATCATCTATATATTTTGTGTCCAACCTGAATGGAAATGATGATGTATTCAGTTACGACATTAAAACTAAAATCATTTCCCAGCTGACAGCGGATCAGACAGGCAATTATTATCCTGCAGTATCTGGTGATGCTATTGTATGGTCGCATTTTACAACCTCCGGGCTGCAACTAAAAAGAGAAAGCCTGAATGGGTTGCAGCGAAGGGAGCTTGCTGGTTCTGCCTGGTCGCGCCAACCATCAGTTCATGTGCCTGCGTTTTCAAAAAATATATTGACTCAGGAAACAAAAAGGTATGCGCATAAAAGGTACGCGGGTTCAACCGGCCTTTTTAACTTTCATAGCTGGCGGCCCGATTACTCCGATCCTGAATTTACTTTCAGTGTGTACAGTGATAACATATTAAGCACATTTTCAAATGAGTTGTTTTACCGGTATAACCAGAATGAAACTTCACATGGAATTGGATGGAACACTGCTTATGGTGCGCTTTTTCCTGTGCTTACTGCTGGAGCCGAATATGTTTTCAACCGGAGTTTTAACTTCCGTCAAAACCAGCTTGACCTGAACCAGGTGGAAGCAAGAGTAGGGTACCAGCTGCCTCTAAATTTTACAAATGGCAATTACTTCCGTTTTCTGAATTTAGGTTCCAATTTTGTATTTAACCGTGTAATGCCTACTGGTTTTTATAAAGATTCTTTTGTTTCTGAAAACAGCACTTACCTGCACCATTTTCTGAACTTTACCCATGTGTTGCCAAGAGCAATTCAACATATTTTTCCAAAGTTTGGATGGAATGGCAGTTTGCAGCACCGGCATTTAACCAGCAGGGAAGGATTTCAATTTGTAGGCAATGGGAACCTGTTCCTTCCTTCTTTTGGCAACCACAGTATTGTGTTGAATGGAATGATACAGGAAACCGATACCAGTAATGTTACTTTCAGTAACCGGTTTGCCATGTCGCGCGGATATAGTGATTATTATTTTTCAAGGATGTGGAAGCTGGCTGCAAATTACCATTTGCCAGTTTTGTATCCGGATTTTGGTTTTGCCAACATCGCTTACCTGATGCGGGTGCGCGCCAATATTTTTTATGATCTGTCAAGAGTATATGCCGACAATAAATTGTTGACACGTGATTTCCGGAGTGCAGGCACAGAAATATTTTTTGATACAAAATGGTGGAACCAGTTGCCAGTTTCATTTGGATTCCGCATCAGCAGGTTGCTGGATGATGGGTTAAGACAGGGAGAAGGTAAAGGAGCCATGTTTTATGAATTTATTTTGCCTGTGGGGTTGATACCGAATTGATGGTGTCATTTTATTCTGTGATTTTTTAGGGTAAAGAAACGCGGGCAAGCTTCAACCACTGTTCAACTACCGTTCAACCATTTTTCAACCACCCAACCTGTGGCAGGCAAGCATTCAACCACCACCTTCGCTTTGCTTCGGCGGGCAAGCGTTCAACCACTGTTCAACCACCGTTCAACCAAAAAAACCACGAACGTAATATTTGAACCTGGATTAGCCGTTGCTCCTCATCCCATCCCTGCTAAACTTTCTTCAATTGCTTTTATTTTTTCCAGGGCATCGGCTTTTTTCTTTTTTTCAATTTCCACCACCTCCGGTTTTGCATTTTGTACAAACCTTTCATTGCCTAGTTTCTTGTCAACGGAAATCAAAAAGCCCTTCAGGTAATCCAGGTCTTTTTCCAGTTGTTCTTTTTGCGCTTCCAGGTTATGTTCCTGTTCTGTTTCAATAATAAATTTATCCCTTCCAACTACAACGGTAATTCCTCCTGAAACCGGTTGGTTATTAAAATGAATTGAAGTTGCATTTACCTGTTTTGCCAAAATATTTTCAATGGTTTTGTATTGCTGTTGATCTTCTGCAATTACATGCAGCATTATGGCGTCTTTAGGCCTGATGTTATTTTTATTTCTTGCATCACGCAAAGCAGAAATGATCGCTTTTAACAATCCACCCTCTGCTAAAATGGCTTCAGAAGGTTGCTCTGCCTTTACAAATTGTTTGATACACAGATCGTCTGTACGTTCTTTTAGCTGGTGATAGATTTCTTCAGTAACAAAAGGCATAAATGGATGCAGCAATTGCACCAATTCAGAAAAATAATTGACCGTTTGGTCATAAACTTTTGGATCCATAGGTTGTTCAAAACCTGGTTTGATCCATTCCAGGTACCAACTGCAGAAATCATCCCAGATCAGTGAATAAATGGTTTTAAGTGCTTCACTCAATTTGAACTGACCATACATTTCTTTCACTTCCAGCTTCACCTGGTTCAGGCGTTGTCCGAACCAGTCAATTGCAAAATTTGAAGCAGTTGGTGAATGGTTTTGTGCAGGAGCTTTTCTTTCCTCCCACATCTTCACCAGTTTCAGCGCATTCCAGATCTTGTTATTAAAATTGCGTCCCTGGTCGCAACTGCTGTCATCAAATAAAAGGTCATTGCCTGCAGGTGCGGCGATCAATATTCCAAAACGTACGGCATCGGCTCCAAACTTATCGATCAGTTCCAGCAGGTCGGGTGAGTTGCCGAGGCTCTTGCTCATTTTTCTTCCCTGCTTGTCGCGCACCATTCCGGTGAAATAAACATGGTCAAAAGGTTTTTCCTTTCTGTATTCTTTGCCTGCCATGATCATGCGCGCCACCCAGAAGAAAATAATATCCTGGCCCGTTACGAGTACCGATGTCGGATAATAATATTCGATCTCTTTATTCCCTGGGTCTGAAATACCATTAAAGACTTCCATCGGCCAAAGCCATGAAGAGAACCAGGTATCCAGCACATCTTCATCCTGGAATAGTTCAATTTTAGCCGCTGCAGTTTGCAGATCAGCATCACTAAGGTTTTTTCCATTGGCCCCAGCAGCCTGCAACTGTGCTTCACCAAGCGATTCTGCCACATAAAATTTCCCATCTGCGTCATACCATGCAGGAATTCTTTGTCCCCACCAGAGCTGGCGGCTGATACACCAGTCTTTTATATGCTCCAGCCAGTATTTATAAGTAGCCAAAAATCTTTCTTCCGGGTGAATCTTTACTTCACCATTAATAACGGTTTCCAGCGCACTGTCTGCCAATCCGCGCATTTTTACAAACCATTGGGTTGAGATGCGTGGTTCAACAACTGCACTGGATCTTTGTGAGTAGCCTAGTCTTGTACTATAGATTTCTTCTTTATCCAGCAGCCCGTCTTCTTTTAATTTTTCAATCGATTTTTTACGGGCTTCAAACCTGTCGAGGCCAACGAAAACTTCTGCTGCTTCACTAAGAGTTCCGTCTTCATTTAAAGTATCGATAATAGGAAGATGGTGTTTCAATCCAAGATTGTAATCATTAATGTCATGCGCCGGAGTCACTTTCAAAGCGCCGGTGCCGAAAGCAGGATCCACATATTCATCAAAGATGAGTGGTACTTCCCTGTTCACGAGCGGAACGATCAGTTTTCTTCCTTTAAGATGCGCATAGCGTTCATCATGCGGGTTTACGCAAACCGCGGTATCACCCATAATGGTTTCCGGGCGCTGTGTGGCGATCAGTACAAATGCATCTTTTTCAGTAGGATCATTTTTCTTTACCGCATACTTTACATAATAAAGTTTTCCCTGGACATCTTTGTATTCCACTTCTTCATCACTCAATGCAGTTTTCGCGGAAGGATCCCAGTTGATCATCCTGGCGCCCCGGTAAATGAGGCCTTTCTGATAGAGATCAACAAATACTTTGATAACCGCTTTGTAATAATGATCGTCCATGGTGAACGTCACCCGGTTCCAGTCTACACTACACCCCAGCTTTTTAATCTGCTGGTAAATGATGCCACCATATTTTTCTTTCCATTCAAATGCATGTGCAAGAAAGGCTTCCCTGCTTAGCTGGTGTTTGGATATCCCTTTTTCTTTTTCAAGCATCTGCACCACTTTTGCTTCGGTGGCAATGGAGGCATGATCGCTTCCAGGCACCCAGCAGGCATTCAGTCCACTCATCCGCGCATGGCGCACCAGCACATCCTGAACGGTTTCATTCAGTGTATGACCCATGTGTAACACACCAGTAACATTGGGAGGGGGAATGACTACCGTAAAAGGTTTTCTTTCGTCAGGGAGACTATTGAAATAACCCTGCTCCATCCAGTGACGGTACCATTTTGCTTCTATTTGCTGCGGTTCAAAATTTTTCGAAAGCGTTGTGCTCATGCCATAAAACTTGGCTGCAAATTTACGAAGGGCAGCACAACAATAAATGCATTTCTTATTCTTTTGATTTTCTGGACTTAATTTTCAAAATCCAGCTGACTGTTATTGATAAAATTTACCAGCGCGGCAGCATTTTTCAGATTGAGCTTTTTGAGAATGTTATAACGGTGCACTTCCACTGTTTTTACAGAAATATTGAGTGTATCGGCTATTTCTTTGGAGGAGTTGCCTTTTTTAATAAATGTAATGATCTCGATCTCCCTTTGAGAAAGGGAATTCAAACCACCCTGCTGGTCTTCTCCGCTGGTTACCTGTTCGGAAAGAATGTTTTTGATCTCATCGCAGATATATTTTCTTCCAGCCTGGAGTTCAAGGATGGCTTTGAACATTTCTTCACGTGATGAGTTTTTGGTTACATAACCCATAGCCCCTTTCTGCATCATCTTTCTCGCATAAGTAGGTTGTGTATGCAATGAAACGCCAAGGATGCGTGAGCCAGGAGAAAATTTCCGAATAAGGGAAGTTGCTTCAATGCCATTCATGCCTGGAAGGTTAATATCCATGATCACGATCTGTGGCCGTAATTGTTTAGCCAGTTCAACGGCTTCTTCACCACTTCCACTTTCTGCAATCACCTGGAACCTTGGATCTGTATTTAAAATAAAACTCCAGGTTTCTCTTACCAGGGTGTGGTCATCTGCGATCAGGATGGTTATCTTATCCATTATAAATAATTATGGAGGTTTTTAAATAGGAAATTCAATTAATATTTTTGATCCCTTACCAGGAATGCTTTCAATTTTATGTTTTCCGTTGATTAGGTAAATCCTGTTTTGAATATTTTTCAAACCCATACCAGGTTTAACTTTTTCCGGGTCAAACCCAATTCCATCATCTTCAATACTTACCATTGCTGTTTGCCCGGAAACTGTAAATACGACTTTCACCTTTGAGGCCTGCGCATGTATTATTGCGTTGTTCAGGGCTTCCTGGGTGATCCGGAACACGGTTAGATGCTGGCCGGAATCAAAGAGCAATTCAATTTTTTCATCTGCCTCCAGGGTAACAAATATTTTACCTGTAAGGTTGATGCTTTCCACAAGATCGTGAATTGAAGCCAATAAACCGAGGTCACCAATGCTTGGATCCATCAATGACCGCGACAATCCCCTGATCTCATTTATTACAGAGATAATATTTTTTGTTGACTTACTGATCAATTCATCTTTTAATTCTGAATTATCAAGAGCCAGTTCAAGATAAAGCTTGGTGGTGGTCAGCACCTGGTTCACATTATCATGCAATTCTTTGCTGATCTCTCTTCTTTCGAGTTCCTGGGTCTCTATTGTTGCTTTGTTGATGGCCTTCTGATGTTCCAGTTCGTGGTTCAGCAATTCTTTTTCAAGTCTTTTTCTTTCAGAAATATCCTGGGCCGCACCAATCATTCTTAATGGTTTCCCATTTGCACCCCTGATAATGGTACCTCTGTCGAAAACGTAAGAATAACTTCCATCCTCTTTCCGGAACCGGTATTCAATTTCAAAATGATTTTGTTTTTTTGAATCCACCACATTTTTTAAGGTTTCACTTACTTTCTGGAGATCATCAGGGTGAACGAATTCAAGCCATTTATGAATGTTGGGTATCCTGGCTGCGTCCAACAAACCATATACATTTTTGAGGCCTTCAGGATCCCGGTAAGTTTGATTGGTCTCGAGATCCCAGTCCCATATTAGATCATGGGTTGCTTTCAGCATAAGGTCAAATCTTTCTTTGGCGGTTTTGATCTCATGCAAAGACCAATAATTTTCCCAAATGATCCGGAAAATGTTAGACAATTTTTCGACGGTAAACTTTTCCCTTGGAGTGGGTATCCTGGTGACTTTAAAGAAAAGTGTAAAGCAGCCGATCACCTTTCCTGTATTGCGAAGGATGGGTAAAGACCAGCAGGATTTGAACCCAAAAGGTTGTAAGATCTCTTTGTACTGAACAAACAATTCATCTTCTTCTACAAGATGAACGGCAATGGATTTTTTTTGATGAATTGCAGCGCCAAATGAACCATCCTGGGGGTAGATCTTTCCTTTCAAATGTTTTTCAAGTTCAGGAATGGCAGGTGCCGCGCAATATTCCGGGGAAAGATCATCTTTTAAAACGATGAATGCAATGGAAGCTTCCGGGTGAATGTCATCCAGTTCGCGGATCATAACATCCACCACTTCTTTAATGCCGGCATCAGGGTTGGCCGACAATTCAAAAAGCGTTCTTTCCATTGCAAGAAGCGCCTCATTCAGTTTCTGTTCTGAAATATTCTGGATGGAGCCGATCATCCTCGTTGGTTTGCCCGCTTCATTGCGGATGATATAACCCCTTTCCAGCACATGACTGTAGGTTTTATCAATTTTTTGTAAACGGTATTCTTCTTTCCGGAAAGATACTGCCGGGTCTCTCAATGCATTAAATAAGCTTTGTCCAGTTTTTGTTTTGTCCTTTGGATGAATCAGTTTTTCCCAAAGTGAAATCGTAAATTCTTCTGGCTGGTATCCAAACAAATTTCTAAAACCTTCACCCCACCAAAGTTCATCTTTTACAATATCCCAGTCGTAAATGGCATCTGAAGCAGATTTACTTGCATAAAGAAATTTTTCATTGCTTTTTCGCAGTTCTTCTTCTGCCAGTTTGCGTTCCGTGATATCCTTAATGGCGCCCACAACTTTTAAGGGCTTTCCAAAATCATCCCTGATAATAAGTGCGCGATCGGAAACATAAGCATAAGTGCCATCTTTTTTTAGATTACGATATTCCTGCTGCCAGGTTTTGTTGCCCGTTTGGGAAAGAGCAAGCTGGTAGGATGCAATTGTGGCTGCTTTGTCTTCCGGATGAATGTATTGATGCCATTCAACTATTTTGTGCAAATCACTTGCATTCCACCCCATAATGTCTGTAAAAGCCAGGCTGATATAGGTTTCTCCGGTTATGGC
>MWYV01000002.1 GCA_002050435.1 Chitinophagales bacterium 33-2 | reverse complement strand
ACTTCATGCGATCTGATTGTGCAAGCGTTCTTCGCGCTGTATTGCTCCTCCTTAGGTATAAAGATTTCTTAGGAAAAATCAGGAGCAATAAGGCGCACACAACCACCCAAATGTTATAAGATTAGGCTTGGAATTTCATTTTATGAGGAAACCTGGATCTATTTGACACCAGTACCTGCCTCTTGTTGCCCACAGGTTACGCTGATGAACGCAGAAAACCAATCAGCGAAAATCTGCGTAATCTGCGGGAGGCCTTTTTGTTGCCTGTTCGCAAGGCTTCCGGCAACGCTCAAAAAGCTTGTCGGGCAGGTACGATGCCCGCCGGCCTGAGGCAAAATCGATTAATTAAAACTGATGTTTGATTATTTATCGGACAGCAGTGATTCACCATTGACCATTGACTTTTGACCATTGACCATTGACAAATCTGTACATCATATTTTTCTCAATAATCAATTGTACCTGGTGCCGGCGTGGTGGATTCAAGTGTTTCCGTTCTTATGGCAAAAAATGCAAACGCCATTACAGAAATGATCAGTCCCCACATAAATATGGTATAGGCATATCTCAGAAATTTATATTTCCTTGCAAGCACTACACCCAGGAAATAAATATCCATGGTCATGGTATTATAGAGGTACTCTTTGTCTATAATCATCTGGTTCATACCCCACTGGTAATCGTTCAGTTCCATCTGGTGAAAATTACCAAAGAACAGCAGGTTGGTTTTTTTATTTCTGATGTCTTCTTCAGTAAATTTTCCTTTTGAAACAGAAGGCCTTGTTGCAAGAATGGCAAAGGTTACAGAAGCAAGGCAGGTGATGATGAGCAAACTGGTAGGAATGATATATTGCGGGTAATAAGCCAGTCTGGAAACAAAAAAGGAAAGCGTAACTGTAATGATGATGGAACTCACCGATATCAGGATGTGTGATTTGCTGTCTGCCATTGAACTGAGTTCAAGATGATTTCTTGAAGTGGTGCGAAACATGGTTTGCACACCTCTTTCAGCGTTTTTTGCATCTTTGGATACTTGACTGGCTTTTTCTGTTTCAAAGGAATAAGGAAAGGCTTCCTGCTTTTCCAGTTTTACAGTTTCCTGTTTGTCGGTCTTTTTTGAAATGGAAGCCAGGTTCTCCTGTTTGCGGGGTTCAAGAAACTGCTGGCCAAAATCTGTAAAATATTTATGCACGGAAAGAAAATGGACGTTGTTGTTCCGCCATTCTTTTTTAGAGATCTTGCTACCTAATAAATTTTCTCTTTCCTGCTTTAACAGTTGGTTCTTCGCTTGAAAATCAGGTGTTGAAAGGTGCCTCAGATCTGCATCACAAAGTATTTTTTCTACAAGTGTTATGGGCGACTGCGGCATTTTTGTAGCCTGGATGGATGAAGTAATTCTTTGCACCAGCACATCGTCCACCTGGTGATGGGCAATAAACTCATTCATATAAGTAACACTCACATCCTCATGGCCTTCGGCACGGCCGGCGGTATAGCCTGTATCATGAAACCAGGCAGCGACCATCAACACAAACCTGTCTTCATCATTAAGTTTATGATAATC
The DNA here is from genome assembly GCA_002050435.1 of Chitinophagales bacterium 33-2. Taxonomy (GTDB): domain Bacteria; phylum Bacteroidota; class Bacteroidia; order Chitinophagales; family Chitinophagaceae; genus Flavisolibacter. The sequence continues at coordinate 61,740 of MWYV01000002.1, read as the reverse complement.
TGCCATCATACTGCTACCTTCAGCTACATCCTCCGTATGCTCCATGCTGTGAAACACAAATTTGCTATCCTTGTGATTATTATAAATATCCGTCACATGGTGCCTGGCAGCATTTAATATCTGCTCAAAAGATTCATTCATGGGTTGGTGCATTGTTTGTATTAAAGTTATTAAATGATGAGACAGTTGATTCAAACCGGATGCCCGGGTTTACTCCGGATCTTCGTTTATGCCCTGCCGTTGCTGGCTGGGTGCGGAAATAAAGAAAATATTGCCACCGAAAATTACCAGTTGAATGATCCCTTATCCATGCAAATGGGCAAAGTTCTCAACGAAATCTCAGATATATTTTATGTTTCCGAAGATAGCAGTCTTGTAGCCATTTCTGATAACCAGGAAAAAATCATCAAAATAAGGCTGCGTGACAGAAAACTTGCAGACATAACTAAAAAAGTGGTTTCGCCAGGTAGTGATCTTGAAGGGGTGGTGATGGTTAAAAATATCTATTACATCCTTTTAAGCCGTGGATTGATCAAGGCTGTTTTACCGGGTGCAACAGATTCCAGCCAGGTAATAAACTACGAACTTCCAATCCCTGGCCCCAATGATTTTGAATCCATCTACCACGACCCTGAACAAAACGCACTGGTGTTGATTTGCAAATCCTGTGCCCATGAGGATGGTAAACAATTCAGAACTGCCTTTAAATTCGATCTGGCTACCAAACAATTTGATACCACGCATTTTTTTACAATTTCCGAACTTGCAGTGCAGGATAAACTAAAGGATAAAAAAGCTTTTTTTGCTCCTTCTGCGGCAGCTCTACACCCCGTCAACGGTAATTTATATATACTTTCATCTGCCAGTAGTTTGCTGGTGGTAACCGACAAAAAAGGGGAGGTGCTTGAGGTTTACCAGTTAAACCCTGATAAATACCCACAGGCCGAGGGCATTGCTTTTGCACCAAATGGAAATATGTTTATTTCAAACGAGGGGAAGCTTGGGGTGGCGACCCTGCTTTTCTTTCCTTACCGAAGCCCCAAAAAATAAATTTGAATCATGAGATCTTTAGCCTTATTTCTTGTTCTTATAATCATCTTTACTAAAGCATTTCCCCAGCAAGACACCATCAGCCAACGCGTGTTCCTGATTGGTGATGCGGGTGAATTAATTGGCAACAAACAGCCTGTAATCGACTGGATCAAAAAGAACGTCTACCTGGATGATGAAAGAAACACTTTTATATTTCTTGGTGATAATATTTATCCTACCGGGCTTCCTATGGAAGGCGAAGCCAATTACGCGGAATATAAATTCATCCTCGACCAGCAGGTTAACCTGGTAAAAGGAACCAAAGCGCGGTCATTTTTTGTTATGGGCAATCATGACTGGAAAGGAGGAAAAATGGGAGGCTGGCAACAGGTCATCAACCAGATCAATTATATAAATGGGCTTGGTGAGGAAAACATCCAGGCCTGGCCAAGAGATGGCTGCCCCGGACCGATTCCAATTGAACTGAATGATAAAGTAGTGGGTGTATTTATCGATAGCCAATGGTTCCTCTATGTTCATGATAAGCCCGGGACCAGTTCTTCCTGTCCTGCTAAAACCATTGAGGAATTTGCAACCGAATTAAATGAGATTGCTTCTATGCATCCAAACCAGTTGATGGTTATTGCCATGCATCATCCTCTTTACAGTTTTGGCCCGCACGGTGGGGATTATACATGGAAAGAACATCTGTTTCCTTTTACTGCAGTAAATCCCAAATTATGGATTCCGCTTCCTGTGCTTGGATCCATCTATCCTATAGCCCGTGGGGTCTTTGGCAACCTTCAGGATATTCCGCATCCCTTATATAAAAATATGGGAAGCATTATTGAAGGCGCCATGAAAAGACATCCAAACCCAGTGCATGTGGCGGGTCATGAACATAGTCTGCAAATGATCATCAAGGATGAAATGCCTTTTATCGTCAGCGGTTCGGGCATCAACCTGAGCAGAGTTAAAGAAAACCGCAAAGGTGATCTTTTGTTTACAGAAGTGGCCAATCATGGGTTTGTAATGCTGGAAGTGCGGAACAGCGGAAAAGTGGAAGCCCGGTTTTATAATGTATTGAGTACAGACATCACAAAACCTATTTTTGTGCACCAACTGGATTCTGTAAAAGTGATTCCGCTAGTTGTTTCAAAAGACAGTATTCCCGTGCTGCTAGATTCTGTTCTGGTAGCTGCCAACCCTAAGCTTGTTGCAGGCGGATTGAAAAGTCTTTTCCTGGGAAAAAATTACAGGGAGGAATGGACCACACCGATCCGTGTTCCTGTATTGAATCTTGGCACAGAACAAGGTGGGCTCACACCAGAAAAACAAGGCGGTGGCAAACAAACACGTTCATTAAGACTGGAGGATAAAAATGGGAAGGAATGGGTTTTGAGATCCATCAGAAAATATCCGGAAGCTGCGGTGCCTGCAGATCTGAGAAGCCAGTTTGCCATTGATGTAGTTGAAGATGGAATTTCTGCTTCATTCCCTTATGCTGCTTTATCGGTAAATCCTTTAGCTGAAGCAGCGGGTGTTCCAAAACTGAGACGCAAACTGGTATTTATTCCCGACGACCCCAGGCTCGGAAGATTCAGGAGTACGTTCAAAAATACGCTTGCCATGATGGAGGAGAGGGAACCGCTGGGAGCAAGTAAAACATATAATACCGAAGAACTTGTGCTGAGGCTTGCAAAGGATAATGATGATCACGTTTTGCAAACCGAAGTATTAAAGGCCAGAATCCTTGATAATTTTTACATGGATTTCGACCGTCATGAAGATCAGTGGCGCTGGGCTACAAAAGATACTGGCAAAGGGAAATTATATTATCCCATTCCGCGTGACCAGGACCAGGCATTTTTTACCAACCAGGGCATCATTCCCTTTTTAGTTAAAAAGCCATGGCTGGTGCCGGAACTGCAGGGAATTGATGCGAAGGCAGACAACATTAAAACTTTTAACCGTCCGGCAAGAAACTTCGACAGGTTCTTCCTGAATGAACTGGATGAAAGTATTTGGTCTGCGCAGGTAGATTCATTTCTGAGCCGTATGACCGATAAAGTGATTGAAAACGGGATCCGCCAGCAGCCACGGGAAGTGCAGCACTTCCGCGCCGATAAGCTGATCTCCACACTGAAGAAAAGAAGGAACTACCTGAAAAAGGATATGTTGGAATATTATCGTTTTATATCCAGACGTGTGAATGTTGTAGGTTCCAACCAGAGCGAATTATTTGTTATTGAAAGAACACCGGAGGGGCTTGTACATGTTTCACTTGATAAAATTGAGAACACCGGAAAGATCGGTACAAAAATTTACGACCGGGTTTTTGATCCGGGTGTGACTAAAGAATTACTGATCTATGGATTGTCTGGTAACGATAGTTTTGTAGTAAGAGGAGGTCATATTCCAATCAAAATAAGAATTATTGGCGGACCAGGTGAAGACCATTTCTTAAATGATCATGCTGATGGTAGGCTGATGATCTATGATGTGAGTTTTGAAAACAATGTTTTTTCTGGTACACACGATCAGTTCTCAAAAAATATCAGCAGCGATCCAAAGAATAACCAATTCAACAGAATTTATTACAGGTATAATATTTTTCACCCCGGGCTTTCCTTTGCTTATAATGTGGATGATGGTTTGTTCCTTGGTGCCAAGTTTGAATTTACGCGCCATGGTTTCCGCAGGGAGCCTTATGCTATGAAGCATACTTTATCTGCAGGTCATGCTTTAAGGACGTCTTCCTGGTTTTTCCGTTACCTCGGAGAGATCACACAGGTGTTTGGAAGAAACGACCTGGTGATCAGTGCAGATGCCAAAGCACCGGTGAATGTGACCAATTTCTTTGGTTACGGAAACAATTCAAATTTCAACAAGGACCTTGGCATTCCCTACTATCGTGCGCGGTACAATATTATAAACGCTTCCCTATTGGTAAGAAGGCAGATGCAATCCTGGATGCGCGTGCATGTTGGTCCTACCTTTCAGACCTTCATGCTGGATGAAGAGCAGAACAAGGGAAGATTTATTACAGATGCAGCCATCAATGGTCTGGATCCGGCCACCGTATATGAAAGAAAAACTTTTGGCGGTGCTGAATTTTCACTTGATATTAATTCCAGGAATAACCAGGTAATTCCCACCAGGGGATTTTTGCTTGATGCAGGTGTAAAACAATTATTCGGCATGAACAGCAATAGTGGCAATCTTACTCAACTACGGTGGGATATGAGTATTGTCGCTTCATTTGTACCGCAGGCAAAGTTTGTTTTCGCTTCACGGCTTGGATGGTATCACAACATCGGAAATTTTGATTTTCCACAGGCAAATTACCTGAGCGGACCAGAAAATCTTCGTGGATACAGGCGTGACCGTTTTGCCGGACGCACCATGTTGTTCAATAATACTGAGGTGAGAATGAAGCTGGGTGATTTCACAACTTACCTGTTCCCCGGTTCCATCGGTTTGCTGGCTTTCCATGATATTGGAAAGGTTTGGGTGGATAACGAAGATTCAAAAAAATGGCATAACAGTATGGGTGCAGGGATCTGGATCGCACCGATTCAAAGATTTGTGATCACCGCATCACTGGCCAGATCAGGTGAAGAAAATATCCTTCCATATATAAGTTTTGGATTCCAGTTTTAAAAAAAAACAGAGGCAATTGCCTCTGTTTTTTTGATTTATCTAAATGAATTATTTAGTTAGAGCGACTGACTTTTCTTCCTGTCCGGTTGCCTGTTGCTGGTTTTGCTCCGTAAGTAATACATCAACCCTGAGCGCTTTCAGGCCGTTAATACCCTGAGTATCTTCCAGGTCCAGGTGTTCAATTTGCTCACCCAGCATACCTTCTTTTTGAAGGAACTCAATGTATTCAAGATATTCAACCAATTCTTTTTGCTGCGAATACACAATGCCGATCGTACCTGGCTGAGTAAGCCTTTCATCCGTGTCTTTGATGTGTACTTTGTCAATTCTTTTTTTAACGATCTCGTACCTGATGTTATATGCACCATCTACATCAAACTTTCTTTCTTTCCTCCGGAAACTGATATTCAGCGGAACGGAATGCGCCAATATGAGTTGCGTTGTTTTCAATGGAAGGCTCAGCTTTTTCTCCAGCGAATCTGTGATCCTTGCTGCTTTTGCAAGCAGCGTCAGTTGCCAGAGTTTTAAGTTTCTCACATAGATTTCGTTGAACTGGTGTTGTGGTGAAATGGCTTGTCCAACATAAATATTGAATTCGATTCCATCTGTTACATATCGCTCAAAATAATGCGGGAAAACTTCCTGTGCGGCCTGTTGTTCATTATCCATGAACCTGTCCAGCACATCGTTAATCCTGGTAATGCTTTCCTCGTATTGTTTACGCTTGTTAAATAAAATTTTTCTTTGCGGATCCAGTGCGCCGAAATAGTGGTCAATGCTTTTTCTTAATTCCGGTTTTTGTTGTCGCAGGTTTTTAAACAACAAGTCAATGTCATACTGCAAAAATTCATAGATCAGCATTTCGTCTTCTGAGAGCAGGGCATCACTGGTGGATTCCATGTACTTTTCTATTCTGAACAGGATCTCTTTCAGTAATGGAAATTCCATCACCTTCACTGCTTTTACCAGTATGACTTTTACCATCTCGAGCTGTTCCAGCAGGTCGAGCTGAATGGATTTACTTCTTTCGGTAGAAGAATTTCTTACATCAATTGCACCATATAAAGGATACACATCTTCAAAAGAAATGGAAGGCATTCTTGCCAGTTCGCTGAATTGAGTGTTTTGAAGAAACTGGAATGCGGCTTCTGTAAATTTCCATTCAACCGCAGGCTGTATGGCAGTAAAATGTTCTTTGATTGTTTTTTCAATCTGCATCTGCATGCTTTCGTTTGTCTTTTCCAGTGCCAGCGTAAACAATGGAATAGCAGGTTTGATCTTGTTCAGGTGCGGGTACTGAAGCTTGCCTTTTGTTTCGCCTGCAATTTCGAGGAGACCAATCAATTCTCCGTTTTCGCATTTTAAAGGACAAAGCACCAGGCTTTTCAAACCCTGATCATAATAATATTTCAACAATTCATTAAAGCGGCTGCTGCTTTCATTCAGGATCTCGTAAAGGATACAGTCTTTGGAATTTTTGAAAATACTTCGCGCCAAAGAACTGATCCGGTCCCTGTTTTTTATGGCCAGTTTGTTTTTGAATAAAAGACTATTTTGGTAATGGGTTTCGGTGTACAGGTAGTAATCATTCATTTTAAAAAATGGCGTGATCCCTATCTGCAGTCTGGTAATTCCCATGAGGTCCTGCACATGCTGCTGGAGGTCGCTGTACACTTCCGTATCAGAAAATGCATTGATATTGAGTAAAGAGTTTTTGATTTCGGCGATCACCTGTTCGTGGGTGATATCAAATACATCAATAACGATCAATCCTTCAAACCTGAAAAGTTCCAGGGGAAAAAGTTCTGTCAATTCTTCAATCTCAATCGGCCTGTCCGGCGAATATCCATTTGGCAAGGCAAAGTTTTCATCAAGGCATTTTACATCTACAAATTGCGCGTTCAGGTTCAGTTCATAATAAGTGGTAAGTCCAGTGGTTTCATCAAAAAAAGGATGCGCTGAGGAAGTGGTAATGGGGACTGGTTGCCCGTAAAGGTTTTTCAGTATTACATTATAAGCAAGTGAAAGATTGGCTTTTCCAATATCAATGCTTGTTTTATTATCCGGTAATTGTATTTCTTTTATACCGTCTTTTAAAAAAAGTTGTGCAAAGGCAGGAGATGAATAGATCGTTTCGGATTGAAATGGCAGCGTAACCGAATAAACACCCTGCGTTGACCTGGTTGAAGGAGGAAAAATAGTGGTAAGTAAAGTTTCAACCAGTTCACCGTAATCGGCCAGGATCTGTTGATCGGTAATGGGCTGCATCAGCTCCGGAACCTGCTCGATTTCTGTAAGAAGTCCCTGGTAAAGCTTTTTTGCACCCGATTTACCATCAGCGATCATACGTTTCAGCACCAAAATAAGAGGATGCAGAGAAAGTACACTATTAATACCCTGGTTTAAGCCGGACACTGTTGTCATTAAGCTTTTCTTTTTCTTGTTTGAATTATTTAATAAATCAACCTCTGCGCCAATTTTCGCTTCCGAATGGGTAAAGTTTTCTTTTGTATTTTTCATGGGCATGGAGCAAGTTATACATTTAAAACCAGCATAGCAATCAGGTTAAAGCGGCTGGGGCTTCGGATTGCCTGAAATTCCGAGGTAATATTTACACACTGGCTTCAAGCCGCATTCAAAACATTTCGGGTTTCTGGCCACACAGGTATAACGACCGTGAAGGATCAGCCAGTGGTGAAATTTGTGAACCAGGGGTTTGGGAACGTATTTTAGCAGCTGGAGTTCGGTTTGAAGGGGATTTTTTGCATTCAGGGTAAGTCCAATGCGGGCAGCAACCCTGAAAACATGGGTATCAACAGCCATATTAGGCTGATTATCAATAACTGAAGTAATTACATTCGCTGTTTTTCTGCCAACTCCGGGCAATTGTACCAGTTCCGGAACGGTCATGGGAATTTCACCTTTGAAATTATCCATGACCATTTTGGCCATTCCCAATAAATGACGGGATTTATTGCCAGGAAAGGAAATGCTTTTAATGATAGCGAAAACATCTTCGTAAGGGGCATTGGCGAGGCTGGCAACAGAAGGATACAGGGCAAACAGGGCTGGCGTGGTCATGTTCACTCTTTTATCGGTGCATTGGGCAGAAAGAATGACTGCAACCAGTAATTCATACGTATTGCCAAAAACAAGTTCTGTTTCTGCTTCTGGTCTGGTGATACTGAAATAGTCGATAACGGAATTAAAACGATCCTTTCGGGTCATCAACCAAAATTAGGGAAAGAAGCTTTACCTGGTAACGATCGTTTCGCCATTTGCGGCATAACGCAGAATGTTTAAAACAACTTCTGTGCGTGGTGATGTTTTAATGGAATCAAGTCTTTTCATGGATGTTTTTAATACAGCCAGTTTTTCCCTGAGTGTCCAGTCGTTTTTAATAGCTTCTTCAATGGAGGCGGTGGTTTCGGGTGATGTTTCTTTATACAGATAAAGAAGCAGATCCTCCGGAGTGTAATTGTACATAATACCCATATTCATAATTAAGCGTCCAGTAAATCCGGTAACAGGTCTTAAACGACCTTATTTCAAGGATATTGTGCCTGTGCTTTAATTATCTCTTCTGATAATAAAAAGATCTTCATTATCTTTTTTCATCAGGTATTGCTCCCTGGCAAACTTCTCAATGGCTGCGGGATTAGTTTTCAGTTCCTGTAGCGCTTTATTTTCTTTAGTGATTTCTTCTGTAAAATAGGCTTTACTTTCCTGTAATTTCTGCAATTCCACTGTTCTTTCCCTTTGGGTTAAAACATCTTTTGCATCAAAGAAAAACATCCATAATACAAAAGCTGCAAGTGTAACAAGGTATTTATTACGTAACCATGGGGGTATTTTTGAAATGAATTTCATTGAAGATGGAATGATTGTCTAATGTATGAAAAGTTTTGGAAATGCGGTTCGCTGAAGGATCAAGGTTAAAGGTTCAAGCAACCTCCAACCTCTTAACTCTTAACCCATAACCTTTCTACTGCTTTCCAAACTTCAACCGATTCGGATAAAACCCTGTAGATCCTAGTTGCTCTTCGATCCGGATCAACTGGTTGTATTTAGCCATCCTGTCGGAGCGGCTGGCAGAACCGGTTTTGATCTGGCCACAGTTCAAGGCTACTGCAAGATCTGCAATGGTGGTGTCTTCTGTTTCCCCGCTGCGGTGGCTCATAATGGTATTATAACCATGGTGTTGAGCAAGTGTAACCGCATTGATGGTTTCTGTAATGGTACCGATCTGGTTTACTTTTACAAGCAGCGCGTTGGCAATAGACTGATCAATTCCTTTTTGCAGTCTTTTTACATTGGTTACAAACAGATCATCACCCACCAGCTGGCATTTATCACCAACTGCCTGCGACAATGCTTTCCATCCATCCCAGTCATCTTCAGCCATTCCGTCTTCAATAGAATTAATCGGATACTGGCGCACCCAGTCTTCCCAGAACTTCACCAGTTGATCGCTCGAAAGTGATTTGCCATCACTTTTATGAAAAACATATTTACCGTTCTTATACAACTCACTGTTGGCAGCATCCATGGCGATAAAAACCTGTGAGCCGGCTTTATATCCTGCTGCATCAATGGCAGTTAAAACCGTTTCAATGGCTTCTTCATTGGATCCTATATTTGGTGCAAACCCTCCTTCATCTCCTACATTCGTACTATATCCTTTTTTCTTCAGAACGGTTTTCAGCGCATGAAATATTTCAACGCCCCAGCGCAATCCTTCACTAAAGCTGGAAGCACCTACAGGCATTACCATGAATTCCTGGAAATCAATTTTATTATCAGCATGCGCCCCGCCATTTAAAATATTCATCATTGGAACAGGAAGTGTACGGGCATTTGTACCACCAATGTACCTGAAAAGCGGAAGCGATGCTTCTTCGGCTGCAGCTTTTGCAACGGCCATACTTACGGCAAGCATGGCATTGGCGCCCAGCTTGGATTTGTTTTCCGTACCATCTATTTCCTGCATCAGCTGGTCGATGCCTGCCTGATCGGCCACATCAAGATCGATCAGTTCCGGCGCAATTATATCATTCACATTTGCAACAGCTTTTAATACGCCTTTCCCAAGATAAACGGATTTGTCTTCATCTCTTAACTCCACGGCTTCGTGAATTCCTGTACTGGCACCACTGGGAACAGCAGCTCTTCCAAAAGCACCATCTTCTGTTACTACGTCTACTTCAACTGTAGGATTTCCACGGCTATCAAGAATTTGTCTTGCAAAAATGTCGGCTATATAACTCATGCGCTATTTTTTATTGATGTATAGTATTATCAGCTTAAGGTTGAAGACGTTTGGGTTAAAGAACGGAAAACTTCTTCAAGACTTTGGTTTTCGCTTTGCAAAGAAACGATGTTGAGGTTATGTTGCAAACTCATTTCAAGAAGTTGTTTACGTACCAGTTCCGGCTGGGTGGTTTGCAGGTTCCAGGAACAGGCATCCGTTTTATCTGCGCGGCTTACCCCATTGATCCGGATCAGCCATTCCTGCTCCAGCGCTTCTTTAAAACGCACTTTAACAATATTGAGATCAGAAGTTTTCTGAAGATTGGCCAGCTGGTCATCTGCAACGATGATGCCTTTGTTAATGATGATCACCCTGTCGCAGATGGCTTCCACTTCCTGTAGTATGTGGGAAGAAAATAAAACCAGTTTGTTTTTTCCCTGTTCCCTGATCACATTCCGGATCTCGATGATCTGGTTAGGATCCAGTCCGCTGGTGGGTTCATCTAAAATGAGCACTTCAGGATCATGAACAAGTGCAGCAGCCAGCCCTGTTCTTTGTTTATAGCCTTTCGACAATTGTCCAATCTGTTTTTTACTCTCCGATAACAGGCCTGTAAGCGCGATCACTTCTTCCACACGCTGCTTTTTATTTTTAAGTTCATGCAGGTCTGCAATGAAGCCAAGGTACTCGCGAACATACATGTCGTAATAAAGGGCATTGGATTCGGGAAGGTAACCGATCTTCTTTTTTACTGCCATGGGATCCTTTACCGCATCAATACCACAGACCTGCACCTGCCCGCCATCGGGCTGCAGGTATCCGGTGATCATTTTCATGGTGGTGGATTTTCCGGCACCATTTGGCCCAAGAAATCCAACGATCTGGCCTTTGCTAACAGAGAAGGATATATTATTTACTGCCTTTTGTTCACCGAACTGCTTCAGCAGCTTCTTTACTTCTATGGACATGGTGCTAAATTACGATTTGAGATTTTACTATTTTCGTTCAGTTCCTGCTGCCGATGAAGTTGGCAGGAGCATTAAAAACAAAGCAAAATTTTGAGGGTTGTTAATTAAAAGGCACTTAATTTGTCAAATTCTTAAACGTATATCATGATGAAAACCAGTTCGGTAAAGGGAGATTTTTTTGGTGGTTTAACAGCTGGTATTGTGGCGCTGCCCCTGGCACTGGCTTTTGGAATCCAGTCGGGTTTAGGTGCAGAAGCAGGCTTGTACGGCGCCATATTACTTGGTTTTTTCGCTGCAGTATTTGGCGGAACAAAAACGCAGATCAGCGGGCCTACGGGTCCAATGACTGTAGTAAGTGCAGCCACCATTGCGGGATTCATTGCAACGGTTGGCGACCTGCAAACAGCACTGGGAGCAATTGTAGCCTGTTTTGTAATTGCTGGTGTGTTTCAGATCCTGATGGGACTTATGAAAATCGGGACCCTTATTAAATTTATTCCTTACCCGGTGATCTCCGGATTTATGAGTGGTATTGGTGTGATCATTATTCTCCTGCAATTGTTTCCTGCCATTGGTCAACCCGCACCATCGAGCACAATTGAAGTGGTGAAACAGATCGGACCTGCACTCGGTAACATAAATCTGTGGGCTTTGTTTTATGCCGCCCTGACCATTGCTGTCATCTATATTTTTCCAAAGATTACGAAAGCAATTCCAGGTACGCTGGCTGCCCTGATCCTGGTAACCATTCTTTCGGTTTTCCTGAAATCTGATGTTCCTATTATAGGATCTATCCCTACAGGTATTCCTCCATTCAGGGGAGATGAAATGCTGACCATATCCGCAGAGCTGATTACAAAAGTAATTCTGGCAGGTGCCACTTTAGCTGCGTTGGGAAGCATCGATTCACTGCTTACTTCTGTTGTAGCAGATAACGTTACCAAAACAAAGCATGACAGCAACAAGGAGTTGATCGGCCAGGGTATTGGAAATGCAGTTGCCGGTTTGTTTGGCGGACTCCCTGGAGCTGGTGCCACTATGCGTACGCTGGTAAATATCAGGTCCGGCGGTTCCACAAGAATATCCGGTGTGATCCATTCGATTACGCTGGCGATTATTTTGCTTGCAGTAGGACAATACGCATCGCTCATTCCCATTTCCGTTCTTGCGGGTGTTTTGATTACAGTGGGTTTGGGCATTCTGGATTATAAAGGCATCAGGCACATTGCAAAAGTTCCACGTGCAGATGCTGCTATTATGATCATTGTTTTACTTGTAACTGTTTTCCTTGATCTTTTGACTGCTGTTGGTATAGGTATGGTGATGGCTGCTTTTTTCTTTATGAAAAAAATGAGCGACCTGGTGGAAGAAAAAACGCGGGTGATCGATATTCATGAAGCACAGCACCAGGATAGTTTTTCCATGCAGCTTCCGATTGCCATGCAGGGAAAAGTAATCATCAAGGAACTTGACGGCCCCCTTTTCTTTGGCTTTGCTTCGGGTTTTCAGCGCATGGCAGAAAAATTTCCCGATGTTAAATTTCTCGTGATCCGCCTGGAAAAAGTGCCTTTCATTGACCAGACAGGATTGTATGCACTGGAGGAGGTGATCCTTTCCATGGAAAGAAGAAACATTGAAGTGATCCTTATTGGCGTAAATGACCAAATAGAAAGTATGCTCAGGCGTATCAATCTTGTTCCTGATCTGGTAGAGGAAGACAGCTTGTATAAAAGATTTGATGATGCGATGAAGCACATCACAATTAAACTGGCAGCAACTGTTTCATAAAAAAAGACCCGGCTCGCCGGGACTTTTCATTTACAGATCATTGAATCCATATATGGGATCCAGTTTGGTTTTATAATTCATTTCGCAAACGGGCTTGATCAAACCATCCTTAATATCATAAACCCAGCCATGAAGATCGGGTCGCTTTTCATGTTTCCAGGTTTTTTGAATGATCGAAGTTTTGGCCAGGTCGTGCACCTGTTCCTGAACATTTAATTCCACCAGCCTGTCGGTTTTTGCTTCCTCGTCCGTGATACCGTCCAGTTCTGCTTTGTGGATACGATATACATCCTTGATGTTTCTCAGCCATTTATTAATGATGCCTAAGTTTTGATTGGTGAGGGCGGCTTTAACACCTCCGCAACCATAATGACCGCATACAATCACATGCTTCACCTTTAAATGATTCACCGCATAATCCAGAACCGTAAGCAAATTCAGATCCGTATGAACCACCATGTTGGCCACATTGCGGTGAACAAATATCTCTCCCGGCTTAGTACCTGTAATTTCATTTGCAGGCACGCGGCTGTCGCTGCACCCAATCCATAAAAATTCAGGCGTCTGGATCTTTGCCATTTTAGAAAAGTATTTAGGATCTTCCGAAACTTTTTCTTTCGCCCAGGCCTTATTTTCCAGTAACAATTTTTCGTACGATTTCATGAGATCAATTTAAAGGTTAAACATTTTCTATTTCAAGTTTCTTAAGCTTCTTATCATGTGTTCTGATATAATCGGGTTGCATATTGATATCATTCATAAGCTTCTGGTTGAAGCCATGATCTTTATGCTGTTTCATTTCCACTTGTATTTTTTTCAGCGGCGCATGAATGATAAAGTCTTCTATCACTTCGATGACATCCCTGTCAATAAATCCTGCATTACAGGTATCAATGATTACAAAGGAATTTTCCGGAACAGCTTCCAGTTTATTTTTTATGATTGGTTTGTTTAAAAATGAAACATCCTTTTTCAATCGAAAAAGAAATTTGTTGTCATGTTGGGTAACGAATAAGGCAGATTTGAAATTCGTGCGCACAATGAAAAACATACCTACTGCAATTCCCAGCAGTACACCCACGAGCAGGTCGGTGATCAGAATAGCACCAATGGTAACGGCAAACGGAATGAACTGATTCCATCCTCTTTTAAAATATTCTTTATACAGTGCCGGCTTCGAAAGTTTATAACCAGTATAGATCAAAATGGCAGCCAATGCGCATTTAGGAATGAGATTGAGCAAACCGGGAATAAAAGCAATGCAAACAAGGATCAGTATTCCATGAAATACTGTTGACATTTTTGATTTCGCACCGGAGTTCACATTTGCAGATGATCTCACGATTACAGATGTAATAGGTAAACCACCAATCAATCCGCAAATCATGTTTCCAATGCCCTGCGCTTTTAATTCCCTTTCTTTATCCGTCACCCGCTGGTAAGGATCCAGGTCATCAACCGCTTCAACGCTTAACAGCGTTTCCAGACTAGCCACCAAAGCAAGCGTGATTCCGAGAATCCACACTTCACTGTTGGCAAATGCGCTGAAATTTGGGAATGTAAAAAAAGAAAAGAATTCACTTGCCGAAGATGCCTGAGGAATGGAAACAAGATGGTTGCCATGCAGGCCACCTGAATTGAAAAGAATGTTAAGTCCCACCCCAAGAAAAACCACTAAAAGCGGAGCCGGCAATAGTATTATAAAACCTTTTCGTTTAGCGGTAAATGCTTCCCATGCGAAATAAAACAGGAGGCAGGTGCCACCAATGATCAACGCTACATGATTAATTTTGGAAAAAGAGTAGAAGAAATTAGAAAACAAACCACCTGAATCTGTACCCTGCCTAACACTTTCATCAAGATTGGACTGGCTGGTATCGCCCAACAGATGCGGTACCTGGTTCAGGATCAGGATCAGGCCAATGGCAGCCAGCATGCCTTTGATCACGCCATTTGGAACATAGTCGCCCAGGATACCAGCCTTAATAAATCCAAGGATAATTTGTACCAGCCCGCATATAAAAACGGCCATTAAGAAGGTTTCGAAGGAAGGCAGTTTCAAAATGCCGGCAGCAACAATTGCTGTAAGTCCGGCTGCGGGACCACTCACACTTAAATGAGATCCGCTCAAAAAACCCACAATTAAACCACCTACAATACCTGCAATCAACCCGCTGAAAAGGGGTGCGTCTGATGCCAGGGCAATTCCCAGACATAATGGAAGGGCAACAAGAAATACTACAACAGAGGCAGGAAAATCTGATCCAATCGTTTTTAAACTAAGTTCATTACGCTTCATACAACATTTTTGATGACTACCTACAATAATTCAATTGAGGAAAAGAAAATTTAGCTCCCGGAAAAAAGGATCAGGCTTCGGGAGGAGGTAGCACCATTTCGGGATGGAATGCTGAATAAAGCGCGTTGGGATGCACTTTATAACTATTGACCAGCGCTGGCACTTTAACTGCATGCAAAGAATGGTCATGAAGGTATTCTGAAAGGGAATTGGAACCGGTTTCTGTTTTTTCTTCAATTGTATTGGCCAGTCCATTCGAACCTGAACGTTCAGATTCCGAATCTGCCATAATTTCCTGCGACACCTGTTGGCTCAGGTTTACAAAAGGAAGACTTACAGTTAACCATATCAACGCAAAGACCATGAACAAACAGGAGATCTTTTCTCCAATACTGTATATGTGGTTCCTGTTGGTCATGAGTGCGCAAATTTAAATACTGGTCATTCAAGGAGCAAATAGAATTTTATAATTAGGCTGTGCCGTTGAATTATTTTATGATTATTCCCTGAAAAACAATAACAGAAGGCAATATTTTTGATTTTCCGTTGCTACATCTATTCATTTTTCCTGCCAACCCCTATTCCGGCATTAAAAAAATTAACTTTTCAAAACTTCAAAAGTTCAGGGCCATCCTCGTTGCTCCTAAAAGAACATTCTGTTACATTTGCCGGGTTCAAATGACTAATCAAAAAAAACGGATAGGAAAACTGGTCTTGTGGTTCCTTTTTTTGCAATTATTGCTGGTCAATGCCTCAGCTTTTTTATATGCCTATAAGTTTACCCATTTTCAATCGCAACCAAAAACTTCTTATGCAAGAGCGGATGTTTTTTCCAAAACCTGGAAATTGTTTTCAGGCAATGTAATCTATAAAGATCCCTCACCTCCCATTTGGAATGGATATGAGAAGGTTGAACTAAAAACGGCTGAGGGAATTGTTCTGGAAGGATGGTATAAGGGAAGTGATTCTGTAAAGCAATGTGTTTTGTTGTTTCACGGAGTTACATCCAGGAAGGATTATTTTAAACACGAGTCGGCGAAATTTGCAGAATGGGGTTACAATATTTTGCTGGTGGATTTCAGGGGACATGGAAACAGTGGCGGCAATAGCACTTCTTATGGAGTTAATGAAACAGAAGAAGTGGAACTTGCCCTGGACTGGTCGGCAAAAAGAGGGAACACAAAAAACCTGCTCTATGGAGCATCGATGGGAGGAGCAGTTGTATTGAAGGCCGCTTCCGAAGGTGTAAAGGCAACAGGTGTAATTGCAGATTGCTCCTTTGGATCTTTACAGGATCATTTCAGTGCAAGGGCAGGCACCCTTGGTTTTCCCTCACAGCCATTTGCATTCCTGGTTACAATGTGGGTGGGCGTACAGCAGGGGTATAATGGTTTTAACCATAACATAGCGGAATATGCCAGGTCGATAAGACTACCAGTGCTGGTACAATCCGGCGACCGCGATCATCTCGTGAAGGAATCGGAAACCCAGGAAATTTTTAAAAATATTCCGGATCAGCGCAAAAGACTGGCAATTTATTCAGGTGCCGATCACCACTCTTATTTACTTACACATGCAGTGGAATGGGAAAAAAATGTAAGGGCTTTTGCCGACGGCTTGTGATTACTTTCTAATGGTCACAGGAGTGCCAACTGGGACATATTTGTATATCTCTTCCACATCCCTGTTTTTAAGCGCAATACAACCGTTTGTCCAGTTCTTGTAACGGTCGATCATGAAATCATCATTTTTATAAACTCCGTGAATGCCAATACCGGCCCCCGGTTTTGCATGCGAGGGTATTTCGCCCCTGCGCTTTCTTTCCTGGAATTTGCTTAAACTTTCCTGGGTAGGATAATCAATGCCTATGAAACGGGTCCATTTATCATGCACGCGTTTATTCATAATGCGAAAAGTTCCTTCTGGTGTATTTTTATCGCCTTCCATTTTTTTATCAGAGAGACTGTTATTTCCAAAAACAACAGGGTAAGTAGCATACCATCCTTTGGAATCAAAAACATTCAGTTCATAATCTGATTTATCAATAACAATTGAAATGGCACCAACCGGTGCGGCAGACGCTGATCGCCTGGCAGTACTGGATTTAAATTCCGGAATATTAAAATTGGTTGATTTAGAGCTTTCGTTTAAGAAAAAGCTGCCTCCAACAAAAAAGCATGAAAGGATAAAGGTGGTTTTCATATTGTTGATTAGCAGGTGATCACTGGATTAACGTTGGCAAATTAAATTTTATTTTCTGTCTGGATAACTATTTAACATCCCAAAATAAAAAAATCCCTTTGATTTAAACAAAGGGATTTTCGTAATTATATAAAGTAGTTTACCAGCTGCTAAAACGAATACCTACGTTATAGGGCGTTTGATCCAAACCCTTTCTCCACATAGATTTCATGGCATAAGATCCATATAATTTTACGGGCCCAAGGTTGAGTTCCCCTATATAGGAAAGCTTCCAGCGTTGTAAATCGAAATCGTCTTTTAACTTGGTTTTTTTACCATCGTCTTTTATTTTCTGGCGCGCCGAGTACAGGTAGCCTGCGCTGATACCCCCACTAAAACCAAATCCATTCCTCCTTCCGGGGCTGAAGTTAAAATTCAGCATCATCGGGACAGTTATATAATCTGCGGCCAGTTTGTTTTTCTTTGCGCTCACCAGTTCCGGATCCAACAGGATCTGGGTTGGATTTTTTTGTAACCGGATGCGTTCATCATCAAAATGGTAGTTGTTCAGTTCCAGCCCCAGGCCATACTTAAGGTTCACTGCTTGTTTGATAAGGTTCATTCTTTGCATGAAGATCCAGATGTTCACATTAATGGATTTCCCTTTAAGGTCCATTTGATCTTTATTCAATCCGGGAGCAAAGGCCTGTGCTTCAGGAGATGAATAATTTGTGTTGTCAATTAAATTGGCAAAACCCAGGTCAAAGATCCACCAGTTGGTTACGAGGTTGGAAGGTTTGTTTTTCTTCCTGTTAAAAATTTCCACTTCGGTGGATTTATTGCCATCTCCTTTTTTTATAATGATCATACCACCCACACGAATGGTATCATTTGTTTTAGCAGGGATGGAATCGGTTTGGGCAAATGAGAGCAAACTAAGCCCGGTTGCAGCAAATGCAAGTAATAATTTCTTCATACAATTTTTTTGAGAATGGTTATTTTAATTTCAATGCAACAACGCCAATCAACAACTCATCTTCGCCATTGGTAGGATCGATGCCCGTAGTTTTTTCGACAAACCTTGTAGCCTTTCTGAAAAAACCTTTAAGTGATCCTTTATTGTTGTCTTTGTTGTTAACTGCCACATCTTCTACAATAACCGCGGGTTGTATTGATGCCGTTATCTGGTTGTACGGTTCGGCAACCGCAGGTGTTACAGCAACCGTGTTAAAACTATGTTTAGGTAAATGAATAGATGATGTTCTTTGTGCTTCAATGGTTTGGTAAGGTCTTTCGGTTTCAGGAATGTTATTTTGCACCACCTGTTGCACATCATCTGACACATTCCTTATCACAGGCATTTCTTTTTCTTCCCTTTGGGCCTTTTCATATTCACCGGAAGGCAGGTCATTTGCTGCAGCAGTTTGTTCTTCATCAAAAACCGGAAGCACCAGATCTTTTACTTCATTACCGGGTTCAATGATCTTTGTAGGTTCAATGGCCACCACACCCGGGGTTACTGTAGTTTGCTGCTTGTTGGCCAGGAAGAGTATAGTAAGGGAGGCCATCAGGATCAGGATGGCTGCAACACGCATCCACACTGCCATTTGAATGCGCGTGGACTGATGATGATACAATTCTTTTTTGTTAGGATAAGCAAGCGATTCAGCAGCATCAAGTTTTGATTTTTTAAGCAGTTGGAATTGCTCCTGGTAAACAGGATTTGCTTGAAGTTCGAGTTCAACAATTTTTTTTCTATCAGCAGAAAGTTCATTATCAACAAACAACAACAGTTCTTCTTCAGCGTGGCTGCTTTTCATATTAAAAGAGAAAAGAGCTGACTTATCAAATGCTGCCGGTTCTGCTTCCAGTTTGGTTTCCATCAGCAGGTCAAATTCTGTTCTCAGGTCAGGATGAAGCGCTAAAAATGCTTCAACCATCTGCACCTGGTCTGGATTGAGTTCATTATCCATATAAAGGATAATGAAGCTTTCGTAATTACCAAGGTTTATATGTGAGGGTTCAAATAACATTTTCAACTTTTACTATATATTCTTTTAATTGCAGTCGCGCACGATGGAGGTAAACTTTAACCTGGCTAGAGCTCAGGTTCATGATCTTCCCGATCTCTTCATAACTATATCCTTCATAATCTTTCAGCATTACCAATGAGCGCTGCGTTTCATTCAGCTTTGTCAGTGCTTCCTGTAAAATGGCTTTGGTATTATTAAAATTATGGTGACTTACCCGTGCATCTTCGCTGAATTCGTCTTTTAAATGTATGCGCTTTACTTTCCTGATATGATCGATCATCTGGTTGTAGGCTATCGTAAACAGGTAAGATTTTGATTTTTCGGGGTCCACATCCGCGCGGTGACGCCATAATTTTTCAAATGCCGATTGCACCACATCGCGTGCATCTTCTTCATGACGAAGATTCTTTACAATAAACCGGTAAACATTATCTGCATACAGGTCAACACAGGCATTATATTCTTTTTCGGTCATAAACAGTTGGAAACAATAATATGTATACGGCCAATTCCGGCTAATGTTACAACAAAGGAAAAAAAATTTATTTGATTAAGGCGCCAGGAAGATCTGGCTGGGGAAAATATCCCATAAAAGCCCGTTTTCAGTATCGTAACTGCATGGTTCGCTGAGCTTTAAACAAAATTCCTCCGAATGCTTATAGGAAATATAAGAGAAAGCTGAGCCGGTTAGCAAAACCAGGATGGCCAAGAGCAAAAGGAAAGGCCTGAAAATTTTTCTCATGTCTGCAGATTTCAACATCTGACGCATAAAGCCATAAAAATGTTACAAAGCTGCTTAATTAAGAGTCAGCGTTTCAGTACAAGGATCTCCACTCTCCGGTTGGCGGTACGGTCGGCTTCAGATAGTTCCGGGGATACTAGCGGAAACATTCCGGCAAAACCTTTGTAGCGCATCCTGTTTTTTTTAATTCCATTGGATACCAGGTAGTCATACACAGCTCTGGCACGTGCAGCCGACAAATTATACTGCCTGGTTTCTAGATCAATTCCATCCTGTTCCACACCTGCCCTGCAGCAAATATGACCCTGGATCTCAATTTCAAGAGCGGGATTGGATTGCATGGCCTTTAATAGTTCTTCAAGGGAAGGAAGTGCAGACGGGAGAAACCTGTGCAAGCCACCCTGGAAATTAATATGAGGGAGCACCAGTTTGTCGCCCACCTTCAAACTATCAATCGTTTCTTTTAACAATATTTTCGGAGGTTCTTCAGTAGTTTCTGTTACAACAGGAATTTCCTTTTTTTCCAAGATAATTTCAACCCGGCGGTTGATTTCTCTTTCGTCATCATTTTTATTTTCATTTAAAGGATTTCTTTTTCCAAATCCTTTCACCATTGAAATTGCCGAAGAAGCCACACCATGTTG
Organism: Chitinophagales bacterium 33-2; assembly: GCA_002050435.1. Lineage (GTDB taxonomy): Bacteria > Bacteroidota > Bacteroidia > Chitinophagales > Chitinophagaceae > Flavisolibacter. The sequence continues at coordinate 41,139 of MWYV01000002.1, read as the reverse complement.
CTCCAGCCATTCCTTTACAGCATTTGAGCGATTTTCAGATAGTTGATCATTATATTCATGGGAGCCTTTTGCATCACAATGTCCATATAAAATGATATCTCCTTTTTGCTGCTGGTAGGTGTTTACCCAACGCTGAAGTTGCACTTTTGCAGATGGGGAAAGTGTGTAACTATCAAATTCAAACAGGATCAGCGATGTGTCTCTGGTTTGTGCATGAGCAAAAATGCCAAAGGTCATGTACAGCAGGAAAGTAAAAAGCTTCATCTTCTAAAGTTCATCAATCATTTTGTAAGGAAGTATGTTTAAAGGATTTGTTTTTGTTAAAAACCAAAAGCGATGGTATGGATATTATATTTATAGGTTGATGATGGAAATGGTGGAGAATAAGATCCTTGCTTTTGCCAGCGATACACAGGCACCCATGCTGGTAGAAACCTTATGGCTAAGATCATTCAATAACCGTGAGGCCACCAAATTGCTGTTTAAAGATGTTCAAAAAAGAAATCCAAAGCAATTTTTCCTGTTGGGTGATGTAGTGAACCTGGGGTACAGTCAAAAACAATGGAAGCCGGTTGATGTGTATTTAAATGACCTGAGGAAAAACGACATTCCGGTGTATGCGATTCTGGGCAACCATGAAGTGATGGGCCAGCCAAAAAAAGGCACCATGGAATTTCAGAAAAGATTTCCGGACCACGAACGGACGGGTTATTCGGTGAAGTGTGATGATGTAGCTGTTGTTTTACTAAACTCGAATTTTGGACAGATGACGCCCGACGAAAGAAAACACCAGGAAGCCTGGTTGCGGCAAACCCTGGATGAACTGGATGCAGATGCCAACGTTCAGTTTGTGATCACCTGTTGTCATCATTCGCCCTATACCAACAGCCGCATTGTAAAACCTTCGCTTGCAGTGCAACATGATTTTGTACCTGCGTTTCTTTCATCAAAAAAAAGCCAGTTGTTTTTATCCGGCCATGCGCATGCTTTCGAACATTTTATTGTTGGATCAAAAGATTTTCTTGTGATCGGAGGCGGCGGTGGTTTGAAACAACCCTTAAGAAAAGGACTCGGATCACTAGCAGATCTTTCAGAAGATTACAAGCCCATGTTTCATTACCTCACTTTATATATAGCCGGAGACCATTTAAAGATCACTTCCTGGCATCTTAAAAAAGATTTCAGTGGATTTGAAGAAGGTCTTGAATTGCAAATCAAAAAGCAACCTGCATTGATCAGTTCTGTGATCACTGTGAAGGAATAATTTTCTTAAACAATCATCTTATTTACCTGTTCGAAAAGCGGAGCAGCATTCCAGGCGATTCAGTAAGCACATAAATATATCCGTCTGGTGCTTCAGCAACGGCACGCACCCTGGCCACGTCATCAATCAGTCTTTCTTCTTTCACAACACGGCGGTTATTGATCTCCAGTCGGGCTATATGTTGTCCTGCCAGTGCACCGGCAAGCAGGCTGCCTTTCCATCCCGGGTACCTGTCTGTAGTAACCAGTGCCAGTCCGCAGGGAGCTATTGAAGGTGTCCATACATATAAAGGAGCTGTTATGCCTGCTCTTTCTTTTTCATTGGAAATGATAGAACCATTGTAATCGATTCCATGCGTCACGAGGGGCCAGCCATAATTATTTCCTTTTTCAATAATGTTTACTTCGTCACCACCTTTTGGCCCGTGCTCATGCGACCATAAAATGCCGGTATTAGCATCATACACCATTCCCTGGATGTTTCTGTGTCCGTAAGACCAGATCTCAGGTTTTGCATTTGGTGTATTGACAAATGGATTATCGGAGGGCACGCGGCCATCATCGTGGAGGCGCATTACTTTTCCATTGTGGTTGGTAAGGTCTTGCGCATTGGACTTTGTTCCTCTTTCACCTGTACTAAGATAAACATAACCTTTCCTGTCAAAAGCGATCCTCGATCCAAAGTGGACATTTGAATTTACATAAGGCTGCACCGAAAACAACTCCTGAAGGGATGTGAGATTATTGCCCTGAAGTTTTGCCCGGGTAAGTGTTGTAGTTGCACCGCCGTTACCTGGTTTTGAATAAGAAAAATAGATCCAGCCATTGGTGCTGTGATCAGGATGCAAAACAATATCAAGCAAACCTCCCTGCCCGCGACTGTGCACTACCGGAACGCCCATCACCTTATCAGACAAAAGCCTGCCGTTTTCAACAATCCGGATGTCACCGGATCTTTCAGTGATCAGCATTTTATTGTTGGATAGGAAAGCCATTCCCCACGGATTTTGTAAACCGGTAACGAGGGTATCCACCTTAATATTATTATTTACAGTAGCAGCTTGCGCATTATTATTTTGTTGACTGCTGATCTTTCCGTTTGAACTACAAGCCTGGCTCAGCAGCATCACCATTAAAAACAATAGAGGAAGGGATGATTTAAACATATTTATTATATTCTCGACCGGATTCATACCAAATTTATTCCACCTCTTTTAATCCTTCCAACCCCATGGAGCTTCAGGGGGCTGAACCGGTTGGGTTAAATCAAACCTGATTGTAAAAATCCGATCCGTACCCATGCGCCGCAGGTTGTAGCTGATCCACTTTCCAGGTTGCATATCAAACCACCACACATTACCTGCAGCGGCCGGTAAGATGTTTGCCGTGTGTTGATCTGCGGGAAAAATCTGCATCGTAGGCGAACCCGAATTATTGGTGGTTCCTCCATATAAAGTGATGCTATCCGGAATGCCGTCACTGTGCCTGTGGTCGTGTTGCAATTGAAGAGCACCCGGGAGTTTTGTAATGATAAAAGTTCTTGAACGGTTGCTCCCAACTACAAAGGGTGTTCTGATGCGGTTGTCTTCGCAACTTTTGATGTGCAGATAAAGTTCTTTGTTCCTGAAAACCGTATCATTCTCAGGTGCCGAAATCACCTGCCCCCGGTACGCATTTCCGCAAAGCGATTTCAAGCCATCCCAGAATTGTTGCTGATGATTGTTATTCATTACCGCACGGCGGGGAAGGCTGCAGGAAGAAAAAATAAGTAGGCAAAAAAGAACAGTTATAGGTTTCATCAAATAAAAATAATGAATTTGAAAGAGCGCCCGCTTTTCTAGATAAGCAGCAGCATGAGCGGAAGCGTGTTCAACGATGCCTTTCACATGAAATTAACAACCTTCTTAAACTTCTGTTTCAATTGGCGCAATTCCTTCTCAGCCTGGGGATATTAATAGACATTCGCAATCAATCCTATTAAAAGCCACCATGAAGAAATTCTTTGTAAAGATTTTATTGCTGACAGGTTTGGTCAGCACATCTTTTAACTCATCCGCTTCTGATTTTTCTGTTACCAGCCTTTCTCTTTTCAATTTTAATAACAATTCACTCATATCCCAGCTTTATGATGGATTGGATCTGGGCGAATTTGGACTGGAGCGCGATGCGCTTGACCGTGCAATAAAAGGTTATGAATCACTTGTGGAGAAAGGAATTGTTCGCAATGCACAGTATTTAACTGTTATTGATTTTAGCCAGCCATTGGTTAACAGGCGCTTTTATTTAATTGATGTGGAGAACCAGGAACTGGTTTTGAACACCTTTGTGATGCATGGTAAAAATTCAGGTTCTGAAATGGCGGAAAAGTTTTCCAATAAGTTGAACTCCAATCAAAGTAGCCTGGGATTTTATGTAACCAAACAATCTTATAATGGAAGCCGTGGATATTCTTTAAGGCTTGCCGGACTGGAAAAGGAATTTAATAGCAATGCAGAAGCCCGGGGTGTTGTGTTGCATGGTTCTCAATATATAAACGAACAAAGGGCCAGTGCAGGTAAAGTGGAAAGAAGTCTTGGTTGTCCTGCAATCCCTCAATCTGAAAATCTGGATGTCATCAACCGCATCAAGGAAGGCTCCCTGCTTTTTATTTATTATCCGGATGAAAAATATCTTCAACGCTCCCAGGTGCTGAATGAACTTTAATTAGATTTTATCTTCACTGCTTTTAAAGGTCTTTATTTTAATAGACCGTTTTCTGGAATGGATGAACAGAATTTTCGGTCAACAGCTTCAGCATCCTGATGGTAACGGCTTCATTTATTTTATAGATACTCACAAACATATAGGCATGGTTTCTGGTTAATCACTGCTAACAACAAATTTTTTGTTATGGCAGAGATACAGGTTCAATCAAAAAAACAAAATACATCTACCGCCTGGGTATGGATCATTTTAGTTTTGGCGGTGGTAGTAGCGATTGCATTTTTCCTTACGAAGAATAACAGCGCAGAAGATGGGGTTCCACGAAATACCACTGCAGGTTATATTATTAATGCTCCCTTGGAAACATGGGAGGTTTGATCAATTGTTAAAATTAAAAGGTTATGAGTAAACATAATGAAGCGCGATTGACTGAATTGAAAGAGAGCGGATTTGAAATCGTTGAAGGCGATCCGGATATTAGAGGATGGGATGTAAGAAATTCAGTAGGTAAAAGAATTGGAAAGGTTGATGAACTGGTACTGGACACTTTAAATAAGAAAGTACGTTATATGGTTGTTGATCTTCATAAAAACGACCTGGATTTAAACGACCGGAAAGTATTATTTCCTATTGGCCTTGCAGAATTGCATAAAGATGATGATGATGTGATCCTGCCACAGGTGAACACCTCCCAGCTTACTGAACTTCCTGAATATGAAAAGGATCGGCTAGATGTGGACGTGGAAAGAGAAATCTGTAAGACATTGGGCAGAAAACAGGAAACTACAGAAACGAATGGCGGGTTAACGCCAGATCCTGAATTTTATAAACATGATTATTATAATGATGATAACCTGTACAGAAACAGGCTGAGAGAAGTGAATGAGCAAAAAAAGGAAACGGAATTTGAAAAAGGTTTAAGGCTATGGGAGAAAAGAAGTGACGGAGGGATCATACCCGAAAACAGAAGGGAATCAGGAGGTGCTACCACTGGTGAAAATGCAACAAATTTTTCTGAGGGCGAAAGATCAGGTGAAAGAGAAGGAAAGGTGTTGGAGATCAACAGGGATCGCAAATCAAATGGACAGGATCAAAGACAGCAGCGTTCTTCCGGGAACAGGTACAGGTCCGGGAAAACCATTGAGGACAGGATCAGGAGAGAGGGTCTTCGAGATCCCGGTGATAAGGCTTAAATAAATGGCGCAAAGTTTTCTTTGCGCTTTTTTTATGCATCAAAATACTCCCATGCACTTTTATATCCATTTACTTCCTGTGCATATTCAATAAAATCTGAATAAAAAGGAAATTGCGCAATGGTAGCGCTGTCTCCAATCACTACAAGTTTTTTCCGGGCTCTTGTCATGGCAACATTCATGCGGCGCACCTCGCTGAGGAAACCAATAATGCTCTCAGAATTGCTTCTCGTGAGACTGATATAAACCACATCTCTTTCCTGACCCTGGAAACTATCAATTGTGTTTACAGAAATAAATGCTTTATGTTGTTCAAGTGTTGCATAGGTTGGAAACAATTCTTTAAGCAATTCTACCTGGTGTTTGTAGGGAGCAATAACTGCAACTGTAGGGAAAGTGTTTATAAATTGTGATAGACTTAATAATTTTTCAAGGTGTTTTAATAAGAAGGCTGCTTCCTCAGGGTTGCTGATCCCGGTTCCATCAATTTTTTCTTCAAAGCCACAACCGGCAGTATCAATAAATAATAATGGTGCATCTTCATCAAATAAAAGATGATTGCTTACTGATGTATGCGCTGAAAGTTGATTGTTATAAAATTCCTGAGAAGAAAATTGCATGATCTGCTGGTGCATACGGTATTGTTCATTAAGTAGCACTACAGCTTCGGGGTGCAGTGCCACCAGTTTTTCCATAAGCGTTTTTCCAAGTCCTTTTTGTGCTGCCTGTGCCGATTTTATGGTTGGAGGAAGTTGACAATGGTCGCCTGCCATCACAAGTTTTTTTGCTTTCAGGATGGGGATCCAGCAGGCCGGCTCCAATGCTTGTCCCGCTTCATCTATCACCACTGTTTTATAAGACAGATGTTTAACAGTATAATGATTGGCACCAACAAGTGTTGCAGTAATGAGATCTGAGCGGTCAACAAGGTCATTGGTTATATATTGTTCGGTTCTTTCCACTTCTTTGAGAATGTTCCGGGCTTCTACAAAAAGGGCCTTGCGTTGTTCGCGCTCGGCTGCGCCGAAATTGCGTTTATATTTTTGGGCAAGATCGCGGTATTCGGCTGCCTGTTTTTTTAACCGTTTAATTTCCTTCATTCCCGGGTGTGCCGCCATTTTACTATCCAGTGTAAGTACCATTTGTTTTTCAGACACACGGGCAGGGTTGCCCACGCGCAAAACTTCCAGTCCCGCATCGAAAAGTTTTTCCGATAAAAGGTCTACCGCTGCATTACTGGGCGCCACCACCAGAATTTTTTCTTTTTCTTTCCGAATCAATAATTTAATGGCAGCTACAAGAGTTGTTGTTTTACCAGTGCCTGGTGGGCCATGCACAATCGCAAGTTCGTTAGCCGACATAATTTTTTCTACCGCCAATCTTTGTGCATCATTGAGTTTGTCAACCTGAAAATTTTCTGAAGCATTAAATTGAGGAGATCTTCCACCTATGAGGATGTTGATCAGGTAGCCATCTTCTTTTTTATCTGCCAGGCCTTTGGCATGTTTCAAAGCCTTTTCCATTTCCTGGTAGCTGTTTTCATCAAACACTGCATCAATTCCTAATTTGCCGTCTTTTACCCAGTCGGGTAATTCGTCGGTACGCAGCGAGAGTTTGATTTTATTACCATTGATAAGCGAAATGGTTCCTTCCAAACGATCGTTTTTTGGATCATGGTTGGAAAATAACGCAGCAGTCATCCCGAATCTTAACTGGTGGATGATCTCCTGGTGTGTGGTACGTTCCAATTCAATGGTGAGATAATCCCCTTTACCTATTTCACTATCTTTTATCGCGACTGGATACCAGGTTAAACCATGCGCTCTTCTTTCTGTAAGCGGCAGGTTGCGAATCAGCGCTGCATATATTCTCTTGTCTTCTTCCTTTTCGATCTTCAAAAGTTCCTCCAGTTGACTGAAATAATCCATAATTAAAGGTAAAGTGCCTTAATTAAGAATTAATGGAATATACTTATTGCATTATATTTTAATAAATATCAGTTTTGTCTCTCTAAAGCCTAAGGCAAATCCGAATCCAATACAAAATGTTATGAAAACGCTCTTGTTTCATTGTCTGATCCTGTTATCTGCAGTTACGCAGGCACAATTCAATGGTGGCTATGCTCCCGCCAAATGGACAATTTCAAAAACTCCGGGATCGAATGGAAGTATGGATGTATCTGCAGCGCCAGCATCAATCATGCTATCTGGAAGTGATAGCATTGATGGAAATAATGAAGACCTTGATTTTGTTATTACCGTAACATCTGCTGGAAACTGGGGATTCAGCTGGTCGTACCGGACGTATGACGATCATCCGGTTTTTGACGAGGCAGGCGTATTGGTAAATGGGGTATTCACAGTTTTAACCAATGCTTCTTCATCAGTAGGCCAATCGGGTAACTACCTGGGTGGCTTTGTAAATGCAGGAACAGTAATTGGTTTTCGCGTAAGGGCCACAAATAATATTGGTGGGTATGCAAGCTTCACAATCTCAAATTTTTCAGCACCACAAATGTTGCTTCCTGTGAAACTGAAACTGTTTAAAGCAACTGAAAGGAACGCGGGTGTTTATTTAATATGGCAAACTTTAATGGAAGAAAATGCAAGTCATTTTGAAGTGGAGCGCTCATACAATGGAGTTGATTTTAAAATCTTAGCCACAGTGGGAATGGGTGGTGCAAATGGAACTTACAGTTTTATGGATCATCATCCGTCAGCAGGGAATAATTATTATCGGTTGAAAATAGTTGATAAGGACGGAGGTTTTAGTTATTCAGAAAATGTGAAAGCGAAAATAGGAGCAGTTACGGATGTTAAATTGTTTCCCAATCCGGTAATTCAGGATCTTCTGCTTAAGGTTCAATCATCAGCGGAACAAAAGGAAGTTTTGACGATTTTAGACGGCACAGGAAGAGTAGTAAGTTCTGAAGCAATTTGGCTTCGCGAGGGTATGAACCACATCCATGTACCAATGGCAATATTTAAAAGCGGTGTTTATGTGATAAAGTTGCAGGAGGCACAAAAAAGCATGACGATCATAAAAAATTAGAAAGCGTAAAAAGTTTAAGAAGTATTCCGGTTGATGCTGTGCGCTTCAGGTAAACTATTTGACGCTTTGGTTTGTCTCTTACTAAATTTATTGCAGTTTCATTCAAAGTAAATCGCTGTCACTGTCTGTTCCATGCTTGGCTATTCCCATTGTTATTCCCGCAATCTATTGTAAAGTGGTTATCCATGTAGCGTCACTTGCCAGTTTTTTTTGGACTGGCAGAAATGCAGGTACTTTGCTGCAGAAGGCATTGATAGTTACTATATTATAGGAGCTTAGTTTATTGGGATGGTAAAAGGAGCGGCATTCTGATTTTAGATTGGAATAGTAGTTTGTAGTTTTTTTGCCAGTAGATGACAATCAGGTATGTTTTTAATGCACCCTTGTATTTGTTATAAATGGATAAGGAATAATTTTTGCCGTATTTCGATTGTTACATGTTTCTGACTCTTACCGTTATTTCTATTTTTATGAACAAATGGGATTTAACCGAAACTGAATTATTTCCATTTTTTGAAATGACACCTGATCTCGTGTGCATTGCAGGTAAAGATGGATATTTCAAAAAGGTGAACAGGGCAGTGGTTGAAAAATTCCAGTACTCGCTGGAAGAATTATATTCAAGACCTATAGAAAGTTTCATGCATCCCGAAGACAAAACTTTTACCCTGCGTGAACGTTCCAGGCTGCTTCAGGGCACTTCTTTGAAAAATTTGGAGAACAGGTATGTCACAAAGAACAATGAGGTATTATGGCTGAACTGGACATCGGTTTACCTTGCAGATAAAGAGGTTGTATTTGCTATTGCAAAGGACATTACGCAAAGAAAGGTGATGGAGCTGGAGAAAGAAGCGAATTACCAGAAGTTTAAAAGTCTTGCACTGTCTTTTAAAGATAATATGGAGAGAGATCGTAAACATCTGGCCTATAATCTGCACGAGCAGGTGGCGCAGCTGGCTTCGGTGATTAAAATGGATATTGAGTGGCTATCAGATCATCTACCGGCACTTGATGCGCTGGCTGTGCAAAGAATGAAAAATGTGAACACTGCTTCGAATGCACTTGTAGATATGATACGCGATCTTTCGTTTGCATTAAGTCCGGTTATGCTTGATGACCTGGGGTTAAATGAAACGCTTGAAGGGCTCTGTAAAGATTTTTCTAAAGTGAATGGGATCCCATGCCGGTTTGAAACCAATTTTGAAGATGATTTTCTGAGCAGGGAGGCGCGTCTTGACCTTTTTCGTGTTTGCCAGGAAGCATTGGATAATGTGAAAAAGCATTCCGGTGCTAGCTCTGTCCATATTAGTTTGATGGCAATGGGTGCGGTGATAAAACTTATTATAGCCGATGATGGTTCTGGTTTTGATGTTGAAAAAGTTGAAAATGGAAAAGGAATCAATACCATGCTGAATCGTGTGGCGTCACTGTACGGGAAAATTTTCTTTGAAAAAAATATTGATACAGGAACCATGATTACTGTAGAAGTAGAAAGGAAAGGAGCTTAGTTCAAATTATGGATGGTGGTGTTGATTTCATTGTATTTGTAATGATGAATACTTCATCTGCCAAAGCTGATTAATCAAAGAAAAAAAGGCTAAACCTTTTTAATTTTTAAATTAACTGATTTCGTTTTCACTGAGTTCTCTGGTCAGTTTAATCAACCCAACAATTGCATTCTCCTCATCATGAAGTGCTGTAATCAGGATGCTGCCCAAGAAGGTAGTTCCATTTTTTCTTATCCGCTTTCCAATGTGCTTTCCCCTGCACTCCTTTTTTACCTGTTCCAGAAGTTATTCGGGTAATTGTTCATCACGATGCTGGAAGAACCTCAACGAACAACAAGTAAAAGGGTTAGTGGAAAAAGCAGGGTTAAAGAGGGAAGCTATAAAGTAGACTTAAGCTGATATGGAATTATAAGTCATTGTAACAAACTACTTAGTAAAATGAGCCTGTTTACCTGCCTGTACAATTTTATTCTCCGGTTTTTTAAAAAAGATTGCTGTAAATAGGTGGTATGGTTTTTACGCACCTCTACTTAAATTATAAATATGAAATCTATTGTTTTAATAACTCTTGCTTCACTTTTCCTTTGGGCTTGTAACGACGGGGCAGATAACAGTACTTCTGGTACAGCAACAGATAGCGCTACAATTGCCACCACTAATGAAGGCATGGATCATTCGAATATGAATATGGATACCAGCGGCATGGCAGGTAAAACAATGATGTCGGCAATGAATACGATGATGACTGATATGAAAAATATTCCATCTACCGGCAATCCGGATAATGATTTTGCAACCCTAATGAAAGCCCATCATATAAGTGCCATAGAAATGTCGCAACTGGAATTGGCAAGAGGAACCGACCCGGAGATGAGACGCATAGCACAAAAAGCGATTAATGAACAACAAGCGGAAGTGGCAACACTTAACTCATTTCTTTCGGGCCACAATGCACATGGTGGCGGCGATGCTTTTTATAAAGAATCCATGAATATTATGAACAACATGAAAATGGATATGGATCATTCCGGTTCTATAGATAAACAATTTGCTCAAATGATGATACCGCACCATCAAAGCGCAATTGATATGGCAAAAGCCTACATCAAATCGGGTGCACATGAGGAAAAATTAAAAACTATGGCAAACGGTATCATTGCTTCTCAGCAAAAAGAAATTGGAGAGTTAAATGCTTGGTTACAAACGCATTAAAGCAATTTCTTCTTAGTTGGCCTAACAATTGAAAGCGTTGTGATGTTAACAAAATTAATTGATATAAAGTAGGCAGTAGGCAGTATGCAGTTGGTCTCTGCAAACCGGACACTGCGTACCTCATCCTTACTGCTTAATGTTTTTTATTGTTTCACTCTTATAACAAAAACAAAAATGCACAATCAACAGTACCAGGCTTGCATAGATGCCTGCTTAAAATGCGCCTCCATTTGCAATCATTGCGCTTCGGCCTGCTTGCAGGAAGAAGATGTAAAAATGATGGTGAAATGTATTCAGTTAGATATTCAATGCGCTATCGTTTGTAATGCTGCCGGACAATTAATGAGCTTTGGCGGTGAACACGCCTCTCATCTTTGTAGCGAGTGCGCAGAAGTTTGCGATGCCTGTGCAGCAGAATGTGAAAAACATGCACAACACGGAATGGAACATTGTAAAGAATGTGCAGAAGCCTGCCGCCATTGTGCAGAGGAATGCAGGCGTATGGCTGCCTGATCTTCGGGCAAGCTTTATCCTATTAAATACCCGGCAGGCATCCGCAAACTGATCTATACGACCAATATCATCGAAGGATATCATCGCCAGATCAGGAAGGTTACCAAACAAAGGAGTCTTTATCAGCGACATAGCTCTTTTAAAACTAATCTACCAGGCTGCCGAACGAATCGGACAGAAATGGACAATGCCATTAAGTAACTGGGCCATTTCTGCATCCCAATTAAAGATTATTTTCGGGGACAGAATGAAAACAGCTCTTTAACATGCACCGTAAAAAAGAAGTGGTCCTTACTCTTTGAACAGAGCCGTCCCACCTCTTTTTTACTAGATCAAAATATTTTTCTGACACAGTTTAATTTATAGACCCCAAGATTTCTTTAACAACCTAAGCTCTATATTTGCAGAGCTATTATCATGAGCTTTACTAAAAGAACATATTTTAAAGCATTGTTTCTTGCCATTGTATTCAGCCTGAATACGGTGGTAAGTTTTGCCTGTTCTTTTAGTCCCTTATTTCATGGCATGCATCATCATAAAGCTGATGTAGCCACGGATAAACATTCCGGTAACCCCCATTCTCAAGGGGAAACCGCTGAACACCATCACGGCAGCAAGGCGGAGCACCAACACGATGATCATTCTTCAAAAGATTCCAAAGATGATGATTGTTGCTCTGAATTTGTAGTAGAAATTGAAAAAGCGGAAAAGGCGGTAAGCAAGACCATTGAAGCACCCAATGCTATTTTTGCAACTTCTTTTTTATCTTCCTATTCTCAATTATTCTTGCTTTCAACTACCGGTGATACTTCCTTTCCACATTATGTCCGATGGCGGCTCCCGGCTACCATACAAGACCTCCGGATTGTAATTCAGTCGTTCCAGATTTAGATTTCTGTTAGCCAAAGGCATTCCCATTGCGGGACAAATCCCATTTTGTCTAAACAGAAAACCTATTTATGTTACGATACGTTTTTTTATTTTTCCTTTCCATTTTATTATACAGAACAAGTGCTGCGCAAAGGCTGCTTACAAAAGAGGATGCTGTAAACCTGGCCTTGAATAATGGGCGCAATTTAAGAGCGGCGAATTTATCTGTTCAACAACAACAACAGTTATTGGGGGGCAGTGCTGGTTTTGAAAGCCCTCAATTACAATATCAGTTGTCGCCTTATGATGAGGGAGCGCAAATTGGCGTACAACAAAATATCAGTTTTCCTTCCCTGTATCGTAACAGGAAAGCATTACAAAATGAAAGAATTCGTCTTGCACAGTTACAGCTCCTTGGTTCTCAATATGAGCTAAAAAGGGAAGTGCGCCTTAGTTTTTTGCAACTTCAATTTTTTATAGAAAGAATGCGGCTGCTTACTTACCAGGACAGTATTTATGCAGCTATAAAAAATGCATCCAGGCGTTTTTTTGATGCGGGGCAAATCAATAAGCTGGAAGAATTGCAGGCAACCACCCAGGCTGATGCGGTACGCAATGAATTGTTACGATCCGAAGCAGACCTGGAAGCAGAGTTACAGATATTCCGATTTTATACAGGTTACACCGATTCAATTATAATAACGCCCATAGAAGCATATCTTTTTTCTCCCGTCAGTGATACGATGATCAATAACGTGCAACAACAGATATTGACGCAACAGATTGCCATCAATGAAAGAGAGCTTCGGGTGGCAAAAGGAAGTTTGTTACCCGAACTGCAGGCGGGTCTTTTGTTTCCAACCATAAGCGATTACCAGCGTCCGGTAGGCTATCAATTTGGATTAACGATACCTATTTGGAGAGGGCAAAACCGTAGCCGTGTGGCAGCCGCAGAAACGGGTATAGAAATAGCAAGAGCACAACAGGAGTTAGAAAAACAACGGCTAACAACTCAATACAGACAGGCGGTTACTAACTATAATAGAGAATTGCAAAGCCTTACCTATTTCAATTCAACTGCACTGGCACAGGCAAGAGCGATCATTGAAACATCGCAAAGATTATTTGGAGGCGGCGAATTGAATTATATAGAATCATTAAGAAACCTGCAAACAGCTTTTGACATATTTACGAATCATCTTGAGACGCACCGGGCATACAACGAAGCTGTTATTAATCTTTCTTACTTAAATGGAACATTATAAATTATGAAACGCATATTACTTACAATTTTGTTGGCTTACTTGTCTTTCAATTCCATTGCACATGAAGGAGAAGACCATGGTGCAGGAAAGAAAGCAGTTACCAGGGCTGCTTCCTACTTCAGCAGTGAAGCCCTCTCCGACAAGTACGAAGTATTGATAAAGTATGGAGAAATTACGGGAGGAACTGAATCAATACTCGAACTCTTTTTATCAAATGCCAAAACAAACCGTGCAATTGATTCAGCAACCATTTCTGTAAAAGTAGTTGGGCAACCAAATCTCAACTTTACATTGACAAGAATTGATGCCGGTATCTATCAATTGAAAGGAATTTTTCCTGCCAACCAGATCTATGATTTACAGGTAAACATCAACAGTAAGCTAGGTCCTGATTTTTTGCAGGTGCCGAAAATTGAAGTCGGTAAAAAACTGGAAGTGGCGCCAATGGAAGAACATGCACATTGGTATAGCAACTCATGGCTTTGGGCAATAATTGGTTTGCTGCTTGGGTTTTTGCTGATGTATTTTTTAATGCGCAACCGCTATCGGAAAGTAGCTGCAACTGCTATCATCATTGGGTTATTAATTCCAACAGCTTCCATGAATCCTACTGCTGCACACGAAGGCGAAGACCACGGTGCAGGAGCTGTAAAAAGTGGCGGATTATCAAACGCTTTTATCGTTGAAAAAGAATCGCAGTTTTTGTTTGATATCATCACCCAACAAACAGGTTCAGGCAATTTTTACCAATCCACCGAATTGTTAGGGACAGTCACGGCCTCCCCACAAGGGCAGGCTGTTATACAAACACCGCAAACCGGAAAAATTGTATCGCTACGCGTTACACCTGGACAAAGCGTTTCAAAAGGGCAAACCCTTGCAACTATAGAACAGCAGGTAGAAGCCGGAACTCAGATAGATATTATCTCACAACGCAACTCACTCAATGCAGAAGTAAAAGCGGCAAAAGTCCAGTACGACCGCTTATTAAGTATTGCCGACATCGCTGCTAAAAAAGATGTTTCGGAAGCAAGGGCACGTTATGAAGCGGCTGTACAAAACCTTCGGTTGTTGAATGCGAATGTGGGTAGCAGTGCGGGCAGCACAAAGATGATCTCTCTTACATCACCTATCAATGGTGTGGTGGGCACATTCAACTATGCCATTGGTGCCGTGGTTTCTTCAGGACAAACCATTTTTGAAATCACCAACCTGGATAAGGTGTATATAGAAACGCAGGTGTTTGCATCTGATATTGCTGAGTCAAACAAAGGCAGCCGCTTTGTTGCTTTCTCAACATCCGATACAGTTACTTATTCGCTTCGCATGATTTCAACAGCACAAGCAGTGAATACAGAAAACCAATCGCAGCGGGTGATTTTTGAAGTGATGAATCCTGGGGGGAAATTTAAGATTGGTGAAAATGTGCGGGTGCTTAGATATGGCAGCAACCGGATCACCCAATTGGTAATACCGACAACGGCTATTGTAGATATCAACGGAAAGCCGGCGGTGTTTATAAAAGATAATGCAGAAGGGTTCAGCATTTCCTTTATTCAAAAGGGAGAAAGCAATTCTATTTATACAGCGATAATAAAAGGTGCTGAACCCGGAGAACGAATCGTTACCGGCAATGTGTATCAAATGAAAATGATCTATCTCGGTCAATAATTTTTTAATAAAAAACAACAAACAATGAAAAATGTAAAGTGGACTTTTCTTTTTTTCCTGACCACTTTTATTTCACTTGGTGCAACAGCGCAGAAAAGTGATATAGAAGCTGTCAAACAAACGCTTGATAGCTACAAACAAAAAATCGAAAGCCTTGACACTTCCGGAGTAGCCCAATTGTTTGTAGCTGATTCAAAAGTCATTGAACAAGCTAAAGATGAAGGCACCATCAGTCACTATTTAGAGCACCATCTTGGACCGGAATTAAAGGATTTCAAATCCTTCAAATTCAGCAATTATAAGGTGGATGTACAACTGAATGGGGCTTATGCTTACAGCACTGAAAGCTATATCTATACTATTATATTAAAAGATGGCAAAGAAATCAGGAGCCAGGGTTTTGCTACCTCTTTACTGCAAAAAATAAAAGGACAATGGAAGATTGTCCAAACCCATTCCTCTTTTCGTAAAGCCAGGTAAACAGTAAATACTTAAACACAATAAAATGAAACATTTAAAATTTCTCCTGATCTCTTTTTTGATTTTTGGTAGTTTATCGGCTACCCACGCACAGACAAAAAGCAAGACAGCTACAACAAAAAAAACGGCAAGCCCAAAGAAATCGAAAAGCACGCATGCGCACACCACAAAGTATCAATGTCCCATGAAGTGTGAAGGTGATAAAACATACAGTAAAGCAGGAAAATGTCCTGTATGTAATATGAACTTAAAAGAGTTGAAAGCCAAAACTGTCGCCTATCAATGTCCCATGGGATGCGAAGGCGATAAGACCTATAAAAAAGAGGGCAAATGCCCGGTATGCAATATGAAACTCAAGAAAGCAGAAGCCAAAAAAGTGGAGAAAGGTCATGAGGGACATTCGCACAGTTAAAACAAACAAACCATTGAATCAGTTTCTAATTTATAAATTATCAAACAAGAATAAATAAACAGTAATGAAATCAATCGTAACAATCAGTTCAGTTCTTGCCATCGTTGCGGCCATCTCTTTTACCTCCTGCAATAGTGACAATACCAAAACAATCAGCGCCGACAGCACAAAAACCGAAGCCATGGCAACACACAGCAGCGACCATATTTATGCCTGCCCCATGCACCCGGAAGTAACCGGTAAAGAAGGTGATGACTGTCCTAAATGCGGAATGAAATTAGAGCACAATGACAACGCAGGAGCACCATCCAATGTAAAAATGCAGTTCACCACCAACCCTAAAATTGTTAACCCGAACGAAGAAGTAACCTTAGCTATGATACCTAAGCTGAAAGACAATGATAAGGAGCAGGTGGCACTGGATATAGAGCATGAAAAGAAAATTCACTTGATTGTTGTCAGTGATGACCTTTCTTATTTTGACCACATTCATCCCGAGATAAATGCAGAGGGAAGTTATATAGTAAAACATAAATTTCCCGCCGGTGGAAAATATACATTGTTTGCCGATTACAAGCCAAGTGGCGCCAATCATACGGTTGATAATTTAACTGTAAATGTTGCAGGCAATGTACCCACGGCAAAAACATACAGCAGCGATAAACTCGTCACTAATGTTGACGGCTTTACAGTAACCCTTACTCCCGAGGGCGGCAGGTTTGTTACCAATGCTCCTATGCACATTAAGGGTGCTGTTACAAAAAACGGCAAAGCGGTTGACCCGGCTACCATGGAAAATTACCTCGGTGCAAAAGCCCACATGGTCGTGGTAAGCCTCGATGAAAAGAAGTACCTGCATGTGCATCCAGGAGTGGAAAGCGGCAAGTTTGATTTGCATACCACTTTTGAAAAGCCAGGTGTTTATCGGGGTTGGATTCAGTTTCAAACAGACGGAAAAATACATACGGCTGACTTTGTGATAAACGTAGCGGCGGGTAATGCCACTGCAAGTACACAGGAACATAACGGTCATTAATAGTAAGGTGCGATGTTCTGTAGCCCGGCTTTCCTGCTACTATTAAGCTGCATGGGCGTCGCACTCTTTTACTTTTTATTCTTTATTCAGCAACTAATACAACCAGTATGCAATTAAAAAAGATAATTTCACTTCTCCTCATTACGTGCAGTGTAGTTACGGTTTCCCAGGCGCAGCAGGATAAGAAAGTGGAAGAAATTTGTTACAACCCCAATGCAAAAGGCGACACGTCTAAACGCAGCATAAAATCGGCTGCAGTTGGTAAAATAGGTGATGCAAACATTACGATCAATTATCACTCACCTGGTGTAAGAGGCAGAACTATTTGGGGTGGTCTGGTACCTTACGATGACGTATGGGTTACGGGCGCACACTTTGCAACTAATATAGAAATTGATAAGGACATCACCGTATCAGGTACGGCAATACCCAAAGGTAAGTATGCTATTTTTACTATTCCGGCAAAAGATGAGTGGATTATAATCATCAATAAAAACTGGAATCAGCATTTAACCGACGACTATTTGCAGCAAGAAGATGTAGTGCGCATACAAGTGAAACCGGAACAACTGGATGAAAAAGTAGAAAGGCTGCAATACTTTATTGAAGATGACAAAGACGGCAAAGGAAGTATTGCAATGGCATGGGAAAAAGTAAAAGTAAAGTTTTACATCAATACTACACGATAAATCTGATGGCAAAAAGCAAACATTTTTACATACGCAGAACACATCGTTATTTGGGTCTAATACTCGGTGTTCAATTTCTGTTATGGACTGTTAGCGGGCTGTATTTCAGTTGGACAAACATTGATGAAATTCATGGTGATTTTGAGCACAGGCAACCTGCACAATTAGGCGCTTCCTTTAATTTGATTTCACCCTCGGCTGTCATTAATCAACTGCCGCAAAAAGCAGATTCGATTAATCAGGTACAATTAATCAGTATTCTGCAAAAGCCTTTTTACACGATCAGGTATTATGCAGGAAATACGTTACAAACAATTCTCGCCGATGCACAAACGGGCATCATCAGGCAACCTGTTAATAAGGACGAAGCGCTTAAAATAGCAGCCGAAAGTTTCGCCGGCATCCCAGCCGTCCAATCAATTAAATACATCACATCCGTAAGTAAAAATGATGAATACAGGGAGAAGCCTTTACCTGCCTGGAAAATCTCTTTTCAGAACAGGGCCAATACCCATGTGTACGTTTCATCTGTAACTGGCAAAGTAGAAACCCTTAGGAATAATAAATGGCGGACGTTTGATTTATTGTGGATGTTTCATACCATGGATTACAACGGAAGAGACAACATAAATAATTGGGTGCTCAGGGCATTTTCAATCTTTGGTATCCTTACTGTGTTGAGTGGTTTTGCATTGTTTTGGGTAAGTTCAAAATGGGCTAGAAAACAAAAATTATACGCGTTAACAAAGGCAGGTAAATGAATTTGGTTTTATAAGGTTGGAAAATTCAAAACCTTTCTTCATAATAATTTATATGGAACATCATCAACATCATCAATACACCACCCACCAAGGAAAATTTGTATTTGCCTCATTATATGATACAAAAGAAGTTATACGATATGAACTGCTCCTCATGGGAGTATTGTCTTTTACCTTCATGTACATACTCATGTATGCAATGGTTGACTGGTTTGCCAATGCTAAAAAAGAGTTGGCAGTAGGGGAGTTGGCAGTAGGCAGTAAAGTTTATTCCGGCTGTTGATTGCCTGCTGTTGACTAATTACTGCCTACTCAAAAAGCGATAACAAAAAAGGAATGAAATGCTAAACAGACTGATATTATTCTCCCTAAAGAACCGGTTATTCGTTGTGGCGTTCGCTGCACTGGTAATGGTGTATGGTGTGTTTACTTTGGTGAACCTGCCGGTAGATGTATTGCCCGATTTAAACCGTCCAAGAGTCACTATATTTTTAGAAGCCGGTGGCATGGCTCCTGAGGAAGTGGAAGCCCAGGCAAACCTTCCGGTAGAAACGGCGTTGAATGGTGCTCCGGGCGTGGAAGTGGTTCGATCTGTGGCATCACCAGGTTTAGGAATGGTGTTCGTGGAGTTCGATTGGAATACAGATGTTTACCGGGCAAGGCAGCTGACGGCAGAAAAACTGCAAACCGTAAACATGCCAGAAGGCATAACACCCCAGTTAGGTCCTATCAGTTCTATCATGGGACAGATTATGTTGATTGCATTAACCAGTGATACCACCTCGCCCATGGATCTGCGCACCATTGCAGATTTCACGCTGAGGCGACGATTGATGAGTGTTAAAGGTGTTTCACAGGTAATTCCCATCGGTGGCGAACGAATGCAGTATCAGGTGCTTGTTTCGCCCGAAAAAATGCGGCAGTTCAATATCACCATTGAAGATATTGATGAAGCCCTTCAACTCACCAACCAAAACACTACTGGCGGCTTTGTGAACAATGCAGGATCTGAAGTGCTGATACGAAACATTGCCCGTACCACCGACATCAATGAAATTTCCAGCACGGTGGTTAAGGGTGGGAACGGCGTAGTGGTGAGGTTAAGCCAGGTGGCAGATGTGAAATTAGGTGGCGGAATAAAAAGGGGTGATGGCTCATTCAATGGCAAACCGGCAGTGATATTGAGCATAGAAAAACAGCCGACGGCAAGTACGGTTACATTAACGGATGATATACTAGAAGCAATTGAAGAAATACAAGGCACATTGCCAACAGATGTAAAAATTCATACTGATGTATTTCAACAAAAAAGCTTCATTGTAAACTCATTAACCAATGTTGAACATGCCTTGAGGGATGGATTCATTTTAGTGATCATTATTCTGTTTTTATTCCTCTTGAATTTTAGAACAACAATCATCACCGTAACAGCTATTCCGCTTTCATTAATTATCACTGCTATCATTTTTAAAGCCTTTGGTATTTCTATTAATACACTTACGTTGGGAGGTTTAGCTATTGCTATTGGTGAATTGGTGGATGATGCCATTGTTGATGTGGAAAATGTGTACAGGCGATTGAAAGAAAATTGGGCGTTGCCGAAAGAAGCACAAAGACCGTTTTTAAAAGTTATTTATGAAGCCAGTAGCGAAATAAGAAACTCAATTGTATATGCCACTATCATTGTTGTATTGGTATTTATTCCCCTTTTTTACTTACAGGGTATTGAAGGAAAGATATTCGCACCCCTCGGGATTGCTTATATAACATCCATTATTGCTTCACTTTTTGTTTCGCTTACGGTAACACCTGCTCTTTGCAGTTATCTCCTGAATAAGCCGCGGTATTTGAATCATGTGAATCTGAAATTTTGGAAAAAGAAACCTAAACAGTTTGAGGAAAACAGTATGCAATCTGGTCCTTCAGTGCTGCCCGCTTCCGCTGCTGATAGAGCTCAATATGACACGCCCCTTGTTCGGTGGTTGAAAAAGCAGGATTTAAAAGTCCTTCATTGGAGTTTAAAGCGTACTGGTTCAGTTATTTTCGGTTCTGTTCTTCTCATTGTACTGTCTTTTGCTATTATACCTTTTTTTGGAACAGAGTTTTTACCACCTTTTAATGAAGGGAGTTTTACTGTGACGGTTATTGCACCCGCTGGAACCTCACTCGAAGAATCAAACAAGATTGGAAACATTGCGGAAAAACAAATATTAAAAGTGGAAGGCGTGGCGCTCACTTCAAGAAGAACAGGACGGGCAGAACTGGATGAACATGCCGAGCCGCCAAGCTATTCCGAAATTGACGTCGCATTAACGGATGAAGAAGAACGCCGGGATCGTAACGCTATTCTTGAAGACATCCGTCATAACCTCGATGTGTTGCAAGGCGTCAATATAAATATTGGCCAACCTATATCCCACAGGTTAGATCACCTTTTGTCTGGTGTACGGGCGCAAGTTGCCATTAAAATATTCGGTAACGATTTGTTAACCCTTAGATCAACAGCCAATGAACTGCAAAATGTAATTGCGGGCATTGATGGTGTGGTAGATGCGCAGGTAGAGAACCAGGTAATGATACCGCAATTAATGATTCGGATGGACCGGGCTAAAATTCAGCAATATGGCTTGCAGGTTGGGGAAGTGGCAAATGAACTGGAGACGTTTTATAATGGTAAAGTAATCAGCCAAATTATCCAGGGACAGCAAAGTTTTGATTTAGTGGTTCGGTTAGCAGATACAATAAGAACAAACCTTGATCAAATTCGAAATACACCCATTGCCACATCCAGTGGTTCATTGATTCCGCTCAACCAAATTGCTTCTGTAGAACTGGAAAACAGCATCAATCAAATCAATCACGAAAACACACAGCGAAGAATTGTAGTTTCTGCCAACGTTCAAGGCAGGGATCTGGGAAGTACCGTTAAGGAAATGCAGGATAGGGTTAAAAGTGAAATGCAATTGCCTCAGGGCTATTATGCAGAATGGGGAGGGCAGTTTGAAAGCCAACAATCAGCTGCAAAACTGATCGCTATTCTAAGTCTGTTTTCCCTGGCAGGCATCTTCCTTGTATTATACAGCCATTTTAAATCCTGGCATATAGCCCTCCAGATTATGCTGAATATTCCTTTGGCTTTGATTGGAAGTGTTATCGCTGTGTTGCTGACAGGCGGCGTTTTTTCAATTGCCACTATGGTAGGATTTATTACCCTTACAGGTATTGCTTCCAGAAACGGCATCATGATGATTTCCCATTACATTCATTTGGTAGAGCATGAAGGGGAGCAGTTTAATGACCACATGATTATCAGGGGTTCACAGGAAAGAATAGTGCCCGTGCTGATGACGGCTTTAGTGGCTGCGCTGGCATTGATTCCATTAACCCTTGATCCGTCAGCGCCGGGTAAAGAAATCTTATATCCCGTAGCTACTGTTATATTAGGGGGATTAATCAGTTCTACATTGCTTGATATTATTGTTACACCGGTTGTATTCAAACGGTTTGGCAAAAAGTCTTTAGAACATTATTTCAAGGCAAAGAAAAGAGAAGATGAAGGGTTTTCATAAACATAATTTGGCCTGCGTAAAAATACAGGCAACCAAGATTTGGCAGCAGCTATTAAACCATTTTAGTTTGCTCATTTACTATTAAATTAGGGTTATGAAAACATCACAACATTGGGATAACGTTTACAATACCAAAGCTGAAGATGAAGTAAGCTGGTTCCAGTCATATCCTGGAATATCAATGGAATTTGTTGAATTATTCAACCTTCCATTAACGGCGAACATTATTGATATAGGGGGTGGAGATAGTTATTTTGTGGATGCCCTGCTTAATGGTCAGGTGCCGCCATAGCTGCACACGTTGCCAGGAAGTGAGTTTTCCTTCCTCTTTTTTAGACAGGTAATCAACGGCTTGTTTACAGGTAATGCTTCCTTTCATAATTCATTCAGGACTTCATCCAGTTTTTTTCCAGGCAGGCTCTGAGCTGCACTTTTGCGCGGTGAACCAACACCCAATAGTTAGACGAGGTAAGCCCTAATACCTTACAAATTTCTTCACTTTCCAATCCATCCACATACTTCATAACAAACACGGAATACTGAAGCTCTTTCAGTTTTTTTCCGCAGCTTTGAAAGATGGTGTAAAATTCTTTCACCTCTACTGGCTGACTAAAGTTGATTTGCCAGTCTTTTGGGTACATTCCCTTTCTCCAATGGTCTTCTGCATCAAAAAACACTCCTTCATTGTGCTCTTGCGCAATGGTTTCGAGTGTGGCTTTATTCGCCAGTTTCCTGTATTGGTCAATCAGCTTGCTTTTTAATATTACGAACAGCCAGTTTTTTACAGAGGCTTCCCCTTTATAAGTCTCCATGTTTCTCCAGGCGGCCAAAAATGTTTCCTGCACCAGGTCCTTAGCCAGTTCAGCATCGGTGGTGCGGCGCAGGCAATAGCCATACAGAATATCGGAGTGTTCGGCCACCCAGCCTTTAAATTGTTGTTCTCGCTCTGTTTGCATGTAAACGATAATTTTACCGGAGCCTATCTAATACAAAACAACCACAAAAAAGTTGTTTTTTGTGGTTGCCGAAATTTTCGCTTTATTCTTTATTCGCTGTCCTTTATAATTTCCCAATTTACATTCGCCTTTTCAATGTAGGCTGCAGTTTTCTTAACCCATTGATCCTTTACTTTTTTGTTGTAATTAAAATAAAGCTTGTCGTCAATGATGGTCCAGGTTTCAGTTTCGGTTGGCGCTTTATGGCCGCCAGCGGTGCCGTATGCACAGTAGCCACCATATTGCGGCGCATAGTGCTCCGGTGCCTTTTTAAAACTGTCTAAGTTGGCCTGACTGGCAAACATCCATTTGGCATTGTTCCAGGTATAGGTATAATCCGGCGACCCTTTTAGCGCTTTGCTTTCGGTAAAAAACCTACGGCATCGTAGCCGAGGATGGCGGCGCCGTCTTTTTGAAAAACCTGCGCTTTTTGCGAATGAGAAGGGCTATAGGCAGTTAAGAAAACGACGGCAGCCAGGATAACAGATTGCATGATTTATTTTTTCATGATTGAATTAGAGAATCTGTGCCCAGCCAAACAAATGGTTGAACGCTTTGCAATGAATGCAGATGTAGGTGTACTGCGAATCGGGAGCGGCCGATAAAGGGTAGGACTGCCGGCCGTTTATTGATTTCAATTTTCCCACTTCAATAAAATTTATTGGCATTTTTCCTTTGATAAATAGACATACAAGTCCGGACCGTTGTTGGAGGTAAATGAGTCCAGCACCACCTCGTATTTTCCTGTGGCGTCTTTCCATATTTCTGCTTTACCCATGACGCTGCCATAAGGGCCGTTTTGGAACATGCCCGCCTTCACTATCGAAGCATTAGCAGTTACCGGGTCGGCAGCCGGGGCTGTGGGGGCTAGATCTTTTTTGCAGGCAGTAATGAATAAAGCAAGTAATAACAAAAGTGACAGACGCATTTGGGTGAGTTTAAAATGAATAACTGATTTGAGGCGCTACAACAAAGCGGCGGGTAAGTCCGTCAGGCCGCACATCTCTAACGACAAGCGGAACAGCACCGGTCAAGCCCAGTTCCCACCTGGTACCAAGTGGCACGCGCAGTAGAGCGGTGGCATTCAGCGTTAGTCCGGAAGAACCTTTAATAGCAATGGCACTGTTCTGAATGTTGCCGTCGATGTAGCTGTCTTCGCCCAGGTGATAGATGCCCAGCAACCCGACGTCTAACGATGCTTTTCTAATTCGTTGAAAGCTGTAGGCAGTACGCACCAGCACATCGCCCCGGCGGTTAAAATCGTTCGATGCTGGATAGGCTGCTGCTTCAGGCTTGCTCCAGTATTGCGGTAAAAAAGAATTTCGGTTGGCGCCGGTTAGCGGTTGTTGGTAGCCGGCTGCGAATTGCCAGCGATCCGAAGCAAGAGAGAAGCCTGCAATAAAGTCCACCGTTCCCAGGCTGCTTTGGTACTGCATGGGCAGCGAACGGCCCCCTTCTTTCAGGTTGCTTTGATTGAGTGGCAATTTAACGCCCAGCGTTACCGAGTGCTTCCATATTTTCTGCGGCGCCAGGGAATAGGTGCCCGACAGAATCACATCGCCGGCACCGAATGCCGATCCTAAATTTCCGGAAGCATAATTGGCTGTTATTTTCCCCTGCACGGCCCAATGATTATTTAGTTTCTGGGTGTATTCCAGCCCGGGTGTGAAAACAAAAACCGCTTCATCACCAACACCTGCCGGCAAAAGCAACTTCAGTGATCGCTGCTGCGCACCTAAAGTTTGTTGGCCATGAGAAGCAAGGTTGCCAATGGAGCAAAAGCCGGCATCGCTGCAGCCCTGTGCTCCGGCATTGTGTTGCCACAAAAGCAAGATGATAACTGATAAAAATGATGGATACCTCATAATTTTGGTTTAAAGAATTTTGTCCACGAAGCGTCTGCCTTTGCGCGCAGCGAAACTTCGTCTTTGTTCCAGGATTTAAGTGTGTTGGTGAAATACTTGTTGTAAAAAAGGTAAAGCTTTTCGTTTACAATCTTGTAAGTTTTGGGGTCGACGCTAACTTTTTCGCCTTTGGCCCCCATGGCATACGCACACCAACCACCGTTTTGCGGTTCGTATTTGGCTGGTGCTGCTTTGAACGCCTCTTTGTTTTGTGCAGAAGAAAAATAATAGGTTAAGCCTTCGTAAACCACTGCGTTGCTTTTGCTGCCTTCCACAGCCTTGCCCTGTAAAAAATAAGCCACAGGGTCGTACCCCTGAATGGCGAGGGAGGATGCAGTAAGGTTAAACTCTTTTTTGCGTTGGTCGGTCTGGGCGAAGGTTGCTCCCAAAAAGCCAATAAAGGTTACCGCTGTCAACAAAAAGGCTTTCATCTTTTTTCTCCTATTGACGCAGCGCTGGGTAAGTCCTTACAAAAACCTGGATTTTTTATGATTCATTGCAAACGGCATCGCTCATGCATTTATTTGTTTTGAAGAATGGAGGGCATCCTGGCTTTCAAAAGGCATAGTTTCTATTTGAAGTAAAGCTGATCGTGATTCTTCTAGTCCGAAATTGAAAGGTTAAAAAGAGCAAAGCTTAATTTGAAATCAGTACAAAGATCACGGGTAATAATTCCGGAAAAAATTGTTCAGCCCGGACTGCAGATGATAGTACTACATAGCTGTCCTGAAAAAAGTTGACTGTGTTATTAAATAAATCCTGTTATAGGTTGGCTAAGGCGGATAAAAGCTCAAAACACGTTATTGGAAGTGGGAAGCGATATATGGCTTATAGACAGGTAATAAGTTACAATTAGCAACAAAAAAGGTCTTATTGAATTATTGCGAAGCTGCGGAATTTGTTTCTCAGCCGGACAAGGGCTGTATTTGCTGTTACATTTCCTTAATTGATGCGGTTTCGAATAAGCCATGAAGGTTAAATAGCCGTAAGTTCATAAATGGAGGGCAGGTATTGCTGAGGTTTTCTCCATTTTAAAATACGATTGCCTTGCCTGACGAATCAACGCCAAGGTTTATGCCATTTGTCTCTCGTTCGTGGGCTATCTGAGTGATTGAATTCATTTTTGATATTGAGGAGTTATACGTTTTGCTGTTTTACTGTATTACCTATCAATTTAAATCTGCTTTTTGGTGTTGGTACAATAAAGCTTGTAGCCATACTGCATAGCTAACAACGGACAAATGTTAAATCAAATAAAAAAAGAAACCGGGTAAAACAGCTTGACTGCTCACTATATTTAAAATTGCATTTTGCTTCCCGTTTTTTATTGAACTATAAACTTATAAAAGAAACGCTGCTGATAAATACTTACTTCAAGAATATATAAACCCGAGCCCGGATTTCCATTTAATGGAATTATATATTGTCCGCCGTTTTGTACCGTCAATTTTCCTTGCTGCACAAGCTGGCCATTAGATCCATTGATACGATAATTGAAAGATCCGTTTAGCTGGTTGCTGGCTGCGAGAATGATTTTGTTATGAACCGGGTTAACTAATATTGACAGAACATTATCTGTGTTTATTACTTTCACTGAAACAATTCGGGAGCGATTTTCTTTACCATCAATATCAATAAGACGAAGCCTGTAATAAGCAATACCATGAATTGCTGCATGATCCTTTGTATCATATTGTTCTTTGATGCCGCTGTTGCGTGCAGGTATTTGTGCAATTGCATAAAATGATATGCCGTCATCACTTCTTTCAACAATAAAACGATCTGCATTGTATTCCTTTTCAGTCGTCCAGGACACTTGTGTAAAACTGCCCTGGCGGCTGGCAGTAAAGTTGAGCAGTGTTAAGGGAAGTACATATGATTTGCTGCCCAAAGTAAAAAGATTAAAAGAGGAGATACTGTTAGA
This sequence comes from Chitinophagales bacterium 33-2, assembly GCA_002050435.1. Classification (GTDB taxonomy): domain Bacteria; phylum Bacteroidota; class Bacteroidia; order Chitinophagales; family Chitinophagaceae; genus Flavisolibacter. The sequence goes on along the minus strand of MWYV01000002.1, from coordinate 14,120 downwards.
AGTGATAGTGCCTGTGGTAGCCGCATCTCCGCTTGCAACCCCACCATTATCTGCCCAGTCAGTTCCATTGTAACCAGCTGTAAGAATATCTGCTACTACCCAATTTGGAAAATTCACCTTACTGTAATCCCAGTTTATGGTAACAGTAGCTGAACCGCCGGATATCTTGCCTATTGACCAGTACTCATTTTTATTAACATCAATAATTGGATATAGAGTTTGATATGGATTGGGTGTAGTGGTAAGGTATTTTGCATTGAATTCACTGCTTGCGGAAAGGCTATTAATTGCAACGGTTCTTTCTACAGTTCCATTTCCTACGGGGAAAACAAAATCAGTACTGCCGATTTTTTTTACCCAGCCATTCACATGTCGGGTATCACCATTTCCGGCATAGGATGATCCGCTTTCATAAATCAAATAATTGGGTGTTACGGAAGTAGTAATGATACCTGCTGTATAAGTATGCACATTACTAACGCTAAGGTTATTATTGAGGGTAATGCCAGCGGTATTGTTGCTAACAAGATTATAGGTTTTAAAAAGTTGCCCACCACTTACTGATTGTGCCACGGTTCCGTTAAGGTATAAAGTACCGGTGCCTGCCGACATGGACGATTGGTTGTTGATAAGGTTTTTTTTAATATACAATCTGCCATTATTAATAAGCGCTGCTGCGGAAGTATTGGTTAGGTTTCCATTGATGAATAAAGTGTCAGTACCAGAGGTAATAAACAGTGTGCCGCTATTTTGAAGGTCTATTTGCGCCCTTGTAAAAGGGCAGAATACAAAGTATAATATCAGGAACCATATTGTTTTTTTCATAGAAATATTTATGAAGATGATTAACCAGCATGGGTTTATTTAATGGTAAGGTTTAAAGTTTCTACCTTCATACTGGTCCCATCCGACGTATTGGCAGCCCATATCTCTATAGTATCATTTGTAGAAAGCTGTACTTCACATGTAAGTGTTAATGACCCTTTGTCTACACCAGTTGATAACCGCATCGCCTGCTCTGATTCCGGCAGCATAATACCATTTTTGTATATGTAGAAAGAAAAATATCTATTTGCTGCCGCGGCTGTTACGCTTACCGAACCCATAACAATAAAGCGACGGTTTTTAGTACCTGTATATACTAATTGATTATTGGCCGGCGAACTAACCCTAAACAGCCCGGCAGCAGTAGTTGTACATAGTACTTTGGTTGGAACATTAGTACCCGAAAAATTAGTAGATGTAGTGGCTGTAAGATAGAGATTGCCTGTAGCCACATCATCTTTTTCTGTAGTTATGCCGGGAGCCTCTACTTCCCATTTACCTGAAAAAGTACCATTAACTCTGGTACCGGTTCCTAACATTGCAGTATTTTTAAAAGTTGCGGATTCATTAACAGAAGTAACGCCGGAAATATCTAATGACACTGCCGAATTTGTACTCAGTCCATGACAGAATCCTCCCAGTTTTTCTATCATTGAAAAATTGCCAACCAATTTTTCAAATGTATTGGAGTTTGTTGAAAACCATGCAGTATTGTCAAGTAGCAGGTGACTATTATCCTGGTAAGTAATACCATTAATGTTGCCCGAATATTGTACTACACTAAAAAATACAATATATCCGCCTTTTACCAGGCCTACTTCCTTACAATTGGCAATAATATTATCCCTGACAATCAGATTTTCAGTTGCCCCCATATCAAGGTTAAATAACTTGGCACCGGTTGTAATGGCTGCAAGTGTCAGGTTTTTTATTGTGCCACCTTTTGTGCCTGTTATTAATTCGCCTGTGGCAGGTGTATATATCAGTTTATCATTAGTTGCATCCTTTCCAATCAGGTAACAACCATTCAGGTTAATCTTATTGGTCATAACAATAGTTCCGTTTACTTCATAGGTTATACCTGCCGTTAATGTAATTACACCTGCAACAGCTACGGGGAGATCAGATGCTGATTGGACAAGTACAAAATTACTCCTGGTTTTAATTGGACCGGAACCACTGATATGCCAGTTGGCACCGTCACTTGCTACTGTTATCATTTCTTTAGAATCATTTAATAGCCAGGTAGTGCTTCCATCAATGGTTTGAGCCGAAGTGGTGGCAATGGTTAATACAGGAAGTGGACTGGTAGCACTTGCATTCTTTATAGAATATACCCTACCGGTACAGGTGGCAGCATCAGGTAATGTTACGGTTGCAGCGGTAGTGCCGGTAAATAATAATGTATTATCTGTAGATTCAGCGTTGGTGGAGGCAGTAAATGCCCGGTAGTTTAGCGATAATGATCCCCTAACATCCAAAGTAGAATTAGGAGAAGTAGTTCCGATGCCGATTTGTGCAAAAGAGGTCAGGGTACAAAATAGTACCATGAGAAAAATTAGGAGTTTTTTCATAGGATTGGAATTTTGGATTAAGTTAAATATATAGACGCACCCCCTGGCTTCCTAATTATTGTGCTTTTAGATTAACTTATTAATAACTTTTATGTGTTTCTTATGCGCAACCTTGCAAGTAAACCCTTACTTCTTTGTAACATGTGTCTCAATAAGTAGACTACCCATTTAGACGGGTTTTTTCTCTTTCATTTCGCTAGCAATTGAGCGGCAATCGGTTTGCAGTTTATGCAATTAAATGTGCGATCAGGCAAGTTGTAAAAACGTTTTTGCGAAGAAAAATGCATTATTCTCCGCATGTTGTTAGGTGGAAATATGCCTTGCGGAGAAAAAATGGTATTCACCGCAAATAATGCGGATAATGAGCAAATACATCCCGACTTGTCCACCCTTAATTTAATACAGATGTAAGTAGCTGGAAATGTTGCATTTAATTTCTATTTTCCGGTAATTTGCTGACCTAATGGGTCAGAATGTACAAAATCCGGCAAATAAAATACGCAGTTGACTCGATTTCCATTCAAGTATATAAGATTGAGAATCGCAAGAGGATAATCGTTAGGCATATTGGAACAGCACGTGATAAACAAGTGAAGTCTGCCTTATTGGTCCTCGCCAATGATTTTTCCTCCCTCTCTCCCGAGTGTAACAATTGCCCCCGCCTCTCTCACCAGGTGTGGTTTGACTATGAAAAGATTGAGGTAACAGATGTTGCAACAGGCAATACAGTGAAGTGGGACCGCAGCGCAAATGCCAGTTATTAAAACTCAACACCATGAAAGCATTTTTCATTGCGGCTATGCTGTTCTTTACGGCCTCCGCACGTTCTCAAATAGGGGTTGCCATTGTAGCAGTTCAGTCAGATATTGGTACGGCACCTTTATTGGCTAATGGGTCAGGCATTGGTGTCTCATCATTTTTATCCTGCACTTTCTCCTGTACGATGAAATCAAAGATTTTTATCGACGATGAAACGGTGGATGAGGGATCGGGAATCGTTTACATGACCATTTCACTCGCGCCATCATCGGACCAAACGGTATCGGTGAATTACCTGGCCAAAAACGGCTCCGCCAAACAACCAAAAGATTACACTAAAACCGCAGGTACACTGGAGTTTCAACCCGGAGAAGCATTCAAAAAAATAGCCATTTCCATTGTTAGCGATGGTGTGGCAGAGCCGCAAGAGGAATTTTTTGTAGAGCTGTCGCAGCCACTGAATGCTGTTATTGAAGATGGATCGGGAAAGGTTACCATCAATGATGTTCCTGGTATTGCGTATAGAACGGCTTACCCATTGTCACTTCCTTTTTCAGCAATTGCTACGCCCAACCCCTCTGCAGGCCAGGTTATAATATCTGTATCGGCAATAAATGGTCCACCCATACATCTGCAGGTTTATGATGCTGTTGGAAGGCTGGTTAAAACGTATATGTCAACAGAGGGAAAATATTTTCGGATTGGCGAGGACCTGAGAGCCGGTGTTTATACTGTAAAGGTGTTGCAGGGAGCGAATGCGGCGACGTTGAAGGTGGTGAAGCTGTGAGGAGTGAGATTATAACCTGCTTTTATAACATATCATTTTTCCCAATTGTAAATGGCTAATGTAATAAGAGGGACAGATAGCCACTGATGCAAGCTTTTCGGCATGACAACCACGGGTGGAAGTTTACCCCTACTTCTTCAGCTCATTAATCCTCTACATAGATTTTTTAAGCATCTCCGGATCCACTCCTGTTTCCTTTGCAAGGGCATCTATATCTGGCTGCTTTCCTCATGAATGAATGGAGATGGTTTCAGCAGCAATGCATTGAGCTTTTCCAGTGCAGCAGCGCTTTCGGGGGACTCTTTTATTGTAAACAACTTAACTGTACGCGTTCATCTCCAGGTCCTTTTTTAATAGGGACCGATTATATCACCAACAATATCGTACATCTTATTAATTTTTTTCTATTCCTGGCTATGACAAAGAATTTCTATTGCACCAATGAGCTCATAAAAACTGGCATTTTTCGTTATGGCAAGATCATAAACTCCTTCATGTAAACCCCTGCTGATGTTTTCATTTCCTGAACCTACCATCGAAACTGACAAAACAGGTATTTGAACACCGTAATCTTTAGCTATAACCTTAACCTTTTTTGAAAATTCATATCCATTGATCCCAGGATGATTAAAATCGGTTATTACCAGGTCGATCAAAGCTGCATCTTCCAGTGATTGAAGGATGTATTCTATTGCAGGCTCAGGATGCTGAATGGGATGAATTGAATACCTGCCAGGCAGGCGTTTTGCTAAACCCAATTTCAATCCATCCTGGAAAAGTTGGTGATCATCCAGATGGATAATATTTAATAGTTCTTTTTTGGGTGCCATGATATTTAATGAGTAACTAATTTATTTTATCATTTTACAACATCTCCCTCATCTTCTCCAGCACCCTTACCATCGCCATTGTATCCATCTCGCAATACTTCAGCAACGCTTCCCGCGTTTCGGCAATCTTTACCGCATCCTTTTCTTCGCGTAGCTGGTAAAATGCAGCACTGGCGTCTCCGCCATTACCAATCTGCAAGCCATCATAATTCATTTCCGGAACAAGCGCAGGCAATACAGCTTTGATCGAATAAGAGCCATTCATCGAAGGCAGGTAAAGATGCTTTTTTCGAAACGGTACCATCAGGTCCACCAGCCTTTCCTGGATCTTTTCTATTTGCTTTTTATATTTTGGATAATCTTCTTTCAGCTCTTTCAGTCTCGTATTTTCAAATGAAAGATTATACACCAGAATGCTTCCTGCTTTACCTAAAGAAGCGATCAGCTTTTCAACAAATTCAGGACAGGGATCACAATCCGTTTCAGCCAAAAAGGAAACATGCTGCACATCACTTCCTTTTTTCTCCTGCTTGTGTACCGAAAACTGAAAAGGTACCTGCCGGTAAGGCCAATGACCATCATATCCCGGAACCGCCAGCATATAGGTTTCAAAATCCATAAAGGATAATGGATACCTGAGTTGCTTCACAAAAGCATTCAATTCTTTTTTGTTGATCTGTTCTATTTCTTCATTGATCTCTTCAGCAACATCTTTCCAGCAATGTCCATAAAAATCGCAGGCATAAGGGATCCTGCAATGCTTGCCTGTTGCGATTTGAGGTACCTGCGCTGCAAAAACAATTTCGGTCAGTTCAGCTGCTGTTTCCGCAATGGACTTTTGCAGTTCTTTTGCTTCTTTTAGCAATGATTGCCTGCAGAACAATTGCTCAAGATCCAATGAACCTTTCCGCCTGTATTTATTGTTCACATAGATCAATGCTATATCTGACAGTGCCAGTCCAGCATTTGTAATCACATAATACTGCAGTGCCACATCCTGAATGAAAGCTGCCTTCACCTTGGTGCTGCTTTTCACCTCATAACCATACCACCTGCCTCGCCGTTTCACCAAAATATCCAGAGCGGCTAAAACACCGTTGAACTGAAAAGCTGCTTCATAGATAATTTCATGTCCTGCTTCAATGTATTCCGCTGTTTTGGCTACGGACCACTGGTAATTGTAAGCGGTATCCGGACTTGCATCCACACCTCCTGGAAACAGATCTCTTGCCAGTTCGCCAATATTGGTTCCCATGCCAAAAATGCTGGCTTGTTGTTCAGACATTTCATCCTTTAGTTCCGGCTGGTATTTATGCAACCAAAGGGATTTGGGACATTGACATCCGCGCATGAATGTGGACTTGGAGAGGATGTGCTTTGGAGGAAGGTTGGTCATACTTATAAAATTAAAGGGGTTTTGAACCACGAAGCACGAAGGAACACAGAGCTCATCTCCGTAACCCACTATGCCACTGTGCCTCCGTGGTTCAACCAAAAAATTACTCTTCATCATTTTCAATCAGGTCTTGCAAATTGTCAACCTCAATTGATGTTTCCGAAGCACTCAATGCCTCCACGCCCTTCAACTTCTTTTGGATCGCACGAGTGCGAACGCCCACTACATCACTCAATTGTCCCAATCCTGTTTCAATATTTTTCTGTGCTTTATCCAGCATGCCACCAAATAAACCAAACTCTTTTTTCACAGCGCCAAGGATCTGCCAGACCTCACTGCTCCTTTTTTGTATCGCCAGCGTTCGGAAACCCATTTGCAGGGAATTTAAGATTACGGCAAGTGTTGTGGGTCCGGTGATGATTACTTTACAGTCGCGCTGAATATCTTCCAGCAATGAAGCTTTCCTTACCACCTCGGCAAACAAACCTTCAAATGGCAGGAACATGATACCAAAATTGGTAGTGTCGGGTGCATCAATATATTTTTCACAGATGTCCTTAGCCATTTTCCTGATCACATTTTCCAGTTGCTTTTGTGCAGATTCAATCATGACCGGGTCGGCAGCATCATAAGCATGCTGCAGATTTTCATAGGCATCTTTTGGAAATTTGGCATCGATCGGTAGCCATACATAATCGCGGTCGCCTTCTTTGTTGGGAAACTTGACCGCAAATTCTACTCTTTCAGATGATCCTTTTTTTGTGATCACATTGGCTTCAAACTGCTCAGGGGCCAAAATATTTTCCAGCAACATTTGAAGCTGCACTTCACCAAATCCACCACGCATTTTCACATTGGATAACACTCTTTTCAATCCGCCCACATCCTGCGCCAGTGTTTGCATTTCACCCAGGCCTTTCTGCACGCTTTCAAGTTGGCCACGCACCATTTCAAATGATTGCCCTAATCTTTCATTCAATGTTTTTTGAAGTTTTTCATCCACCGTCTCACGCATCTGCTCAAGTTTCGTTTCCGTGGTTTTGATCAGTGATTGCTGTTTTTCTTCCAGCTGTCCGAATTTTTCCCGTTGCAGTTCATTAAAACTTTTTACGTTTTCATTGAAACTTTCCTGGAAACCTTTAAAGGCCTCCGAAATATTTTGACGGTTTGCTTTATTGCTTTCTTCAATCCGCTGGTTGAGCAGATTGATTTTGTCATCAAGTGTTTTGCTGATCTGATCGGAACCTGTTTTATTCTGTTCGGTAATGAGGCGCAACGTTTCAGACAATTCTTTTCTGAAATCATTCAGGGTATCACTGAGTTCCTGCCGGTTTTGTTTCGCTGTATGCGCACTTTCTTCACGGTTCGTCTTAAAATCTTCCCTCAGGTTTTGGGTCAGCGCACCCACCTGCTGGTGCAGGTCTTTCAAACGGGTTTCAATTGCTGCAAGATCGCCGTTGGCTTTTGGCCTGAACAGAATGATGAGCAATACCGCTATTGCAGCAAAAATGAGGGTAATGATTTCAATTGTTGGCATAAGCAATATTTGTGTAAATGTCAGGGTGTTGTTTGCAATCTATTTACTGTGTGCTATTTTTTTTCTCCCTGTTCATATTTTAAACTTACATTTCTTGCACAATCAATGATCTCTGCTCTCAGGCTCAATGGTTCTAGCACTTCAACATCACTGCCCAATGACAGGATCGTCATTTTTAATTCGGTTGTTATGTATATTTTGAATGAAAAATGAATGGCATCCGCTGTTTTCTTTAAAATGGACTGGGAATGGTGAATAGGCTGACTAATAAGGTAGGGCGCCCTTGATGTTAGCACCGACAGCACCACTTTTTGTGGTTGCGCTTCGTGCAACTGTGTGATGCCGATGGAATATTTGAAAAAATCAGAAGGAATAAAGTTTTCTGAACTGATATATTTTCCTTCAGCCTTTATGGTATCAATGCGGTCAAGTGCCAGCGTAATGATATTTCCGGATTTGTGTGCGTGGCCGATCACATACCAGCGGTTGCGGTATTCTTTTAATAGGTAGGGTGAAAACAAATGTTCCTTTTTCTCCTTTCCGAACGCCTGGTAAATAATTAAAAAGGCTGTTTTTTCTACCACGCCTTTTAACAAAGGTTCTAATAAGTGACTACCTGAGGTCTTTACCGGTTCTTCAACCTGCAGGATCTGGTTTTCCGATTTCCCAATGATCTTGCTGATGCGGTAACCTTCGATCACTTTATTGATTGCATTTTCAAACTGCTCAAAAATCCTTGTGCCCTTTAACTGGTGCAAAAGTGCAGTTGAAAAGTCAAGGGCTTCGATCTCTTCATGTGTAAGTGGGAATTCTTTAATTGAAAATCCTTCCTGGTCGTAATAATATCCTTTATGAAAGCGACTGTACAGAATGGGCGCGCCATAGATATGTTTCATTTCCTTCAGGTCTTTGGTAAAGAGTGAATCTGAAATACTTTGTCCCAGCTGCGTTTCGACCTTTTCAATGATCTGTTCCATTGTTGGGTAGGCCCTTTGCCTGTTGGTGAGACAGGCATCAATTATACGGAAGCGAAGCAGTGCGTTTTTGTTAACAGGCATATTGATGGTTGGCCGTATAAGATAGGGAAAATGTGCTATGTATATTATGATGAATTCAGATTCACTGCTGTCCGGGGAAAGTTTTATAGCATCAAATCAGTTGATGAAATTCAATGTAGGCTTGAGGGATGTTGTATTTTTAAAAACTAAGCCCCTTATTTGGTTTAGAATGAGATTCAATCACTATCGCTCAACTGATTTTTAATTTTTAAGAATGATCAAAACTAAGATGGAGCAATAAAGCGCAATCCAGACTTTTAGACTTGCAGGACGCTTCAGGAAGATTTTTTTGATGAAAATATAGACAGCTCCATATGGATCATTTGTTTACAACGCAACCAGACAAAGAAGGATGTAAGTGAAGTTTGCACCTCACTGGTATTCTTATTGCATAAATAAACATCAAAAGCAACTATGAGGAATTGTTTAATAGTAGGCATTATTACTGTATTGGCTTTTGCACAAAACGCTTGCGCTCAGAGCAGGGGCACTGTCAAAAAGAAGCGTACAACAGAAACAGCGGTGATTGATTCAGCTCAATGGCGTAAAGTGAACAATATTGTAAACCGTGATTCTGCTTATGCAAACCCCTATTACGGCATTCAGAAGCTAAAGGGTGGAAATCAGCGTTTTCAATTATCAAAAAGCATTTATCCACGGCAGGACCCTGCACTCATTAAGCAGTTATCAGAAGGTCAACTTCCTTTTGCTACTATAGTTGGCTGCTCCGATTCGCGCGTATCATCTGAAATTCTTTTCGACCAGGGTTTTGGCGATTTGTTTGTTAGCCGCACAGCAGGGCAGGTAATGGCGCAGGCAACTTATGGAACTATAGAATACGCTTACCTTATTTTAGGTACTAAGCTAATAGTGGTATTAGGTCACAGCAGTTGTGGTGCCGTAGACGCAGCCATTAAAAGACCCGAGGCACCTCCGGGCCACATTGTATCTCTCATCAATGCCATAAAGCCGGCTGCTATAAAAGTGCAAAAAATGCAGGGCGACAAACTCGAGAATGCCGTGCGGCAAAACATCATAAACCAGGTTATGGAACTTCGCCAGCTCGAGCCCGTTCTAAGCAGGGCCTATGATCGGGGCGAGCTATTAATAGTAGGAGCTGTTTATAACCTTAGTACAGGGATGGTTGAATTTTTGGAAGAAACCCTTCAAAATTTACCGCCTACTCAATTTTCCAAAAACGATATAACTGGTTTGTAAAGCCATTTCAAAAACAGCTGATAGCAACTTATTTGTAGCGCTGCCAAGATATTCTATAACTGTATGCGGCCCTGCAAAAGGCGCTTTGACATAAACGACCCGATCTTTGCTAAAGAGAAAAGTCTAATAGCTTAATTGGCAATGGCAATAGGGTTAAGACTTATGATGTTATAAAAGACTGCTGCAAAAAGGGAACATATTTTACTGGGCCAGTTACAAAATGGTGCAGTATAAAGACCGTGAGAAAAGGCAAAAGCATGTGGGTCATCTTTTGCTTTCTAATCTACAGCAGAAACACTTCTTCACCAATATAACTTTAGTGACGGACACAGTCCTGCTGTCATGAAGGGGGCGAACTTAAATTAATATCATGTTTTTGCATTATTAGCATTCATTATTGTGATAGTAGCTCTGATGGCGTACTTTATTTCTACCAGTAAAAAGATAAACACGGTAACACACGAAGTACCGATAACGTGTTAATCAATATCTCACCATTTCATCTACAAAATCGGTTGGTTAAATGGATGCTTTGTGCTCGGGATGCAGATTAGATGGTTTATGCTTCAGTAGCAGAAATGTCCTTATCTATACCAACGACACTTTCTTTTCTCAGCCTGTTTACCAATTTCTCCAATGTCAATCCTTGCACAATAATTGAAAATAATACTACCACGTAAGTAATGGTTACAATCAGGTTGCGTTCCATGTTGGCCGGAAGTGAAAGCGCAAGCGCAATTGAAATTCCACCTCTCAATCCGCCCCATGTCATTAGCAAATACGTGTTTTTAGGAAACTCATATTTGAATTTGAATAAAGCTGAAGGCACAACCAAAGAAATTATCCTGGCCAGGAGAATAATTAAAATAGAAATTAGGCCAACATAAATGAAAGATAATTCAAATGGTATGATCAGTAATTCCAATCCGATTAACACAAATAGGACTGCATTCATAATCTCGTCAATCATTTCCCAAAACTTGGTTACATAATCCTCCGTGCGTGCACTCATAGATTGATCGGTATCAATATTTCCAATAAATAAACCAGCCACTACCATTGCCAGCGCTCCGCTAAAATGAAACAGCGGTGCAATGGTGCTTCCCGCCAATACTAAAGCAAGTGTTATCATGATCTCTGTCTGGTAGTGATCTATACTTTTCATCATCCTAAATCCAAGGAAGCCTAGGAGTAAGCCCAGTAAAATTCCGCCACCTATTTCTTCTAAAAGTAAAAGAGCAACCTCACCAGCGGTTACTTCTGCAAGGCCCTCCCTAGCTATATTAAAAAGGGTAAGAAAGATTACCACACCCACGCCATCATTAAATAATGATTCTCCGGTAATTTTTGCTTTAATTGATTCAGAAATGCCGGCTTTTTTTAGAATAGATAATACTGCTATAGGGTCGGTTGGAGAAATAAGTGCGCCAAATAACAGGCAGTAGATATAATCAACCTGCGTGTAAAATACGGGTAGCAGGAAATACAATGCAGTAGCTACAATAAAAGTGGATAGTAAAATGCCTATGGTGGCAAATGTAATAATGGGTGCTTTTGATTTACGCAGCTTATTGATGTCGGTATGTAATGCGCCTGCAAACAATAGAAAGCCCAGCATGAAATCAAGTACAAAATCGGAGAAGTCAATTTGAATTAGTAATCCCTTTAAATAATCGGAAACGGGCGAAGCAGCTGCGACCAGTAAGAGTATTAAGGAGAGAATAAGCGAAAGCGACATTACGCCAATTGTAGAAGGCAGTTTTATAAACCGGATGTTTATGTAAGCTAACAAGGCGGATAAAGAGATAATAATGGCAATTAGTCTTAAAATATCCATAGTGTCTTCAGTAATTTTCTTTAGTTGTATTCTTCCCTTGTTGGTTTAACTGTTCAAACAAATCACCTAAAGCTATTATTGATAGCAGGACTGCGTCCGGTAAGAGCGCTACACAAGCTGCAGTTCCAACAAACCGTTCATGTCGGCACAATAGTCAATGACACTACTGTACTTATAATGCCAAGGCTTGTATACAATTCCGGCTCTTACTGGATTATTATGCAAATATCCAATTTCTGCTTTAGCATTTCATAACCCATAAAGTTCAAACGGATGGTTACCCTGTTGCCAAAACTTAAAATTCATGTTATTACTGTTTCGCTGTCCAGCTCTTTCAAACATCCACAACATAAACGCTTTCCTGCTCTCAAATGTATTAGTTCTTATTTACTGCTCTATTTGTTTACTGTAAATTTTTTACGCCGTTATTGGCATTCTTCACCAACAGCTTCTTTTCCCATGTATGTTTGCAGGTGAAGAACACCTGCAAAGGCGGAATACAATAGGATAGAAAAGCATCCTTTATTGATGATGATCCTCAGTTTATAAATAGCAGCAGGAAGCCCGGCTCACAACCCAGGAGCTCAGCCAACACACAATGCTTTTCAATAATTGCCTGGATTGAAAAAGTGCAACTTTCATTGTTGGTCCGCAGGTTTCTAAAATATAACAGAGAACATTTGTAAAGTTTGACTTTATTTTTTTCCTATTCTATACAGTCTTCCTTCATCGGTTATGGCGAAAAGTGCTCCATCATTCCCTTCAATTACATGTCTAAATCTTTGTTGCTGGTCGGCCAGTATGCGTTCTTCACCTATTACTTTCCTGTTTTCTAAAACAAGTCGTGCTATATGGTGACTGTTGAGACCTGCTATAAACAGATTGTTTTTCCATTCAGGTATTGCACTGCCTTTGTAAAAGGTCATGCCACTGGGGGATAATACCGGATCCCAATAATAAACCGGTTGCTCCAGTCCTTCCTGTTGTGTAATACCATTTCCAATGGTATCGCTGTTATATTCCAATCCATAGGAAATAATAGGCCAGCCATAGTTTTTACCTTGTTCTACTACATTCAGTTCGTCGCCGCCCAACGGTCCAAATTCTGCTACCCACAAGTCACCTGTCTCTGGGTGAAAGGCGATGCCCTGTACATTTCGGTGCCCGTATGAATAGATTTCAGCATTTCCGCCTGCTCCCGATGTAGTGGTTCCGCCGACAGGCTTTCCATCTTTATTGATGAGGATGATTTTTCCAAGTCCCGAATTTAGCTCTTGCGCATGTCTGCGTCTTTCTTTTTTAAACCGGTCGCCTGTAGCAAGAAACAGGTTTCCATCTTTACTAAAAACCATTCTGCCACCATAATGTAAATTACCTTCATAAGTAGGCATTACCCGGTAAATCACCTGTACATTTTCAAGGCTTCGCTCATCGGCTGAAAGAACACCTTTGCCTACTGATGTGCCATTCCCATTCTTACGCTTTTCAGTAAATGCCCAGTAGATGGTTCTGTTGGTGCTAAAATCAGGATCTAAGCTTACGCCAAGCAAACCACCCTGGCCTTTTTCTTCCACGTTCTGAGTGCCGGTAATTTTATCACTTACCTGTCCATTAACAGAAACAATACGAAAACTTCCTCCTTTCTCGGAAATAAGAAACCGCCCGTCAGGAAGCGCCGCAATGCCCCAGGGTTTAGTTAGGTTATCTGTAATCACCTTAGTTTCGTAAGGGGTAGAAGTACGTACACCTGCTACACGTGTTTGTCCCTGGAACGCAGGCTTATAACCTACATCAGGTGGCCGGCTCTCAACTGGCTGACCAGGTGTTTCATTACCGATTGCTTCTTCTTTATTAGCATCATTAATGCCACTATTGCATGAGGTGAAGGCGAGCAATATTGTGGATGCAATGATTTGAAATTTGAACATATCTGAATATTAAAAATTTAAAAATTAGAATGTAGAAAAATTATACCACCACCATGGCTATGGTATATTCTACACCGAGGTAAAATGTTCGGTTCAAAAAATTATTTAAATTTTGATACTTTTTTTTACGAAGATGATGTGGCACTCTTTATACATTTTCGTTTGCACAATTCCCCATTGATATTTTAATGACAAATTCTAGTTAGTTTCCTGTTATTTTTAAAATGTCGTATTTCAAGTGAGTGGTGAATCGTCAATGGTGAATAGTCAATGGTTGTACTTGCCTAAATAGCGTTGACATTTTTAAATTACTATTACTATTATTACTATCCTTTTCTTTTTTGCTACTTTTTTCTTTTAGTATTCACAAT
>MWYV01000038.1 GCA_002050435.1 Chitinophagales bacterium 33-2 | reverse complement strand
GCTTTATAGAAAGCTCAAAAAGAATAAGATGCCTATCACAAAGAAAAACCCCGGAAGAAAATTAAGTTCCGGTTCAGCCCAAACCAAACTCCCCGCCCTTGACTTAAATGAAGCACTGCGTACGCATTTTGGTTTCAAAGATTTTAAAGGACAACAGAAACAAATTATAGAATCGGTTCTTTCCGGCAAAGATACTTTTGTGATCATGCCCACAGGCGGCGGCAAAAGCCTTTGCTACCAACTTCCGGCCATGGTCAGCGAAGGCGTTGCCATCATTGTCAGCCCGCTGATCGCGCTGATGAAAAACCAGGTTGACCTTGTCCGGGGATATAGCAGCAGCGATGACGTTGCCCACTTCCTGAACTCTACTTTATCCAAAAAAGAAATTAAGGAAGTTCACGAAGATCTTAAATCCGGAAGAACAAAATTACTCTATGTTGCGCCTGAAACCCTTACCAAGCAGGATAACCTTGATTTTTTCAGCGACCTCCAGATCTCATTTTTTGCTGTTGATGAAGCGCATTGTATTTCGGAGTGGGGCCACGATTTCCGTCCCGAGTACCGTAGGCTGCGCGATATGATGGACCAGATCAATCCCAACATTCCCGTAATCGCACTTACTGCCACAGCTACGCCCAAGGTGCAGAGTGATATTGTAAAAAATCTTGACCTCCGCACGCCGGATGTTTATATTTCTTCCTTTAACAGGGATAATCTTTATTATGAGATCCTTCCAAAGATCAAAAAAGACCATACGCTGGAGAGCATTACCCGGTTCATTGTGCAGAACAAAGGGAAAAGCGGGATCATTTATACGCTGAACCGGAAAACAACTGAAGAACTGGCGGACATGCTGATGGCCAATGGCATTAAAGCCGTGGCTTATCATGCCGGACTGGATTCAAAACTGAGGTCAGAACGGCAGGACCAGTTTCTGAATGAAGATGTACAGGTAATTGTTGCCACTATTGCGTTTGGGATGGGAATTGACAAACCGGACATCCGTTTTGTGATTCATTTTAATATCCCTAAATCCATTGAAAATTATTACCAGGAAACCGGAAGGGCAGGAAGAGATGGCCTTGAAGGAAGATGTCTTTTATATTATTCGCACAAGGATGTTTCAAAGCTGGAGCATTTAATGCGCGACAAGGCGTTGAGCGAAAGGGAAGTAGGCGCGCAGCTGATCAACGAATCGGTGGCGTATGCGGAAAGCGGAGTTTGTCGCAGAAAAGTGTTGCTGAGTTATTTCGGAGAAGAATATACGCAGGCAAACTGCGGCAGTTGCGATAACTGTAAAAATCCTAAAGAAAAAACAGAGGCGAAAAGCCAGTTGGTACAGGCGCTGAAAGTAATTAAAGCACTGGATGAAAGATTTGCCACTGATTATGTGGTCAGGATCATCACAGGGCACTTGACGCCACAGATCAAAATGTTCAGACATGAGAACCTGGCTGAATTTGGAATAGGTAAGGGGCAGCCCGATCATTTCTGGAATTCGCTGGTGCGCCAGATGATCCTGGAGGGGTTATTAAAAAAAGACATTGAAGAATATGGTGTTTTGAAGATCACCAAAAGGGGAGAAGCGTTTTTCAAAAAGCCCAAAAGCTTCCCGATCGTCATGAACAATCTTTACGAAGAGGCAAATGCAGATGATGATGAAGGAGTTGATGCGGCACCTGCGGGAGCTATTGACGATAAATTATTTCAGCTGTTGAAGGATCTCAGGCAGAAAGAGGCTAAAAGGAAAAACCTGCCACCATTTGTGATCTTCCTCGAAACTTCCCTGAACGACATGGCTACCATGTATCCTACTACTGTGGATGAACTCGCCAAATGCCAGGGAGTAAGCAAAGGGAAGGCGATAAAATACGGAAAGCCTTTTTTAGAAGTGATCGAGCAGTATGTGGAGGCAAATAACATTGTGAAGCCGGATGATTTTGTGATGAAAAGCGTGGTGAATAAGAGTGGTAACAAGGTGCACATTATTCAGCAGGTGGATAAAAAGATCCCGCTGGAAATGATCGCGAAAAACAAGGAACTCAGGCTTGATGCACTTTTGGAAGAAATGGAAACTATTGCGGCCAGCGGTACGAGGTTGAATCTTGACTATGCCATTGACCAAATGCTGGATGAATATGAACAAGAGGAGATCCTGGAATACTTTAAAGGTTGTGAAACATCTTCACTGGAGGTGGCACAACAGGAAATGGCAGATGGAAATTACAACTGGGAGCAGTTAAAGATCATGAGAATCAAGTTTTTGAGCGTATACGGCAATTGACCAGAACCGGTTGAAGAGTAGAGCAAGAAAGATTTTTTTTTGATTGTATAGCAACAATTATTTACAAGAATCTCCTATTTTTGCTGCCCGCTAAGAAAGAATGTAGAATTTAGAACTTCCTTGAGCTAAAAATTACATCTTTACTAAAGGCAGGGCGCTTACACCTCCGCTAAATTTATGGTGTATGGAACGGTGTGGTAACTCAGTTGGTAGAGTGGCAGACTGAAAATCTGCTGGTCGCCGGTTCAAGTCCGGCCCGCACCACTACAAAACAAAAGTCGCTGTTAATCAGCGACTTTTGTTTATTATTTATTTCGGGATTAACAAAGCTGTTTTAACATTGTTGTTCGGGGAAAATTATTTGATTTCGATAAACGCCCAATGGTGCTGGCGTTGTTGATAGGTATTCAACCGGGCCTTTTACAATTGCAATAGTCTAATGGAGTTTCTTTGCCTGAGAGCAGCGCTATGATAAATGCGGCTTCCACCTTTTTTCTTGAAAAAAAAGGTGGCCCCTCCTGCGCTTCGCTTCGGTGGGCAGGCAAAAATTCAAGCGCAATCAATGCGTAACAGTCTGTTTTACCAGATACCTTCGGATGATTGCGCAAGGGAGCGCTCCGAAAAATGAAAACAGGTGCAACTCCATGCGATCTGATTGTGCAATCGTTCTTCGCGCTGTATTGCTCCACCTTAGGGTTAAAGATTTCTTTGGAAAAATCAGGAGCAATAAGGCGCACACAACCACCCAAATGTGATAAGATGATGTGCCTGGAATTTCATTTTATGAGGAAACCTGGATCTATTTGACACCAGTAGCTGCCTAAGCTGCCTAATTCCCCGCAGGATTTATTCTGAAGATGATCGTAAGCATTGCTGAAGCCTATTGTTTTGCCTGGCTTTAGTCACCACTGGGAATTTAGCAGCGGGGCAGGTACGAGGCCCGCCGACCTGAGGCAATATCTTAATTAAAAGGGGTGTTTGATTTTTTACCGGACAAAAGTGGTTAAACTAAGTACAGAGAAGCAAGTTCTCAGGAACTTTATAAACGCATTTATATCTATTTTGTTCCTGAAATTTGCGCCAACAATTATAAACTCACCCTCACCTATATCCTACAGGATTACTCTGAGCTTGATCACTGCAAAACTGCTGATATACCACCGCTGACTTAGTTCATTTGCCGTTTTTGAATCAATAACCTCCGATCTTTCTTCTGCCTGAATAAAATTGCAGTTCAGGCAATCAAAAACCAGTTCTAGCTTTTCAAAATTCAAGGATCCGATATTTCCTGGCGCCAAAGCTCCCGCCATGGTGGTGCGCCATTTGTAAAAATTTATAGGTGCCCGGTTCAGCATTTCCACTTCGCTTAAGTTCATCCCGCAACCAATCCCCTGTTTGGACCTCCAGCTGGGCAATGTTACCTGGTGCTGTTTCTGATCATGCGACCTGTTAGAAGGTTCACCAATAATAATGAAAGAAAGGTCCTTTAAATGCTTTTCATCTTTCCAAAGAAAAATGGCCTGGCGACTTGTATTCGGATAAATGATCGAACATTTGTTCTGCATCGTTTCTGAAAAGTAAAACACATCTTCTTTTACATTCTCGGTTCCGAAAACTGTTTGCAAATAAATATGAGCATCAAATTCCAGCAGGTCCTCGGCATATACCAGGTCTTTTATTTTAGGAAGTGGTTTTCGGCTGGCACTTACCACATAATAAACGGTGGTGTCCTCTTTTTCCTGGTTGTAGTGCAGGGTAATGCCCTGTTTCTGGCAATAGAACACATTGGATTTTTCCTTTCCCGAAAAGGAAGTGGAGGTATTCCGGATCTCTTTTTCCCAATGTGAGAATTCTTCTTTTGAAGAGGTCTTATATAGCAATTCCCATAAACCTTCGTTCTGAATCACATGAAACGAACGATGAATGGACGTACTGTCTTCAATGGTATTTTTTATGAAGATCATTTCATGGGTTGAATGATAGCCTGAACGGTTAAATCCTTTTTTCTGAAGCTGCGATTCCAGCTTGCGCGGGTTCTGGTCCACCATGGAGGTAAAGGAGAACAGGTCCATCTGAGCGAGGACAGGCTGCACTGCCAATATTAATATGAGGAATATTCCAGAACCTTTCATACCTGAATGATTTA
The DNA here is from genome assembly GCA_002050435.1 of Chitinophagales bacterium 33-2. Classification (GTDB taxonomy): domain Bacteria; phylum Bacteroidota; class Bacteroidia; order Chitinophagales; family Chitinophagaceae; genus Flavisolibacter. Next base: position 64,908 of record MWYV01000038.1, on the reverse strand, counting down.
AAGGTTTTAAAAAGAATTGGAACTTGATTATAATTTGCAAAAAGGAGGCCAGCAACCCTGGAGTTTCAGGACATTGAAATTTCACCAGGCCAGACAGACAAAACGCGATTACAGGGGTGGATCTTTTACCAGCAGAACCCGCTGCTGGTCTATAGTAAGATAACCAAATTCATAACAAAATCGAAGGATCTGCCCATTTTTGTCTGGGGCCTGGTGGGTAAAGTAATGGAACTGGTAACCCTTTAGTTCAAGGGTTTTTAAACTGATCTTTTTTGATCTTTTTTTACCCGTAAGGCTGTTCATTAAAATGTCGCGGTTCCGCTTTAGCGTTTTGTTGATCATCCGCATCAGTTTTTCATCCGATGCCCTTAGCCTGTTGTTGAAGTGGTTTCTGCAATTCAGACTGCAAAATTTTTTATCCGTTCGGCCTTTCAGGGTTTTTCCGCAGGCTTTGCAGCGTTTATTTAAACATTCAATTATCATCTGTCAAACTTCATTAGTAAGGGAGCATCGGCCAAGTGATTAAAACCATTTAAAAAGAGTATTTTCTGGTATAATCCTTTAATTCACACCATTTCCCAATGTCCTTCCCATCTTTGCAACAAAAGAATTTGTTTTAAATACCAATGCATACCGATCATTCAAATACGATATTCAACCTCGCCTTTGACCTTGTGAACTATACTTCGAGACATATATTTCTTACAGGAAAGGCCGGCACCGGCAAAACAACCTTTTTGAAATACCTGAAGGAAAATACGGGAAAGAAAACGGTGATCATTGCACCAACAGGTGTTGCCGCTATTAATGCAGGAGGGGTTACCATGCATTCGTTTTTTCAGCTTCCCTTTGGTCCTTATTTACCTGCCTATCATAACAGTATTGGTTCAAACGAAAGGTTGACGGATAAAGCGGGTTTATTGCGTAACCTGAGATTTTCATCCCAAAAACGCACACTCTTAAATGAACTGGAATTGCTGATCATTGATGAAGTAAGCATGTTGCGTGCGGATATGCTGGATGCCATGGACGCCATTCTCCGGCACACCAGGCGGCAACCTTACATTCCCTTCGGAGGCGTGCAGGTTGTTTATATCGGTGATCTCTACCAGTTGCCACCCGTGGTTCCTTCTGAGGAGTGGGAGTTGCTTAGGTCGATATATGAAAGCCCTTTTTTCTTTCATGCACAAGCCACAAAAGAAGTGGCACCGCTTTACATAGAATTAAAAAAAATTTACCGGCAAAGCGAACAAATTTTTATTGATACGCTGAATCGAATTCGCAACAACCGGGTGATAGATGCAGATGTCAGTTTATTGGAAAACAGGTTTTTGCCTGATTTTATTCCTGAAGGTGAAAACTACATTACGCTCACCACACACAATAAAAAGGCCGATTTAATTAACAATGCAGCACTCGAAAAACTTTCCGAACCGGTTTATGCTTATAAGGCGGATGTGAACGGCGATTTTCCCGAGAAATCATTTCCTGCTGAAGACTATCTGAAATTAAAACGTGGCGCACAGGTGATGTTCATTAAAAATGATTCAGGTGATGATCGAAAATTTTTTAATGGCAAACTAGCTATTGTGCACGAGATCGATCAGAAGCAAATTGTTGTTGCTTTTGAAGATGGTGAAAAACTAAAACTCGAGAAAGAAACCTGGAAAAATAATCGCTATATCCTGAACCAGGAGAACAATGAAATTGAAGAAGATGAATTGGGCAGCTTTAAACAATATCCGCTGCGACTGGCATGGGCCATCACCATTCACAAAAGCCAGGGACTGAGTTTTGAAAAAGCCATTATTGATGCCGGATCTGCATTTGCGCCCGGTCAGGTTTATGTGGCGTTAAGCAGGTGTACTTCCCTTCAGGGAATGGTGCTACACTCGAGAATAACGCCTTCAGCCATCAAAACAGATGAAAGAATCATTAGGTTTTCCAATGCTGAAGTTGACCACAATTATCTGAAAGAAGTTCTGGTAAAAGAACGAAAAGTTTACCAGGTAAAAAAGCTGTTGGAAGCATTCCGGCTGAACCGAATTCATACCAGTTTTTCAGAGTGGGAAGAATTGATTCATTTAAAAAGTTTGCCAGGGAAGCAAGAAGTTATCGTACACCATAAGAAATTGATCCTGCGCCTGGATGAATTGATGGATGTAGAATCCAGGTTTATCCGGCAGCTCGAAGGTGTAGTAAATAGTAATGATGCTGCCATGCTGGAAGCACGTGTTGGCAAAGGCATTCTCTATTTTTCTAAAATTGTTTTTGATGAATTTATCATACCGATTCAGGAACATTTATTAGCGATTCAACATGCAAGCAAGATCAGTTCTTATATCAAAGAAGTAGAGGGCATAAAACTCAGGTTTGTTCATTATATCGAAAGTCTGAATAAAATTCAGATTGAGGGAATGCAGTTCCAGCATTTTCCCCTCGACCTCTCCCTTATTAAGGCAGTTAAACCATTCCGCAAAGGAAAAAAGGACAAAGGCGAAAGCCAACTGCAGACACTTGCTTTGTTTAATTCAGGAAACGCGATCAAAGAGATCGCCCAACTTAGAAATCTTTCTGCAGGCACCATAGAAACCCACCTGGTTGCACTTGTGGCAACAGGCGCTGTTTCCGTTGACGATCTTCTTCCTGCAGATAAAAAAGAGGCGATTCTCAAAGCTATAGTCCATAAACCGGGGTCTGTAACGGCAATAAAAAATGAGCTGGGTGATGAATTTTCTTTTTACGAGATCCGTGCTGTAATCAACCACGTACAACAGCTGAAAGCAAAAGAAACACGTAGTCCTGAAACCGCACATTAAAAAGGGAAAGCGTAAATTTAGAAAGAGAAGGAATCCATTAAATTTAGACTTTGTCAATTGCGCTAACATATTACCCAAAAGGACGGCGATTAAAAATTATTTTTAGTTTATGTATTCTATTCTTTTTTGCCTGTAAAAAAAATGGTACACCGGGCAATGTGAACAACAATGAAATAATGTCGGCCACGGCCTTAACGGATTTTGGTACAGGAAAATATCGTGGAGCTATGGGCGGACTTTATCCGAATGGATTAAATCAAAGACCGCCATTGCACAATGTTGCCGGAATTGCTATTGCACAATCAATTAAGCCTTTAAATGGTATGGGTGCTGAAGATGTGGTAAACGGTAAAATTGTTTGGATCTCGATAGGGATGTCTAATGCCACGCAGGAAACACAGGCCTTCCTTTCGCTGGCACAAACCGCCCCAACTAAAAATCCCAAGCTTGTTTTAATTGACGGTGCCCAGGGAGGTCAGGACATCAATGCCATTAACAACCCGGCAGCTTCTTATTGGAGTCATGTGTTGAACAGGCTTTCCGTTGCAGGGTTGGGTGAAGAACAAGTTCAGGTCATTTGGTTTAAGGAAGCGGAGGCCGGCGCTACGGACACTGCCTTTGTAAGCTACCCGGATGCGCTGAAAATAAAATACCGATCAGTAATGCAACTGCTTAAAACTAAATTTCCCAATTTAAAGCTGGTTTATTTAAGCAGCAGGATTTACGCTGGTTATGCCACTTCTGGCCTAAACCCTGAACCATTTGCCTGGTTTTCCGGCTGGAGCATTAAACGTTTGATCGAAGACCAGATAGGCGGAGATCCCGAATTGAATTACTCCGGTAATAACCCCTCTTCTGCCTTTCTTTCCTGGGGTCCTTATCTGTGGGCCAATGGTACAATTGCAAGAAGTGATGGTTTAACCTGGCTTGCTTCTGATTTTCAACCTGATGGCACACATCCATCCGCATCGGGCAGGCAGAAAGTGGCGCAGTTGCTGCTCAATTTTTTTAATTCAGATGAAACAACAAAACCTTGGTTTATAAAACCATAAACAGAATTTTTAAAGCGACAATGTTTTCCTGCCAGGCCTGGGTTTCCCTTTGAAATTCATCAGGTTAAATTAAGTTTAGCTAGAAACTTTCTTCCACTCAGCGACCCATAAATACCATAAGAATCTGAACGTCACTCGGGTTGATACCTGAAATTCTTGAGGCTTGTCCCAAGGTCCGCGGGCGGCTTTTGTGTAACTTTTCCCTTGCCTCGGAGCCTAACGACGTAATACGTTGATAATCAAATTGTTGTGGAATTTCTAGTTCTTCCAGTTGTTTCATTTTCTGAACCAGGTCCTTTTCTTTATCTATATACACCTGGTATTTGGTTTGTATTTCAGCCTGTTCTATTGCTTCAGTAGAATAAGAGCGGAGTAGCTCATCAACGCGGTTTGAGCTTTGCCTCATTCCTTGCAGGTCAACTGAAGGACGAAGGATTATTTTTTCCAGCCTTTGCTTCTCGGTTATTGCAGCACTCTTTTTCGATGTGAGGTAAGGGTTAATTTCATCTGGCTCAATGGCGGTTGCCTTGAACATTTCCTGTAGTGAGGACACTTGCGCTTTTTTATTCAACATAAGTTCCATTCTTTCTTTCCCTGCCAAGCCAAGTTGATAGCTGGTTTCTGTTAGTCGTAAATCAGCATTATCCTGCCTTAACAATGTTCGAAACTCTGCCCTCGAAGTAAACATACGATAAGGCTCCTGTGTGCCCTTGCTGATCAGGTCATCTATCAAAACGCCGATGTAAGCATCACTTCTTTTAAGAATAAAAGGCATTTCTTTTTTTATGGAAAGGTGGGCATTCATTCCAGCCATAAGTCCCTGGCAGGCTGCTTCCTCGTATCCGGTGGTTCCGTTGATCTGGCCTGCAAAAAACAATTGCTTGACCCCCTTTGTTTCCAGGGTATAATCCAGTTGAGTTGGGGGAAAGAAATCATATTCAATGGCGTAACCTGGCCGGAAGAATTTTACTTTTTCAAACCCGGGCACTCTTTTAAGGGCTTCGTATTGAACTTCTTCGGGCAAGGAAGTGGAAAAGCCGTTAACATAGATCTCCGCAGTGTTCCAGCCTTCAGGTTCTATAAATAACTGGTGTCGGTCTCGCTCGGAAAACCTGCTGATTTTATCTTCTATGGAAGGACAATAACGGGGGCCGGTACCCTCAATTCTCCCTGCATACATCGGACTCCTGTCAAAGCCTGTTTTTAAAATATCATGAACTGCGGTATCTGTATAGCTGATCCAGCAACTGACTTGGCTGGTAGGTTTTTTGGTGGGGAGAAAAGAGAAGCCCACTATTTCATCATCTCCTTTCTGTTCCTCCATTTTTGAAAAGTCCAACGACCGGCTATCAACCCTTGGAGGAGTTCCTGTTTTTAATCGATCGCTTTGGAATCCTAGTGACACCAATTGTTCTGTAATCCCTTCGGCAGCTTTCTCCGCCACCCTCCCACCACCAAATCGCTTTTCTCCAATATGAATAACACCGTTTAAAAAAGTTCCGTTCGTAAGGATCACTGCCCGGGAATCAATTCGGTGCCCCATTCCTGTTACTACACCTTCTGCCTTGCCATCTTTAATGATGATCTCTTTTACCATATCCTGGTAAAACGACACCCTTTGGGTTTGTTCCAGGGCCTCCCTCCATTTTTGGGCAAATAACATCCGGTCATTTTGTGTTCGGGGGCTCCACATCGCCGGGCCTTTGGATTTATTCAACATCCTGAATTGAATCATAGAAGCGTCGGATACGATTCCCGAATAGCCCCCTAAAGCATCTATTTCCCTTACAATTTGGCCTTTAGCGATCCCACCCATAGCTGGATTACAGCTCATTTGCGCCAACGTTTGAAGATTCATTGTAATGAGGAGCACCTCGGAGCCCATGTTGGCTGCCGCAGCTGCAGCCTCGCATCCCGCATGCCCCGCTCCGACCACTATAACATCATATTTCTGAAACATTCGGTAAAGGTAAATCCATGTTCCACGTGAAACTGTGTTAAAATTGTTCCACGTGGAACGCGCTATTTTTCATAAAAAAACAGATCAAGCCACTCCTCCTCCATTGCCCTCATGGCTCGCTGATCCTTATCATTCTTATCCTTGAAGCCCAAGAGATGAAGAATTCCATGAAACATGACACGGTGGAGTTCGTTTTTAATGGAAGTCTTAAAGAGGCTGGCGTTCTCGCGCACGCGTTCCAAAGAAATGAATAGATCTGAATGCATGTTTTGTCCTTTTAAAGAATGTTCAAAAGTGATGATGTCAGTAAGTGTATTGTGTTGCAGGTGCTTTTGGTTGAGCTCCAGCAGATAGGCATCCTTACAAAAAATGAAGTTGATCTCTTCAATTCCAATCTTGCGTTCCTCGAACTTTTCGCTAATAAAACTTTTCAGCGCCTTCCTGCTGCCCAGGTTGTACGCGACATCAATAAAATGAAAAAATATCCGTTCGGTTTTTATCATTTTCAAATTTCGTAAACCCTTTCCTAAAGGATTGAATAGCTTTGAAAAATGAAGTTATCCGAATTGAAGTCTGGGGAGAAGGGAAGGATCAAAGCATTTGAAAGTTCAGAGATTGAATTAAAGCTGATGGAAATGGGCTGCATACCGGGTGAGGAAGTGGTGGTAGAGCAGAAGGCACCTTTAGGCGACCCGATATCGATCAGGGTGGCCGGATATTCGTTGAGCTTAAGAATAAACGAAGCGAACCAAATCATTATTGAATAATAAGTTATTGATAATCAAGGATTAATGAAAATTGGTCTTTATTTTGGGTCTTTTAATCCCATCCATACCGGTCACCTCATTATTGCGAACCATGTATTAAATACAACCAACCTCAAGCGGATCTGGTTCGTGGTTTCTCCACAAAACCCTTTAAAAAATACAGAGAATCTATTAAACGAATACGAACGCTATCACCTGGTCCAAAAAGCCGTGGAACATGACCTAAGGCTGAAGCCTTCTGATATTGAGTTTTCGCTCCCTCGCCCCTCCTATACGGCACATACCCTGGCTTACTTGCAGGATAAATACCCCGAATTCGATTTTTCAATCATCATGGGGTCCGACAGTTTTCAAAACCTCCCTAAATGGAAAAATGCTGAAGTCATCATTGCCAACTATGAACTCATGATTTATAATCGTCCCGGGTTTGAGATCATCAACACCATGGGCGCAAAGATCATCGTGATGGATGCACCATTACTTGAAATTTCGGCTACTCATATCCGTGAGTTACTTAAACAAGGAAAATCAATAAAATACCTTGTGCCCGAGGCGGTAGAAGAAGAAATAAAAACTACAGGGATGTATAAAAAAACTCAAAAGAAATAGCCCACCAGAATACAGGTGGCCACGATCAACGGCGAGGGGATTTTAGTAAACCGCAGCAATAAAAAAGTAATAAGGATCACCAAAATATTTATCAGGCTGGTTGCAGTTGCGCCTGCAAGCGATATATCTTTCATAATATATAAAGTGGATGCAATCATGATCCCTACTACGGCTGCATTGATCCCTTCCAGTGAACGGTAAACAACTGCGTATTTTTTAAGGTTGTGCCAGATAGGAAAAAAGAAGAGTACCAGCAGGGCACTTGGAAGAAAAATAGCGACAGTGCCAATGAGGCACCCTAACAATTGCATATGCTTGCCTTCTTCGCGCAATGCCATTCCTCCAGAAAAAGCTGCGATAGAAAATACGGGTCCGGGCATGGCGCGCACAATACCCATTCCTGTAACCATATCTTGTTTTTGAATATTGATCATATTGGATGCGGATTCCGGTGAGGTCTTTTTTAGATTGACCGGACGCACAGAAAATTGTTCATACATCATTGGCATCAACACCTGCCCCCCGCCAAAAACAAGGCTTCCCATTCGGTACATATTCTCAAATAGATTGACCGGCTTCCTGTCGTTCCAATTGTTGGTACGCGCGAGTTCACTGCTCACACCCGCTACAAGAAAAATAAATGCAAAAACCCAGATATTCCACCATTTTATTTTCTTCCGTTTTACTGGCGGCTGTGGGATCCTTTTTTCACTAAGGTTAGTGGCAAAGCCGGCAAGAACGATCAGCAGTGGAAAGATCCAGGGGTTTTTAAAAAAAACATAAGTGGCAATAGTGCAGGCCACCATGATCACCCAGGTAATGGTGTTTTTTACAGAAACTCCAAAAGCCATAAATGCAGCATAGGCAAGAAAACCCACAGCCAATGAAGGAATGAATTTGAAAATATCCGTATGCAACGATTCCCGATCCACATAATGAAGGAAGAATGAAAAGCCTGCCATTAATATACTTGCCGGTGCGATCCATATTAGTAAGGTAACAACAGCCAGCGGAACTCCGCCCCGTTTGTACCCTACAAGTGTGATGGTCTGGGTAGAGGAAGCGCCCGGAAGTAAATTGCAAAAGGCATTATACTCCAGCAATTCCTGTTTGGTGATGTAGGGTGTTTTTTGAACAAACATCTTCATCATCATTGCAATATGCGCCTGCGGCCCTCCGAAAGCAGAAATGCTGTAGAGAAATACGTTCTTTAAAAAAGGAATGTGCCGCAACATCATCGCGGGATAAATTTATTGATTTCTAGCACCTGACATCCATAATCTTTGGTATTCCTTTTCTTTCCTTTCAATAAACGAAAAACAGTACATTTATTTACCTCAAATAAAAACAGTGAAGAAATCAATTTTATTCCTTGCCATCATTATAAGCGGTAATGCAAGTGCGCAAAAACTCAATGAAGCCTATATTCAGCAGGCTGCTGATAAAGTTGAAAGCAAGTGCATCAGCTGGAGAAGAGACCTGCACCAAAATCCCGAACTTGGGAACCGTGAATTTCGCACAGCAAAAATTGTTGCCGATCACTTACGCTCACTTGGAATGATCGTCCAGGAAAATGTAGCACATACGGGTGTGGTTGGCATTTTAAAAGGGGGAAAGCCAGGACCCGTTATCGCATTACGCGCCGACATGGATGGCTTACCCGTAACCGAAAGAACCCCAGTTGCTTTCGCATCCAAACAAAAATCAGAATACAACGGACAGGAAGTAGGTGTGATGCATGCCTGCGGCCACGACACCCACGTAGCTATTTTAATGAGCGTTGCCGAAATACTTGCTGCCGTAAAAAATGATATTGCAGGAACCATAAAATTTGTTTTTCAACCTGCGGAGGAAGGTCCGCCACAGGGCGAAGAAGGCGGTGCCCCACTAATGGTAAAGGAAGGCGTACTGGATAATCCTAAAGTGGATGTGATGTTCGGACTGCACATTAACGCACAAACACCTGTAGGACAGATCAAATACAGGGAACAGGGCATGATGGCTGCGTCAGACTGGTTCTCCATAAAAATCAAAGGAAAGCAAACCCACGGCGCGCAACCATGGAATGGCATTGACCCGGTAGTAATAGGTGCCCAGATCATCCAGGGATTGCAAACGATTGTGAGCCGGCAAACCGAATTAACAAAGAACGCCGTTGTGATTTCAACAACCGTATTTAATGGTGGTGTAAGGGAAAACATTATTCCCGAAGAGGCCTTGCTGAAAGGAACCATTAGAACTCTGGACACGGCCATGCAGGCAGATATTTGGAAAAGAATTGAACGCACGGCAAAAAATATTGCAGAAGCTTCGGGGGCTACCGCTGAAGTAAGTATTACACCAATGACACTGGTCACTTACAATGATCCAAAGCTGACTGCTCAAATGCTGCCTTCACTAAACAAAGCCACCGGGAATAATGTGATCCGGATGGATGCTGTAATGGGCGCAGAAGACTATGCTTTTTTTGCAGAAAAAATCCCCGCGCTCTACTTCTATCTTGGAGGAATGACACCGGGCCAGGACCCGAAAAAAGTAGCGCCTCACCACACCCCCGATTTTTTTGTTGATGAAGCAGGGTTAAAAACAGGAATCAAGGCCTTTGCTTACCTCGTAATGGATTATATGAATGCCGGCAAACGCTAAGCATGCAAACCAAGCAACCATGAAATATTTTTTAGTACTGATTAGTTTTATTTTCATTCTCCAGGCCCCCGCTCAAAAAACAGATAAAAAACTTCAAAAGAAAATTGAAGCATTATTCAAAGGGTATAACGGCGATATTGGGGTATATGTAAAAGATCTTAAGACAAACAAAATTGTAGCGATCAATGCCGATTCGGTTTTCCCATCGGCGAGCATTGTAAAGATCCCGATCCTTGTAGGCGTTATGCATAAGATACAATCAGGAGAATTAAAATACAACCAGCCATTGGTGTACCGCGATTCTTTATTGTACGCCGGCGTGGATCTTCTTGGTTCATTTAAGGATTCAGAAAAAATTGAATTGAGCAAAGCGATTATGCTGATGCTGACTATGAGCGATAATACAGCAAGCCTGTGGCTGCAATACCTTGCAGGTACCGGAACGTTTATCAATCAATTAATGGATCGTCTTGAATTGAAAAATACAAAAGTCAATTCCCGCACACCAGGAAGAGAAGCGGACCGGCTGAAATATGGTTGGGGACAAACAACGCCTTTTGAAATGGTGTTGCTGATGCAAAACATTGTGGAAGGTAAAGTGATCAGCAAAGAAAGAAGTGAACAAATGCTCCGGTTATTAGGAAGAAATTACTGGGATGAAGTTGCTGTTTCTAAAATCCCTGCAGATGTTTTTGTTGCCAGTAAAAACGGCGCAGTAAACCAGGCCAGGAATGAATTGCTTTTTGTTAATGGACGGAAGGCACGTTATATATTCTGCATCTGTACAAAAAATAATAAGGATCAAAGCTGGGGTGATAACAATGAAGCCTGGGTGTTGACAGGAAAATTATCCCAACTGCTCTGGAATCATTTTTCCAACTGATTATTTAAGAAACTGGTAAAAAGCAAAGCTCATGACATAAGCAATAGCTGTCATGTAAACAAACTGGATGGCTGGCCATTTCCAGGTTTTCGTTTCTCTTCTTGTGATGGCGAGGGTGCTCATACACTGCATAGCAAAAACATAAAATACCATCAGCGAAACTCCTGTGGCCAGCGTAAACAACACCGAACCATCTTCTTTTTTTGCAGAGCGCAATTTTTCCCTGAGTAACAATCCTTCCTCTTCCTCCCCTACGCTGTATAATGTTGCCATTGTGCCAACAAATACTTCACGCGCTGCAAATGAAGTAATCAGTGCAATGCCGATCCGCCAGTCGTAACCCAGGGGCTGAATAGCGGGTTCGATAGATTTTCCAATGATGCCGGCATAAGAGTTTTCAAGCTTTGCTGTACTATAGTTCTGAAGTAATATTTCTTTTTGTTCAGGATTGCTTTTTACATCAGTTTGGTATTTTGTTTCCAGTGCATCCATCCGGTTTCCCGGGCCAAATGAACTCAGCGCCCAAAGGATCAGGCTGATGACCATGATCACCTTTCCGGCATCTGTAACAAATATCCTGGCCTTATTGATCATTGTTTGCGAAATATTGGCCAGTCTTGGCGCACGATACGTTGGCAGCTCCAAAATAAAAAAGCTTCTTTCTTTTATGTTAATGAACCATTTGGCAATGAAGGAAACCAGCAAGGCCATCACAAGCCCCATCAGGTAAAGCCCCATCATTACCAGTCCCTGTGTGCTAAATATTCCAAGAGCGTAGGTATTTGGGATCACCAGGCCAATGAGAATGGTATAAACAGGAAGCCGGGCGGAACAGCTCATGAGCGGTGTGATCAGGATCGTAAGCAGGCGTTCCTTTCTGTTTTCAATGGCCCTTGCACTCATAATAGCAGGAACGGCACATGCAAAACCACTGATCAAAGGCATTACGCTTTTTCCGTTCAATCCAACACTGCGCATCAACCTGTCGGTAAGAAAACTGATCCTGGCCATGTAGCCGGTATCTTCCAAAAGTGTGATCAATCCAAACAGGATCATGATCTGCGGAACAAAGATCATAATACCACTAAGGCCCGCTACCACCCCGTTGATCAACAGATCACTCCACCAGGCCTCCGGCAGTGTTCGGGAAAGAAATGCGCTGCCTGAAGAAAAAAGCATTTCGATCCAGGTCATAGGATGTTGTGCCAGCCAGAAAACGCATTGAAATAAAATAAATAAAACAGCCAGCAGGATAAGATAACCCCACCGCCTGTGTAACAGCACATTGTCAAGTTTATCTGTAAGTATGGTTTGCTGCAGGGGATCCGGCTCTGTTACTGCCACCTGCATAATATGTTTGATTCTTCCGTAGCGCTGCAATATTTCTGTTGCCTGCGTTTTTGTATGGTTAAACGCGTGCTTTCTTTCAATTTCCTCGATCTGATCCTGAGTTGCCCGGCTCAAATCAAAAGACTCATGATTGATCAGGTAGTGTATGGCGGAATAGTCACTTGTTCCGGGAACCAGCGCCCTGAGTTCTTCAATCGGTTCTTTTGCCAGCGCCCTGTTGTCGATAAAATCTCTTGCAGCAACTTTGTTGATGTTTGATACCGTGAGTTCGATCACTTTTTTTAACTGGGCAATGCCTTTGTTTTTTCTGGGATTAACAGAAACCACGGGAACACCCAGCTCTCTTTCAAGTTCCGGGATATTTATTTCTATTCCTTTTTTGCTGGCCAGGTCTGCCATCGTAAGGGCGACCACCACCGGTTTTTTAAGATCAAGGATCTGGGAACAGAACAACAGGTTTCTTTTCAAATTGCTGGCATCCACAACTACAACAAATACATCGGCACGAATATCCTGGTCCTGGTTCAGCAATACGCGATAACTCACCCATTCATCCAGCCGCTTCGGGTATAAACTATAGGTGCCCGGGAGGTCAATGATGTTTCCCGTAACGGTTGAAGAAATGGAGGAATTACCCGTTTTCTTATCTACGGTAACGCCCGGGAAATTGCCCACTCTTTGATTGGAACCGGTAAATACGTTGAATAAAGAGGTTTTCCCGCTGTTGGGGTTACCCACTAAAGCAATATGAATGATTTGTTTTTTCACAACTATGCCGCGCAAAGGTAATTGCAGACCCCGGCAATAACTTACGAGATGCGGAGTTTTACTCAGCGCCCACTATAGAAATGGCTGACAATTAACAAAATGGTGGTTTAAAATGGACAGCTGACGATTAATTGCAAATGCCTTTGAATATTTTTGTTGTTCTAAAAATTATATCGTGATTAGAAATATAGCCATCGTGGTTTTAGTTTTTTTGTCGTCAGAGAGTTATGGTCAAAAATTAAAAAAAGAAGACAGAGCACTTATTTCAAATCTTCAGAAGCACGTTGTTTATTTATCGGATGATAAACTGGAAGGCAGAAGAACGGGAACTGGTGGTGAAAAGCAGGCAGCTGCTTATATAGCTACTGAATTTCAAAAAGCAGGTTTAGCGCCTATGGGAACCAATGGTTATTTCCAGGAATTTTCCATTTATGAAGGAAAGCGTATTGATGAAAGCACCTCACTTTCTTTTAATGGCGAGACGCTTAAGTTGCATGAGGATTTTTTTCCGCTTGCTTACAGTGCCAATGGCAAACAGGAGGCTGCTCCTTCTCTGGCTTTGCAGGAATCTGGTATGCCGTGGTTTCTGGATCTGCATGAGTTGCTTGATGAAGGTGCATCCAATCCACATTTCGACCTGCAGGGCGCTTTGATTAGAAAAGTAAAATCCATAAGGGCTAAAGGTGCCTCAGCATTGTTTGTATACAATTCATCAGATAAAGAAGACAGGATCATTTTTGATGCGAAAGATCGGAGTCCGGCAATGGAAATTCCAGTTGTTTATATCAAAAGATCCGCTGCAAAGAAATTCTTTTCTGATGCATCCGCCGAACTGGAACTTCAATTGCAAACGCAGATTACAGAAGTTTCCAGAACAGGCTCGAATGTGATCGGGTTTGTAAATAACCGCGCCGCAACAACGATCATTATAGGCGCCCATTTCGATCACCTGGGTTATGGCGAAGATGGAAATTCGAGAGAAGTTTCATTGGGCGCTGTTCATAACGGTGCAGATGATAATGCCAGCGGAACTGCTGCTATTATAGAGCTGGCTGGACTTGTGAGATTGGCAAAACTTAAAAAACACAACTACCTTTTTATTGGTTTTTCAGGTGAGGAACTGGGTTTATACGGTTCAAAATATTTTACTGAAAATCCTACAATTGAATTGGCCGGTGTCAATTATATGGTGAACCTGGATATGGTTGGAAGACTGAATGCACAAACAAAAACCTTGACCGTTGGTGGTTACGGCACTTCTCCTTCCTGGGGCCAGTTTTATAAAGCAAGTGGAAAGAAAGGTTTGTATGCCTCGGGAATCCAATTCAAATTTGATTCCAGCGGAACCGGGCCAAGTGACCACACTTCCTTTTACAGGAAAAATATTCCTGTGCTTTTTTATTTTACGGGTCTTCATTCAGATTATCATAAGCCAACCGATGATCATGATAAGATCAATTATGAAGGACAACTGCATCTTGTAAAGCACGTGTTCAGTTTGCTGGAGGCGACCGAAAAAAAACCTGGGAAAATTGCTTTTTCAAAAACGCGCGAAGTGCAAACCAACACTTCTGCCAGGTTCTCGGTTTCACTTGGCATCATGCCGGATTATACTTACAGTGGCAATGGAATCAGGGTTGACGGAGTGATCGAAGGGCGTGCTGCTCATAAAGCAGGCCTGCAGCCAGGCGACATCGTGACGGCTCTGGGAAATACCAATGTCAGTTCAATGGAAGCTTATATGCAGGCATTAAGCCGGTTCAATAAAGGGGATAAAACCAGTGTGACTTTTTCCCGGAAAAATCAGGTACTTTCAACAGCGGTTGAATTTTAGTATTTTTCCACTCCAATTCCTTTTATGGCTTCCAGTCAAAACCTCAAACTTGTTCTTGATACCCACGCGATTACCGAAAATTTTTTTGATGCAACCCGCTTGCTTGGGATCATGGCACCTGTAAAAGCCTACCAGTTTTGCTGGAAAGTAAACGCCGCGCTGGGAATAGATTTCAGGATCAACAATGACCTTGAAATCCAGTTGATAAAAAAGAACAGGAATTATTTTTTTTCGATTTATGAATTCAATGAAACGGCAACCTGCCTGAAGCATTATTTATACAATAACCAAAATGACGGCGAATACCTGCTGCCCGAATTTAAACATCTTGATTTTTTATGGTTATTGAAAGACGACCATGTTGCTGAAGATTACCTCCAGGAGATCGTTCAATCGCTTAAAGCGATTAGCGGTGTGCAACTGGTAGTGGAGCTAACCAATGAAAAAATAAAACACAGGGAACACCTGGTCTTATAAGTAAGCACACCATGACGATTATTCAGCTTAATTTTTATTTATCAATATAACATCACCTTATGTGGGAGCAAACTTCATCAGCACTTTACCGAAAATTTACATTTAAGGATTTTTCAGAAGCCTTTGCTTTTATGACCAGCGTAGCGTTGGCAGCTGAAAAAATGGATCACCATCCTAAATGGACGAATGTTTGGAACACCGTAGAGATCTGGCTTTCCACCCATGATGCTGGGAACACCGTGACCGACAAAGACAATAAACTTGCTGAAACCATCGATCGAATTTTCAATGCAAATAACTGATACACTTTTCATGGTAAGGCCAGCCGCCTTTTCCTATAATGAAGAAACAGCCGCAAATAATTTATTCCAGCAGGCTTCCTCACTAAGTAAGGAAACCCTCCAACAAAAAGCCCTTGCCCAATTTGATGCCATGGTGAAAATGCTGCTTGTAAAAGGCATTCATGTTATTGTGCAAGATGATGATGTCGATCCTCCAAAACCGGATGCTGTTTTTCCAAACAACTGGTTTCTTACTGGAGCCGACGGCGGTATTCACCTGTTTCCGATGTTTGCTCCTAACAGAAGAAAAGAGCGATCATCCGCCATTGTTGATGCGCTGAAAGAAAGTTTTGTTTTTGATTATATTAAAGACTGGTCAGATGGAGAGGCTTTAAACGAATTCCTGGAAGGAACCGGCAGCATGGTGTTTGATCACAATAACCGGATCATTTATGCATGCATTTCAGAAAGGACAAATGTAAATGCGTTAAAAAGATTTGCAGAAGACATGCAATACCGCGCCATTCCATTCACTGCAGAATTTGAAGGCGCGCCTGTTTATCATACCAATGTTATGTTGAGTATTGGTGAAGGTTTTGCAGTGCTATGTCCCAAATCCATTACCGATCATACAGAAAGGATTGCTGTTGCACAGTTACTTGAAGCCACAGGGCATGAAAATATTTATGTTGAACCAGAACACATGAAAAATTTTGCGTGCAATTTACTCCAGGTGAAAAACAATGCAGGAAAACGAATGATCGTCATCAGCCAGTCGGCAGTGAATGCACTGCCCCAGGAAAAACTTGAAAGGTTGCAACACCACGGGGAGCTGCTGCCGATAGATGTATCTTTAATTGAATCGGTAAATGGCGGTAGTGTAAGATGTATGGTTGCTGAGATCTTTTTAAAGAGGCGTCAGGCGGTAACATAAACCAGTTTTTCTCTGGGACCTGTAAAAATACCAATGGGTTCCAGGTTCAGTTGAAATGACTGAAATATTTGAGCTACCTCCTTCAGGCTTTCTTTATCAACCGCGATGAGTAAGCCTCCGTTTGTTTGAGGATCCGGAAGTACATTAAATGCTTCCATTACATTCACTCCCTTTTCAAAAGCCACATGCTGACTATAGCTATTCCAGTTCCGGAAGGTGGCATCGGGAATGGTTCTTTGTCTTAAATAATCATCCAGCCCTTCGATTTTTTTTATTTTTTCATAATGAATCGTTGCACTTATCCGTCCCCCGTCAAGCATTTCAATAAGATGTCCCAAGAAACCGAACCCTGTTACATCTGTCATGGCGTTAACGCCTTTAATTTTTCCAAGAGCAGCTCCAACTTTATTTAAACTGGTGAGCTGATCGATGAGGGGTTTGTAGTGTTCCTCAGCAAGTACGCCCCTTTTTATTGCTGTTGTCAAAATGCCAACACCAAGCGGCTTGGTTAGAAATAGATGGTCGCCTGCTGAAGCAGCGGAATTTTTTTTGAGATGTTCTTTTTGCAGGATGCCGGTTACAGATAAACCAAATATCGGATCGTTTGAATCAATGGTATGTCCGCCCGCAAGCGGTATCCCCGCTTCATTACAAATGCTTCTTCCTCCTTCAAGTACCTGACGGGCAAGTTCCGGAGAAATTTTTTCAACCGGCCATCCAAGAATGGCAATGGCCATGATGGGTTTTCCGCCCATGGCATATACATCACTGATGGCATTGGCCGCGGCAATTCTTCCGAAATCAAAAGCATCATCTACTATGGGAAGAAAAAAATCAGTGGTTGAGATTACGGCGGAAGCAGCATCAAGTGAAAATACTGCAGCATCATCATTCGTGTCATTTCCTACAAGCAGCCCGGTATATGCCGAAAGGTTATCTGACCCGATAATCTCTTTTAATACCGCAGGTGAAATTTTACAGCCACAGCCACCCCCTTTTGAGTAGGTGCTTAACCGTTTTGATTCTTCCATTCTTATTTTCTTTTTCTAATGATCCTGATGGATGCATTGGTTTTAAGGTCTGCTGCAAAATGAAGCTGATAAATTTTGTCGCCGTCGCGTATCATCAGCAATCCGGTATTCGGCGGAATGCTCCCCAGGTTTTCTGCAACAAGAACGATTTCAAAAGCATCCTGTTGTACAACAATATTTTTTCGTATAGCTATGGCTGTTAGACGTGCAGCATCAATGATCTTTTCACCATTTATATAAACACTTACCGAGTCACCGTCAATCACCCCGTTATCATAAAAAGAGAGTTGAAGGCTGTCGCCGGTAACCTCAAATATGGCCAGCTCTTTTTTTATTCTTTTATCCACCGGAATAATTTCGGCAGGTTTTAATTCTTTTGAAGCAGCGGGTGGTTTAGTTGAATTTGTTTTGGGTTTTTGGTTTGTAGCCTGCGCTGGTGTGCGCATTTCGTCCATTTCGCGGAGATGGGTAAACAATGCAGACTTTGCGCTGTCGGTTGAACGGCTGAGTTCCACCTTGCCCGGAATGGAATAATATTGTTTTGTGCGATTGGTTTGCCAGGTGCCGTTTAGGTCAATAAGACTGTCCTGCCGGTTGATCGGAATTACAAAAAGCCGCTTTACGCCTTTTGCTGGTGATTCGGGAAAGTTGTGTGCGAGGAATTTATCATCTTCCACAACAAGATTGTCGCCATCTATTTGTGCTTTAACTTTCCTGATGCCATAATAGAATGTATCGTTTGAAACAAAAGTGACATAGGAATACCCCGTGATCTTTCCACGGTATTCACTCAACGCGAGTTCGTATTGCTGAACAAGTTTAGATGAGTCATTATATAAAGTCCCGGTGTAAAATCCACTTATTTTTTGTGCGGAAGTTGGGCCGCAGAAAAAAAGCAACAGTAGCAGGCAAATTGGTTTCATAACATTTGATATTGGGTTTTCAGCAGGTCGGCATTGGCCGGCGTAACAGAGACACAAGGCAAAATAGACAATAATTTTTCAAGTTGAGAGCGATTATTCAATCCTTTTAAATAATGTTTATCGTAGTATTTCAGCAGGATCCTGAAGGCTTCTTTAGTATTTCCCTGCTCCAGGAATTCGATGGTATTTTTAGTGTCCATTGGCCCCAGTCTTTTGCAGATCCTTTGTGTGGAATGAATCAGTTTTTCAGTCTCTAATGCGCCATATTCCTCGCAGATATTTTCCAGCCTTTGTTCAAAACCGATCTCCAGGAAACAGAGTGGCGCGGCTCGCATGGTATTCCAAAATACATTTGGGAGATTAAGGTCCCCGATGCGCTGGCTTTCGTCTTCCAGCCAGATCATTTTACCTGTAGTTTGGCTGTATGCCAGCGGATCCAATTCAATGGGGCAATCACTGCATTTTTCAATCAATTCAAGCGCCAGCAGGTTTTCAAACATTTCCTGGGAGGGTTGCGGGATCATCTGGATGTTTCCAAAAGCAGATCCTTTATGAGAAGCAATCGCCTCCAGGTCGATTATTGTTTCGCCTCTTTTTTGTAGTGCTTTCAATACCAGGGTTTTTCCCGAACCAGTGTAACCGCCAATTATTTTAAGGTTGAAGGGAAGCGTAAATGTTTTGAGCACATAGTTCCTGAAGGATTTATAACCTCCTGCCAGCACCTGAACCCGGTATCCATAAAGATCCAGCAACCAGGCCACAGCAGCACTGCGCATCCCCCCGCGCCAGCAGTAAATGAAAACAATGGGTTTTAGGTCATTTTCTAATGGCGGTTCATTGCCGTATGCATTGGGGGTCGATTTTTTAATCATTAATTCCACGGCTTCGACCATGGAACGCATTTTGGGACCAAAAATGTCCAGCCCAATTTTAATGGCAGCTTCACGACTGACTTGTTTATAAGTAGTGCCAACCTGTTTTCTTTCTTCATCGGAAAACAACGGAAGATTTATGGCTGAAGGAATATGTGCATGAACATATTCAGATGGAGAGCGCACATCAAGAACAAGCTGTTCTTTAGACGCATTCAGAAATTCATCTATTCTTATCCTTTTGACCTGCACTTGGCAAATGTATCTTCAATTCACTAAACCAAAAATGCCTTCCGGATGGAAGGCATTTAAATACATGATCAAACATGCTTAATTATCTTTCACTTTGGTTTTACCATCTTCAACCTTGATCTTTTTATCACCGGTTTTGATTTTCATATCACCGTCAGCTTCTGTTTTGATCTTCATATCATCATTTTTCATCTTCATGCTGCCATCTTCATCCCATTTTATTTTATCCCACTCAACCCAAAGGTTGTTTTCATCCTGGTATAAAACCCTGTTGTTTTCCTGTCTTGCCTGACGCAACCTGTTGCCTTCTGCATCATATACCCACCAGTCGTTGTTGTCAACATAAATATAACGGGTAAGGGGCTGGTTGTTGCTCGTGTTTACTTTTGCACCCGTTGTTCTGTCTACTGAAATCTTTACAGGCTGCCCGGTTTGAGCATCACGATATAATCCCGCTTCACTGTTACGGTTGAATTCATCAGCCATAGCCGAATAATCAGTCGTGGTATTCATTGTGCCGGTAGTAGTTGTTGTGTCTGCTGAAATTGAGGTTGTGTCTGAATCATTATTACAAGCTGTAAAGCCTAATGATACCACAGCAACTACGCTGAAAATCTGCTTTTTCATGAGTTAAATTATTTGTTTCCTCTCGTGGTGCAAAAATGGGGCCGTAGAAGGCCTTGCTGCTACTAACCATTCATTGAGGCAAGAAATTCTTCATTGCTTTTAGTGCCACGCATACGCTTAAGTAGCTCAGACATAGCCTCTTCCGTATTCATGTCGTTGAGATAAACCCGAAGCAGGTTCATGCGCTGCAAAACATCTTTATCAAGCAACAGGTCATCCCTTCTTGTAGAAGAAGCTACCAGATCAATGGCCGGGAAAACACGCCTGTTTGCCAGGCGGCGATCCAGTTGAAGTTCCATGTTGCCGGTACCTTTAAATTCTTCAAAGATCACCTCATCCATTTTAGAACCGGTATCGATCAGCGCTGTAGCAAGAATGGTAAGCGAACCTCCGTTTTCTATTTTACGGGCCGCACCAAAAAACTGTTTGGGCTTTTGCATGGCATTGGCCTCCACACCACCCGAAAGTACTTTTCCGGAAGATGGAGAAACCGTATTGTGCGCACGGGCAAGGCGGGTAATGGAATCCAGGAGGATCACCACATCATGTCCGCATTCAACCAGTCGTTTGGCTTTTTGAAGTGCAATAGTTGAAACTTTTACATGTTTTTCGGCTGGCTCATCAAATGTAGAAGCAATTACTTCTGCCTTCACACTTCTTTCCATGTCGGTAACCTCTTCCGGGCGTTCATCCACCAGCACAATAATGAGGTAGCATTCCGGGTGATTGGCTGCAATAGCATTCGCCACTGCTTTCAATAACATGGTCTTACCCGTTTTAGGTTGGGCAACGATCAATCCTCTTTGTCCCTTACCTATAGGAGTAAAGAGGTCCATGATCCTTGTACTGTTATCAGAAGGATTTGTAAACAGATTTAATTTTTCAAAAGGGAAAAGTGGGGTCAGGTAATCAAATGGCACACGGTCGCGCACTTCTTCCGGACTTTTACCATTGATGTGCTCCACTTTTAAAAGTGCGAAATATTTTTCGCCTTCTTTTGGAGGTCTTACTGATCCGTAAACAGAATCTCCCGTCTTTAAACCAAATAATTTGATTTGAGAAGGGGAAACGTACACATCATCAGGAGAAGACAAATAATTATAATCCGATGAACGCAAGAAACCATATCCGTCCGGCATCATCTCCAAAACACCTTCAGCCAGGATAATTCCATCAAATTCTATATTGAACACCTGTTCGCGGCGTTGTGGAAAATATTTGTTGACCTGGTTGTTCTGATTTTCAGCTGGTTTTTCCTGCGGCTGAGCTTCTTCTTGTCTTTTTTCATTTATATGTTCAGCAGGTTGCTTGTCCACCTGTTGTTCTGCTGGTGCTTCAAGGTTTAGTTCCGGTTGATCGTCAGATTTTTTCCTTGGCGTTTTCTTTACCGGTTCTTTTTTGGCCGCAATTTTCTTTGCGGGCTTTGCTGATGTTTCTTCAGAAGGGGCATTGCCGGTTTCTTCTACAATTGCTTCTTCTGTTGAATTTGCAGTAGATGCTTTTACGATCCTTTTTCTTTTCGGCTTATCCGATGCATCTTCTTTTTGTTGACTACCCATTACAGCTTGTTTGTCGAGAATTTTAAAAATAAGTCCCTGTTTATCGAGTTTTTTTGCACTATCAATTTTTAGTTCTTCAGCAATGTCCAGCAACTCTGGAACAAGCATGTCGTTCAACTGCAGAATATCGTACATAAAAAATTGTTTGAACTAACCAGAGGTAAAAACCAGTCTGTTAACTTATTGATTTGTTTATGAATGGAATGTAAATACGGGTGTTGCGCGTAATATAGGGATGATCTCTCAACCGATTCCGCTGCAATTATACAGCTAAAAAGAGAAATCCAAAAATTTTTACCCCTTTTCCTCTTACCCGGACTGTAGCAATGAGGCAGGTTTTATGCCAGAACAAAGGGAATATTTATGTTCAGAACGGTTGTCGAGCAGGTGCAGGAAATTCTTTTCTAAGTTTATCTTTGCGCACTTCAACCATCATCAAACAATCTTTTACTATGTTCAACAGGCGCACCAGGATCAGTGAAATTCTTAAAATGGAACCAGCAGAACAACAGGTTACGGTTATGGGATGGGTGCGCACTTTCAGAAACAACCAGTTCATTGCCCTGAACGACGGCTCCACCAATCATAATTTACAAGTGGTGCTGGAACTGGGAAAGTTTGATGAGGAACTGCTAAAAAGAATGACCACAAGTGCTTCATTAAAAGTTTCCGGTACACTGGTGGCTTCATTGGGGAAAGGACAAAAGATGGATCTGAAAGCAGAGCATGTTGAAGTTTTGGGCGACAGTGACCCGGAAAAATATCCGCTGCAGCCAAAAAAACACAGCCTCGAATTTTTAAGGGAAATTGCGCACCTGCGCTTCAGGACAAACACATTTGGTTCTGTGTTCCGCATCAGGCATTCATTGGCTTTTGCCGTACACCAATTTTTTAACGACAAAGGATTTATTTATTTACACACCCCAATCATCACTTCAAGTGATGCAGAAGGTGCTGGCGAAATGTTCCGCGTATCCACGCTTCCATTAATTAATCCACCCCTGACTGAAGAAGGCTCCATCGATTTTACACAGGATTTTTTTGGACGTGCCACCAACCTTACAGTAAGCGGACAACTGGAGGGAGAGCTGGGAGCAACCGCTTTTGGCGATATCTATACTTTTGGTCCAACCTTTCGGGCGGAAAACTCCAATACAGCACGCCACCTGGCCGAGTTCTGGATGATTGAACCTGAAATGGCTTTTTATGATCTTGAAGACAACGCAGATCTTGCAGAAGCGTTTATTCAGTATATCATCCGCTACGTTATGGAAAGAAATGCGGAAGACCTGGAGTTTTTAAGAATGCGACTTCTTGATGAAGAAAAGCAGAAACCACAGAACGAAAGAAGTGAACTGGATCTTATAGAAAAGCTAAGGTTCGTAGTGGAAAATAAATTTGAAAGAATTACCTATACAGAAGCGATCGATATTTTATTGCAATCTCCGGCATACAAGAAAAAAAAGTTTCAGTACGAGGTGAAATGGGGTATGGATATGCAAAGCGAACATGAGCGCTACCTCGTTGAGAAACATTTTAAAAAGCCCGTCATTGTTACCAATTATCCCAAGGACATCAAGTCTTTTTATATGCGCATGAATGATGATGGAAAGACCGTTGCGGCCATGGACATTCTTGCGCCTGGTATCGGAGAGATCGTTGGCGGTTCGCAACGCGAAGAAAGACTGGACAGGTTAACGGGAAGAATGGATGAAATGGGCGTGTCCCAGGATGAACTCTGGTGGTACCTTGATACTAGAAGGTTTGGTACCGTTCCCCATGCTGGTTTCGGATTGGGTTTTGAAAGAATGGTTCAATTTGTAACCGGCATGGGCAATATCCGGGATGTCATTGCCTTTCCACGCACTCCCAAAAGCGCTGAGTTTTAATAAACATTTTTATGGTGTGAATTTATTCAATCCGTAAATAGTAAACAGGCAAGGTGTTTATCCTTCTCCAATCGTAAGAACAGGAAAGCTGATGTTTTTAATCAGCTCGGCTGTATGGGTTTTGAATAGCAATCGCTCTATCATGCTGTGCTTATGAGGAAGGACGATTAGCATATCTACCTGGTTGTTATTCATAAAGGCATCAATTGCTTCTGAAAAGTCTTCGCTGGTAATGGAGTGAATCTCTGGTCGCAGGTCTGAAAGAATATGACTGATGTCTTTTTTGTCAGCATTGGTTCCACTTATATGAACAATGTGGAATTGTGCACGGGTTTCCAAAAGAAAATTCCTGATCCAGCCTTCATGTTCCTCTGGAAAATTACCGTCTGAAGCAAGTGCAACCTGCTGTAGTTTAAATTCATGTATAGTATCGGGAACGGTAATAACCGGTGTGCGTGATGAACGTATTACGGAAAGTGCGGTGCTGCCAAACAAAAACTGTTCAACACCTGAGGCGCCGCGTTTACCAACGATAACTGCAAATGGCTGCTGCTTTTCACAAATTTCATTGATCTCTCCAACTACATCTCCCAGCCTGCTGATGGTTTCAATCTCCACACCACTGATTTTTGCCCGCAACGCCTCTTCGGTTTTTTTCAACCCCGTCTCTGCATTGTTTTTTAATTCTTCTGCTGAAACCATTAAAACCGGTACATCGCTCATACTAATGGGGATCTGGTACACATGCAATAAGATCAAACCTGCGTTGATTTGTTGTGCCATACGAGCTGCATAATGAATGGCATTATCAGCCGAAGGAGAAAAATCAGTAGCTACCAGTATTTTTTTCATAATGAAAAAGTACAAAGAATTCCGGTTTCAGGTCACCATCTTTTGTGGAAAACCAAATGATTCCCGTCATAACAAAAACATTTTATGAACCTATTGAACGACAAACCAATTGCAGCAAAAGGAGCGGCAACAGAAATATTATTGGATATGACACCGCTTGTGGACCTTGGATTTTTGCTGATCACCTTTTTCATATTTACATCAACCATGATGGAAGCCCATGTTTTTAAACTGGTAATGCCGGCAACTTCCAGCAATCGACCATCGGTTGCAGAAAGCAAATCAGCAACTGTGATCCTCGGTGCAAATAATGTTCTTTTTTATTATGAGGGCATGGCCGAGAAAACCGATCTTAAGGAAATTGATTACAATGAGCTGCGCCAAAAGCTACAGGTCAAAAAAGCCGCCACCGGGAATGAACTCACGGTGCTGATCAAAATAACTCCAGATGCTACCTATCAGAACCTGGTGGACGTTCTGGATGAAATGCTGATCTCCAACATCGAAAAATATGTAGTTATGGATCCTGAAAAGGAAGAATATGCTGTTTTAAGCCCTTCTGGATTTTAAATGATTTCAGCGTAATTTTACTTTTCTAATTATACAATATGAATATTCCTGTTGTTGATCTTGAAGAATTTCTAAGCGGCGATGAGCAAAAAAAGAAAGAATTTGTAAAAAAGCTGGGACAAGCCTATGAGGAAGTAGGCTTTGTTGCTGTAAAAAATCACGGCATCCCGGACGACCTCATTGCCGATCTGTATAAATACGTTCAACAATTTTTTTCGCTCTCCGATGATGTGAAGTTGTCTTATGAGAAAAAAGAACTGGCAGGTCAGCGGGGTTACACCTCATTTGGTAGAGAACACGCAAAAGGTTTTGATGCTCCGGATCTGAAAGAGTTTTTCCAGTTTGGACAAACCGTGGAAGACAATGATCCGGTTAAAGAAGAATATCCGGATAATGTAATGGTTTCTGAAGTGCCGGAGTTCTCTCCCACCTTGCTTAAAGCCTATGAAAATTTTGAAAAATCAGGAACATCATTATTAAGAGCAATTGCCCTGTACCTTCAACTGGATGAAAATTATTTTGACGAATGGGTACATAATGGCAATTCCATTCTCAGGGCCATACATTATCCGCCAATTAAAAACGAACCTAAATCTGCGATCCGCGCGGAACAACACGAAGACATCAACCTGATCACACTACTGGTGGGCGCTTCTGCAGATGGATTGCAAATACTAACCAAACAAAATGAATGGGTAGGCGTTACTTCATTGCCTGAACAAATTGTAGTGAATGTAGGTGACATGTTACAAAGGCTCACCAACAATAAACTGCGCTCCACAACACACAGAGTTGTAAATCCGCCCAGAGAGCTTTGGGCCACTTCAAGATTTTCAATTCCATTTTTCCTTCATCCCAAAGGCAATATGAATCTTGCCTGCCTGGAAGGTTGTATTGATACAGATCATCAAAAAGCTTACGAAGATGCCACCGCGGGTGAATACCTTGATGAAAGATTGAGAGAAATCGGTTTGAAAAAATAATTCCCTTCTATAATTGTTGCTTCTGGTTCATTACTAATTGCAACTGAAACACTCCTGAGAAAAGCGAAGAAAAAAAGAGGAAAGTTCAACAGGAGGCGCTGGCGGCATGACTCAAACTATTGAATCTTGTAACAGAAAGGGCTGATACCAGAAACTGGCAAAGTCTCCCCTGCAGGATTGACTATACAAGAATTTTAACTTCAGTCGGGGAACAATTCTATCCAGCTTGAGGTTCTGGGAGCTGGAGGTGTTTCTAAACAACAAACCCTTACATTGGAAAATCGTGCAAATCTTACTTTCATTCACTTTTCTACCCTTGGGCAATAGTTACCGTTTGTTAGTAAAAAATTCCTTTCGAAAATATTTTTCGACACGCTCCGGGCTTCCATTTGAACTTATATTACTGACTGTCAGACAGTTGAAAAGCTTTCCTATTCTGCCCTTGACCTAATACTAGAAAATATTTGGTACTATGTGTTGCCAAGTACCAAATAATACTTTAGTTTTGCTCCAGCAATTATCAATAAACCCTTTAACCCTGAACCGGGCAAGGAAAAACTCAGAGAAATGAATATCGAGAATACACAGAGCCAGATGAGGAAAGGGATACTGGAGTTTTGCATTCTCTCTGTCATACGCCGGGGCGAAGCTTACCCCAGTGATATTGTGGAGGAAATGAAAATGGCCAATCTTCAAATACTGGAAGGAACGCTTTATCCCTTGCTCACCAGATTGAAAAATGCCGACATGCTGACTTACCGCTGGGTAGAAAGCAACTCAGGTCCGCCAAGAAAATATTTTTCTCTTACTGAAAAAGGCGACGCCTTTTATAAGGAATTGCAACAGACCTGGATGGAACTATCCAATGGCGTGAATGCAGTAACCAAAACAAAAGAAAACAATTAATCTCCGCCGCAGCGGAGGCTTCAACCAAATCGAAAAAAAATGAAAAAGATCATCAACATAAACTTATCTGGCAGGGTGATACCAATCGAGGACGCAGCATATGAAATCTTGCAAAAATATATTGATAGTCTGCGCAGGTACTTCATCAATGAAGAAGGACGTGATGAGATCATCAATGATATTGAAAGCAGGATTGCAGAACTGATGAACGATAAAATAAAAAAAGGTCAGACGGCAATCACCGGCGAAGACATTGAAGAGATCGTTACCTCCATGGGCCGCATAGAAGATTTTGAAGAAGTGGATGCTGCAGAAAACGCTGGAACTTACGCGTCGCAGGAGCAGACAACTTTTTCTACCGGCTCAAAAAGGTTTCAGGGCCGCTTATACCGCGACACTTCCGACAAGTTCCTGGGCGGTGTTTGTTCCGGGCTGGCAAATTATATGAATGTGGACCCGGCTGTGGTAAGGCTGCTGTTCGCCATCATCAGCTTTGGCGGATTCGGATTCGGATTTATTATCTATATCCTTTTATGGATCATCCTTCCGGCTAAAAATCTCGAAATTTTTGTAGGTAAAAGGCTTTTCAGAAATCCTGATGATAAAATGATTGGTGGTGTGGCCGGTGGTCTTTCGGCCTATTTCAACAAATCTGCAACAGCCATTCGTATCATTTTCGCCGCACCATTCCTGTTGAATATTATTTTGAGCATGTTCAATTTTATATTCGACTACAGTCATGGCGTTAATATCCCCGGCTTTTTTATGGGCTCACTCACAGGAACATTTGTACTGGCCTATATCATTCTCTGGGTTGTGCTTCCGGAAGCAAAAAGTCCTTTTGAAAAAATGGAAATGCGTGGCGAAACCGTGGATGTGAACCGCATCCGCCAGAATGTGAAAGACGAAATGGAATTTATAAAAACCCGCGCGCACGAATGGAGCGAAGAAGTAAGAACTTCTGCAAAGGAATTTGGTGAGAAAGCAAAGAAATTTTCAGATACAAGAGGAAAAGAATTTGCCGGTGAATTTTCTTCAGTGGCACGCCCGGTTGCAACTGGCCTCGGTCATGCCATCGGGGTCATTATCAAAGCATTCTTCATATTTGTTGCTGGGAGCATTGCTTTTGGTTTGTTTGTAGCATTGATTGTGTTGATCTTTGGCGGCAGCGCTGCTTTCTGGCCGGTAAAATCAAGCGTTTTGAATTTTGTTTTGGATGGCATATGGCAAAAAACATTTTTCTGGGGAACGGTCATATTCTTTTTCCTTGCTCCACTGGTTGCATTTATCACATGGCTGGTGAGAAGGCTCATGAAAGTGCGTTCGCAGAAAAGCCACCTGGGGTGGATCTTTGGCGCGCTTTGGACAATTGGCTGGATCGCACTGGTGTTTTTGGTGAGCAGCATTGTACGTGACTTCCGCGTGTCAAGGGAAGCAAGCCAGGTGATTCCTGTTACACAACCCACAACTAGTTCATTAATGGTAAATGTTCCTGAACCACAGATCAGGTATAATGGCAGCCTTTGGTTCATCAGCGATACCAATGAAGGTTGGGACTTTACCGAAGATTCTTTAAAACTTGGAAATGTAAAGATCCGTGTGACCAAAAGCGCCGACAGCACTTACAGTGTAAACCTGGTAAAACAATCCCGTGGCCGTACAGGAACTGAAGCTTTGAACCGTGCGCTGAGCATACACTATCCCATTACACAAGGCCAGAATGCTTTGCACCTGGGAAGTGGTTATGCAATTGCTGCCGATGATAAATTCAGAGCACAGGAAATTGAAGTGGAGATCAGGGTACCAGTTGGAAAAAGAATCATTTTTGATGCCTCTGTAGTGGATAAATTACATCCGGTGAATGTGAAGATCAAGGAAAATCGCCGCAGGAACAGAAACAATGATTATGATGTAAGGATTGAACACCAGAAGCATTTATTCCAATATCTAACCAATATCGAATATGTGATGACGGTAACGGGAGAACTGTTGCCTGCAGATAAATACCAGCAATCACCTGCACCGAATAATGTAGATTCCTTAAATAAAATGATTCAGGAAAAGGAAAGGGAGATCGAACTGTTGAAACAGCAAAAATCATCCAGGTCTGTAATTAAAAAAGCCTCTTCAACAAAAGGCGTTACTACAGTAGCATTTGACAGGCCTTTTTTTACCGTATTAATTTGATCTAGGTTGAAGCACCTCTAACAGGCGCTATAGCTCCCTCCGGGGGGCTTTTTTTTATTGTGCAAACAATTCATTCGCAACAAACATCTTCCGGGAAAATTATTTGGAAAATTTTCTAACTAATAAAACGATCGATAAGAAGAGCCAGGAAAAGACCAGGGTGATCTTCAAGTAAAACCAAAATTGAAAGGGAGGGTTTTCGGAATAGTGGTCATACCACGAAACAGGAAGCAGGTAACGCTGCATTTTTTTTATTGGTTGATACACTTCCCTTAAAACAGTGCTATGATAATAATAATCAACTGCACTCTTTCCCAAATAGAATTTCTGAAGGAAAGGTTGGGTTGGATCTAAAAGGGCATATTGAAGCTGCCCCTGTACCCTGCTGAGCAACCGGATCTCACCTCCGCCTTCGAGCGCTTTCCTGAAAGTTTGCAGGTTCAGCCACTCATTATTTTTGTTTTTCATCCCCAACAGACCAAATGTTGGATCGGTAAGTATCCATTTATTTTCTTCAGGTAAATAGGCCTCCACTACCATGTGCGATTCACCATCTTTTTTTATTTCGACCTGCCTCGTTACTATATCATGCGACGATGCGAACATCGCTACCATTCCTGTATAGATACCGCACCAAAAGCTGTCCTTTTGATTTGCCATTCCGGAAACATATTGTTCCAATGAACCAAGCTGTCTGAATTTCTCTTCAGGCAGTCCGGACCTGCTTCCCAGCTTTTGATAAAGATGATCTGTGATCAGCACTATTTTACTAAACGCCGTGCGAACTGAATCATCAATAAAAGCTGTACTGATCGCTTTTGCTGCAATAAGTTCTTCTGTTTTTTCTTTCGTTGTATAATCTTTGATCCACAAATCTTTGCAATCGCTTTTACATTGACCATACAGCGTGGCATAAGATCGGTAAGGGTGGTATTGAAAATGGTCCCTGAAAACAAATACGGCCATATTCAGCAGGGTGAATGCAAACCATAAAATCAGCGCTTTACTGTTGTTCATCTAGAGAATATTATAACAAATAAAAACCTTTATCATTAATTCGTAGCAAGTGCCTTTTTTCAGGAATGGCGCGAATCAACTCAATTCCTCCCGGCTATTTTCCTTTCCTTATTTTTGCTTTCCAAATTTTGAATATGAAGCAGACTCCTTTTACCCGGAAGCATGTGGAGATGGGTGCGAAAATGGCTGAATTTGCTGGCTATAACATGCCGATCAGCTATTCAGGTATTAATGAAGAGCATAACGCCGTGAGAAAGAATGCCGGGGTTTTTGATGTGAGTCACATGGGTGAATTTATCTTAAAAGGCGAACATGCACTTGACTTGATCCAGCGCCTTACCACCAACGATGCTTCCAAACTTACCACCGGGAAGGCCCAATATAGTTGCATGACCAACGAGGAGGGCGGGATCATTGATGACCTCCTGATCTATTGCATTGAAGAAAATAAGGTGTACATGATTGTTGTGAATGCAAGCAATATTGAAAAAGATTGGAACTGGATCCAGCAACACAATCAGAACAACGCGGAGATCCATAATATTTCTGAAGAAACCTGTTTGCTTGCGGTTCAGGGACCCAATGCCACACGCATTTTGCAGGGTCTTACAGAAATGGACATCCTCAACCTTAAGTACTACACTTTTACCAAAGGCAAATTTGCAGGTGTTGAAAATGTTCTGGTCAGCGCAACGGGATACACAGGTGCCGGTGGCGTTGAAATTTATTTTGAGGATAAAAATGACAATGCCGATAAAATCTGGAATGCCATTTTTGAAGCCGGCGGCCAGGGTATTCGTCCCATTGGACTTGCTGCCAGAGACACACTGCGACTGGAAATGGGTTATTGCCTTTATGGGAATGACATAGATGATACCACTTCTCCGCTTGAAGCGGGGCTTGGATGGATCACCAAGCTGTCTAAAGATTCCTTTACAGCAAAACAGATTTTGCAGCAGCAAAAAGAAGAAGGCATTAAAAGGAAACTGGCAGGATTTGAAATGATTGATAAAGGCATTCCGCGCCACGGATATGAGATCTGCCATGCAGATGGAAAAAAAATTGGTTATGTCACTTCGGGAACACAATCACCAAGTCTGGGTAAAGCAATAGGCATGGGTTATATGGAGTTGCCATCGGCTTCAACCGATTCCGAAGTGTATATCAAAATAAGGGAGAAACTTTTAAAGGCTAAAGTTGTAAAGATTCCATTCAGCTGATGCAACTCATTCACCTGACTACTTTTGTTGCAGCTCCCGTTGAAAGGGTTTTTGATCTGAGCAGGCACTTGTCTGTGCATAAGTTTTCAATGAGTAAGTATAAAGAAAGGATTATCAGCAGTAAAACAAGCGGATTGCTTGGTTTAAATGAAGACGTAAAATGGGAAGCCAGGCATTTTTTTAAAACCCGCACGTTGCGTGTGGTCATTACGGCATTGCAGTTTCCTGCTTACTTACGTGATGAGCAGCTGGAAGGCGACTTCACGAGCATGAAACACGAACACTTTTTTAAACCAGCCGATAATGGAACGCTGATGATAGACCTGTTCCATTATGAACTACCTTATGGAATACTGGGCAGGGTGCTGAATAAAATTTACATGAACAAATACCTGAGCAGGTTACTGTCCGAGCGGAATGTTACCATAAAAAACATTGCGGAAGGTAACCAGTGGAAACAATATTTACAATCATGAAAAAACCTTCTATTCACACGGTTTTATCACCTGCACTGCTGCATCTTTATGATGTATCCAATACCATTGTTGTTGTGATTGATGTACTCAGGGCAACATCAACCATTGCCACTGCACTTTACAACGGAGCAAAGGAAGTGATTCCGGTAGACAGCGTGGAGCGTTGCATACAATTAGGTCGCGAACTGCAATGTATAACTGCAGGAGAGCGGGACGGACAGGTGGCCGACGGACTCCAATACGGCAATTCTTCTTTTGAATACCCGGAAGAATTTATCAGCGGCAAAACCCTGGTGCTTACTACCACCAACGGAACAAAATTATTGCACATGGCACTATCCAGAGGTGCGCAGGAAATTGTAACCGGATCTTTTTTGAATCTCTCCGCCGTTTGCGATCACCTGCTGGATAAAAAGAAAGATGTGATCCTGGGTTGTGCTGCGTGGAAAGACAAACCCAATATGGAAGATACCTTACTGGCCGGGGCTGTGATCTCCAGGATCAAACATGCATTTGAGATCAATTGCGATGCCTCGCACATGGCTGAGAATCTTTACAATCTTTCAAAGCCTGATCTTTTTGAATTTATGAAGCAAAACGATGCTTCTCACTACCACAGGCTGATGAACTTCGGGCTCGAACGCGATATTCGTCATTGTCTGACAGAAGATCTTGCAAATATTCTTCCTGATTTCGAAAACGGCAAGCTTTTCATCCGGAAATAAAAATCCGCAAAATTAAATGAAGTGAAGCGTTTTTATAAATAAAACTAAGCCTGTTTTATTTTAAAGATTTTAACGCAGAAATTCATTCCTTATGTATGGTATCTGCAAAGGTTTGCTTTAGTTTTGTCAATTGGCCTTTTTTAAACCAAAAGCCAACTCGCATCAAAAGGAAAAAATAAGAACGCTTGGCTTTACCCCATTTATTAAAATATGTTTATACGCATGGCAGTGATGAAGTAA
The DNA here is from genome assembly GCA_002050435.1 of Chitinophagales bacterium 33-2. Lineage (GTDB taxonomy): Bacteria > Bacteroidota > Bacteroidia > Chitinophagales > Chitinophagaceae > Flavisolibacter. The sequence continues at coordinate 32,199 of MWYV01000038.1, read as the reverse complement.
TTCGTCGCGGAAAAAAGATCCATGCCATAGGTTTCGTGGAACTGGTTGAAAACGACTACCTGTTCGGTTCTGCAGTGTACCGGGTGAAAGATGATAGCTATGCTACTTTTTACAAGGTGCATATTTCTAATTATAAAGATCCAAAAACAGTTTCGCTAAGATGCGCATGTCCTTATAACCTTGGTGATATTTGCAGGCATGAAGCAGCTGCGTTAATCCGTTTGCAGGAAATGCTGGATAAGGGATTGCTTCAGTCAGATAACGTTATTTATGATCAGAAGCATACGGTGGCGAAAATGAAGACCATCGATATGAAAAGCATTCAGTTGCTTGCCGGCCCTGAGATTTTTGCCCAGGCTGAAGATTGCCTTAAAGCTGCGCCGCCCCAGATCACAATGGCTAAAGATGAAACAGTTAAGGCCACGGTTGAAATTGAAGGCAAAGAATATTCGGTGATCCTAAGCCGCAATGAAGAACGCCATTTTGATACTTCAAGCAATTACGAAGACACCGATCATTTACTGGGCCTTCCAAAAGTGATTGTTTTTTTGCACCTGCTTTACACGAAAGGACAGCATTATTTTGATTCCATCAGAAATTGGGATAAAGAAAAAAATAAACTACTTGAAGCTTACGGCTTTAGTCTTGAAGATGATCTGAAAGGAAAGTTTGAATTCAATTATAAGGACGGAAAACCATTTCTGCGTGTGCTGGATCCTTCCATAAAAAGAATTTCAACACCTGTTTCATCAGCACCTCAATTTCTAAAACAACCTGCATTTGAAGAAGAAGAACCCGAATTGCGCGCGCAGGTTATTTCCAGAAGACTCGGCGTTGTGATCAATTTCAATAAGGTTGCCTATCCTTATTTCAGCTTTGATATTATTGAAGGTGAAATGGATGAAGAAAATAAATTTCTTGGTACGATTCAGAAACTGGAACTGGCCAAATACATAAATACAGATGAATTCAGCGAAGCAGATAAAAATCTGTTATTGCTGGTGCGCAAGCTCCAGGACACCGAGATCAGCAAGTACGTAAGCAGGAACTCGCCATTCTCCGGAATTTGGGAAAACATCATTCATGCTGAAGACGATGAACTTCCTGCAGAAACCAAAACATTAATTGCAGAATACATTCATCCAAAATTAAAAAAACTTTTTACTGAAGGACCTGGATGCCCAGTGTACACTTTGTCAAAAGGAAAGACATTTAAAACCAGTCAGCTTGAGCGCATTGAACTGAAAGAACAATTGCTGCAACCACAATTTAATGTTACAAAGGAAGGGAAGAAATATGCAATTGCATGTTTTGTCAAGCCCGATGCAGTGGCTTATGAACTCAGCGATAATGAAGTAAATGCCTCACTGGTATTTCTGTATAATCACCAGCTATACCTGTGGAAGAATACGGAAGTGATCGAGATCGCTGAAAAGTTTCTTCCCAATGGCGTAATGAAGATCACCGAAGACACGTGGCCAGTGATTCTTTCGCAGATGATCATGCCCCTTACGAAAGACTATAAAGTTGAATTTGATAAAACGCTTGTTTCAGATGTCAGGGAAAGCCAGCCGGATGTGAAACTCTACCTGCATGAAAAAGGCGAATACCTGGTGTTTCAGCCCATATTCAGCTATAAGGGGTATGAAACAAAAGCCACCGAAAAAACGGAACTGATTATACCGCATCACGATAAAGTGATCGTTGTTTACAGGAACAGGGAAGCTGAAAAAAAATTTATTGAACAGTTGCAAACACTGCATTCCAATTTTATTATTTATGATGATGGTGCGGCACTTGCTTTAAAAGGCGCAGAAGTTTTACGCAACAACTGGTTCTTTCTTTTTGTTGATGCAATGAAAGAAGCCAAAACACCTGTATATGGCTTTGAAAGTCTAAAGAATTTCAGATTCAATACAGCTAAACCACAAACCCATATTTATATAAGCAGCCATACCGACTGGTTTGATGCAAAAGTGGATATCATTTTTGGCGACCAGAAAGTTACGGTCGCTGAAGTGAAAAAGGCAATTGCCAATAAACAGCAATTTGTTCAGTTAAATGATGGAACACTGGGCATTCTTCCCGACGAATGGCTTAAAAAATACGCGCTGCTGTTTCGTGTAGGAGAGGGAAAAACCGACAAGTTGAAATTATCACGTTACCACATGAGCGTGATCGATGAATTATATGAGAACAGGAATGAAGAAGAGCTGACCATTCAGCTTGAGGAGAAATACAGCAGGATAAAAGAGTTTGACAAAATAAAGGAAATTGATGCGCCTGGAAATCTACAGACGATTCTGAGACCTTACCAGGTAGCAGGGTTCCAGTGGCTGAACTACCTGCACGAAGTTAGCTGGGGCGGTATTCTTGCGGATGATATGGGATTAGGAAAAACAGTTCAGGCGCTTTCTTTTCTTCAGTATTATTTTGAAAACAACGATGGCGAATTGCAGGCGCTTGTGGTTTGTCCTACAACCCTGATCTATAACTGGGAGAACGAGATCAAAAAATTTACGCCCACCCTGGATTATTATATACACCACGGTTCTTTAAGAAGCAGGCTGCCTGCAGATCTCATAAAGCACAATGTGATCATTACAACTTATGGAACCCTGCGTAGCGACATCAAGCTTTTTCTGCAGATCCAATTTGATTATGTGATACTGGATGAATCGCAGGCCATTAAAAATCCTTCCAGCAAAGTAACCCGTGCCGCATCTTTATTGAATGCCAAACACAGGCTTTGTATGAGTGGTACCCCTTTACAAAACAACACCTTTGATATTTTTGCCCAGATGAATTTTTTGAACCCGGGCATGCTGGGTTCCATGGAATTTTTCAGGCAGGAGTTTGCAATTCCCATTGATAAATTTGGCGAAACGGAACAAAAAGAACACCTGAAAAAAATATTGTATCCGTTTATCCTGCGCCGTACCAAGGAGCAGGTGGCCAAGGATCTTCCGGATAAAACCGAAACCATTCTTTTTTGTGAAATGCAGGAGGACCAAAGAAGAATTTATGATGCCTACCGGAACGACTTCCGTTCAAAGATCATGGGCACGATTGAAGAACAGGGTATTCAGAAATCACAGCTGACCATTTTGCAGGGACTGATGAAACTGCGCCAGATCTGCGATTCGCCGGCAATTTTGAATGAAACGGAAAAATTCGACAACCATTCCATCAAACTTGAAGAGTTGGGAAGAGAGATCTCTGAAAATATTGGTGATCATAAAGCCCTTATCTTTTCTCAATTCCTTGGGATGCTGGCGCTGATCAGGGAAAGGCTGGAGGAACTGGGAGTAAAGTATGAATATTTTGATGGCAGCACTTCTGCACCCGACAGGGAGAAGGCCATCCAAAGTTTTCAGAATAATGACGAGGTGCGTGTATTTCTTATTTCTTTAAAAGCGGGCGGCGTGGGTTTAAACCTTACCGCTGCCGACTATGTATATATTGTTGATCCCTGGTGGAACCCGGCTGTAGAGCAACAGGCCATTGACAGAACACATCGTATTGGGCAGACTAAAAATATTTTTGCTTACCGCATGATCTGCAAGGATACAATAGAAGATAAGATCATACAGCTGCAGGAAAAGAAAAGATCACTTGCAAAAGAGCTGATTGCTGATGATGCCACCTTTGTGAAGTCACTTTCGAGAGACGATGTGGAATACCTTTTCAGTTAAAGTGTCTGGATCGTTAGCATCCGGTGTTTTGAAGGATCTTTAGAAAACAGCGTAACCGTATTATTTGTACGATTGATCATTCCCGTACCCGTCAGGTCCATCGGTTTATAATTATTGTGAAATCCTAACAGCAGGCTGTCACCTTTCCTTTCGTACGTTCCGGCATATAAAGATGATCCTGATTCGTCAGGACCGCGGCCCTGAAAATCAAAAAAGTTCTGGTCTCTCAGGTTCAGGGTATATCCCATACCCTGGGCACTCATTATAATGGGGTATTTTCTTTTTTCCCTGGTGTCCCTTTCCACTTCTCTGGCAATTGGGTCCTGTGTTGTGGCACAGGAAATAATAAAACATAAGGAAAGCAGCGCTATAACCGATTTTATACGTTTCATATCCTTTACTGTGCAATATCTCTGCCATTAAGTAATCCCCTTAAAGAGTAGAGAGGCTGGATCCAACTAGTGTGAAGGGGCAATGGTGATGGTCAATGGTCAATAGTCAATCAATGCTGTCCGGGGAAAAATCAAACATCAGTTTTAATTAAGATTTTGCCTCAGGCCGGCGGGCCTCGTACCTGCCTGACAACCTTTTTGAGCGTTGCCGGAGCCTTGCGAACAGGGAACAAAAAGGCCTCTCGCAGATTACGCAGATTTTCGCTGATGGGTCTTCTGCGTTCATCAGCGCGATCTGAGGGCAATAAGAGACAGGTGCTGGTTCAAATAGAAACCGGAATTAAGAAAATTCATAAATTAAAAGTGGGCATAAAACCCACTTTTAATTTCCAACGCGATGATTTATTTACCTGGTATTAAATAAGCCAATTTGACTTCTGTCTTGTTGTCTCCATCGATGTCAGCGTCTGATAGAGTTGAAACCAGAACATTATTAACAAAGATGGTCCCCTGAAGGGTAGTACCTCCGTCAGCCTTAAGGTCCAATTTTATGTTTGTACTATAAGCCAGATATACTGTGGTATCTCTTGTTCCGGTAAAAGGGATATTCACGTAGTGCTCAGTAGCTCCGTTCGATATTTTAAATTGAGAAACTCCCGAACCTGTAACCCTGTAAGTTACTTTAGCGTTTTGATTATCCTTTTTGCAGGCAATCAATGAAGCAGCGAGGCAAAAAAGCAGCATTCCTGTTTTCATAAAGATTAAATTTTGGATTAAGGGTTAAATATATATTAGCCTGAGTTCTTTTCAAAGCAATGGGTAGAAATAAGGGGAGCGACATTAATTACCACTTATAATCATGGAGTTAAATAAAAAGGGTTTTTCGTATAGCTTATGCCTGAAGAACATCTCAATGCAGAGATTCATACCTTTTTACTAAATTCTCTGAATAAAAATGTGTTTTTTGTATTCCATTTCCAGCGATAGTCCGGACAATTAACCGTTTATCAAGTTGTTAACGTTTTTTAACTGGTTTGAAGATAAGGTGCGAATATCTTCGTAATCACAAACACGCTTATGAAGAAGGTATTCTTTTTTTTAATGATCCTGGCGACGGGCTCCCATGCCGGCGCTCAAAAAATATCAGGTACGGTAAGAGGGATCTTACAGGACTCCCTTTCCGGGACTGTGCTAACTGATGCAACGGTTTCTGTGGTCAGAACAAGTGATTCTTCCTTAATATCCTTTACCGTTACAGGCCGAAACGGAAATTTTGAGATCAAAAATATTGACGCAGGTGCTTACCATCTCATCGCCTCCTTCACCGGGTTAAAAACCCTGAAAAAAAACTTCAACGTCCAGCCTTCCGCACCCGTTGTAGATTTTGGAGTGATCACAATGGACCGACATTACAATACGCTGGAGGAAGTAGTGATAAAGGATGAAGCGCCTATAAAAATCAAGGGCGATACGATCGTATACAATGCCGATGCTTTTAAAACTAAACCGAATGCAACTGTTGAAGACCTTTTAAAAAAATTACCTGGAGTACAGGTTGAAAGAGATGGAACCGTTAAAGCCCAGGGAGAGCAGGTGCAAAAAGTATATGTTGATGGAAAGGAATTTTTTGGGAGCGACCCTAAAATCGCCACAAAAAATTTAACAGCAGATATGGTGGACCAGGTGGAAGTGTATGATGATATGAGTGAGCAGGCAAAGTTCAACCAGATCGATGATGGCAGCCGGTCAAAAGCCATCAATCTTAAATTAAAGAAAGATAAAAAGAAAGGCCTCTTTGGAAGGGCTTATGCAGGTGCGGGTACCGATAACCGTTATGACGCCGGGTTGAATGCCAATTTCTTTAAAGGTGCCACACAAACCTCCATCATTGCAAAAAGCAACAACACAAATAATATAGGTTTTTCATTTTCTGATATGCTAGGCATGTTTGGCGGCGGCGGAGGAATGGGAGGTGGAATGGGTGGAATGGGAGGCGGCATGACCGTTATACGTGGTGGCGGCGGAGGTGGCGGTTTTGGAGGATTGAACCTAGGGAATTCCGGGGCAGGTATTACCAGGTCCACGCAGGTGGGTATCAATTATCGCGACACCTGGAGCAAAAAGTTTGATGTGAATGGCAGCTATTTTTACAATCAGCTCAATACTTTTAACGACAGGCGTACTTTTAGAAACACTTTTGCAACCGATTCCGCCTTATTAATGGACGGTACCGCCATTGCCAGAGCTAAAAATGATAACCATCGCATAAACATGAATATCATTTTTACAATCGATTCATTTAACAGCCTGATATATACCCCTTCGCTCACTTTCCAGAAATCCGAGAATAATTCGATGGATTCTTTTCATACAGATTCCAGGAAGAACGAAACCCTTTTCCTGACAAACGAAAGTGCTGCCAACAATTACAGCAACGGAGAAGGATTTAACTGGACCAACAACCTGATCTGGAGAAAGAAATTCAGGCGTGCTGGCCGCACCCTGTCCGTTAATTTTAGCAACACTATAGGACAGAATAACCGTGATGCCTATTCTATTGTGAATGCCAGGTTTTATAACAATGCAGGGAACAAGTGGGCAGAAAGAAACACGAACACTTTAAACACTTCCGATAACGAAACCAATAACTACAGTATTAATTTCAGCTATACCGAGCCAATTGCACGGGATAAAATTTTAGAATTCAATTACCAGCATTCAAACAATACAAATGAATCAGACAGGCAAACACTGAACTTTGATCCCAGCACTGGTAAATATCAAAACGTTGTGGACTCGCTAACCAACATGTTCGACAACAGCAACAGGTCGAACAGGATCGGGTCCAATCTTCGCATCGTAAAAAAGAAATACAATTACCAGGTGGGCTTTTCTGTTCAGAACACAACTCTGGAAAGTAACAATGTATTCAAGAACACGACTGTTAAACAGAATTTTCTGAATGTTTTTCCTACCGCTGTTTTCAATTACCAGTTTGCAAGAAGCAGGAGTTTAAAATTTAATTACAGGGGAAGCACAAGGCAGCCGGCAATTGCGCAGTTGCAGGATGTCACGGACATTACCAATTATCCCTACATCACCAGAGGAAACCCCGGCCTGCAACAGGAGTTCACCAACAACTTTACACTCAGTTATAACTTTTTTGACATCATAAAGTTCAGGAACTTGTTTGCCTTTATTACCTTTTCAAATACTGCAAACAGGATCGCAAATTCCATTGAGCAGCTTCCCGGTGGCGTGCAGCTTTCACGCCCTGTGAATGTGGATGGTGTTTACAACCTTGCCGGAACATTTAATATCGGATTCCCGATCAAAAAAATGAAAGGCGGGAATTTCAATACCAATACCCGGATCAATCTCAACCGCGATGTGAATTTATTTGACGGAGTGAAAAATTACACACGCAACCTTACCGTAGGAGAAGACCTCAGGCTAAGTTATAATTATAAAGAAAAGCTGGATATGGGTATCGGGATCAGTGTCAATTATAATTCTGTCAATTATACCGTTCAAAAACAAAACAGCCAGTCTTATTATACCCATAACTATACGGCAGACATCAGTTACACTTTCCCAAAAGGAATAATTTTTTCAACTGATTTTGAGTATACCATGAACACAGGAAGGTCTGATGGATTCAACCAGAACTTCGCCCTGCTGAATGCCAGCCTTGCCAAAGAAATGTTTAAGAATAAAAAAGGGGAAATCAAATTTTCTGTATTTGATATCCTGGGTCAGAATATCAGCGTGAACCGGAACGTTGGCAATAATTATATTGAAGATGTACAGTCATCTGTTTTACAGCGATACTTCATGCTCACTTTCACTTACAAACTAAACAGGATGGGAGGGCGTACCATGCCGGCTATCATGGAAAGAGCCACAAGAAATATGCGTATTACCCAATAAAAAAAACCTCCCGTGGGAGGTTTTTTTTATTTCATGATTCTTTTATTAATCGGAACATAACTTGTTGCTACAGTTGAGCGGCCAAATAATAAAACGCCCAGGATGGATTTGGTAAAGCGCCAAATATTAAAAGATGGCTGATAATGTTCTCTGTAAATTTTTACTTCCTGCTGGGCATGTGCAATATTCCTGTTTTTCAAGTTCTGGATTTTAATGTGGAAAAATTGTTAAGAAAGTTAAGAATTTTTCTTGTAAAAAGAAAGTTTTTTCTATTTTGTTGCCCAATGCCATCCAAACTATGAGAAAATCAAAAACCAAAACTTTGTTATTGGCCTTAATGGTCATTTCTTCACCTGCCCTTGCTCAACTGAAATTACCTGTTACGAACAACGAACTCCGGATCAATCTTCAAGTGGTAGTATCAGATTTTCCACGCCATTTCATTAATTTAAAAGGAGCCGTGATCAACCAGAATCCTCAAACGGTTGAATATGTATCCTTACTCAAATTTGATAGCGCCGAAGAACACCTGATCACAGAATACAAGGGAACCCGATCCATTTATAGCTGGCAGGCATTGCTGTTAAGTACAGAGGAATTTGAAGTGGCTAAAAAGAAATATACCTGGCTTTGCAACCAGCTAAAAGTCATGACGCTTACGCTGGACGGCGAATACAGTTTTTCGCTTAAGGGAACATTTGATGCTCCGGATGAAAGCAAAGTTTTTAGTGCTACTGTATTTACATTAACCCCACTTGCTGCAGGCATGCCCAAAATAAAAATAGAAGCAGGGTTACAATTCCAGTTTCCCGAATGGAAAGTGCAGTTGCTGGTTTATGAAAAGGAGCGGGAAGACAATGAAAGAGGCGCTATCATTGATTAGTCTAAAAAGAAAGGCTAAAGGGTTCCCTATAGCCTTTCCTCATTAGATGAATTCCAGGTTAGTTCCTGATCTGGAAACTATTTCTTACCGGCATATTTTTTCTCATTTCTTCAATCATCCTGGTTCTTTCAATTGCGAATTCTGCAGATGTAATTCTTTTTCCATCTTTAGGCTCTTTAATTTTCCCTGTATTTACTTTTGGGGAAACTTCAACAGCTTTGTAAACAATCTCGCCATTACTTATATCCATTTCAAGAATCGCTCCCGGAAGTTGTCCCTGCGTATCTGGCCCAACTGGTACAGGTATTTCGGTGGTAAACCACGCGATCATTACAGAAGTATCCTGGTATTCCTGGCGCTTCATTTCTCCATTTTCCATAGTCATCGAAGTGCGTGTGCTGATTCTTTGTCCAATTGCTTTTCTGACAGTATAATTTAAAATGGTTTTTGTTTCATCAGTTAATTTCCAGCTTCCTTTTCTGATGGTATCAGTAACAATAAAAGTCTTTTCCATCACCTCGCGCTGGTCAACCCGCACTCCTTTTTCAAAATCGAAATAGGCAATTTCATTATTTCCTGTAGCCATGCGCACTATCATGCCATTTCCTGAAAAAGTAGATTGTTCTTCATTTGCAGCTGAAGGAATGAATTGCCATAAGGACTGGTTGTTTCCAAACAATAATTCAAACTGGTCTGTCCTTGATTTGGGTATTTGTGCTGCAATATGGGGATCGAGGTTGGCAAACATTCTTGCCGGCGTTTGTGTTACACGTTCATAAATAATTTTTCCTTCTTTCACCTGCGCCTGTGCACAAATGGAAAAGAAAATTCCGGCAAATAGTAACAACTGTTTCATCTGATTTTTTTTCAAATGTATAAGGAGTGATTGTTAATAGGGGTGTATGCTACGTTAATAATGGTTAATTCAGGTATGAGCGGTACCTGAAAAGGGTAATTTTGTCGCGATGCATAAGTTCGCTAATAAAAAATGGCTGCCTGTTCTAATGATAATGACCATTATGGCCATTGCTGCCTTCCAGGTTTACTGGCTTGCAAAAGCTTATGAAAGGGAGCAGCGCACGCTGGAAATGCGCACAAATTATTTATTTCGGGAAACGGTTTTTAATCTCCAGGGTTCTAAATTAAAACTAGACAGGCTTGAGGGCGACTCCTCTCTTGTTCCAAGAATGCTTTTGCGCAGGGATACAAAAATTAAGGTGAACCACAATAGGGCCGAAAGGAAAATGACGAATATGATGGATGTGATCATGAAAAGAGTTACAGACTCTGATCGCCGGCAGATCTACATGACCAGTGATACGCTGAAAAAGAATTTTCCCGGCCGCAGAAATAGGTTAATGCAGTTTCTGTTTGAAGTGGATTCGCTGCAGGATTCGGTGCGCGTTGTGGAAATTCAAGAGGCTTACAGGAACAAACTGGATGAAAACCAGGTTGCTGTTCCCTTTTCTATTAGAAAATTTAAAGGTCAGGCAAATGAAGAGGGTGGATTCAGCCAGGTTACGCTGGGCTTTACCGAGCCGGTAACCTTTAAGCTTGAATTAGGGAATACCATTCCCTTTCTTTTAAAAAGGATCAGTGTTCCCATACTCTTTTCTATTTTCCTGGTTGCACTTACATTTTTTTCTTTTATGCTGCTTTACAGGAATATGATCAGGCAGCGAAGACTTGGCGATATTAAAAATGAATTTATCAGCAACATCACCCACGAATTAAAAACCCCGATAGCCACAGTTAGTGTTGCGATAGAAGCACTCCGTAGTTTTAATGCAACAATGGATCCTTCGAGGACCAAAGAATATCTTGACATTTCTGCAAATGAACTCCAACGACTTTCGCTTCTTGTAGACAAAGTGCTGAAGCTCTCCATGTTTGAAAAAAAAGAAATTGAATTGATCTATGAATCGCTTGATATGAAGTTGCTGGTGGAAGAAGTAACCTCCTCGCTGCGGCTTCAGTTTGAAAAAAGAGGGGCTGCTGTGAATGTGGAATCAAAAGGAAATACCACACTTGAGGGCGACAGGCTGCACCTGGTGAGTGTGATATTCAATTTGCTTGACAATGCTTTAAAATACAGTCCTGACACGCCATTGATCAACATTCTTGTAGAAGGAAATGATGACGAAATACAGTTGATCGTTTCTGACAGGGGATTGGGCATTCCACCGGAATACCATGGCCGGATTTTTGAAAAATTCTTCAGGGTTCCCAATGGAAACCTGCACAATACCAAAGGTTACGGCCTTGGCCTGAGTTATGTAGCGCACGTAGTAAAGAAACATAAAGGTTCGATCAGGGTGTTTCCATAGTCATCGAAGTGCGTGTGCTGATTCTTTGTCCAATTGCTTTTCTGACAGTATAATTTAAAATGGTTTTTGTTTCATCAGTTAATTTCCAGCTTCCTTTTCTGATGGTATCAGTAACAATAAAAGTCTTTTCCATCACCTCGCGCTGGTCAACCCGCACTCCTTTTTCAAAATCGAAATAGGCAATTTCATTATTTCCTGTAGCCATGCGCACTATCATGCCATTTCCTGAAAAAGTAGATTGTTCTTCATTTGCAGCTGAAGGAATGAATTGCCATAAGGACTGGTTGTTTCCAAACAATAATTCAAACTGGTCTGTCCTTGATTTGGGTATTTGTGCTGCAATATGGGGATCGAGGTTGGCAAACATTCTTGCCGGCGTTTGTGTTACACGTTCATAAATAATTTTTCCTTCTTTCACCTGCGCCTGTGCACAAATGGAAAAGAAAATTCCGGCAAATAGTAACAACTGTTTCATCTGATTTTTTTTCAAATGTATAAGGAGTGATTGTTAATAGGGGTGTATGCTACGTTAATAATGGTTAATTCAGGTATGAGCGGTACCTGAAAAGGGTAATTTTGTCGCGATGCATAAGTTCGCTAATAAAAAATGGCTGCCTGTTCTAATGATAATGACCATTATGGCCATTGCTGCCTTCCAGGTTTACTGGCTTGCAAAAGCTTATGAAAGGGAGCAGCGCACGCTGGAAATGCGCACAAATTATTTATTTCGGGAAACGGTTTTTAATCTCCAGGGTTCTAAATTAAAACTAGACAGGCTTGAGGGCGACTCCTCTCTTGTTCCAAGAATGCTTTTGCGCAGGGATACAAAAATTAAGGTGAACCACAATAGGGCCGAAAGGAAAATGACGAATATGATGGATGTGATCATGAAAAGAGTTACAGACTCTGATCGCCGGCAGATCTACATGACCAGTGATACGCTGAAAAAGAATTTTCCCGGCCGCAGAAATAGGTTAATGCAGTTTCTGTTTGAAGTGGATTCGCTGCAGGATTCGGTGCGCGTTGTGGAAATTCAAGAGGCTTACAGGAACAAACTGGATGAAAACCAGGTTGCTGTTCCCTTTTCTATTAGAAAATTTAAAGGTCAGGCAAATGAAGAGGGTGGATTCAGCCAGGTTACGCTGGGCTTTACCGAGCCGGTAACCTTTAAGCTTGAATTAGGGAATACCATTCCCTTTCTTTTAAAAAGGATCAGTGTTCCCATACTCTTTTCTATTTTCCTGGTTGCACTTACATTTTTTTCTTTTATGCTGCTTTACAGGAATATGATCAGGCAGCGAAGACTTGGCGATATTAAAAATGAATTTATCAGCAACATCACCCACGAATTAAAAACCCCGATAGCCACAGTTAGTGTTGCGATAGAAGCACTCCGTAGTTTTAATGCAACAATGGATCCTTCGAGGACCAAAGAATATCTTGACATTTCTGCAAATGAACTCCAACGACTTTCGCTTCTTGTAGACAAAGTGCTGAAGCTCTCCATGTTTGAAAAAAAAGAAATTGAATTGATCTATGAATCGCTTGATATGAAGTTGCTGGTGGAAGAAGTAACCTCCTCGCTGCGGCTTCAGTTTGAAAAAAGAGGGGCTGCTGTGAATGTGGAATCAAAAGGAAATACCACACTTGAGGGCGACAGGCTGCACCTGGTGAGTGTGATATTCAATTTGCTTGACAATGCTTTAAAATACAGTCCTGACACGCCATTGATCAACATTCTTGTAGAAGGAAATGATGACGAAATACAGTTGATCGTTTCTGACAGGGGATTGGGCATTCCACCGGAATACCATGGCCGGATTTTTGAAAAATTCTTCAGGGTTCCCAATGGAAACCTGCACAATACCAAAGGTTACGGCCTTGGCCTGAGTTATGTAGCGCACGTAGTAAAGAAACATAAAGGTTCGATCAGGGTGGAGTCTGAAGAGAATAATGGCAGCAGGTTCAGGATTAGTTTACCAGGTAAAAGTTCAACATGAAAAAAACCAGGATCTTATATGTGGAAGATGAGATCTTTCTTGCAAAAATTGTAAGTGAAACTTTGCAAGGAAGGGGATATGAAGTTGTGGTGGAAAACGATGGCGCCAAAGCTTTCGACCAATTTGTTTCAAAAGAGCCTGATGTATGCGTACTGGATGTTATGTTACCAAACAAAGACGGGTTTGAGATCGCAGATCAGATCAGGTCCAAAGACGCCTCCGTGCCTATTATTTTTTTAAGCGCTAAATCTCAAACCCCGGATGTGCTGAATGGATTTAAAGCAGGTGGAAATGATTATATAAGAAAGCCTTTCAGCATCGAAGAACTTATTGTGCGCATTGAGAATGTAATCAAAGTAAAAAGCAGAACCAACACGGAAAATGATGATGTTCAATTTGGTGGCTACACTTTCAACAGCCGCCGCCAGACACTCGTGCACCCAACTGAAAACAAAAAACTGTCTTACCGGGAAAGTGAATTATTGCGTTTACTTTACATCAACAGGGAAAACATCGTTGAGCGGACAGAAATTTTGAATACGCTGTGGGGAAGTGATTCTTTTTTCAATAGCAGGAACCTGGATGTTTATATAACCAAGCTCAGGGGCTATTTAAAACTTGACCCTTCTATCGAAATCATTACAATTAAAGGTATTGGATACCGCTTTGTTGTTCGCTGATGGCATGAGTTTTTGATTGTGATTAGTATGCTCCAACGGCTTTCGCGTTCATTTAAAAAATTCCTGGTGATCTCCCTGGTGATCGTTCTTATCTGCCTGACAGCGCTGGCCGTATTTTCCTATTTTTATCTTGAACCTATTCTTCGTAAAAAAATTCATACACTGATCATAGATGGTTCAGACAGTCTGTATCAATATAAGCTGGGAAAATTGCAGGCAGATTTTTTGGGTGGTGATGTAGAAGTGGAAAACCTTGAGGTGTATGTTGACAGTAACCGTTACCAGTTATTAAAAGCGCAACAAACCTTACCAAATATGACCCTTAAATTGAAACTGGCAAAGGGGCATATCAAAGGTGTTGGTTTGATGGCTTTAATATTTGGAAAACGCATTAAGGTAGAAGAGATCCTTTCAAAGGATGCCAACATCGTACTATCAAGGCATTTCCGGGAAACAACATCCGGAGCAAAACAGCCTCTTCCTTTGTGGAGATCAATGAAGCCAGCTATTCAATCCATTTCAGTGGACAGGCTGAAGCTCGATGGAGTAAAGATGCTTTTCAATAATTCCGACACTTCCGAATCTGTGAAGTTGCAATTCGACAGGTTTGATGCCGTTTTTGATGACATCCGGATTGACAGTGCCGCCGCATTTGATACCAGCAGGATCAGCTTTGTAAAATCCGTTTTTCTTAAATTCCATGACCTGAAATTTCGTTCTTCTGATTCCACTTATAAACTGAAAGCAGAATGGATCACTTACTCATCTGAAACAAGAACCATTGAGGTTGACAGTTTTAAGCTCCAGCCCACACTGGATAAGGAAACATTTTATCAACAAACCGGTTTAAGGAAAAGCCTGTACTATTTTGAATTTGAAAAAGTAAGGCTGGTGAATGCTCCGCTGGAAAAATACCTGCACCAGAACATCGTGGAAGCCGATAGTATCATTATTTACAAACCTGATCTGAAGATCTATATGGATAAAGGCATGGACCGGAATTTTTCTGACAAAAGCGGGAGTTATCCTCATCAGAAACTTGCAAAATCCAAACTATCTATTCTAATAAAAAATATCCTGCTACAAAAAACGGCTTTCGTTTATACAGAGAAGAACGGAGGTACGGGCATGGAAGGTAATATTGTTATCAATGACCTGGATCTTCATATTAAGAACATCACCAACATCAGGGAAGACATTCTTAAAGACGGAATTTGCACGGCTTCAGCCAATGGGCGGATCCTTGGAAACAGTCCCATTCAAACCAATTTTAAATTTTACCTGGATTCTTCTTTAGGCAGGTTTGACGTAAGTGGTGTGGTTGGGAAAATTACAGCGGCACAATTAAATCCCATCGCGGTTTCACTTGCTAATATTCAGCTGCCTTCGTTGACCATAAACAAAATTGATTTCTCCTTGCGTGTAGACGAGTACACTGCGTGGAGTAATGTAGATATGCTGTATAACGATCTCTCCATCGCGCTGCGTAAGACTGATGTATCCACAGGTACCGTTTCCACCAGGAAATTTCTTACCAATGCCATCAACCACCACATGATCTACCCACACAACCCTTACAATGGTGCAACAAGAACCGCCCGTGAAGTAAGGTTTATGCGCCTTACCACCCAGTCTTTTTTTGGTGTGATCTGGAAGGCGCTGTTTGCAGGCATGCAGGCTATAATGATGCGATCAGGAAATTTAGGAACCATTTAGCATTAACGTGGCAGGAAATTTTTGCTTAACCAGTTATGATCCAAAAGTTTTTAAGCGCCCACAGGAAGTGGCTGATGATCATCGGCGGTTTTCTTTTTATTTTTTTCATGTTTCTGATCATTGCAGGCCCGGCTATAGTTGAACCGGCGGTTCGAAAACGATTACATGCAATGGTGATCGATGGAAGTGACAGCTTATACAATTACCAACTGCAAGACCTTAGTGTTCAGATTATTGGAGGTAAGATCACACTGGATCAGTTCAGGTTGTTTGTTGACAGCAGCCGGTATGAGCAGCTTCAGCTGGCGGATGATCTGCCTTCTACGATCATGGAGCTGGACCTGGTGAAGGGTGAGATCAAAGGACTTTCACTGCTTTCGTTCCTGTTCAACAAGAGAGTGAAAATAGCGGCAATTATTTCTCAGAAGGGATCCATTACCATGACACGGCTGTTGAGTGGTTCAAATAAAAAAACAACAAAACCTCCCTTCTGGAAAAAAATTCAGCCAGGCATCAATTCCATTGTTGTTGACCAGGTCAAACTGGATGGTATCAATCTGCGGTATATAAGTCGGGACACCACCGGACCGCTGAATTTAAACTTTGATCAGCTATTTGCACAGCTGGACCAGATAAAGATCGACAGCACCTCCGCAGCCGATACTACACGACTGTTCTATGCAAAGGAAATTGCTGTGAAGCTGGAGGAATTTAACTATCGCACCGCTGATTCAAATTATGTTTTATCTGCAAAAGTTATTGATTATTCCTCCGGAAAAAAAATGCTGGAAGTGGAAGACCTTCACTTCAGACCATATCTTGAAAAAGAAGCGCATTATGCAAAAACGGGACTGGAAGAAACTCTTTATTTTTTAAAAGCACCAGCGCTGACAATCAGAGGCCTTCATGCTGAAACTTTTGTTCATTTGGATAAGCTTGACATTGACAGCATCCTGGTAAAAGATCCGGAAGTTCGAGTTTACCACGACAGAACCCAGGAGCGCAACTTTAAAACAAAGGTGGGAAACTATCCCCACCAACTGGTGCTGGGAGCTTCTGTTCCATTGCATATTCGTGCGATTGGCCTGCAGAATGCGGCCATAACCTATACAGAAAAAAGTGATATTACAGGCCTCGAAGGAGAAGTAAAAGTTAGAGACCTTCAATTATATTTTACCAACCTTACAAACAAGCCAGCGCTGATACAAAAAGATCCGGTAATGAAGGCTGAAGGCAAAGGGAATATACTTGGCAGTCCGATAACTGCACTATTTAATTTTCACCTGGATTCTTCTAATGGACAATTCAATGTAAAAGGTCAGGTGGGAAATATGAAAGGTGCGCAACTGAATGTGATTTCAGTTCCGCTTGCACAGATACAGATCAATTCACTTCAAATACACAAGGTTGATTTTGCTATAACGGCTGATGATAACAATGGGTATTGCAACCTGGACATGACCTACAATGATTTTAGCATTACCATTAAGGAAATCAGCAGGGACGAAGGCACAAGAGAGTCGCGCGGTTTTATTTCAAAAGCGGTTAACAGGTTTATTGTGTATAACCATAATCCCCTGAATGGAAATACAAGAGTGGCAAGAGGTGCAAAGTTCATGCGCCTTAATGACCAGAGCTTTTTTGGGATGGTCTGGCGATCCATCTTTGCAGGAATGCAGGAAATCATGTTAAGTTCAGGATCTTTATAGCATTATGGTACAGGCATATTCTGCAACAGGTATTTTTACCGGGGAAGGTTTTGTTGACGGCTTAGCTGTAATTGTTGAAGATCAACTTGTGAAGGAGGTAGTTCCACAGCATCAGGTGGGCGAAGGTATTCCAGTTAAACATTTTAAGGATTGTATTTTATACCCTGCCTTTGTCGACGTGCAGGTGTATGGTGCAGAAGGAAGATTGTTATCTGTAGATCCAACGGAGGAAACGCTTTCCGTGATGGCAAACAGTTTTGCTTCAGCCGGAACGGCGTTATTCCAGCCTACAGTCGCTACAAACACCACTGATGTAATCAAATCATGTATTGATGCTGTTCGCGCGTTTAAGCAATCGGGAGGAAAGGGCGTGCATGGATTGCATATTGAAGGACCATGGATCCATCCTGCCAGGAAAGGCGCTCATAAAGAAGAGTGGATTCGTGTTCCATCAATAGAGGAAGTAAAAGCCTTGCTGGATTACGGAAGTGAAAACATTACTATGATCACTTTGGCACCCGAAGTTTGCTCTGTTGAAATAATTGAATACATCCAGAGCGCAGGTATCGTGGTGTCAGCAGGCCATACAGATGCAGATTTTGAAACAGCGATGCGCTCATTTGATTCCGGAATTGATGCGGTTACTCATTTGTTCAATGCCATGAGCAGCATGCACCACCGCGCACCCGGGTTGCCGGCAGCAGCATTTTTACATTCCACTGTAAAGGCCAGCATCATACCGGATGGGCATCATGTGGATTACAATATGTTGATTATTGCAAAAATGAAAATGGGAGCAAGGTTGTTTGCTATTACGGATGCTGTTACATCAACTGCCACCGGGCCTTACCAGCATGTACTGAATGTGGACCGGTATGAATGTAATGGCACCCTCAGCGGATCGGCACTTAGCATGAACCAGGCTTTTAATAACCTGGTAAAACAGGCAGGTATTGAAAAGGGTGAAGCCCACCGCATGTGCAGTTTGTATCCCGCACAATTGCTTGGAGCAGATAAACAATATGGAAGAATTGCGCCCGGTTACAGTGGGAGCCTGCTTGTTTTCAACCAGCAATCAGAATTCATTACTGCCCTTACCTGAGCGTAGGTATAGTGAAACCCTGATTGTTTCTTTTATAATAAAGCAAAAACCAGCTGATGGTGAATGTAGGGATGATGTCCAGTCCTGGTAACAATTCTTCAATGAAATTAAAAGCACCACCAAAAATGCCTCTTGCGCCGCCAAAAGTGCGCATAAAAATAAGCGCAGAAATTGGCGCCCACAAAAGGTCAAAAAATTCACCAAAAAAAGGTAAAAGGTAACTGGCGCAACCTAATAAGTCCATTATAATGCAAAAACCCAGTGAGGGCATTGGCTTTTGAACTGCAGGTAACCTATTCCGCTTCTTAAAAAGATGATTCATTTTTATTTTTTTGCGCAATAATGACGCATTTCATGTTCAGTAGGTTGTACTAGCCCTTTTTTATTTCCTGGAAGGAGCATGGATTAATATAGGCAGTTCTGGGCCGACTGTATCATCACTGGAGCAGATTTTTTTAAGAGTAGTCGATTTTTTGCCCACATATAAATTGAGGCTTTTTGGTGCACGATCATTTTTAGGCCAAAGTGGTTTGTAAAGACTGAGGCGGTTATTACCTGGTTAATTTTAAGGGAAGAGGCTTACCTAAGTAAGCCTCTTAAAATGTCTGTTTTCACAGGTCATCATCTTCATCGTCCTCGTCAGGGTCATCATCGGGATCAATAATCAGATCATCCGCATCGTCGATATCTTTTCCATCAATAGCCGGATCGATGTCTTCTTCCAATTCAACTTCAAATTCTTCCTCATCCCCTTCCAGTTCATCTTCATCGCCTAAAATCAGATCTTCCTCCTCTTCCTCCTCATCCTCATCAGGGTCGGCATAATTGCCGTTCACGTGCTTCACTTCATTATTTAAAGGCTTTTCAATTAACACATTTTGCAGTCCCTGGTTGTTGGTTCCGGACATTGTAAACTCTGTATTTTTCATACCTGCCGTTTTATTATGTGCTTAAAATCCTGTGCCAAAAAGGATATTTGAATTAAGGTCGCGAGAATCAATAATTTATAATGATGTGGTTTTATGAATTAAAGCGGGTTGAGGATTTTTTACCTCCCCCAGCCGCAGACCTGCCATTTACCAATCCATTAGGATATTTTTTAGTTATTTGCTGCAAACTCAGAATTGAAGAACAGGATTTTCCATATTTTTTTAATTGCAGGAGGCTGCACTCTTTTTTTTCCCGCCTCTTCTTTAGCACAGTACAAGGTCAAAGGAACTGTATTTGACAGTTCCCGGAATCATACAGTGGAATCTGTTACGGTATTGAGTTCTTCCGGCAAATTATCCATTTCAGATACGCTGGGCCGTTATAGCATAGAGGTTAGTGAAATTGATACCATCTGGTTTTCATTCCTGGGAAGACCCACACCAAAATACCCGGTTTTGAAGATCGCTGATATATCTCAATTCGACATTGCGCTCAACCTGAACATGATCACCAAAGGAAATATATTGCCTGAAGTAAAGATCCGGACAAGAATTTATAAACAAGACTCCTTGCAAAACAGGAATGATTATAAAAAAGTGTTTGATTTCAGAAGACCAGATCTTGCCTCCATGACCTCTGTGAATTCAACAGGGGCTGGCATAGATATACAGGAACTGATCAGGGTATTCCAATTCAGGAAAAACAAATCGATGGAACGTTTCAGGGAAAGACTGCTGGAACAGGAGAAAGAAAAATTTGTAGATCACCGCTTTAATAAGCCGCTGGTCAGGCGATTGACAGGTCTTGACAGCGCTGCCCTTGAACAATTTATGGTCACCTACCGGCCCGCGTATGAATTTTGCCTTTTCACCACCGAATACGATTTTCAGCTGTACATTAAGAATGCAGGCATTGCCTTTAATTCCAAACGCGGCTTTTGACGGCACACTTTATCTTCGCTATTAATTTTCTTTTATGGATCAACTGAACCTTGGTATCGGCACAAGACTGCAACACACTCAACACGGGCCGGGAGTGATTGTAGGAATCAGGTATGCTACCTATTTAATTTCTTTTATCTACCACGGGATAAAAGAAATTGATAAAAATGATGCGCATCTTGAAGAGATCATTCCGGAAAATGTAAGTGAGGAGATTGAAACCCATTCCGATGTTGAACGCTCCCTTTTAAAAATTTTAAGATTGTGGGGTGGAATTTCAGAAGTGGTTCCTATCGGTGACCGCTGGCAGGGCGGCATCATGATTTTACAACCAGCCGACAAATCGCTTAAACCAAAGGAAGTGCCGATTGAAGATTTTTTTCATAAAATAGTCATGCTCCGCGACAGGCTGCGCGTGATGGAACAGCAGGTCAATGCGCATAAAAAACTTTCTGATGAAGAAAAAGTAAACCTCCAGCAATACATCACCAGGATCTATGGTACCCTCACCACTTTTAATGTGCTTTTCAGAAATAAAGAGCAATGGTTTGTTGGAGACAGTTCTAAATAAAAAAGATTTTTTTTCGGAATAATCATTTTCAACACTTTAAGAATAAAATTTGCAACTGCGGAAAGTAGTATTTAGATTTAATATTATTTGTTTACAATGCCAACTGCTTTTGCTCCCTTAAAAAATTCTGATCGGTTAATTTCCATGGATGCCCTGAGAGGGCTTGCTCTTTTGGGGATCTTTATTGCAAATATCCCCGGCTTTAATTTTTTGTCCGAACCTGTCGGAACAGGACCTTACTTTACCTCTTTAGACAATAATGTCCGGTTTCTTGATCACATGCTGCTCGAAGGAAAGTTTTATTCCATCTTTAGTTTCTTATTTGGCTGGGGCATTGCATTGCAGATACAGCGCAGGGAAGAAAACCAGTTAAAGGCCATTTCATTTGCGCGGCGCCGGTTGTTTTTTATGTTGGTTCTTGGACTTTCCCATATCGTTTTTTTATGGATCGGCGATATTGTTGCTTTTTATGCTATGTTAGGTTTTGTTCTTTTGGCCATCCGCAAATGGAAGGACCGTACCTTATTCATTACTGCTATTCTTCTCATTCTTTCTCCGGTATTGCTCTACTATATCAAAATGATATGGCCACCTGCATCGGCGCCACAGCAACTTTTAAACGATACCGGCATCTGGGTGGATTCAAGATTAAATAACATCAACTCACTGGAAGAATGGAAGCTTTTTTTAGCGAACATGAATTATTTTGATCTGATCAAAACAAACATTGCAGGTTTTTTCTGGAGGTTTAGTGACCTGTTCTTTCAATCAAGGATTTCTAAAGTACTGGGCATGTTTATTCTTGGTTTTTTAATGGGTAGAAAGGGAAGGTATAAAACCATACTTAAAAATTACCGGCTGCTTTCCATCATTGCCCTGGCAGGACTACTCGTTGGCCTGCCCGCTAATTATATGATGAGCAACATGGTAATGAAAGATCAGGGTGAATATTATGGATTGAAATTAATGGGATGGCATCGTACTATAGCCTATGCCATTGGAGTAGCACCTCAGGCACTCGCCTACATGGCACTTTTCTTTTTGCTGGCAGCTTCGGGTATTGGAAAGTTTGTAGTGAAAGTTTTAGCCCCTGTAGGAAAAATGGCGTTCACCAATTACATACTCCAATCCCTTGTGGCCACGATATTCTTTTTACCTTTTGGACTCAATATGATGGGAAAATTGGGTGCGGCCTATGGTGCCTTGCTTGCCACATCTGTTTTCCTCTTTCAGATTATTGTCAGCAGGATCTGGTTAAACTATTTTCAATATGGTCCTGTGGAATGGTTGTGGCGAAGCGCAACCTATAAAAAATGGCAAAGTTTTACAAAAAGAAAGCAGGAAGAAAAAACTGAAAACCATCCTGTAGTTACTTACTGATGGATCGGATCCTGAAATGCTGGATCCTGGGCAGATGCTCCGGTGAAAGTGTAAAAAACACTTCAGCACTTCCCTTCTCACCATATAAAATAAAACTACCTCTGAGTTGGTTCGTGGGAACCAAAACACCAATGTTTTTGATCCTGCCAATTTGATTAAAAATGGTGGCGGTGGTACGCTTCAATTCTTCCAAAGGCTGATCTGAAAAAAAGTTTTCTGCAAAAATGCCTGAACCTACTGCGTTTTTCCATTCAGGAAGGAAAGTGAGCAGCACCTTTTTCCTGGACTCCAGGATGTCAGAACTAGCAACCGCCCTGTTGATTCCCGACCTTTTTATAAGGGTGTCCAAAACAGAAATATGAAAATTTGTGAAGGAGGCATACGTCACATTTGAAAAAGCAACAATGCCGATGCCATATTCCGGCAGGAACATCCAGTTGCTGCCATAACCGGGCAGCCCCCCGCTGTGCCCAGCATAATTTTTATTGCTGCAGTCCTTCCACCATCTTAACCCATAGCTGTATCCCGCAACAAGAGCACAGGTATTGTTGGATAAAAGCTGGAAACCGGTATTCAAACCACTAATGGTATGCGGCATGTGCATTTCGCGCAGGGTGGACTTTAAAACGAACAACGTGCTGTCTTCACCACCGGACCATGCTTGCATGTGGAGCTGCATATATTTCACAAAATCCACCATAGTGGTCAGCATGCCGCCCATGGAAGCAAAAGAACCATCAGGAAGAATGGGTTCTTTATGATAAACCGTACCGGATCTTCTATATCCCTGTGCAAGCTGGTTTGCCGGCACGTTGTTCACTTCCCAATAAGTTTGATGCATACCAAGTGGATTCAGGATCTGGTTGCTGATGTATTCCTGGTACGATTGTCCTGAAATATTTTTTATGATCCTGCCTAATAGGGCATATCCAAGATTGCTGTATTCAAACTCCATCCCCGGTGCATTGGACATAGCGGGTTGGCTGATCAGCAGCGCACTCAGTTCTGCTTCACTCCTGCTTAATTGCCTGTCCCCCCAGGGATTGTCTTCAGGGAATCCCGCCATGTGCGTAAGCAGCTGCCGGATGGTTATGGGCGATGAAGAAAGCCTGTGTTTCCAATCCATCATTTCAGGCACATATAAACGGGAAGCATCATCAAGTTTCAATTTTCCTTCATCCCTTAATT
This sequence comes from Chitinophagales bacterium 33-2, assembly GCA_002050435.1. Classification (GTDB taxonomy): domain Bacteria; phylum Bacteroidota; class Bacteroidia; order Chitinophagales; family Chitinophagaceae; genus Flavisolibacter. The sequence goes on along the minus strand of MWYV01000038.1, from coordinate 8,755 downwards.
TTAAAATGGCAAGCGCGGTAAAACTTTTGGTCATGGAAGCAATGCGAAAAACTGAATTGGCCGAAACTTTTGTTTTTGATTGTATGTTTTGGTAACCGGCACCTGTTATAAATGCAATTTTTTCGTCAACCATCACTGCGTAAGAGAGTCCGGGCAGGTTTTGATTGTTATAGTGATCCTGGTAGAGTGTATCTACCAGGGATTTGAGCCGAAGGATCTTTTGAAAACGTTCCTGTGAACTGTCGGATTGAGCGAAGGAGAACGTTCCCAAAAGCTGAAAAACAAAAAGACATAAAAAAATGGGGCAAATTATTTTATTAGCTTTCATAACTGAATGTAAGAATTTTCACAAGATCCTTTGTTCATGCATTTAATGCCATATTTTTAGAATTATGAAACTTCCCATTATCGTCCTGTTTTTCTTTACCTTTTTTCAGGTTTCAGCACAGGATTCCGTAGATCTGATTATTAAAAACGGGCGCATACTTGATGGCACAGGCAATTCCTGGTACCGCGCCGATATTGCAGTGCGTGATGGAAGAATTGTAAGAATTGGAAACCTACACTTATTAAAATCAAAAAGGTCCATAGATGCAGCAGGAAAAATTGTTACTCCCGGTTTCATCGATGTGCATACACATATCGAAGGCGATGAACTGATTAATCCAACTGCCAATAATTTTATTCTTGATGGAGTAACTACCGTGATCACCGGGAATTGCGGCGCATCAAATGTTGATATAAAAAAATACCTGCAGATGATCGATTCGCTGAAAACATCAGTGAACGTAGCAAGTCTGGTTGGTCATAACGATGTGCGCAGGGCCATCATGGGAAGAGCCAACCGTAAACCAACGGAAGATGAAATGAAAAGAATGGAAAACCTGGTGGAAGCTGCCATGCAGGGAGGAGCTGTAGGTTTGAGCACAGGCCTGCTTTATATACCAGGTGCTTATTCCGAGACAGATGAAATTGTAAGGCTGGCCAAAGTTGCTGCAAAATACAATGGTGTGTACGCCTCTCACATGCGCAGTGAAGGTGATAGTGTGATCAGGGCTATAAATGAAGCACTTGAAATTGGAAGACAGGCACGCATACCAGTGCAGATCTCGCATTTTAAAGTCAGTGGCCATCATAACTGGGGCAGAAGCAGGCAAACGCTGGCACTTGTGCAGGCAGCCAGGGAAGAGGGAATTGAAGTAACGATCGATCAATATCCATACACGGCAAGCAGCACTTCCTTAAGCACCTTGCTGCCGGATGAAATTCTTGCTGATGGAAATGATTCGATTATGGCCAGGCTTCAAAGACCTGAAGTGCGCGCCTATGTGATTGATGCCCTGCTCAAAAATCTTAAAAAAAGAAAATTAAAACATTTCAGTTACGCTGTCGTGGCAAGTCACCGTGCCGATTCAACTTACAATGGTAAAAGCATTGAGCAGATCAATTTAATGAAGGGCAGAAAACATAAAGGGAAAGAAGAAGCGCTGACCATAATTGATATGATGCTGGCAGGTGGTGCAGGAATGGTATTTCATGGTATGAGTGAAGAGGATGTAAAACGCATTATGCAGTATCCCTTTAACATGTTTGCTTCCGATGCCAGCATCCGCATCTACAACCAGGGTGTCCCACATCCGCGTGGATATGGCACCAATGCCAGGGTGATTGGTAATTATGTTCGTGATCAGAAGATCCTTACTCTTGAAGAGGCCATCAGAAGAATGACCTCATTGCCCGCACAGAAATTCGGTTTGCGCGACAGGGGTCTGATCCGTGAAGGTTTCGCAGCAGACATCCTCATTTTTGATGAAAAGGAAGTTCAGGACATTTCAAGTTTTGAAAAACCACATGCCTATTCCAAAGGTTTTCATTATGTAATTGTGAACGGGCAGGTAGTAGTGGATGCTGGTGTACATAATGGAACACGCAGTGGCATGCCCATTTTTTCTTCAGGCGCGGCAAAACTGTTTTAAGAAATTTGCGTGAATCAGGAGTGTTGATCTGCCGGATCATCACGCACCTCTGCAGCTGAACTTCAGATTTCTCTGAATACCTTCGGTAAAAATTTATAGCATGGAATACAGGAGAATGGGAAAAACAGGATTGGAGCTAAGCGTACTTTCCTATGGTAGCTGGGTTACATTTCATAAACAAATTGATGAAGCACCTGCAGATGAATTAATGAGCATTGCTTATGATGCAGGTATCAATTTTTTCGACAATGCTGAAGTATATGCACTGGGCGAAAGTGAAAAACTGATGGGCCGCATTCTGAAAAACAAAAACTGGGACCGCACATCTTATACCGTGAGCAGCAAGGCTTTTTTTGGCTGGAGAGGAAAAGAAAATAAACCAAACCAGACCGGGTTAAGCAGGAAACATTTGGTGGAAGCCTGTCATGAGGCTTTGCAAAGATTGCAGCTGGATTACCTTGACCTTTTCTTGTGTCACAGGCCAGATAAGGGTGTTCCTATGGAAGAAGTGGTTTGGACAATGAACACCCTGATACAACAGGGAAAGATATTATACTGGGGCACCAGCGAATGGAGTGCCGCGGAGATCATGGAGGCGCACAGGGTGGCCAGCCTGTTACACCTGATTGGTCCATCAGTAGAACAACCACAATACAACCTGCTGGAGCGCGATAAAATGGAAGCGGAGTTTACCAATATTTTCAGAACAGTAGGTATGGGCACCACCATCTGGAGCCCATTGGCATCAGGATTACTCTCCGGGAAATACAATGATGGTGTTCCAGAAGGAAGCCGTTTTGCACTGGAAGGCTTTGGCTGGCTGAAAGAAAGATGGATGGTGGAAGACAAACTGCAGAAGGTGCGCCAGCTGGCAGAAGTGGCGAATGAACTTGGTACCGCCCAGTCAACCCTTGCGATTGCCTGGTGTATCAAAAATCCTGATGTAACAACAGCCATCCTGGGTGCCACAAAAAAAGAACAGCTTCAGGAAAATCTTAAAGCACTGGATGTTCTTCCGGCATTAACACCTGAGGTTATGCAAAAGATTGATGCAATCATGCAAACGAAACCAAGGCAGGCTGAATATTAAACCAGGCTATGAAATTTAAGAACAAAAATGTACTGATCACAGGTGGCAGCCGTGGAATTGGAAAAGCCATCGCCATCAAACTTGCAAAAGCAGGCGCCAATATTGCCATTGCCGCCAAAACAACTGAACCACATCCAAAACTGGAAGGAACCATCTTTACTGCTGCCAAAGAAATTGAAGCATTCGGTGTAAAAGCGCTTGCTTTAAAATGCGATATCCGCAATGAAGAAGATATTGCCAGTGCTGTCAAGGAAACTGCAAATCATTTCGGTAGCATCGACATATTAATCAATAATGCCAGTGCCATCAACCTGTCTCCCACCGAACATATCGAGGCCAAACGTTTTGATCTGATGCATGGAATCCAGGTCCGCGGCACTTTTCTGATGTGCCAGGCCTGTTTGCCCTATCTGAAGAAAGCGGAGAATCCGCACATTCTCAATCTTTCGCCTCCATTGAACATGAATCCAAAATGGTTTGAACAACACCTGGCCTATACCTTGAGTAAATATGGGATGAGCATGATCATTTTAGGTCTTGCGGAAGAATTAAGACAATATAAAATTGCTGCAAATGCCTTGTGGCCCCAAACAACCATTGCAACAGCGGCGGTACAAAATCTTTTGGGTGGAGATGCGCTTATGCAAATGAGCCGCAAACCAGAAATTGTTGCGGACGCAGCATATCACATATTATCAAAACTTTCTGCTGAATGCACTGGCAATTTTTTTATTGATGAAGCGGTGCTTGCAGCGGAAGGCATTACCGATCTGTCAATTTATTCAGTGAACAGCGGGCAGGGATTAATGAAAGATATTTTCCTGGATTAACTCCTGTTCCATCTCTTTTAAAAAATCACATTTATTTGAAGTTGTTTCTTAGGAGTTAAAGAATTTTTCTTTCTAACAAAGGAATTGAGCACTCGAGGACGCCCCGTGGAAAATTATAAAAGGCAGCAAGGAATTATTTCATTTAAACGATCTTAAAATTGTTGTGATCGAACGGTCTTTTTCCTGTAATTTTTTCCAGGTAATTTTTAAGTTTTTCTTTGAATGGAAGATTGCTGAAACTGGGATCAAATTCAAATTGCCAGTTCATTTTTTCTATCAATGGATGCATCACAGATGGATGCGTTCCTGTAAATTTTTGCAATCCATCAACATGCTGGCTATAATCAAATTTTGAAAAAGTTTTTTGAGGCTGCCACTTATCTCCACTCCAGTGTTTACTGAAATCATAAGTTTTTGCATACATGGCTTCCGGCTCTCTTACCCAGCCATAATGATGGATATAAGCATTCAATGCTTTTACACTTAGTTTTTCATTGTTGTTCTTTCGGAAGCCCTGCGCGTCGCGGTAAGAAAATATGGCAGGATCATTTTTGATCACACGAATTTCCCGTTTATACCATCTTGAGGATGCTCCAATATAATCATAGGAACCATAGAAATGCCTGTATTTAAATAGAAGTCCATCTACACGCTTATCATCTTTCCATTTCTCCATGGCCTTTTTCACTTCATCATAACCTGCTTCATGCATGACTTCATCTCCCTGGATATAGATACACCAGTGGTAGTTAAGAGTCACAGCGCGCAGGGCTTTATCTGTTTCCACAGCAAGTACTTTTCCTTCTTCCCTCAAACGATCATTCCACACGGTATCAATGATGTGGATTTTAGGGCTCAGTCCTTCAATGAGTGCCCTGGTTCCATCATCAGAATTTCCTACAGCAACAAACACTTCATCACAAAGTGGAAGAATGGAGGATAAAGCTTCAGCAACGGGATACTGGTACTTTATGGCGTTCCTGATAAATGAAAAGCCGCAGACCTTCATTATTGATCATCTTTTTGTTCTTCGTTCGCATCCACCACCCATTTTTCAGGTCGCATCTGTGGAAAGAGCAATACATCCTGGATGGAAGGCTGGTTGGTGAGCAGCATGCAAAGCCTGTCGATGCCAAAACCAATTCCCGACGTCGGAGGCATTCCATATTCCAGTGCGCGTAAAAAATCATAATCTATATACATGGCTTCTTCATCGCCTCTTTCCATAAGTTTCACCTGCTCTTCAAAACGTTCGCGCTGATCAATAGGATCATTCAGCTCCGTGTATGCGTTAGCGATTTCTTTTCCGTTTATGATCAGTTCAAAACGTTCTACAAGTCCTGGTTTGCTTCTGTGTTTTTTTGTAAGCGGACTCATTTCCACAGGGTAATCAATAATAAAAGTGGGTTGTATATAATGATGTTCACACCGACCGCCAAAAATTTGATCGATCAGTTTTCCATGACCCATGGAAGCATCGGATTCAATGCGCAATTGCCTGCAAACAGCTCTTAATGCTGCTTCATCCATTTCGCTTACATCAAAACCTGTATGTTCTTTAATCGCATCGTAAATGGAGATGCGCTTATAAGGTGCTTTGAATGAAATCAGGTGTTCGCCAACGGTTACGTCTGTTGTGGTGGTAACATCAATGGCTGCTTTTTCAAGCAGGCGTTCTGTAACATTCATCATCCACAGGTAATCTTTATATGCAGTATAAAATTCCAGAATGGTAAACTCAGGATTATGGGTTCGGTCCATTCCTTCATTTCTGAAATTGCGGCTGAACTCATACACCCAGTCAAAACCTCCAACGATCAGTCGTTTTAAGTAAAGTTCATTGGCGACCCTTAAATAAAAAGGAACATCCAATGCATTATGGTGCGTTGTAAAAGGCCTAGCCGCTGCGCCGCCCGGAATGCTTTGAAGCACCGGCGTATCTACTTCAAGTGCACCGTGCTGGTTTAAAAATTCTCTTATTGAATTAATCAGCCTTGTTCTTTTCAGAAAAGTTTCTTTGATCGCAGGATTGATCACCAGGTCGGCATAACGCTGGCGGTATTTAAATTCAGGATCTGTAACCGCATCAAAGGTCTGGCCTTCTGCTTCTTTTACAATAGGCAACGGACGCAATGATTTTGCAAGCAGGGTAAATTCTTTAACATGAATGGAGATCTCACCCATCTTTGTTCTGAAAACAAAACCCTTTACACCAATAAAATCACCGATATCCAAAAGTTTTTTCCAGACCTGGTCGTATAAGCTGGTATCACCGTCTTTTGCAATGTCATCTTTCCTTACATAGATCTGTATTCTTCCTTGTCCATCCTGTAATTCTGCGAACGAAGCTTTACCCATATCACGGACACCCATGATTCTTCCTGCCAGGCATACATCTGCGTAATCATCTTTTGATTCGTCAGCGAATGAAGCTTTTATTTCCTGAGAATAATGGCTGACGGGATAAAGTGCCGCCGGGTAAGGGTCTATTCCAAGATTTTGAAGCCCCGATAGTTTTTCTCTCCGGATAACTTCCTGTTCTGATAAATGTTGTGTTTGCATACTAGCTGTTCTAAGTGTGCAAATGTACTCATAGCAGTGAATTAAAAAGATATGGACAGCCCCAGGCAATAAAAATGCACCTGTTTCTGGCTGTTGGATATTAGGGCAGGCTAATAAAAAATATTGGATCTTTTACGCAGCCACTGAGGCGGGGCGCTCTTTTGTGTTTGACATTTGAATCTCTATCAGTCGATTTTTTAGAAAAGCTGGAAAGATTCATTCTGCCTGGTATGATCAGCCATCACCCTTAAACATCTTTTTTAAGGCTTAATGAAAAGGACCCCGGGTAGGATTTTGTTGCCCCATAAACCCTACACGAACCAATGCATGTACTATATGGCCCGTTTCTAAAGCTTTAAACATGAGGAAACTACCAATATAACTGTGGTGCCTGAGATAAAAACTTTCATATTAATAATTTTAAATCACTTTTTTAATACCATAATGACGCTGTACATGGAACTCTCCACCTTTATTGAAGTACAGCGCCCGTTCTCATAGAAGTATTCATTATAGTTTCCATCTGGAAATTGTATTTTATAGTGATGTGCCTTTATTTTTTGAATGAATAAAAAGCTATGGTATTTGTCAGAATAAATGGTCTCCCGGTTATGGGGTTCAATGGTATATAGGCAAACCATATTATAATCAATGACGGGCTTGTGTACGATGATTTCTTTATTTCTGAATTTGACCAGGTAATAAGTGCCTTTGAAAGTAGTGTGCATATTTACTTTTTCATTTCCATTGAGTTTTTGAAAGTTGTATGAAGCGCTGGAAAAATTGATAGATCACCTTGAGGAGCAGGCCACTTTAGGATATAAGTTCAGGGTAGGGGACCCTGAGAAAAAGCCGCTTGCATCTTACCGCATGTATTTTAATGAGATCATCATATTGGAGAATTCTATATTGGCTACCTTGAATGAATCAAAAATTTGCTTCCTTGTTCATAGTGTTTTGAATGTAATGATTACCCGTGATGTTCATTTTTGTGAGCATAGCTCGCGCTATATTCAGAATCTTATAAAAAAATCAACCCTGATCAGCACAGTCAGTGAAAGGGAGCGAATAAGGTTTTTCAAAAATTTAAGAAACAGGATTAAAGGCAGGAAGCAACACCTTATTTTCTAACTGTTATTCCACTGCTTAGTCTGGCGCGTGTTTTGAGTAAATAATTTAAAATCTCAAATGAAACGTATTTTATTAACCCTTGTAATTCCTTTCTTTTTTTTTTCATGTGATGTAGCCAATTTTCCCGGGACAGCAACATCCGCCGTAACCCAATCTGAAGCAGCAACAGCTATCAGGCAGGCCCTGGACAAAGGGGTTGGGAGAGGCATTGCTTCTTTAAATCAAACCGATGGATTTTTTGGCAGTGCATTATATAAATTACTGCTTCCGCCAGATGCACAGAAAATTGAAAATACGTTAAGGCAGGTAGGTTTGGGTTCGATGGTGGATCGTGCCATTTTACAAATCAACCGGGCCGCTGAGGATGCCGTAGGTCATGCGGGTCCCATTTTTCTCGATGCCATAAGAGATATGAGCATTGCTGATGCCCTGAACATTGTATCTGGTCCGCGTGACGCCGCAACAAATTACTTCCGTGAAAGAACAACCCAGAAACTTGTCAATGCTTTTTCTCCAATTATCCGGGCATCTCTTGATAAATTCAATGCTACCAAATATTATACAGATGTGATCAACACCTATAATAATTTTCCAACAACAATGAATAAATTGAATCCTGATCTGCCTTCTTATGTTGTGGACAGGGCTGTTACTGCTTTGTTTGATCAGATTGCCCAGGAGGAGGCCAATATCAGAACGAATCCTGTGGCCCGCACAACCGAGATACTGAAAAAAGTATTTGGAAGGGTTTCACGTTCATGATCATAAATTCACTGCTGTCCGGTAAAAATCAAACATCGCTTTTAGTTAAGCTATTTTGCCTCAGGCCGGCGGGCCTCGTACCTGGCTGACAACCTTTTTGAGCGTTGCCAGCCTTGCGAACAGGCAACAAAAAGGCCTCCCGCAGATTACGCAGATTTTCGCTGATGGGTCTTCTGCGTTCATCAGCGCGATCTGCGGGCAACAAGAGGCAGGTACCAGGTTTCCTCACAAAATGAAATTCCAGGCACATCATCTTATCACATTTGGGTGGTTGTGTGCGCCTTATTGCTCCTGATTTTTCCTAAGAAATCTTTAAACCTAAGGTGGAGCAATACAGCGCGAAGAACGCTTGCACAATCAGATCGCATGGAGTTGCACCTGTTTTCATTTTTCGGTGCGCTCCC
>MWYV01000029.1 GCA_002050435.1 Chitinophagales bacterium 33-2 | reverse complement strand
TCATAGTTGTATCCTCTAGCAGTACCGCTTCTGCCACTACCATAACGTATGTTGTTTTTATCCAGCAGTTGAACAAGGTTCCTGACCCTGGTTTCATCGGCAGGCTGATTTTTGATCACATAGGATTTGTAATTTCCAATGCCGCTAACCGTAGCATCGGTAAAATATTTCTGAAACTCATTTAAAAGCGTAGCCGCATTTTTCGAGGCAATTTCTATGGTGCTCATTGAGGTAGCAAAATGATGTTCCACCCTGTCCTTCAGGGTAAGCGTATCGCCATCAGCCAGCAATATTCCAAGACCGCCCATACTGTGGCCCGCCTGCTCGTAGGTCATACCAATGGCGCCATTGTAAATCGGGTAAGTATCACCGTAAGACGGGTAAAAAAGATCAAAATACTGCCTGGTAAAATACAACCAGCCTTTTTCATCAAATATTCTTGCATGGTTACGTCCAATGGTATATTGAAAATCACGCTGCCATTTTGTGATCACTTCGTGGTAAGGTTCGGCAGAGAGGAAAATTTCAATATAACTGCGGGTGATCTGATCATTCCTGCCATTCAGCCAAAAAGTGCACTGGTTAAAGTTTTGTTTGAACCTAAATCAGCCCTGGCTGATTCACTTACTTATGATATAACCGCATGGGCATTGCCTTATGCCTACGGTTTGAAAGCTTATGCCACCACCCAAAAACTGGATGCCTCCGGCAATATTAATTTCGTAAGCATTCAAAATCCTGCGGCTGAACCCTATGCCTATGTCATTCCCTGGAATGGAGTGAATGCCGCCCGGCTTGCAGGAAAACTTTTGAGTAAAGGCATTCGTTTAAGGTTTACAGACGAACCATTTGAATCGGGAGGACAATCATTTGGAAGAGGTGCCATCCTGGTTATGCGCACAGGTAACCAGCATGTTTCAGATTTCTGGGCCACAGTTAGGAGTCTTGCCAATGAAAGCCAGGTAAAACTGGCAACCGTTCAATCCGGCATGGTGGACAGAGGATATGATTTTGGAAGCAACCGGGTGCGCTCGCTAAGGAATAAAAAGATCGCGTTGATTACGGGAGAAGGTGTTGCTGCAACTTCGGCAGGAGAGATCTGGTATTATTTCGACCAGGTGTTGGAATACCCGGTAACGCTGATCAATTCAACTCAACTTTCCAACATCAGGTGGAGTGATTATGACGTGGTGATCCTTCCCAATGGTAATTACAAATTTTTAAATGACAAAGCCAGCGCAGAAGCGTTCAGATCATGGATCAGCAGTGGAGGAAATGTCATCGCACTCGAAAGAGCCGTCGCCCAGTTGTCAAAACTGGAATGGAGTATTAAATCAAAGAAAGAAGATGTGCTGGATACGGGTGATAATTATGCAGCGTTAAGAAAGTTTGAAAACCGTGAAAGGGAATTCCTGCCAAATGTAACTCCTGGTTCCATTTTTAAAGTGGAACTGGATAATACACATCCGCTGGCTTATGGATACCCCAATTATTATTATACATTAAAAGGAGATGAATCCATCTATGAGTTTATCAAAGAGGGCGGATGGAATGTGGGGGTGATCAGGAAAGACAGGCAGTTGTCGGGTTTTGTGGGTTCACGATTGCAAACCCGCCTGCAGGATGGGATGTTATTCGGGGTACAGGAAATAGGAAGGGGTACCGTAACCTATTTCACTGATCCTGTGTTGTTCCGCAGCTTTTGGGAAAATGGAAAACTTATGTTTGCGAATGCCCTGTTCATGGTTGGACAATAAAATTATTATAATATTGATGAAGGGTGGAAGTAATTTTCACCCTTTTTCTTTTATTTGAGCTTTTTAAATGATGAAGAAATTATTTTTAATAGTTGCAGTTGCATTGGGTCATTTAGGTCATGCACAACTAACGCCGAATTCTGCGGAGATTTACCAGGGATTAAAAAAACTCAATGTACTCGGATCTGTGCTTTATGTTGCCGCACATCCTGATGATGAAAACACACGGTTGCTCTCTTTTTATTCACAGGAGAAATTATTCCGCACCGGGTATCTTTCCATTACAAGAGGTGATGGTGGGCAAAACCTGATCGGGGATGAGCAGGGTGTTGACCTTGGTTTGATCCGTACGCAGGAATTACTGTCTGCGCGCGCTATTGATGGCGCAGAGCAATTTTTTACAAGAGCTTTCGATTTCGGTTATTCAAAAAATCCGGAGGAAACGCTTGAAAAATGGAACCGCGAAAAGATCCTTTCTGATGTGGTATGGATCATCCGTAAATTTCAACCGGATGTGATCATCACCAGGTTCCCGGTAACAGGTGAGGGTGGACATGGACATCATACCGCATCGTCCATACTTGCCAATGAGGCATTTGAAGCGGCGGCAGATCCTAAAAAGTTTCCTGAACAACTTAAATGGTTTCAACCCTGGAAGGCCAAACGCATTGCCTGGAATAGTTTCAATTTCAATAATAACCAGGCACCTGAAAATGCTTTAAAATTAGATGTAGGCGGTTTCAACCCTGTTCTTGGAAAAAGCTATGGTGAGATCGCATCTGAAAGTCGCAGCCAGCATAAAAGCCAGGGGTTTGGAGTCGCACGAATAAGAGGTACTGCATGGGAATACTTCACCATCACAGGGGGCGAAAAGCCTAATGAAGACCTGTTTGAAGATGTGGTGTATTCATGGAAAAGAATTCCCGGAGGCGCACGTGTTGAAAAGCTTTTAGATGAGGCGATCCATGCTTTTAATTTTGTTGAGCCGGCAGCTTCCTTGCCCCGGCTCGCAAATATTTACAAAGAGATCCAATTATTAAAAGATGGTTACTGGCGCAATAAAAAACTGCAGGAAGTTAAACAACTGATGGAGCAGGTAAGTGGCATCTGGATCGATGCATTTACCAGCCATTCCACAGTAGCTGCAGGGGATTCAATGAAAGTAAATTTTGTGGTGAATAACAGAACGGGCGCCAGGGTAAAACTCAATTCCATCAACATGATGGGATATAAAACAGCACCTGTTAAAGCGCTTGCTAAAAATAATAACGAGATTTTCCAGCAAACCATTTTTGTTCCTGCTGATTTTACACCCTCTCAGCCTTATTGGTTAAAAAAAGAAATGGCGGCAGGTTCTTTCAATGTGGACGATCAGGAATTAATAGGAAAGCCAGACGCGGAACCTGCGTTCAAAGTTCAGTTCAACATCGAATTTGAAGGCCTGGAACTGGTAATTGAAAAACATTTAAAATATAAATATACAGATCCCGTCAGAGGAGAATTGTACCAGCCATTTATTGTTTTGCCACCCGTTACACTGGAGTTACCAGCTCAGCCAGTTGTATTGGTGCAGGGAATGAATTGGAAACAGAAATTTGAGTATGTAACACAGAAAAACATGGATGCAGTCAGCATCTACAGCAATAAAAAATTAGTATTATCAAAGGATGCCCTTTTAAAAGGAAGCCGCGGAAAATTCGAAGCGCTTTTTGATATTGCTTCACCGGGAGGAAATCTGCCAGAGGATCATACCTGGTTATATGAACTGCAACCCGGTACACCCGCTTACCAGGTTCAAAAGATCAGTTATAACCATATTCCTGAAATCAGCTATTTAAAACCTGCAGTGGTGCGCAATGTTTTTGTTAGGTTGAAAACGGCTGGAAAAAAGATCGGGTATATAGCAGGTGCAGGTGATAAAGTGCCGGGGGCACTCCTGCAATTGGGATATGAAGTGACCTTGCTGGATGATCATGAACTTTCAAAAAATCAGCTGAAATCATTCGATGCCATTATCAGTGGCGTGAGGGCTTACAATACCAATGAGTGGTTAAATAATCATTATGAAAAATTAATGACTTACGTTCAGGAAGGCGGCAATCTTATTGTTCAATACAATACAAGCAACCAGATTGGACCCGTGCGTGCCAAGATCGGCCCTTATCCATTTAACATCAGCCGTACAAGAGTTTCAGTTGAAACAGCGCCGGTAACCCTACTGGATCCTGCACATCCTGTATTTAATTTCCCCAACAAAATAACTGCAGGTGATTTTGAAGGATGGGTGCAGGAAAGAAGTATTTATCATGCAGCGGCAGTAGATCCTGCATTTACCTCTTTAATAAGGATGAATGATCCTGGAGAAAAGTCGGATGACGGCAGTCTGATCGTTACAAAATATGGAAAGGGTTTCTTCACTTATACGGGCCTGGTTTTTTTCCGGCAATTGCCTGCAGGTGTTCCGGGGGCATATAAATTAATGGCAAATCTTATTGCATTAAATGCAGCGAAATAAATGATAGCTTCGGTTGTGGCTGAAAAAGAATTAAATAAAATGGAAACACCAGGAGTTCGGGGAAAGAAGCCGGATAAGAAACGTGCAGGAATAGGATTTGCGCTTGCCATTGTGATCGGATTGGTCATTGGCATTTTTCTAAAACGCGTTCATTTCGGGTTAATGATCGGGTTATTATTGGGACTGTTAAGTTCCCTCCTTTGGAAAAAAAGTTCATAAAAGGAAAAAATAAAATAACATCAACAATAAATTTGATGACGGATCCCAGCAAAAGGCCGCCACTTTTTAAAACCTGGACACAATGGTACGTCCTGGTGATCCTGTTTCTTGTATTGCAGATCATCCTATTTTACATCTTTACCAAAACCTATTCATGAAGTCACTGGACTGGATCGTTATTGGTGTGCTGCTTTCGGGAATAATTATATATGGTTTATACCGCAGCCGTGCTTCAAAAAATATTGAAGGATATTTTTTGTCGAACCGGAGCATGCCCTGGTACCTGGTGCTTTTAAGTATCATGGGCACACAGGCCAGTGCCATTACATTTTTGTCCGGTCCTGGACAGGCTTATGCAGATGGCATGCGTTTCGTTCAGTATTATTTTGGTTTGCCCCTTGCTATGGTGGTGATCTGCATTACGTTTGTTCCCATATTTAATAAACTTAAAGTTGTAACTGCTTACGAATTCCTTGAAAAAAGATTCGACAACAAAACAAGAACCTTCACTTCTTTTCTTTTTCTTTTACAAAGAGGTTTGTCCACCGGTATTTCCATTTATGCACCTTCCCTCATATTTTCTTCTTTGTTTGGATGGGATATTTTCTGGACCAATATTTTAATGGGTGGCCTCCTGATCATCTATACGGTGAGCGGTGGTGCAAGAGCGGTTGCTTATACCCAACAGGTTCAGTTGGTGATCATTTTTTCTGCCATGTTTCTGGCGGCATATACGGCTGTAAAACTGCTTCCTCCGGGTGTTGGTTTTTCAGATGCGCTTGAAGTGGGAGGTAAGCTTGGTAAATTGAATGTGATTACGGATGGCAGAACAGAAGATGGTTTTAACTGGAAAGACCGATACAATATCTGGAGTGGTGTGATCGGGGGATTTTTCCTGGCACTTTCCTATTTCGGAACCGACCAGTCGCAGGTTGGAAGGTATCTCACTGCACAGAACAACCGTGAAAGCAGGTTGGGATTATTAATGAATGGCTTGGTAAAGATCCCTATGCAGTTTTTTATTTTACTCATTGGAGTTTTAGTGTTTTCTTTTTACCAGTTCAATAATGCCCCTCTTTCTTTTAACAGTTCCCTCTTAACGGAAACCTCAGCTTCTTCGATGAGCGATTCAGTGGCGGCATTGCAGAAAAACATGGATGCAGTGAACCTGGAAAAAAACCAGAAAGTGCTGGCCTATACGAACGCACTGGGAAGTGGGAACAGGGAACAGCTGCTTGCAGACAGTATCCGGCAATTGCAGGCCCAGGCAGAAGGAATCAGAAATGATTTTAAAAGGATCAGCAGGAAGGTAAGTTCAAAAGATACCAATGACACCAACTATGTTTTTTTATCTTTTGTAAAAAACTACCTGCCTTCAGGATTAAAAGGCTTGCTCATTGCCATTATTTTTCTGGCGGCATGGGGCTCGATTGCTGCTGCGCTGAATTCACTGGCGGCAAGTACGGTAGTGGATTTTCACCAGCGTTTTTCCGGAAAGAATAAACCAATCAACGAATACAATGTTTCGCGGTGGTACACATTTGGATGGGGATTGTTTTGTATTGTAGTAGCACAATTTGCAGGGCAGGTGGCCCAAAGCCTGATTGAAGCGGTGAACGTTTTAGGCTCTTTATTTTATGGTGTGATCCTGGGGATTTTTCTTGTTGCTTTTTATTTAAAACGGGTCAAGTCAACTGCCATTTTCTGGGCCGCAGTGGTTGTGGAATTATACATTATTATTTCAACCATCTGGCCCTGGCTGACTGCAAAAATGCCTATACTGGTAAAGATCACACCAACACCTGTGTTCAATTTTCTGAACAGCGCTTCCACTATTGGCTTTCTGTGGTTAAATGTGATCGGCGCGTTGGGTGTAGTGGCAGTAGCGTGGCTGTTGCAGTTGTTTATAGGGCATAAGCAACAACAATAATAGATTTATAAAAAAAGCGCATGAAATAAAGGGTGTTTCCTTTAATCCATGCGCCTTGATCCTTGTCGATTTCCTTAATTCAAACTTTCAATCAACTTTTTGTTTAACTCCACATAATCATCATTGTTAGCGGTTCTGGCCATATCCATTGATTTTTGTGCAATCGTTCTGGCCTCATCTCTTCTTCCGAGTTTTGCAAGCGCATTGGCTTTCTGGTGATAGATCCAGAAACCATTTGGATTCTGCTCAATTGCTTTATCCAGCCAGGTCAGCGCGGTATTCAGGTCTCTTCCGGTTTCCATATAATACATGGCAGATTGAAAATAAGGTTTGTTGTCCCTGTTCATTACATTATTAATCTGGGCCAATACTTTGGAATCCACATCGGTTGTGATCGGAACACTGACAGATAAATTGTCCCAGGCCATCTGCAGGTCTATGGAAGCAGATTTTACATTGGCGAACTGAATCAGGAAAGTTTCATGATTGTGGTTCAGTGTGACTGGTTTTACATTAATGCGCGCCACATCCATATCCTGTTTGTAAGCAGCCGGACTTGTTACATCCAGTTGTTTTGTGAAGATCACCGTCCATTGGTCTTTGTTTGGAATGGTTAGTAAACCGTATTTGCCAGGAGGCAGTTTTGTATTTGATACGCTCACCGTATCGGTAAAGCTGATGGTGGTTGCGTTATTAGCGCCTGTACGCCATACTTTTCCATAAGGAACCAGCTCTCCAAAAACTTTACGGCCTTTCATGCCGGGCCTGGAATAAGAAAGTTCAATGGAACCTATACCGAAATCCTGTTTGATGGTTTGGGCAGTGCTGGGTTGAGGTGTTTTGATCTGTTGTGCATCTGCTGCATTTACAACAAATAAAAACCCAGCACAGGCAATTAATTTTTTAAACATGGTTGAATTATTTTGACACAAATGTAGGAAAGATGGGGAAAGAAGGAATGAACCTGATTTACAGGCAGACTAAAAACTAATCGTAACCCTTGCCTTGTTGCGTTGAATATTTTTCCACTTAGGTCCCTGTTTAAGAATGCGAATGGCCTCTTCATTACAGGTTGGACAAAGCGATTGCTCCACCTTTATATTTACAGGTTCTCCAAACTGGTTGATGTCAAAACTCAGCTCAACTTCTTTTACAGCTTGCTTTTCACTGATTTGTTCCGGTTCCCTGAGGTTATTGATCACATAATTATTGTAATGTTCCCAGCCAAGTAATGGTTCCGGTTCTATAACCAGGTTGGGTTTGGGCATGATACGGTTCGTATTCCTGTTGAGCACCCGAACTTCAGCAGCTGCATCTGCAGATTCTTTTAAAACGATATTGACATCTTTTGTAGTGTCTCCAGTCAAAACAATGCCTTTACTATTTGCCCGGGCCATCAATCCCTGATTGGAATCTGGCTGGATTTGGACTTCCATAAGCCGGGGTGCGCTTGCCACATCATCTTTTCTGGTTTGGTTGTTTGCCTTTTTTGATGCCCTGGTAATTGTTTTCTTTCCGGCCGGAATGCGCCTGCTGGTTGATGCCGTTCCAGGTTTTGAAGTTGGAGTACTGGTCTTTGCGTTTGGAGCAGCGGTTTGGGTTGAAGCAGACCCCTGCGCCACATCATTTAAAGGATCCTGCGTTTCAGCTGGAACATCTTTTTGAATCTCGCTATAATCTTTTCCATCCAATGCAAGATCATCCGGTTTGTTCATGCTGTTGCGGGTGATCAGCCACCCGGCTCCCGCCAGCAATAAAACCACTGCTGCCGCACGCATGAACCTGGTGGACCTGAAAAAAATGATCTTTGATTTTTTTTCAGTCTGGCCGTTGATGCGCGATCTTATTTTCTCAAGATCTGCTGTAGGGGTTGAAGTGTACACATATCCATCCATAGCATCTGACAGGAAGGGGTCTTCCAGCGCGGCTTTTTCGATGTCATGCCTTTCCCCGGCAGACATCTGACCTTTATGATATCTTTCAATATCAGCTGCGGAATAGGAAGGATATTTTGACTGATCACTCATGATTATAAACGGATGTGGCCTTTTGTTTTTCCATGCAGATCTTTAAATTTCTTTTTCCATTCTGAATGAAACTCCGCACTTTATTCCATTCCAGCCCTGTAATTGCCGCAATTTCATTATAACATTTACCCTGGAGATAAAACAATTCTATCGATTTTTTCTGATCCTGATCCAACTGATCCATACAAAGGGAAAGCATTTTAAAATTTTCTTCTTTTTCAAGAACGCCGTTCAGATGCATTTCTTCAGGTGATTGCACAAGAGCCACATCAAAATCAACTGTTTTATGCTTTTTTTCTGATCTCAACCGCATGAGACAGTGGTTCTTTGCTAAAGTAAACAACCAGGCCCTGAAATGTTCCACTTCATGCTTTAACAGTTTGGTGCAGAGTTCTTCGAAAATTAATATGGTGCTGTCCTGCGCATTTTCGGGTTGTTTAAGGTATTTTAAACAAACGCCATATATGAGATCCATATACCGGCCATATAATTCGCCAAGGGTTTGCTTATCGCCTGTAGCCTTATAAGCAGCAACCAATTCAGCATCGGGCGTGGAGGACGGTATGGACTTGAGAAATGACAAGGGACTAAATTAGAAAAATTTTTCGGCAAATTTTGTTGATCGCTTTTCTGAAATCAAAAGGTCATTTTTTGAAACCAGGGTGAAACTGTTCCAGTGTTTTTCTTAAAAACTCCCGGTCAAGATGGGTATAGATTTCCGTGGTGGTAATGCTTTCATGGCCAAGCATTTCCTGTACTGCGCGGAGGTCTGCACCTCCTTCAACAAGATGTGTGGCGAAAGAATGACGAAAAGTATGGGGAGAAATGTTTTTTTCTATTCCTGCTTTTGCAGCCAGGTCTTTGATGATAAGAAAGATCATAACCCTTGACAATCCTTTTCCACGGCGGTTCAGAAAAACAATGTCTTCTTCACCCCTGACAATCTCCTGGTGATTCCTTGTTGAATTGATGTAAATGGACAGATACTTAATGGCGCTGCTGCCAATCGGCACCAGTCTTTCTTTATTGCCTTTACCGATGACACGAATAAATCCTACATCAAAAAATAATTGCGACAGCTTTAGTGTTACCAGTTCACTAACACGCAGCCCGCAACTGTACAGCGTTTCCAGAATGGCTTTATTTCTTGTGCCTTCTGGTGTACTGAGATCAGCCTGTTCAATAATGGATTCAATCTCATCGAAACTAAGTACGTCTGGTAACTGTCTTTTTAATTTTGGTGCTTCCAGTAAAGTGGTGGGGTCTGCGGCACTGATATCTTCCAGCAGGCAGTATTTATAAAAAGTTCGGATGCCGGAGATGATCCTGGCCTGGGAGCTTTGCGTCATGCCAAGTTCCACGATCCATTGAACAAACTGCTGAAGGTCTTTAATGGTCAGGTCAGCAGGTGATTTTTTAAGATCATTCGCCAGTAAAAACGTGGTTAGTTTTTCAAGGTCGGCAAGGTATGCTTCAATGGAATTCCCTGATAAGGAGCGCTCCAGCTGCAGGTAAGCTTTAAAACCTTTTTTATATGGTTCCCACAAAATGGAGGTGGATTAAAGATTGATGTTTTTTTCCAGCGGCACTTCTTTACCTCCATTCAACAGTTTTACATAGATTCTTTTTGAAGTGATGTTTACAGAATCCACCACCTCATGAATTTTATTAAAATCAATATCATACTGCTCTTTGAAAGTCATCATTTCCTGGGCACCGGTTTCTATGTTGATCACAAAGATGGAACCCCTGTCGGTGTAGGCACGCAGTTTTTCTTCAACTGAAAATTTAGGATCGAAATCGTTTATAGCGCCTGTGATTTGTGAGATGCCTGATTTTTTTCCAAAAGGAAGCTTGAATAAAAACCCCCGGCCAGAAACACAATCATTAAATGTTAACCAGGCCTGTACCGTATCCTGTATCACGCAGCTGATGAATTGTTCATTTAAACGTACATCCTGCTTAGCAAGGTCTTTCATGGCCATCTGGTTGCTGAAATCCATGCGGTTATGCGTCCACATCAGGGTATCAGCAATGCAGTCTTTCACCCCAATACTTACAATTGAATTCAACTGGTTATTGGCTCTGAAATGAAAGGAGTCTTTTCTGCAGGTGGTATCACAGAAAGTCTGTCCGGAACCGCTGTTGTTGCAGGAAGTAAAGAACATCATGGCAGCTGCGAGTAGGTAAATGATTCTCATAAAACAAAAATAGGGTTTGTTAGGGAAAGCAGCCAGCACATGGGCCTTCCCTTTCAACATCATTTAAATGGAGTAAAATTTATTTTCCAAACACTGCGTTCAATTAAAAAAAACATCTTCAATCAGGAAATATTCTTTCTTTTCTCCATTTATATTGATCGACAAAATATCAAACTGCACTCTTTTGTATTGGCCATGCATTCTCAGGTAAGATGCCGCGGCTCCGGCAAGATGCCTGAATTTTGTTTTTGTTACACCCATTTCCGGGTAACCGAATTGCTTTCCAGACCTTGTCTTCACTTCTACAAAATGGAGTACACCGTTATGAAGTGTTACGAGATCCAGTTCAAGATGGCCGTTTCTCCAGTTTTGTTCAATGATCTCATGCTTGCGCTGCTGGTAATAGGCAGCGGCCAGTTCTTCACCCATCTGTCCTAATTCATTATGACCTGCCATATCTTTAAAAAAATTATTGCGGTTGAAGCCATTTTTTAAACTCAGAGGCGTTGTACAACATTATGCATGGGGCGGATATCAATTTCTTCCTTTGGTTTTGGGCATGAATAATCCTTCAGGAAAACCTTTTGCGGAATACTGGCTGGGGGCACATCCCATCCATCCCTCACTGATCGAAGGTGAAAAAGATCTATTTAGTTTCCTTGGTGAAAAACCGCTTTTAAACAGTGAAAAAACGATAAGTAAAGATGAAAGATTCCCCTTCCTTTTAAAAGTGCTGGATGTAAGGCAAATGCTTTCCATACAGGTTCATCCTGACAAGAAAGGAGCGATAAAGGGTTTTGAAAAAGAAACAGCAAAAGGCATTTCAATTCAAGCGCCGGAGCGCAATTATAAAGACAGAAATCATAAGCCTGAACTTATGGTGGCCCTTGGAGATTTCTATCTTTTGCACGGCTTTAAAAATGAAGAAGGTATTAGAAATATCTTTCAAAAAGTTCCGGAACTTTCAATTCTGGAACAACCCTTCCGCATCAGTTACCGGGCATTGTATGAAGAGGTGATGCGGATGCCGCAGGAAAAAGTGGATGCCATTTTATTACCACTTGCAGAGCGGATTCTGCCTCTCTACAAAGAAAACAGGTTGTCAAAAGAAACTGAAGATTTCTGGGCAGCAAAGGCTGTTACGGAATTTTGTAAAGAAGGTAGGTTCGACCGTGGTATTTTTTCCATTTATCTCTTTAACCTGGTGAAGCTGGTGGAAGGACAGGGCATTTTTCAAACCCATGGTCTCCCACATGCCTATCTCGAAGGTCAAAACGTAGAGATCATGGCCAATTCAGATAATGTACTAAGGGCAGGTTTAACGGAAAAGCATATCGATGTGGAAGAATTATTGCTTCATACAAAATTTGAAGCCGTAAACCCTGAAATAATGCAGGCTGAAGATACGGCCCGCAAAATTTTTGCACCCGCAGTTGATGAATTTGAACTCCATCACTATTTGCTTAACCAAAACCCATCACAGGTAAATGCTTCGGCGGGTGAGATCTGGTGGTTGGAAAAGGGGAATCTTGAAATCCGTTCGGAAGCGCATACTATTCAACTTAAAAAGGGAGAAGCGCTTTATATATCCACGCCATCTGAGGTTCACCTGGCTACAGGAGCACCTGCCAGTCTTTTCAGGGCCTGTATTCCCCCGGTGTAAAAATCTTCATCCGAATAAGACAGTTCCTTTATTTTTGCCCCGTTAAAACAATTGGAATGAAATTGAATAAATCGCTGCTGCTCGCTTTCGGATTGCTGATCCTGGCTGCTTCTTTATATCGTGCCTGGCCTGAACGCCCTTATGGTTTTACGCCTCAAATAGCGATGGCGCTTTTAGCCGGAGCGGTGATCAAAGATAAAAAATGGGCGGTGATCCTTCCCCTGGTGAGTATGTTACTAAGTGATGTATTTTATCATTTCTTATTTCTGAATGGAATGTCCACGATTCCCGGATTTTACGAAGGGCAATGGCTGAATTATATTCTGATTTGCGGATTGACTTTTTTTGGGTTCCTGCTCAGAAAGATCTCTGTTTTAAGGGTCGCTGCTTTTTCAATGAGTGGATCCATCCTGTTTTTTTTAACTTCCAATTTTGCGGTATGGGTAGGCGGCGGTGGTTTTGTCAGACCTAAAACTTTTGAAGGACTGATGATGTGTTATGCAGATGGATTGGCTTTTTTCAGGGATTATGGATTGGTGAATGGTTTTTATGGTAATCTTTTTCTGGGCGATCTTTTCTTCTGCGGGCTGCTTTTCGGATCTTATGCTTTGTTGAGTTCCCGACTGGGTGTTAGGCGTGGGATTGCTTGAATTCCTGAGTATTTGAATATTGTTGAATATTGTTGAAAATTGTTGAATGCCTGCCCGCCGAAGCAAAGCGAAGGAGGGTTGTTGAATTTTTTAGGGTTGTTGAAGGGGATCCTTTTTATCATCAGCATAAAATAGTACTTATTACAGATCCGGGCAGTGGTTTAGGGTAAAAGTCATCAAACTCCCGGGACATAACCCACATCAATTTTCAGGTGGCCGCCATCCGCAGCCATAGTAGCCAGTTCATCACAACGGTTGTTGTACATGTTTTCTGCATGTCCCTTCACCCATATAAATTTCATCTGGTGCTGCTGGTATAGTTCATGAAAACGCATCCAGAGATCTTTATTCTTAATGCCTTTAGCAAAATTGGAAGCCATCCATTTTTTCAGCCATCCTTCTTTAATTGCCTTTACCACGTACTGACTGTCTGAATAAACTGTAATGTGCAAGCCGGTTTTTTTCATTGCTTGCAGTCCGGCAATGACAGCCATCAGTTCCATCCTGTTATTTGTGGTAAGCTGAAATCCTTCTGCAAGTTCAAGTTTTCTGGATCCACTTAACAACACAACGCCATAACCACCGCGACCTGGATTGCCGCGCGAAGCGCCATCAGTATACATAACAACCTCAGTGGCCATGCCGTGGAATTAAAATGAAAGAAACAATCATTGATTAAAAACAGTTGGTAAATAAACAATTTGATTTGGGCAATGGCATTAAACCTGGAATACACCCACTTTCATCTGTTCTTTGATCGGGCTGTGATTGGTCGCATGCAAACATTCGGAAATGATCTTCCGCGTATCCAGCGGATCAATGATATCATCAACCCATAACCTGGCCGCTGCATAATACGGTGAGGCCTGGGTTTCGTACTTTCCTTTGATCTCGTTTAATAATTTATTTTCATCTTCAGGAGTGATCACTTCACCTTTTGATTTGAGTGCTGCAACCTGAATTTGTAATAAGGTTTTTGCGGCCTGTTCACCACCCATCACAGCGATTTTCGCCGAGGGCCATGCGAAAATAAATCTTGGATCATAAGCTTTACCACACATGGCATAATTGCCTGCTCCATAAGAATTACCTAAAACGATTGTGATCTTGGGAACGATAGAATTGGCTACTGCATTCACCATTTTAGCACCGTCTTTAATAATGCCGGAATGTTCGCTGCGGCTTCCCACCATAAATCCCGTTACATCCTGCAAAAAAAGGAGTGGAATTTTTTTCTGGTTACAATTAAGGATAAAACGGGCGGCTTTATCGGCGCTGTCGTTATAGATTACGCCTCCCATCTGCATTTCACCTTTCTTACTTTTTACGATCTTGCGCTGGTTGGCAACAATACCCACGGCCCATCCGTCAACACGGCCATAGCCACATAAAATAGTTTTGCCATAATCTTCTTTATACTGGTCAAATGTTCCGCCATCAACGATGCGTTCAATGATCTCCAGCATGTCGTATGGCTTGGTGCGGTCTGCTGGAAATACCGTGTACAATTCCGACGGATCCTTTAAGGGTTTTTTTGATTTGATGCGGTCAAATCCGGCTTTTTCTTTTTCGCCAAATTTATCTACCAGTCTTCTCACCTGGTCGAGGCAGTCATATTCCGTTTCAAATTTATAATCTGCAATGCCCGATATTTCTGTATGGGTAATTGCACCGCCCAAAGTTTCTGTATCTATATCTTCCCCAATGGCGGCTTTAACAAGGTAAGGGCCTGCAAGAAAGATTGATCCTGCTTTTTCCACCATCAGTGTTTCATCACTCATGATCGGCAGGTAAGCACCACCGGCAACACATGCACCCATAACAGCGGCAATTTGAATGATGCCTTTTGCGCTCATTTGCGCATTGTTATAGAAGATCCTTCCAAAATGTTCCTTGTCCGGAAAAATCTCATCCTGCATTGGGAGGTAAACTCCTGCACTATCTACCAGGTAAATGATGGGTAAATGATTTTGTAACGCGATCTCCTGCATACGCAGATTTTTCTTTCCCGTGATCGGGAACCATGCCCCTGCTTTTACTGTTTGATCGTTTGCAACGATCATGCATTGTCTTCCTTTAATATATCCAAGCCCTGCCACTGTTCCTCCTGCCGGACATCCACCCTGTTCCTCATACATCCCAAAACCAGCAAAAGCACCCAATTCAACAAAATTCGAGTCCTTATCTATTAGATAGTCTATCCTTTCCCTTGGAATCAGTTTGTTTTTTTCTTTTTGTTTATCAATTGATTTTTTACCACCACCTTCATAAATTTTCTTCAGGTGGGTGTTAGTTTTTTCTACTAAACCCTGCATGGAGGAATTGCCCGGATTCATTTGGGATGTACTCATGGCGGCAAAGATAGGCGTTGGGTGCAGAGCTAAAATATTTCTGAATACTATTGGCAAAAGTGGGCTCAAATTGAAGCAAACTTTTGAAAAATATATAAAAAAACTTATGGTTGCCCTGCCACCAGCATCATGTAACCTTCAGATCTTGAAAACAACCACTATGAAGTAGCTATCGGAGTATCAGCAGATGGATCAGTAGAACCCTATGTAGCCTTACCTTGGCAAAATGGAGGTTTCGCAATGTAAATTTTGGTTTCAACTTTGTACACGGATGGTAAATACATTATATGCGAAAAAAAAATGAAACAGACAAAAATAAGCAGCAGAAAACTTCAGTAAAAGGAGCAATCCTTAAAACGGGAAAACAAGAAAAAACCGAGGTCAGGAATTCCAATGCTGCTGGGCAGGGAGCTATGACCCGAAGGGGAGAGGAACTGGATAAGGATTCAAAGGAAAATGTTAGTTATTGAATGAAATAACAAGCATTCCAGCCTTCATTGCTGGCAGTCTTTACCTGATTTATTGTTCCTGTTCTTTTTTGTTTAACCAGGATCACTTGAATCTGGGCATTGGGGAATTTTAGCAGCGAGCGGGAGAATTTTCTTATCTTGGAAGGGTCTTTCCGTTCATCTATAACTGCTGGAAAATGTTTTTTAAAAGGCTAATTCTTAGTTGCTTGTTATTTGGTTTTGGATCCGTTGCCTTTGCGCAGTTACAGATCACCCCCCAGACCAATGGAATGCAACTGGCGCAATACCTGGTTGGCGATGGCATCCTGATCAGTAATATTACCATTAATGGATCTCCCCAGGCTACCGGTTTTTTTAAAAATTTTGGAAACAACCAGGTCGGGCTTGACAGTGGAATTGTTTTATCAACCGGCCGGGTACTCACTTCGGGAACAGCTTACGGGCTGAATGGAACACAGTTGAATCATGCAAGCACTTCTTTAGGCATGCCAGGCGATGCCCAGCTTTCTGCACTCTTAAATAATGCGGTAACCAATGATGCAACGATCCTTGAATTTGATTTTGTTCCGCAAGGCGATACCATAAGTTTCCGTTATGTTTTCAGCTCTGAGGAATATCCACAGTTTACGTGTACGAATTTCAATGATGTTTTTGCATTTTTTATCAGTGGCCCTGGTATTACCGGTTCAAAAAACATTGCCCTGATCCCCAACACCAATATACCTGTGGCTATTAACTCCATTAATAGTGGTATCCCTGGATCAGCGGGCGGAAATATAGCAACCTGCAACAATGTTGGAATAGGTTCGCCATTCACACAGTATTACCTGGATAATACAGGGAGCACTACATTCACCCATAATGGACATACCAAAGTGCTTACAGCAAGAGCAGCTGTACAACCCTGTCAGACCTATCATTTAAAAATAGCTATTGCTGACGTTGTGGATGGAGGTTATGACAGTAATGTTTTTATTGAAGCCAGGAGTTTAAAATCCTCACCGATACAACTGATCAGTGCCAATCCTGTTATCAATGGATTTCCTTACCTGGTGGAGGGTTGTCATGAAGGGGCCTTTAAAGTGGTGCGCAGCCGCAAGTTTCCTTATAGTCAGCCGCTGTCTTTGAGTTATGGTGGGACTGCTATAAATGGAGTGGATGTGCAGATGCTCCCTACTTCTGCTAGCATACCTGCAGGCGATTCGGTATTAATCATTCCCATCATTCCCATTGTTGATAATGTGGCAGAAGGAATTGAAGTTTTAAAGATCTACGTTTCCAATGGTTGTGTTGGAAGTAGTAATTTCTTCCTCGACAGCCTTGAAGTGCAGATTCGTGATGTGGATGTATTAAACATTACGCCAAACGATACCGCGGTTTGTAAAAACAATATTGTTCAAATGACTGCTGCCGGTACTTATGCGAATTTTCAATGGACGCCAGCCATTGGATTAAGTAATCCGGCAATTGCCAATCCGGTACTCACAGCGCAGTCAACCCAAACATACATTGCAACAGCAACACTCAATAATTGTACAGCACAGGATTCGGTAAAAATTATTGTGAAGGGACTTGAACTTGTTTCAAAATTGGATATTCTCTGTAATAATGGCAATACCGGACAGATACAGGTAGCAGGCGGGCCGGAATGGGGTAGCGGTGTTCAGTACAATATAAACAATGGTGCATTTGGCAACGCTTCCACCTTCAACAACCTTACTGCCGGCACCTATACCATTGGTGTAAATGATAATTCCGGTTGTACGGCCACCATTCCGGTTACACTCGTTCAGGCTTATCCCGATCTATTGATCGCCGACAATATTGTTACTGCATCCTGTACCGGGCAGAATGGAGAAATACATATTACCGGATCCGGCGGAAGAGCACCATATACCTATGCCATCAACAATGGAAGTTATGTTTCGAATCCTGTATTTACTGGTGTTGCTGGCGGTAGCCACGACATCAGGATAAGGGATGAAAATGGCTGTACCGTAAATAAAACGGTTACCGTTAATAATGACCCTCCATTGACATTGAATATTACGGTGGATCCTGAATCGTGTAATGGCAGTTCTGAAGGAAAGATCTATTTCAATGCAAGTGGCGGCAGCGGAATGCTTCAGTACTCTATAGACGGTATCAATTTTCAATCTGCTGACAATTTTATTGTTACCAACAGTAATGTGACCGGTGTGGTCAGAGACAGCAAAGGATGTTCGGCTTCACAATCGGTTACTGTGCCATTGAATATTGCTGTTTTTGTCAATGCCGGAAATGATACCACTATTTGTGAGGGATCAAGTTTTCAATTGAATACACAGGGCAATGCGGCAACTTACGTCTGGCAGGCAGCTCCTTCGCTTTCAGCAACCAATATTAAGAATCCTGTGGCTTCGCCGGTCAGTACAGCAACCTATTATGTAACTGCCACCCAGGACATCTGTATTGTAAAAGATACCATCACCGTGTTTGTAAATCCGGCACCTGTTGCGAATGCAGGACCTGATACCAGTATTTGTTTAGGGCGCACCATTGAACTGGCAGGAAGTGGAGGAGTGGTTTATAACTGGCTTCCGGCAAATTCGGTGATCACCCCGGGTGTTGCCAATCCTTCAGTAAAACCAACTCAAACCACCAACTATTATCTACAGGTGATCGATGCCAATGGCTGTGCATCGTTAAAATATGATACAGTAAGGGTGGGAATCGTTGCTTCCATTCAGGCTTTTGCAGGAAGGGATACTTCAGTGGGCATCGGCCAGCCATTGCAATTGATTGGAGTGAACCTTGGTAGCGCCAACATCACTTCTTTTGTATGGGCGCCACCAACAGGATTGAGTGATCCCAATATTGCCAACCCTGTTGCCACACTCAATTATGATATAACGTATACGCTTACCCTAACCACCGCAGAAGGTTGTGAAGGAACCGACCAGATAGTGATCCGCGCGTTTGCAGGGCCGGAGATCTATGTTCCCTCCGGGTTTACTCCAAATAGTGATGGTAAAAACGATTTGCTGAGGGCCATTCCTGTGGGGATGAAAACTTTCCATTACTTTAAGGTCTTTAACCGCTGGGGCGAATTGATCTTCTCTACAGCAGATTATAACCGCGGCTGGGATGGTACGATCAGGGGATTGAAACAGTCCACAGGAACTTATATCTGGATTGCAGAAGCAACGGATTTTCGTGGTAACAAAGTAGCGCGAAGAGGATCGGTAACCCTGATAAGATAATGCAACAGCCTCCGGGCTGTTTTTTGTTGCAGCGCACCCAGTTACTATTTTTTTCAGCACCTCAAATTGGTATCAACTTTGTTAAACCTCCTGAGTCTGCTGCGGGCACTATTAAGTTTGATTACATTTAACCTAACATCGTTTGAATGAAACCCAATACCTCTTTCTGGCAACGCATAGGATTACATGAATGGTTTTTAAAAAAAGAATCAGAACCTTTACTGGCAGACCACTCCATTACGCCTGATGATGTGTATAAATACATTGTCGAAAAATTTGAGGAGTCGATCGGACACCTTTCCTTCGCCGGCCGCGTGGTTTTTTATCATGAATATATCATTGGTTTTAATCCGGACGATTATAAAGATTTCATGGATAATAAAAAAGGCATCTTCGGGTTGATCGTGCAGGAGTCGGTGAAAAAGTTTTACGAAATACTTAAGAATTATAAATCCCAGGGTAAGCATGTGGAGCCTTCAAGTTCCAAATGGGTATTTCGGTTTGTTTCACACCCGGATTATTCAAGGGGTGATAAAAGTTTTATTGGTAAACTGATGCCTGGAAGTCAGCAAAAGGAAGAAAACCTGAGGGTCACTTTTATTCCGAGGCAAACAGGAATTGCCCAAACCGCCGACATCAGCAATGAAATTCTTAAAGGGTTCAATTTTTACAGCGAAGGTTATTATGAAGTGCCTTTCCGGCAAGATCTTTTTTATGATGGCGACAAATCCGTTCACACCGCACCATCTTTATTTGCAAGGTTTGAAGCCATCATTCCTGAAAAAGAATACTCAGGTAAAAAGATTGAATTCTTCATGGAAAGAAATGAAGTGACCATCAGCGGGAAAGAGGAAGCATCAACCGCTTCAGACATTTTTAAAATTCCAACAGAATGGATCAATAGTCCGCACCTGAAGATCCGATATGATAAAAACGAGGGAAAACTTTCGGTCGCTTCTTTCGGAGAGAAAACCCTTGTTAATGAAAAGGAACTGAAAGAAAGTGCGGAAAACAACCCGGTATGGATCGAACTTCCCTATAATTCCAAACTGGTGCTTAACGGTATTGTAGGAATAAACATTTATAAATCCTGATATGGCTGCTTTACTTTCCATCATACTGCTGGTGATCTGTACAGGGATGCTGGTAACCCATTTTGCGGAAATAAAAAAATCACACAAAAAGAATGGCAGATAATTACTTTGGAATTACAGATACCGGAAAGCAAAGAGATAATAATGAAGACAGCTTCATTGCTCAATTGGTTACCGGAAGCCGCTTGCTAATTGCATGCGTTATTGATGGTGTGGGTGGATACGAAGGTGGTGAAGTGGCAGCCGAAATCGCAAAACAAACCATTATTGATTTAGTTGGAAAAGTAAAATCGCCTGATGTTGAAATGCTTCGGCAGGCTTTGATCAATGCGAATGGAAACATTTTCGAAACAAAGAGAGCCAGGGGAAGTAATCCAGATATGGCCTGCGTGGTTACGCTTGCGCTTGTGGATGAAAAAGAAAATAAATTTTATTATGCCCATGTTGGTGATACCAGGTTATACCTTTTTCGTGACCAGTCGCTGGTAAAAGTTACCAGGGACCAATCCTTTGTAGGATTTCTGGAAGATTCGGGCAGGCTTACAGAAGAAGAAGCTATGAACCATCCTAAAAGAAATGAGATCAATAAAGCGCTGGGATTTGATCAAACCGTGGGTACACAAAAAGATTATATCGATACTGGAGAATCACCATTTCTCCCTGGCGATCTTTTATTACTATGCAGTGATGGGTTGTCTGATATGGTTACAAGCAGCAACATGATCAGCATCCTCAACCACCAGAATGATCTGCAAACAAAAGCAAAAAATCTGGTGGAGGCGGCTAATATAGGTGGAGGGAAAGACAATATTACTGTGGTGCTTGTAAAAAATGAAAAAGAACCCGCAAAACAAAAAGCAACAAGGCCTTTGCTCATAAAAAAAAATGATGTCCAGAGCCCTGTTGCATCCGGGCCGGTCGAAAAAGAACCTGCCATCAGGGAAAAACCTTTAAAAACTAATCGTTCTCCTATTGCTCTTATATTAATCCTTTCCATACTTTGCCTTTTGTCCATCGCCACTTCTGTATGGTTGTTCAGGGAACATTTTATAAAAAAGGAGCAGGCTGTTCTTCCTGTGCATGCGCTCAATGCAAATGAAATCAGCTTGCAGGATTCGGTCAGTTCAACAACATCTAATCTGCTGTTTTTACACCATTCTGTTTTTGGTGATACCATCAGGATTTCACAGGTCATACGGATCAACCGGGATTCTTTGCGCATAAAAGGACCTGTAGTAATCATCTGCGATAGTTCCTTTGTTTCAGGCGGGCCGGCATTTAACCTGGGACCTCTGTGCAAAAATATTGTGCTTGACAGCATCAGGTTTGTTGGATTTGAACTGGCCATTCTCACCAGAGAACAGTCTGTGTTAAAAATGAACCAGGTAACATTTGATGATACGCGCATTTCGGTTGCTTATGCGTTAAAGGATAGTTCCGGGATATTACCCATCATTCCAACCAATAACAACGACAGTTTAAACAGAAGCAATTAATGGAGAGAACAGGCAGAAATCTTGAACGCGTATGGTTGCTGGCCATTATTGCAGTGCTTGGGTTTTCATTTCATGAATTGTACAAGGTACTGGAAAGAGATTTTTTTGACGTGCCTGAGCGGATGCAACAGGGATCTATTGTAAATCTGAATGCAGATCAACCGGGACAAAGAATGAAGTTGCTCCTCACTACAGGCTATTATTTTGAAGACCCGAGAGATATTGAACTAATCAGTTCAGTTATGGCGCAAAGGATCGATCCGGCAGCAGGTGTGATCGATAATATCGGTGAACTCAATAAAATCAAATACAATATCAAGGCAGATGATGCTTTCAGGGCAGGGGGCAATTCCTTCAGGAAGAGAGTGCAGCTGTCAAGGTCTTTGCTTGGATACAGTGGAAGTGATTCCGTAAGATTTGATCAGGAAATGCAGGCACCACTACCGCTTCCTGCTGTGCATGATGCCAGTCTAGGTAAAAGTGCAATTACAGGTAAGGTCAGCGATCTTAAGGAACAACCTGTATCGGGTGTGCTGGTGCGATTGCAGATGGTAATCCCCCAGGACAGTACGTACAGTGAAGAAG
This sequence comes from Chitinophagales bacterium 33-2, assembly GCA_002050435.1. Taxonomy (GTDB): domain Bacteria; phylum Bacteroidota; class Bacteroidia; order Chitinophagales; family Chitinophagaceae; genus Flavisolibacter. The sequence continues at coordinate 48,067 of MWYV01000029.1, read as the reverse complement.
TAAGGGAGTCTGTTCGACAGGTAGTAGCATCCAATGCTTCAGGAAAAAGAATTTATGCAGTAGATACCGCGGGGCATCAGCAGCTGATTTCTTTTAATGCGTATGCAAGAACTGATCAGGATGGGAATTATGCCTTTAATGGTTTGCCGGAAGACCGGTCATTCGAAGTGTTACCACTTCAGCCAAATTTTCAGTTCGGTTCATCTAAAGGAACCACTTCATTATCAGGAAAAGCAAATTTTAATTTTGTACAGGCACCACATACGATTCGCCTGCTTTCAAACAAAGATTTTAATAATCTCAAAAAAGAAAAATCTCTGGTAGTGCGCACACCGGAAGAAGCAGCAAAATGGTATTGGATCATTGCAACTGTTTTCCTGGGAGGTTTTATCTTACTCCATATTTTACTCAGTTTGGTTTTCAGCAGGGCTGACCAGATGGTCCTTCCATTGGTGATGTTGCTGATTGGCTTTTCGCTAATAACCCTGTTAAGTCTGCAGGATCCGTTACGCGACAGATTTCTTGCTCAAAATACCTTATGGTACCTGGTGGGTGGTTTTATTGGCATGATGGTACTTATGTTTTTTGATCTCAGGAAATTCACTATAGATTCAGGGCTTTACCGGTTATTTGTAGTTAAGGGAAGAAAGGGAGCTAAAGGCATCCAGTGGGCTGGGGTTGCCATTCTCTTATTGATGATGACCATATTGCTGGGAACTGGTCCTGAAGGCAGTGGGGTGAAAGTGAATCTTTTTGGTTTTCAGCCAAGCGAAGTAGTGAAATTCCTGGTGGTCATTTTTCTTGCAGGTTTTTTTGCAATGAACGAAAAGTTCATTTCTGAATATGCATCCATGCAAAAACGCTGGTCATTTTTTTCTTTTGCTTTAGGTGCTATACTGCTAACTATTTTATTGTTCCTCATGCTTGGCGACCTGGGGCCTGCCATTGTGGTTTGTTTTAGTTTTATTGTACTCTTTTCATTTTCACGTGGTGATTTTGCCTACATGGTAGCCGCAGTTGTGTTATTTGTTTTAGCCAACTGGATTATAAAAAATATCTGGATTGCTACCGGGATCACAGCCACCCTACTTGCGCTGCACATGTACCTGCGTAAACAGGTGAGCGAATCTTCCATTATGGCACTGGTGGTAATGGCTGGCTTTATGTTGCTCGACCAGGTGCCTTTGATCCGGGATGTTTTTCCGGGACCTGTTCAGCGACTTGCTGACCGTAAATCAATATGGCTCGACAAATGGAACAATGAAGTTTTTGGGGGCGACCAGATCGCAAATGGCATCTGGGCCATGTCCGGCGGAGGTATTACCGGACAGGGTGTGGGTGAAGGTTTTGCTAAAACAATTCCTGAGGCACATACCGACATGATCTTGCCTGCCATAGGGGAAGAATTCGGATGGGCAGGAATTGTTTGTGTATTCATATTGTTCCTCATCTTTTTGCACCGTTCACTGATCATTGGCCGGCACACCGGGCGGCCTTTTTTGTTTTACCTCTGTGCTGGTATTGGTACCGGCACTTTCGTTCAATTTCTGCTTATTGCCGGTGGTTCCATCGGCGCGCTTCCCTTGTCTGGTGTTTCACTTCCCTTTGTCAGTTATGGAGGTTCTTCCCTCATCACCAACATGCTGGCAGCGGGTTTTTTATTAAGCGCATCACTGGTTCAGGGTTCGCCTGTTCAAATGAATTATATAGCGAGGCAGCAGGACAGGAACCTCATGCCGGCCTTACTCGCTGCACTGGTTGGGTTGATCTTACTTTCGGTTAATGTTGGCCGTTATCTTTTTAATAATACGGAATGGGTAGTGCAGCCCGCGCTGGTTGCAGACCGGAGTGGTGCAAGAATGTTCAGTTATAATCCAAGGATCGCCATATTGATGAACCGTTTGCAGGCCGGCGACTTATTAGACAGGAAGGGAAAATTGCTGGCCACCAGTAATCCACGGATGCTGTACCATTATAAAGATTCACTTTTAAGTTCGGGACTGGATCCTGCTGGTTTGCAAACGCTTTCGCGAAAAAGGCTGGATCGATATTATCCTTTTGCAGAACATATGTTTTTCTGGACTGGCGATGCCAACACCGGGATCTTTACAGGAGGATTGAATGGATATTTTGCAGAATACCAGCTGGACGCCGAGCTCCGAGGTTTTGCCACACCCGTTTCCCATTATGTTGTAAGTGCATCCCGTTTCAGGGAAAGACGTTTCCTCCCCAATACGCAGATTGAGATGCCTGTTGCAAGAAGAGATTACAGCACACTGGCGCCTTTATTAATTGCAGGCATCAACAGTGCGGAAGTGGAAGCATTTAAAAACCGCAACCGTGATGTTCAATTATCAATGGATGCCGCATTGCAGACCAGCATACAAAAGGATTTTTTAAAAGATGATTCTTTATCAGACAACAGGGTTTCAGTTGTGATTATGGAAGACCATACGGGGGATGTTATTGCATCCGCAGCATACCCACTTCCATTGATCAATGACTGGGAAAGTTTAAACATGCCTGTTGCGGAGCAGAACAGGCTTGCCTACTGGAGTACCAATGCTGATCTTGGATTTACTTATGCAACGCAGCCCGGTTCCACTGCAAAACTGGCAACTGCTCTTGCTGCTTTTAATAAATTGGGTATGGATGCAACCAAAAAAAATATCCAGATCAGGCCGGGAGACCTTATCAGGGTACGCAGCGCAGAACCTGACGAAGCAGGAAATATTTCGCTTGAAAGAGCGTTGGTGAAATCCAATAATTCTTATTTTATCAGGTTGGCCAACGAAGAGCAGTTGCAGGAAGAAATGGCTCAGGTATATTTGAATACCGGCATGTTCTTAAGAGGGGTAGGTGGTTATCATTACGGACGCAGTCCGCTCGCTTCTGCAAGTGAGGAACAATGGTGGAAGTTGTGGCGCAATACAGAATTTACCAGCTTAAGATCCTATAACAGGAATGATATCAGGCGTACACGTGGTCGGGGTGTTTCCGGAATGGCCTGGGGTCAGGGCGAATTGATTGCAACACCTGCAGCTGTTGCCAGGCTGGCTGCCGGAATTTCAAACAATGGAATGCTGATTCCACACCGTTTTGTTTTAAAGATCAGTGATTCACTTTTGGGAGTTAAGGAAGGCTTTCCTATTGCAAACGATCCGGGTTATGCTGCCGAACTGAAAAAATACATGATCCGCCAGAGTGAAGGCAAAGTAAAAGACCTGCGCATCAGCGTGGGTGGCAAAACCGGAACGCCTGAAAGAATCTGGAAAGGTGAACGGATCAACGATGGCTGGTATGTATTTTTCGCACCCAAAGCAGATGGTCCGGGCCATGTTGTGGTTTGTATCAGAATTGAAAAGGCCGTTGGTTCCAGTGAAGCAGTAAAGCTGGCAGGAAAACATATTATTCCAAAACTCATACAGCGTGGATACATAAAAGGTTTTGGCGAAGCAGATAAAATTCAGACACTACAATAAATAAATCATGTTAGGGATCTTCAATAACGATAATAAAGAAGCTAAGGATGTAAAACGCGTTCGGGACGAAATTCTGCTCTTCATAAAAGAAAAACTCAGAAAGGCGGAAGGGGGAGAAGGAAAGCATTTCCGTGGCCTGCAACTATATGTATGCTGTTCGCTCGAAGAAAAACCGGTGTACGAAGCTGCTTTGCATTTTAATGAGCACAATAAATTTAAAGAGGAAGAAATTCAAAGGATCGCGGATGATTATGCAGTGGAGCTTCCTGCTGACTGGAATTTTGAAATTATTTTTGTTGATGCCCTGCCACCTGAAGCGAGTAGGATCCAGGGTGTTGATGCCGGGCTGTTCATCGTAACAAAAAAATCAACCGTTCAGAAATCGGCTTCCGCGTACTTAAAAGTGCGTGTGGGCGAAGCGGAGAAGCAAATTTATAAGATCACTTCAACTTCTGGAAGAATTTGCATTGGAAGGGAAAAACAAACGCAAACTGCCAATGGATTTTACAGGCAGAATGATGTGGCTTTTGTTGGTGCAAGTCCGAATAATAAATTTATCAGCAGGCAACATGCACATATTGAATTTGATAATGATTCCGGAAACTTTATGATTTATGCTGATGAAGGTGGTGTGCCGCCTGGAAATAAAATTAAAGTTCGGTCGGTCAATGAACCGGGCCCTGTAAAATTGTACACCACAAATATTGGCCATCCTTTAAAGGAGGGTGACCAGATCCTGTTGGGTGAAACTGCCTTGCTTGAATTCAGTTATTCTGAGGAGGAGAAAGCATTGTAATGGCAAAATTGTTTACTATAACGGAAGGACTGGAAAATATGGGTGCCCTGAAAATGGGTGGCCAGGGTTCTGTATATAAAGGCAAACGCGCCGATGGAAGGATCACAGCGATCAAATTACTTCCCACGCCCATTCATACCGAAAGCGAAGAAGATAAAAATTACAGGGATTTCAGAAATGAGGTTGAAAAGCTAAAAAGGGTGAATCAGCGGCCAAATCCCAATGTGGTCAGGATCCTGAGTTCAGGCATTACAGACACAGGCAATTTTCCTTTCATTGAAATGGAATTTATTGAAGGGCCGGAACTGGAAGAATTACTCAGGCCACCTCACGATCCGGTTTTTACAATTGAACAAACAATAAAAGTTGCAGAACATCTTTCCAATGCCATTGCACACTGCCATAATGTTGACGTGAAACATGGCGATATAAAAAGCAATAACGTAAAATATAACCTGCATACCTCCAACTATGTATTGCTTGATTTTGGACTGGCGATCATGAGTGACGAGCAGCGAAGAACGAGTCTGCGTCACGCAGGCGCAATTGAGTTCATGGCTCCTGAGCAGAACGAAGGAAGCATGTTCAATGAGTCTGATGTGTACAGTTTTGGCATTATCATTTTTGAACTGCTGGCCGGTTCCGTTCCCTTTCCTTTAAAAGATAAAGGTGAAAGAGCCAGAAATTCGGTGATGCTGGCGCACATGGAAACGCCACCTCCGGATCTTATTGCATTACGCAAGCAAAATATGCCTCCGGAATGGAGTCAGGAAAAAAGGGCGGCTGAGATCAATATTCCATCCTGGTTGTTAACGATGGTACATAAATGTCTTGCCAAATCACCAGGTCAAAGATTTTCAAACGGTCAGCAACTTCATAACTTTATTTTGCAACAACGGACAAATAATTTTCAGCAGGCTGCACCTGTAAATGTTGTTGATACTTCGAAGATCGATCAGTTTAAAAAAGAAAATCTTGAATTGCAGCAGACCATTGGAAAACAAAGACAGGAAATACTTGAATTGCGTGGTTCTCTTGAACAACAGGTGAATGAAGTGCAACACTGGAAACATCGCTCCTTAAATGAAAACAAAAGAGGAGTTCCGGCATCTGCATTTTACATATTGCTTCTGGTAGCTACACTGCTGGCGGCATTTGCTGCTTATACCATATTGAATTCCGGCTTCCGTAATGAAGGATTTAAATCCAACGTTGTTGAAAATGATACCTCGAAACGATTTACCCCGGTTGAAAAGAAGCAGGAAAAACAATCTGCACCCGATATGGCAGAACCAGTTACTGAACCAATCATTCCAAAACGATCCGATACCGATCCCCTCGATTTTGATACGACAAATACTGCATCAGATCCCACTTCAAATTCATCACCTGGTAAATATACCGTAAACAACAGGGCTTATTTTCATAACCAGCCCGATGAAAGCACGCGACGCGAAGCATTTATTGTGCACTGGAATAATGCGGTACTGGAGCCATTGGAAGAAAAAGACGATTTTTTATACGTGGTATTTACCAATTCAGCCGGACAAACATCTAAAGGCTGGTTGAAAAAGTCAGATCTTACAAAGGTAGAAGAGTAGCTGGCATAGAAATTCATGCAATTGTTCAATGGCAAAAGTTTTCACCATCACTGAAGGACTTGAAAATATGGGCGCACTTAAAACTGGCGGCCAGGGCTCGGTATATAAAGCAAGAAGGCATGGCGAAATTGTGACCGCGGTAAAATTGCTTCCCACACCGATTCATAACGAATCCATTGAAGACAGGCATTTTGCCAGTTTTCAAAATGAAGTGTCGAAACTGAAAAAAGTAAATGAAAAACCCAATCCCAATGTTGTAAGAATATTAAGCTCCGGGATCACAGAAACGGGGTCCTTTCCATTTATTGAAATGGAATATATTGAAGGTCCGGATCTGGAAGAACTTTTAAAACCACCTCACGACCCGGTATTTTCGATTAAAGAAGCGATCAGGGTAGCAGAAAATCTTTCTAATGCGCTTGCCCATTGCCACAGGATCGATGTAAAACATGGCGATATAAAAACAAACAACATTAAATACAACATTCACGCAGCCCATTATGTATTGCTGGATTTTGGAATGGCTGTTATGTCGGATGAACAAAGACGTACCAGTTTACGTCAGGCAGGTGCGATAGAATTTATGGCACCGGAACAAAATGAAGGGCACATGCTTTTCCAGACCGATGTATATAGTTTTGGTGTGGTGCTTTATGAATTACTGGCAGGTGTTGTTCCCTTTCCATTGAATGATCGTGGTGAAACTTCAAGGAATGCTGTAATGGTCGCACACATGGAGCAAGCGGTACCTGACCTGCTCCAGGCCAGGGAAGCACATCTTCCGGAAGAATGGACGGAAGAAAAAAGATCCGAAGAGTTGCAGGTACCCGAATGGCTGATAAAAACCATTTACCGTTGCCTGGAAAAAAAACCACAGGATCGGTTTGCCAACGGTATTGAATTGTACAACCAGGTTGTGTACAACAGGATCTCTTCATTTGCCGATCATGATCTGGCTGCAAAAGCACTAGGGGGTATTCAAAAAGAGAATGAAAAACTAAGGGCGCAGAATAAACTGCTAAGAGATCAGCTTTCGGAGCGTAGGTTTTCCTTACCCGAGAAAGGAAAACTGATTACATGGGTGCCGCTTTTACTGCTGTTTCTGGTTTCTGCCGCATTTCTTTATTATTATTTACAAAACCGAAACCAGGGAGCTAATGAAGATCTTTCCGAAAATCTTGCGCAACCTGTAACGCCCCATACTACGGTTGGAACTTTCAGGGTTTTAGCCACGCGTGCTTATTTTCACAATGAGCCGGATGCATCGGCCAGGAGAAATGCTTTCATGGTTCCTTCAAACGACCTCGTTACAGGAATAGAAGAAAAAAATGGATTCATTTATACATCGTTTACAAATTCAAGAGGACAAACATCAAATGGCTGGTTGAAAAAAACAGATCTTCAGCGCACACAGTCTGGCGTTATTGACAGTTCGACATCAAGCCGGCAGATTTCAGCCCAGGAAATTGAAATGCAGCTGGAAGATGCACAAACATTTCTGGTTAACAATAATCCACGCCAGGCCTTATTTATTTACCGCAATCTGGCAGCAATGGAAATTGCAGAAGCCATGTTTCATTATGGAAACCTGGGGTTAAAAAGGTTTGAAAACAACCTGGATTGTACAACAGCAATGGAATGGATCAATCGGGCAGCAAATAAAGGATTTCCTCCTGCAAAAAGAACAATGGGCTTCCTGTTTTTATTTGCCGACAATGCTGAAATATTAAAAGCCAACGAATACGATAATTGTACGTATGAAAGAAACGTTTTCCGGGGAACAGGATTATTGAAAGAAGCCCGTGCCGCTGGTGATTCGCTTGCAGCAAAAATTCTGGAGGAGGCGCAACTTTGAGCTGGAGGCAATTTTGTGACATTCAAATTTATTCTGGAACATTTATTGACAACAATTCAACATGAAATTAGGGCTGGCCATCTTTGCAGGTTTGATCATTGGGTTTTTTGCATGGTCGGCTGTAAAGTCTTTCACGAATAAGCGATCCGCACAGGTGCATTATTATCCAAGGGCAAATGTGTATCACGATGTGAATGCAGAAGAATATTTTTTTTACAATACAGACCAGAAAACATGGTACGGGACACGAACGTTAAGGCCGGAACAAAAAGCTTCACTAGGCGATAAGATCGTAGTTCCTTCGACACAACCTGTATGGAAAAACTACCAACAGGTACGCATGGTGCATAGCATTGCACTTTTTTCCAGGCCTGAACAAATGCGTGCAAAATTCATTGAAGATTCGCTTATGGCCCTTCCTAAAAAACCGGTTTCAGTACCTACCCCCCGGAACGAACCTGTCCCTGAAGAAAAGGAAAAGAAGGGGCTCAGGAAATTCCTTGACAATATTTTTAAAGGGAAAAAGGACAAAACCCCTGTCAAATCCGATTGATCGCCGATAAAAACCATTCAGTGGTCTTTTTATCTTGCAGCCTTTTCTTTCTATTTTATCCATCTGGCAAGGCTCCTTATATTTACAAATTATTTTAAAGTAAATTTTTTTTCATGAATCATGTGATTGAAAAAGCTGAGGGGAAACTGGGAGTTTTGATTCCTGGCCTTGGTGCAGTGGCAACCACGGTAATTGCTGGTGTGGAAGCTGTAAAAAAGGGCCTGTCCCAGCCTGTAGGTTCTTTAACCCAAATGGGAAACATCCGGTTAGGAAAAAGGACAGAGAACCGATTTCCAAAGATCAAAGAATTTGTTCCACTTGCCGCACTAGAGGATATTGTTTTTGGAGGCTGGGATGTTTATAGCGATAATGTATTTGAGGCAGCTTCTAAAGCCAAAGTGCTTGAGCCGATGCTGTTACATGCTGTGAAGCAAGAACTGGAAGCGATCAGGCCTATGAAGGCAGTATTTGATAAGTCTTACATAACCAATCTCGATGGCGACCATATAAAGGAGGCAGGTTCCAAATTTGAACTTGCCAAAGCATTAATGGATGATATTGAAAATTTTCGTGATGCCAATGACTGCTCCAGAGTCGTTATGGTTTGGTGTGGGTCAACTGAAAAATATATAGAAGTTTCTACTGTTCACGAAACCATTCAGAATTTTGAAGAAGGATTGCGCAATAATGATCCTGCCATTTCCCCTTCCATGATCTATGCTTATGCCGCAATTAAACTGGGCGTTCCTTTTATGAACGGAGCTCCCAATCTTTCCTGTGATATTCCGGCGCTGATCGACCTTGCAAAAGAAACGGGAACACCCATAGGAGGGAAGGACTTTAAAACCGGCCAAACTTTAATGAAAACCATTCTTGCTCCTGGTTTACAAGCACGGGCGCTGGGTATTAAAGGCTGGTTCTCCTCCAATATCCTAGGTAACCGCGATGGATATGTGCTGGATCATCCCGATAATTTTAAAACAAAAGAGGTTTCCAAACTCAGTGTTTTAGAAGATATTCTTCAGCCGGATATCAATCCTGAACTGTATGGTGATATCTATCATAAAGTAAGGATCAATTATTATCCTCCACACGGTGACAATAAAGAAAGCTGGGACAATATCGACATTTTCGGATGGCTGGGGTATCCCATGCAGATCAAGATCAATTTCCTTTGCCGCGATTCGATCCTGGCAGCGCCTATTGTGCTTGACCTGGCCCTTTTCGCAGATCTTGCCAAAAGAGCTCAGATGTCTGGTATCCAGGAATGGCTTTCATTTTATTTTAAATCACCACAAACAGCTCCAGGCTTGCGTCCGGAACATGATATTTTCAAGCAATTGATCAAAATGCAGAATACTTTGAGGCATATGATGGGAGAGGATCTGATTACACACCTGGGTCTGGATTATTACCAGGACCTGGTGGAATCGCTGTAATGTTTACCGCCAAATTGATTTCCACGTTCCTGGGCATTGGGTATATCCGGAAAGGAGGAGGAACTGTTGCTGCACTGGTATTTTGTGTCGCCTGGTGGCTGCTTGCCCCGGAACGTGGTTTTCCTCCTGTTTTTTACCTGCTGTTCGCCATCCTGATTTTTTTTATAGGTTTGTGGTCATCCACTATTGTTGAGACTCTCTGGGGTAAGGACAGCAATAAAGTGGTGATCGATGAAGTGTTGGGAATGTTGGTGAGCCTGTTTATGATGCCTGTTAAATGGCCGTATTTATTGATCGCTTTTATTTTGTTCCGGTTTTTCGACATTTTGAAACCTTTATTTATAAGAAGCGCAGAGGATTTGCCGGCTGGTTGGGGAGTGATGACAGATGATCTGCTGGCGGGGATTTATGCCAATATAATAATGCAACTGATTATTTTATCTGCAATACTGGAATGAAAACATTTGCCAAAGCTCAAGTTGCTTCATTAACTGCATCCCTGGTCGATTACTGGGTAACGATCGTATTGGTGGAAATTGTTGGTTTCTGGTATGTATGGTCAAGCGCACTGGGAACTATTTTAGGTGGGATCACCAATTTTTCCATGGGCAGAAAATGGGTGTTCCGCAGCTTTAGCAGACAGGCAGAAGTGCAGCTCATTCGATATGCCCTTGTGTGGACCGGGTACCTGCTTCTGTCAACTTCCGGTGTATTTTTGCTCACCAGCTATACACCCTTGACCTATATTTTTTCAAAATTACTGGTATCGGTTTTTATGGGTATTTCATATAATTACCCGCTTCAAAAGAAATTTGTATTCAGCAAAAAATAGCTGCCCGTTTCAAGCAGTTGTATAATGGATCATATATGGAAACAAAGCCACTCAGGGTAAAGCTTCAATTCGGTATTTACAAAATCCTGGATCCTTTTGTAAAGGTGCTGATCCGCATTGGACTGACCCCAAACATGGTTACGGTTATTGGTTTTTTGCTGAATATGGGAGTAGCCGTTGTTTTTGTGGTAGGCGCGGAAAAAACCAACCGCGGTGACCTGGGTTATATTGGCTGGGCTGGAGCGCTCATTCTTTTTGCCGGGTTATTTGATATGCTGGATGGGCAGGTGGCCCGCCTTGGGAAAATGAGTTCTTCCTTTGGGGCTTTGCTGGATTCGGTGCTGGATCGTTACAGCGAATTATTGATGTTTTTGGGTATTTGTTATTACCTGATCGCCCATCATTACCTGATCAGTTCACTCCTGGCCTTCATTGCACTGATCGGATCCATGATGGTGAGCTATACCAGGGCCAGGGCAGAAGGGCTTGGCATAGACTGCAAGGGAGGATTGATGCAACGACCGGAAAGGATCATTTTAATTGGAACCGCTGCTCTTGTATGTGGTATTATTTCAGAATATATAGGAGGTGATTATAAGCTCAACATTCCCGGGATTCCTTTTCATGTGTTTGAAACCATGTCCATTTTTACGATTCCCCTGGCTGTGTTGGCCGTACTTACTAATATTACGGCTTACAATAGATTAATGGATGCTAAAACAGCCCTGGATGTAAGAGATCAACAACAGAAAAACCCCCGGTTAAAAAATCGGATCACTTAAATTTGTATATAAATTGCGCTGCATGTTCCGGCCCGAGACTGAGAGAAAAGAAAAAATTATTTCACATGCAGCACCCCTTGCACCTTCGCAAAAGTTTTATTCACTTAATAAAATCCTGCTGGCAGCCCTTGCTTCCCTTGGTTATATATTATTAAGTAATCTGGTAGTAGGTTATCGTTCCGATCACCTGGCACTCGTATTGCTTTTCAACTTATTATATTTTTCAAGCCAGGCAACCCGTTCACTGATACTTGGATTTACCATCATTATCGTGTACTGGATCCTTTTTGATTATATGAAGGCTTTTCCCAACTATTTATTCAATGATGTGCATATAAAATCATTGTATGATCTTGAAAAAGAGTTGTTTGGAATTAGTTCTGGTGGAGCGATACTTACCCCTAATGAGTATTTTTCAAAAAATAACTTTATTGCCCTGGATCTGCTCAGCGGTTTTTTTTATTTCTGCTGGATTCCAGTTCCTGTTCTTTTTGGAACCATTTTGTTTTTCAGGAACAGGCGGATCTTTTTCGAATTTTCGTTAACTTTCTTTTTTGCTAACCTGCTTGGATTTATTGGTTATTATGCTTTTCCTGCAGCACCGCCCTGGTATGTTGCTTTTCATGGATTTGATTTTGTAGCTGACACGCCCGGACATGCCGCAGGCCTTTCAAGATTTGATGCTTATTTTGGTGTCGAACTTTTTAAAGGGATCTATGATAAAAGCTCCAATGTATTTGCCGCCATGCCTTCGATGCATTCGGCATTTATGCTCATTGTTCTTTATTATGGTATTAAAAGTGGATTCCGGTATTATAACCTGGTCTTTGCCCTGATCATGATGGGAATTTGGTTTACGGCTGTATACAGCGGACATCATTATTTTCTTGATGTGCTTGCTGGAATTCTTACCGCCATTATTGCTATAGCTGTGTTCCAGTTGCTTGCAAACCATTCGCGATCCTGTAATTCCCTGATCAACTGGTTTATGAAGTTAACCAGAGCCCGAAAACCCACCGACCTGGTGATATGAGGAGTGCATTCTCCTGAACAGTTGTGGTTAATCCTACACTAAAAATGATTGCCAACACCGCAGTTTCAGGATAATATAGATATTCTATAGCTTTAATGGGCTGTAGCATAGTGTTTGCTATTATTTACCTGTCAATACCTTTTCCCTAATATATCTATCTCGATGAAAAATTTTACACAACTCGTTATTGCCATACTTTGTGGTGTGCTTTCTATGCATACAAGTGTCAAGGCACAGAGCATCCTTGATCCAAGTGATCCAATCGTAAATTATGATTCTCTGAATCCGCCTACCCAGCCAGCATGGGGAACCATTGGAAAATGGGTCAGAAGGCCAATTTTAACCTGGAATACAGAATCTTATAAGGCCTATATCTACAAAGGCCTGCAGTTCAGGCTAAAATTCCCGAAAAGTTATAATCCTAATGCAAACGACGGCAAAAAATACCCGATCCTGATGTTCTGGCACGGATTGCTTGAGGCCGGTGATATTCACGATAATGAATATTCCATGTTTCTAGGTGCGGAACTTTTCCGCAATAATGTGGATAATGGCAATTTCGATGGATTTGTCATATTTATGCAGGCGCCTATAGCAGGCGGGTCGTTTTTTGCACCTGGCCATTTCCAGTATATGACCGAAATCCTGGATTATATGACGGTTAATAATAAACTGGATCCATTTCATATCATCAGTAACGGATTGTCTTCAGGCGGTATGGCTTCATGGGATGTTTTTCTTCGCCATACGAATTATGTTTCAACGGTAGTGGCCATGTCAGCTCCGGGTAACTGGTCGGGATCTGAAATTGTTGAAAAATCAAAATTTACCCCGATCTGGTATGCGCATGGAGGTGAAGATCATAATCCCGCTCCCTCAACAGGGGATGAAAACTACAATGCCATGATGGCTGCGGGCGCAAATTTTAAAAGAATTAAATACCCCGGTGCTTATCATGATACCTGGGGTGCCACCTGGTGGGATCCCGAATTCTGGCCCTACCTGAAACGTGCTTATTCCTCAAATCCATGGGCATTGCATAATAAAACCCTTTTCGCTCCTGGAGATCCAGTTAATGCCACTATTGGACTAGCCCCAGGTTACGACCAATATGAATGGAGAAGAAATGGAGTGTTGATCCCCGCAGCTTCCGGCAATTCAATACAGGCCACCCAACTTGGGCTTTATGATGCAAGAGTGCGCAGAGGCAGCGTATGGTCCGAATGGTCTAAAATACCAGTGGAACTTAAAGAAGGTGTGGTGACGCCTCCGCCGCCGCCGCCTCCTTCGGGTGCTGCTACCAGAATTGAAGCGGAAAGCTTCACAACAATGTCCGGTATTCAGTCAGAGCCAACTTCAGATGTGGGTGGTGGATTGAATATAGGCTGGCAGGATAATGGCGACTGGTTGAACTATTCAGTAAGCATCAATACCGCAGGTTCTTATACGCTAAGTTTTAGGGTAGCGTCTTATTTTTCTGGTGCACAATTCCAGTTAAGAAAAGAAGATGGAACGGTGCTGACAACCGTAACCGTTCCTAATACCGGCGGTTTCCAGAACTGGCAAACTGTAACAGCTGTTGCTACATTGCCTGCTGGTCTTCAAACCCTTAGAATTATTACAACAGCAGCCAATGGTGGGTGGAACTTTAACTGGTGGGAAATTCCTGACGCCCTAAATGGCGGCACACCAACCAACCAGGCACCTACAGCCAATGCAGGCAGTGCACAAACGATTACGCTTCCCACAAACAGTGTAACCTTAACCGGTAGTGGTACAGATCCTGACGGAACGATCGCTTCCTATGCATGGACAAAAGTTTCGGGTCCTGATGGTGGAACGATAACAAGTCCTGCCCAGGCATCGACAACTGTAACCGGACTTACTCAAGGCAGTTATACTTTCAGGTTAACGGTAACTGATAATGGCGGAGCAACAGGCACAGCGGATGTATTGATCACGGTGAATGCAGTGGCAACCAACCAGGCACCTACAGCCAATGCAGGCAGTGCACAAACGATTACGCTTCCCACAAACAGTGTAACCTTAACCGGTAGTGGTACAGATCCTGACGGAACGATTGCTTCCTATGCATGGACAAAAGTTTCGGGTCCTGCTGGTGGAACGATAACAAGTCCTGCCCAGGCATCGACAACTGTAACGGGTCTTGTAGAAGGCAGTTATACTTTCAGATTGACGGTAACGGATAATGGTGGAGCAACAGGCACCGCGGATGTAGTGGTCACGGTGAATCCGGAACCTGTTACCTTTTCTTTAAAAATTGAAGCGGAAAATTATACAACTATGTCGGGTGTGCAAACAGAAACAACGCTCGACGAAGGAGGAGGCCTTAATGTAAAAAGCATCAGCGCAAATGACTGGATGAATTACAGTGTAAATATTCCGGTTGCAGGAACTTATACAGTTAATTTCAGAGTGTCATCGGTTAATAATGGCTCCGAGCTACAATTGAGGAATTCGTCAGGAACCTCTCTTGTTACTCAATCCTTTACCAAAACCAACGGCACCCAGATCTGGAAAACGGTTTCTGCTTCTGTAACATTGCCTGCAGGAACACAAACTTTAAGGATCTATGCTACAAAGGCCAACAGCAGCTGGAATCTTAACTGGTGGGAGATCAAAACCCCTTCCAGCGCAGCAGCGGTAAATCGAGTTGCCTTACAGGAACAGCAGCCAGAATCTGTAACCGATATTCCGTTACAAGTATTTCCAAACCCTGTGCAGGGAGACATCCAGGTGATCATCAATAATAACCTGAAGGGAAATGTGAGGGTGCAGGTACTGGATATTTCAGGACAAATTGTAAAAGAAATGATGTTGAATAAAATTGACCATCACTTCCTGAAAGCGAGGATCGAAGCATCAAATCTTAAACCCGGACTTTATATTTTGCGTGCAGACATGAATGGCTGGTCGCAGTCAACCAGGATCACGAAACAATAGCTTTTATTTTTATACTAAAGTCCCTTTTTATAGGGACTTTTTTTTTATGCAGATACGATGAGCAACCAATAATGGCTTTTTCAGAGGGCTTAGTTTTTGCACCTTCAGCAATATGAAAATCCTCTGGAAGTATTTAAAACCCCAGAAATTATTGATTGGTATTGCATTGTTTCTTGCAAGCATTAGCCAGTTGCTCAGCCTAGTAGACCCATTGATTTTCGGAAAGATCATTGATGATTATGCCACTAACCCCGGAACACGCACGCAAGAGGAATTGATGAGGGGTGTGCTGAAATGGCTTGGAATTGCCATAGCTGTTGCTTTGCTTGCACGTATTGCAAGATCATTCCAGGAATATTTTTCCAGGCTTGCCGTTCAGAAATTCGGGATGCAGATATTCAATGAAGGATTGAAACAAACACTCCGTCTTTCATTCCAGGAATTTGAAGAGCAACGCAGTGGTGAAACGCTCTCTGTATTGCAAAAAGTTCGGCAGGACACACAACAGTTTTTAAATTCTTTTATCAATATTCTTTTTTCTTCTTTTATTGGAATGGGATTCCTGATTTGGTATTCCATTACTAAAAACTGGATGCTGATTCCTGTATTTGTGATAGGCATTCTGGTACTGGGATCTTTAACCGGTTTGTTAAGCAAAAAGATCAAAACCACGCAGCGCTCAATCAACCGGGAAACAAATAAAATGTCGGGCGTTATTACAGAATCGCTCAGAAATATTGAATTGGTAAAAAGTCTTGGACTCACCTTTCCCGAAATCAGAAGGCTCAGGGAGCAAACACAAAAAATCTTTGAGCTGGAAATGTATAAAGTCAAAAAAGTACGCACGCTCACTTTTTTCCAGGGCACCACACTGAGTCTTCTTAAGCAATCTATACTATTTATTCTTCTCTGGCTGATCTTCCGCAATGTATTAACAACAGGTGAACTCATCGCCATGCAATTCATATCAGCCTCCCTGTTTGGTCCTTTGCAGGACCTTGGAAATATCATATTAAGTTATCGTGAGGTAGAAGCCTCTGTGAGCAACTTTGATCAATTGATGCACAAGCCCATTGAGCAAAGACCTGAAAATCCTGTTGTCATTGGCGAATTAAAAGGAATCCGTTTTGAAAATGTTGTTTTCCATCACCGGACCGCAGCCTACAATGCAATGGATGGCATTTCTTTCCATGTACAAACAGGAGAGACCATCGCATTTGTGGGCCCTTCGGGTTCAGGGAAGTCCACACTGGTAAAATTGCTGGTTGGTTTATACAAACCTGTGCAGGGTACCATTTATTTTAATGATCATCCGGCAGAACTTATCAGGTATAATGAGTTGCGCAGGCAAATCGGGTTTGTTACGCAGGATACGCAATTATTTGCCGGAACAATAAGAGAAAACCTCTTGTTTGTTAAACCGGATGCTACCGATGTGGAGATCCTGGATGCGCTTCATAAAGCCTCATGTGATTATCTGCTTCAGCGCTCTTCGAAAGGAATAGACACCATCCTTGGAGAAGGAGGAATGAAATTATCCGGGGGTGAAAAACAAAGGATCGCCATCGCGCGTGCGCTTTTGCGTCACCCACGTTTACTCATTTTTGATGAAGCTACATCAGCACTGGATTCCTTAACTGAAGAAGACATCACAAACACGATAAGAAAAGTTTCTGCGAGCCGGGAACAGCTCAGTATCCTGATCGCACACAGGCTTTCTACCATTATGCATGCGGATGTGATCTATGTGCTTGAGAAAGGAAGGATCATTGAAACAGGATCGCATGAAGCACTGCTGGTTCAGAAAGGTCTTTACTATGCCATGTGGCGGCAGCAGGTAGGAGAGCGGAGAGAAGTACTCCTCTGACCAATTGATCTCTCTTTTCAAATGCGCTTTGAAAGTCGGCTACCCCGAACAAAACAAATAAAAATCCAGTGGGATGAAGCAGCCGGTTCGAAAACTTCAGGTTTCATTTATTAAGATCATAAACCACGATCTTTAAAGGTGTGAGTTCTTTTTCAATGCCTTTTACAGATTCCCTGTTGGCATTGTACTGGTCAAGGTGACTATTTGCAATCACAAATAACCTGTTTCCAAATATGGCTGCCGTTGTTGGATCTGCAAATGCTTCATTACCTCTGTCAACAATTTTCTCCGAAATGATGGTATTTAAAGCATCATTTAATTCATAACGGATAATGGCATTGGAAGGATGACCTTTATCACCCGCGTTATACACGCCATACAAAAATTTTCCGTGCATCACCAAACCGTCGAGGCCAAATGCTATGGAACTGTCTTTAAATCCAGCTAAAGGTTTGGTTTTTTTAGCCTCTAAGTCAAGCAGAAGAAGTCCGTTTCCATAACTAGCAACTACAATAGATCCGGGTGAAAGGAAGTCCATTCCATTGGGCCATTTCAAAGCTGAAACATCTTTATACAATACCTCCAGTTTTCTATTGCTGATGTCGTATGAATAAAGCGCACTATGATAAGTATCTGAAATGATCAATGAGCCGGAAGGTTGAATCAGCAGGTCGTTGAATAATGTTGGAATGGTATCTTCGATGGCAAATCGGTGCATCAGCATTCCGGAAGCCAGATCAAAAGCATGTACCTGCGAGCGAAATTTCTTTCCCTCTCTTTTATTTGACAGGGCCCATAACCAGTTATTTTTTGAATCTATTTTCATTCCCAGTCCTTCGAGAAAACCATCCTGTCCCTGTTGAATAAAATCTTTTGCCGTTCCATTGGAATCAATACTAATAATTTTTAAAGAGGCAATGCTGCTGATATAAATGGTGCCGAGGGTTGGGTGAATGGCAATGCCTTCAGGAATTAAGTTCCGCTGTTTTTCAAAATGCAGCACCTCCTGTGCAAAGGAAAAATTACAGGCAATCAATAAAAAGAAAACCAGGAGTTGTTTCATTTAATTATGCTGAATGATCTGTGTAAATGTACCACCTGCCGTTGATCTTTTTCATTAGGCTGGAATAGCGTCCGGTCACTTTTCTGCCATCAGGAATAAGGACAGTAAAACGCCCGGTTACAAAATAAACGGTATCAGATATTTTTTCAAATGTAGACTGATCCAGTGTCAGGTGGCCCATTTTATCTTTGGGCCAGTATTTTTTATAGAATGCAAGGATGCTGTCACGTCCATAGGTGATGCCACTGCTATAGATCATACGGGCAGAATCGCCCGGCGCATAAAACTGGACATAGCCTTCAATATCACCCCGGTTCCAGACTTCTTCTTCCTGTTGAATTATCTTTTTTATTTCTTCAATATCCTTTGATTGGGCATAAGAGGTATTAAAGAAAGCAAATATGAGCAGGAGAAAGCAGCAATTCAGGAAGGAACGCATATAAGAGTTTAGCCCTAAGCTAGTGAATTACAAAAACCATGATAAATAATTATGATGAGTGGATATTATCCCCTGACTTTTTATTTTAAAAGTATTCCTTAACCTGATTTTATTTCGGAGGAAAGAGAAAGAAAATGATTCTAATTCTAACCATATTTTAATGCCGGGTAACCCAGTAGTCGGCGCCACAAAGCCAGCTGACCGATCATGCTTGCCTCGCGGTAGATCGTGAAGCTGATTAATTCATAGTAGGTCATTTTCATACCGCCCATGTCCAGTTCTGTTTCTAACTTCTGATCTTCTATGGTCACCAATGCATGGCGTGCTTCAGGACTGATCTTATTCCAGTCCAAAACATATTCCGCAATGGATGGATAACGCACATCCTCTTTGATTCCCTGGTTGTTTTTAAAAAGATCTTCCCTTGTTTGAACAAGCCCTGATCCGGTTTCGGAGGCCATTGAAAACCGCTGCTGAACCAATGAACCTGCAATCCATGCCGGATGGTTGGCCTGGGTATTGAGACGGGTATGCATATCATCTTCAGCAATTCCATCCAATGCTTTTTCAAAAAAGCCGGTGTGGTAATCGAACAGCGTAATAAAACTTTGTGTCCTGGTACTGGCGGTTAGCAATTCCATTTTAATTGATTTGTGTTCAGTAAAAATAGGAATTAGAGAGGTGTTAAAGGGGTTGGTTTGCGACAATGTTAGGGGGGAAAGTGACAAGAATCTGAAGGGAATTGAATCTAAGCTAAAGCCATGACTTTGAAATGAACTTAAATAAAACTATTGATTTAAAATTGCTCCGTTGGATTTATTGTAAGCACTGAATTTTACTGACTGGTTGGGTGAACAATCTTTCTTCAATATGGCATCTCACAACTGGCTTGTGACTTTTTGCTATAAACTACATGGTGGTTATATATTTATAGTGAGCAAAATTTGTTGTCTTTAAGCAATAAAATAGGTCCATTCTAAGCCATAATTCTCTTTTAATGTATTATGATTCATTCACCGGTAAAACAATTGTAAAGGTGGCTCCTTCACCTTCCTTTCCTTCCGCTCTCAATGTTCCTCCATGCCGTTCTGCAATTTTTTTACAAAGCGCCAGCCCAAGCCCTGTTCCTTCGTATTTATCTCTGGAGTTGAGGCGGGAAAAGCTTTTAAAAATTGTTTCTGCCTGGCTCTGGTCAAAACCAATACCGTTGTCCCTTACGCTTATTTGCAGGTACTGCTGATCAGGCCTGCCATCGTTTTCCCTGTTCTGCCCTTTTACTTTTTCTGAAACGATTTGTATCAACGGCTTTACATCGGCTTTTGAAAATTTAAGAGCGTTATTCACCAGGTTATAAAATAATTGGTGCAGCAAAACCGGTGATCCTTCAATAACCGGCAAATGCTCTTTTTTAATTACCGCCTGCATTTGTTGTATCACTACTTCAAGGTCGGTTTCCACATAGCGCATCGTCTCATTCAAATCTACTTTTTCTACCACCTGTTCACCTGAGCCAACCGAAGAATAAAGCAACACGCCGTCAATCATACTGTACATCCGTTTCGAGGCGCCTTCAATTTTGGCGATATAGTTTTTGGCTTTTTCGGGCAGATCTCCTTCAAATTCATCTTTAAGGCGGTTGCTAAAAGTCATTATTTTTCGCACGGGTTCTTTCAAGTCATGGCTGGCTACGTGGGCAAACTGCTGCAGGTCTTCGTTGGAACGCTCCAGTTCTTTAGTTCTTTCCGATACTATCTTTTCCAGGTTTTCAGCAAAAGTTTTTTGTACATGAATATCCGTTAATGCACTAATGTATTTTACTGCCTTACCCCATTCGTCTTTCACCGGTTCTCCTACTGCATAATGCCATTTGTATTCACCTTCCTTATTCTTCATCCGGACTTCGTATTGAAACGAAATGCCTGTGGTAAACGCATTTTGCCATACAGCCATAATTGGTTCCCAGTCATCCGGGTGCGTCATTACTTTCCAGGCTTCGCTAATATCTTTTATGCCAGTGTAGTCTTCCCAACTTTTTGAAGCGTATTCAATGGTTCCATCCATGTTCCTCACCCATATCATTTGAGGAAGGGTTTCTGCCATTGTTCGGAAACGGTTTTCGCTTTCCCGAATGGCCTTCTCCGAATTTTTTTGCAAGGTAATATCAGTACTGGTCACTAATACCATTGATAACTTTCCCTCTGCAGTAAGCAGCGGTGCTCCCTGGATGTAATACCAGTGGCGTTCTTTAGTTGCCCTGTTAATTTGCAGCATCACTGCCTGCGAAGCCAAGCCAGTGGTAAGGCTTATAAAGGCCGGCGAATTTTGGGCTGCGAAATAATTGCCGTCCTCATCGAAACGTTCAAAAAGGTCATCTGCTATTTTTAGCAGGGATGGTAAATCTTTTATGTCCAAAAGATCTTGCGGTACAAAATTTCCATAAAATGAGGCGCCTTTTTCGTTTACGTAAATCATTTCACCTTTTTGATTAATGAGGTAAACGCCTGCGGGTATATTTTTAAATGTAAGCTCTAGTTGTTCTTTAATAGTTATTAAATCCTGTTCAATTTTTTTTCTTTCGGTAATATCTCTAAAAGTCCAGCTCCAAGCGTAGTAAGCGCCATCGTTTCCAATAACCGGGTAGCCGTATCGCTCTACTATTTTACCATCTTTATATTCCAGTTCATCAAGGGTTGTCTCTGTAGGGTTTTCGTAGAGATACTTTACCTTGTCAATAAATTGTTGCGGGTACAGCAGTTGTGACATGGCAAATGTTAGTGCTGCTTCATCATCTTTTGCATCTACAATCTTTTGAGGCATATTCCAGATTTCAATAAATCGTTGGTTATAAGAAATGATTTTGCCCTTTGCATCTACCAGCAAAATTCCATCTACACTTGCATTGTTATGGGCCTCTAATAAAGCAGTGCGATAAGCTAATTTTTGTTCTGCTAATTTCTGTTCATGTACATCTACGCCAACACCTACATAGCCGTTAAAATCTCCATTGGCTAAATAGCGGGGGTTGCTTTTTACCATGTGCCATCTGTATTCGCCATCAAACCGCTTAACTCTAATGGCAGGTAAAAAATATGGCTGATGCTTTTCAAATGCGGGTACGTACACATCCATTACACCCTTCACATCATCAGCATGAATGATTCCATTCCAGGCTGTGCCAAGTGCTTCTGCAGCAGTTTGCCCGGTATAATCGAGCCAGGTTTTATTCCAGTAGCTAATGGGAGCCAGGGGGTCAGGATCAACGATGAAAACAAACATAGGGCTTTCATCAGCAAGGTTGCGGAAGCGTTGTTCACTTTCTATCAATGCCTCCTGGCTTTTTTTCTCTTCCGTAATGTCACGTTGTACACAGACAAACATTGTTTTATCATCAATTGAAACAGAAGTGATATAAGAGAAAGTATAAAACTCCGTTCCATCTTTTTTTCGGTTGTGCCATTCGCCGCTCCAAAAACCTTTGCTTTTCAATTGTTCAATTACGCCTGCAACAATCCTTTCATTTTCTTCTGGCGGATAGGCATTTTGAACGGTAACATTCCTGCCAATTAATTCACCAGTAGCATAGCCAAACATTTTATCTTCTGCAGGATTGGTTAATACAATGCGGCCGTCTTCATCTGATACCGAAACGCCTTCGTCCATGCGCTGAAGCACTAATGATTGTACCTGGAGAGAAGCAAGGGTTTCTTTTTGTTTTGTGATATCCTGGGTAACACCCGTAAACCGGATTGGCCTTCCATCAATATCAAAATTTACTTTTCCTTTGGATCTTACCCATCTTAATTTACCATCAGTTATACCAACAGTGCGGTATTCATTCTCATACAGTCCGCCCCTTTTTGGTTCCATTGCTTTTTGAATGGCGTCATCAGATCTTTCCCTGTCATCCGGATGCAAACCTTTAAGATAAATACTATAATCAACTTCTGCTTCCGGGGGCAGACCAAAAAATTCTTTTGTTTTTTCCGACCAGGACAATTCACCTGTTTGCGGATAAAAATCATAAGTGCCTAAACCGCCGCCTTCAATTGCAATGCGGAATTTATGTTCGCTTTCTTCTATTTTTTTGCTGGCAATTACCTGTTCTGTTATTTCGGTAGCTACAGCTACAATACCTGATATTTTTCCATCGGCCTCGTACAACGGCTCATAAACAAAATTCAAAAATGCCCTTTCAAGCTTTCCTTTCCTGATAAGGTCAATAGGCAGTTCGTTTGCAATAAATGGGATGCCTGTTTTATAAACATTATTCAGCAGATCTTCAAATCCTTGCCCTGCAGCATCGGGCATGGCTTCAAATATGGGCTTGTTCATCATTTGCTCCGAAGTTTTGCCCCAGAGCTCCAGCACTCTTTCGTTGGCAACTTCTACAATATAAGTTGGGCCACGCAACACACACATTGCCACCGGAGCCTGTGTAATTATATTCTGTAATTGTTGTTGAATTTGTTTTCTTGTGTTACTGGTTTTTAACTGGGAAGCCACTCTTGCTACTAATTCCTTTGCTGAAAATGGTTTAACTAAATAATCATCAGCCCCGGTTTCATAACCTTCAATTTTTGCTTCTTCACCTGCCCGGGCAGAGAGTAAAATGACTGGTATATTTTGTGTTTCAACATTGTCTTTTACGGTTTTCATTAAGCCAATGCCGTCCATAACAGGCATCATTATATCGCTTAGAATCAACTGCGGGGAATGATTTTTTATTTGATGTAAAGCTTCCATTCCATTGCTAGCTGTAACAACACGATATTGCTTTTTTAAAAGATTTCTTATGTAGGCCCTCATGTCGGCATTGTCATCCACCACTAAAACAGTGGCCGCATCTGTTTGTCCTTCGAAAGACTCCGTTCCGTTACCTGTAAGAACGCTATGGTCAATAAGCGTTGTTGCCTCATCTTTAAAAGCATCGCTAAGAGAAGCTTTAAAATCTATTTCTTTTTCAAGTACATGGTCTATTGGTAAATGCAACTTACCTGTGGGTATGTAAACCGTAAAGACCGATCCTTCTCCCTCCTTACTTTGGACAGAGATTTTTCCACCATGCAATTGAACCAACTCACTTACCAATGATAAACCAATCCCTGTTCCTTCATACGTTCTGCCCACCACGTTTTTAACACGATGAAAACGCTGGAACATTTTAGGCAATTCATTTTCGGGAATGCCTACACCGGTATCTTTTACCCTTAATAATACCTGGTTGTTTTCGGTAGTCAATGAAACTGTTATGCTTCCTTTTAGTGTATATTTAAAAGCATTTGAAAGAAGATTGAGGACAATTTTTTCCCACATTTCTTTATCAATGTAAACGGGCTGAAGGACGGCATCTGTTTTTACCCGAAAGGTCAATCCTGCATTTTCCACTACTGAACGAAAATTGCTTGCCAGCTCAGTAGTAAATTTTGCTAAGTCGGTCAATTGGTATTGTGCCTGTACTCTTCCTGCTTCAATGCGGCTGAAATCAAGCAGATTGTTTACCAGGCGGAGCAAACGCATGGCGTTGCGGTGAGATGTTTCAATTGCCTCTTTATCAGAAACTGCAATTTCACCAGTAGGTTTATTGAGTAATTCTTCCAAAGAACCAAGCATCAGCGTAAGCGGTGTACGAAACTCATGGCTGATGTTGGAGAAAAACACCGTTTTTGCTTTATCAATTTCGGCAAGTGCTTCAGCTTTTTTCCGTTCTTCATCGTATGCTCTTGCTTTGGTTAATGCATTGGTGACAGACGCAGATAAAAGCTCATAAAACAACAGGTACTTTTCATCGAGGTTTCGCCTGGAACTGACACCCGCTACCAGTACATAATTTTTATGATCCGTACCATGAAGGGTTACCGGAAAAACCAACGCTTGTTCTGGCGGTTCGGCATAAGGGCCGCAATCGAAGGTTCCAAAAATCTTTCCCAACCCTTCAACGGGTACTGCTTTTCCTTTTTGAATGACTTCGGTGAATGGCCAACTTTTCAAAGAGTGTTCTTCGAGGTTAATTTTTGCAGGGGCAAGAGGTGAATCCCTTTCAACACCAACACTTCCTTGCAGATGCGCTTCTTTACCATCAGCAGCAACTGAGTACAACAATACAAACGGGAGATCCAGTTCAAAATCTTTTAAGCATTTCAATATCAGAGCAGATGCTTCCCCTTCGGTTCTGGCGTTTACCGTGTTGTCGGCTACGGCGCGTAAAATATTTAATCTTCTTTCGGCAAGTGTTTGTTGTGTCAATTCTGTAACAGGGTGAAACAGCCCGCCTACGCCGCCGGATTCATCGAGAATAGGACTGAAAGAGAAAGTAAAAAAAGTTTCTTCCAAATATCCATACCGATCAAGAAACATTCGTTGGTTTTCAAGAAATCGTGTCTGTCCCAAAGTTGCTTCTTCGAATGCCTGTCCAATAACCGGCCACGCTGATAACCAGCATTCTTTATAGTCCTGTCCCATTGAAGTTGGATGCTTGTCGCCGCATATGGGCCAGTAACCATCGTTATAAATCTGCACCCGGTGCGGGCCCCAGGCAATGGATATAGGGAAATTGGAGGCAATACATAAGCTTACCGTGGTGCGTAAACTTTGCGGCCAGGTATCGGGTGAACCCAAGGGGGTTTTAGACCAATCAAAGGAACGAATGAGTTTGCCCATTTCTCCACCTCCCGATAAAAATTCGGGCACGGCAATTCCAGGGGTGACTTTATCTGAAGCCATAAGTAGTAAAGGAAATTATACGGTTAAGTGTCTGATCTACATAAATGCTGGAACCTGAAAGATACAATGTATCGTGTGTTATCCGGTGTGTTTTTCTGACTGTTATTAGGCAGGTTGAAAAAGAAAGAATAGCGCACATTGTAACATATACTAAATAAAGAATCTTTTAAATCAAAGGAGTACAAGGTAATAAAGTACCCAAAGCCGCCTACCGAAGGCAGGCCTGCGTACCGCAGAAAGGCCGGATTCGAACCAGCACAATCCAGAAATAAAAAAACCCTATTTCAATTTTGAAACAGGGTTTCGTGCCCAAGACTGGATTCGAACCAGCACACCGTTTCCGGCGCCACCACCTCAAGGTGGTGCGTCTACCAAATTTCGCCACCTGGGCCCCTGAAAGGAGGGCAAAAATAATTACTTTATCAGTACAATCCGAAAAGTTGTCCCTTTTCCAAGCTCAGAAGATTTTACAACCAAACTTCCCTTATGATAAATCTCCACAATCCTTTTAGATAAACTCAATCCCAATCCCCATCCACGCTTCTTTGTGGTAAACCCGGGCATAAACACCTTTGATAGATTTTGTTTGCTGATGCCCTTGCCGGTATCCGAAATATCGATGATCACTTCCCTTTCATTTTCATGGATATCTACTTCAATCTTTCCTTTGCCCTCCAAAGCATCGAGTGCATTTTTCAAAAGGTTTTCAATCACCCAGTCAAATAGTGGTGCCGACACTTTCGCCGGCAAATAGGTTTTATTATGCGTAAGTATCGAAAATTGCACTTTGCCTCCAGCACGCTTCCTGATATATTCCACCATGTCCTCGATCTGCGCAATGATATTTTTTTCTTCCAGTTTAGGTGTACTGCCAATTTTTCCAAACCTGTCGGTTACCAGTCGCAGTCTGGTTACATCCTTTTCGATTTCAGGTAAAAAACTTTCTCTGGCATGTGTTTCTTTTAATATTTCCACCCAGCCTTCAAGGGAAGAAACAGGTGTGCCCAGCTGGTGCGCTGTTTCTTTTGCCATTCCGGCCCAAACCTGGTTTTGCACCGACCGGTAACTGCTTCTTAATGCTGTTACCGTGATTATAATGAATAAGCCTATAATAAATAATTGCACAAGCGGGTAATACCGTACTTCATCCAATAACCTGCTGTGTCCATAATAATAACGGTTAATGCGTGATGAATCCAGGGGGTCGATCCAGGTGATAGGAGGATTTTCAGTTTTAAATTTTTGAAGTTGTTGTTTTGGATAATCTGGATGGTCTGACAACTGCTTTGCATCAAGGTTGATGTGTTCTATGATGCTGTCTCTTTCATTGGCCCAGATGATCGGAATATCATCATTATCGCGAATGATCTTCAGGTTTAACCTGGTATCACCGGTACTCGCCGGACTGGCCAGTAAACTGGTGGCTTCTACCCATTGCTCCACTTTTTGCCTTTCTTCTTTTTCGATCTTTTTGGCCAGGTAGGAAGAATACCAGATGGTGCCACTTACTATGAATATGGCCAGCAGCGACACAAGTGCACGCCAGTTCAGTATTTGACGAAACATAATATGAAAATAGCAAGTACAATCGGCATCTATTATTTTTGATGAAATTATTTGTTTGTTGACTGCATTACCATCTGTTGCAATTGTGATTTTGAACTGGAACGGAAAACCTTATCTCGAAAAATTCCTTCCTTCGGTTCTGGCTTCAGGTTATGGTAACTTAAGGATCATTGTTGCGGATAATGCATCTTCCGATGATTCAATTTCTTTTCTAGAAGAAGCTTACCCGATAGTAGAGATCATAAGGCTTAAGGAAAATTATGGTTTTGCGAAAGGCTATAACGAAGCACTGGAGCAGGTAGATGCAACTTATCTTGTTTTATTGAATTCTGATGTTGAAGTAACTTCAGGTTGGTTGGATCCACTAGTAAGTTTTATGGAAGACCACCCGGTGATTGCGGCCGTTCAACCCAAAATTCTTTCCTACCAGAATAAGCAGCAATTTGAGTATGCCGGTGCTGCAGGAGGATGGATCGATCAATTTGGTTATGCCTTTTCCAGAGGAAGAATATTTGAACATTGTGAAACCGATCATGGACAGTACAACCATCCGCAACAAATTTTCTGGGCCAGCGGCGCGGCATTCTTTATCCGGAAAGAATCATTTATGGCTGCTGGTGGTTTTGATGCATACTTCTTTGCACACATGGAAGAAATTGATCTTTGCTGGCGCCTTCAGCTTATGGGTCTGCAACTCTGGTGCATCCCGGATGCTGTGGTGTATCATGTTGGCGGAGGCACTTTACCAAAAGGAAATTCAAGAAAAACCTTTCTCAACTTCAGGAATAATCAGATCATGATGGCTAAGAATCTTCCTTTGAGGGAGAAGTGGTGGAAGATCCCTTTCCGACTCATGCTCGACCAGGCGGCGGCCTTGAGGGCTTTGTTGGGGGGTGATGCCGGGTATTTTTTTGCGGTTGCGCGCGCCCATATTGCATTTTTTTACTGGGTTTTTGCCGGGCCTTCAGAAAAAATCCAGTACAGGCGGCGACCAATACAAAAGCTTCCAGGGGTCTTTAATGGCAACATTGCTTTTGAATATTTTCTACACAAAAAAAAGACTTTTAGCGTGTTGGTCACTAACCAGGCAATTGGGGAGATGGAGCAGCTACAGCATAAAAAATGAAAAAGGTGCTTATTTCTTTTTAAATATTTGACTTCATCAACTATTTTTGCAATCAAATTTTGAGTATGGATCACAGCCAGGAAGAATATCAGCAGGAACTGGATAAAGTTCAGGATCGCGATTTTGCGCACAACTGGATTTCTTCTTCAGCTTTCCTGTTTTATTTATCATTATTTTGTCTGCTTTCCTTTGTATTTGGAAGCTGCTACAGGTTGTATAACGAACGTTATGAAAACACCAAGCCTGAAAAAGTCACCATTCAGGAAAGTACCCTGTACACTCCAAAATACGGTACACCAAAACAATAGAAAGTTTTTGCTGAAATAGGATCAATACCTATTTTTGCACCCCTTAGTTCTTTAATAATGGTAATTATTACCAACCCACTTTCGGCATTTGCCGGAGATTTTGTGGGATTTGCGGAAGTAGCTCATTTGGTAGAGCACGACCTTGCCAAGGTCGGGGTGGCCGGTTCGAGCCCGGTCTTCCGCTCAAATTCCTCCCTTGTGGAGGATTTTTTTTGGTCTGCATGGCTTAGGCTTGTAGTTCAATGGGCCCTGGTGGTGAAATTGGTAGACACGCAGGACTTAAAATCCTGTTTGCAGCAATGCGAGTGCCGGTTCAAGTCCGGCCCGGGGCACTCATACATCAAAGAGAAAGAGCGCGGATCGTCCGTCCACTCTTTCTCTTTTTTTGGGTGTATACACATTGTTGAAAACAAATCTGCATTTTGGCAAAATGCATGAATTATAGGAATGAAAATTGTCTGGTGTACAATAATGCATCAGATGTTAACCGGACACCACCATATAAAAACACTGGAGCCCATACATCCCGGAGGGCATGTTTACAAAGCGCACCGCGAGGATGGTTTGATCTCCGCACTTTATATTTTTCCTTTTGAATTTTCTCCGGCACAACAGTCCGAATTTGAAAATCGTTTAAATCAATTATCCGGCGTTATTAATGATGACTGGGCGGATATACCAAAAGTGCTGAGCTCGGGACTTTCCGGTCCATTTACCTATGTTGAACGAGAATGGGTGGAAGGAATGGATCTTCAACAAAAAATTAAAGCAAGTGGTGCAGACGATCTACCTGTTTTAGAAGTAATGCAAATTGCGGAACAGGTAGCACGCAGTCTAACGTTATGCCATAGAGCAGGAATCCAGCATGGCGGTCTTTCAGCTTCCAATGTTATCTATAGTGCTCAGAAAAATAAATATTTTGTAACCGGATTTTTTTCTGAATGGCTTAAAAATACAGGAGGGGCATCTGCCCGACAAACAAAGATTAACCAGGAAACTTTACAACAAAAAGATATTTCCGACCTTGGAAAATTGATAATTGAATTGTTAGAAGGAGGAGATAAAACCAAGGATAAAAGTTTGATTCCTGGCTGGTTCAGTGATTTGATTAAGGGAGCTGTATCCGGAACCAGTTATTCCCACATGGGAGATGTTTATGTTCAATTGATCAAGAATAACAGGCAACCCAGGGCAGAAAAATTTTACAGGAGCAAACCACAGGGAGGATATATCCCACCTGTTACCAATTATTCTGTTCCTTTCATACCAGTAGTGCCGCCAAAGCCAATTGCTTCTACGCCACATGGTGAAGTCATTAAGGCAGTGGAAGCCGCTAAACCCATAGTAACAAACAAAACAGTTGCCCCTGTTAAAGAAGTTGTGACGCCGAAAGCCGTGGTTCCAATCCAGGAAATTGCATCATCAAAAACTGAAGTTGTAAATCAGTCACAAGAACCATTAAAATCTATTCACCCGGTTCCGGAAGTTGTGACGCCGAAAGCCGTGGTTCCAATCCAGGAAATGGCATCATCAAAAACTGAAATTTTAAATCAGTCACAAGAACCATTAAAACCTGTTGACCCGGTTCAGGAAGTTGTAAAACCGAAAGCCGTGGTTCCAATCCAGGAAATTGCATCATCAAAAACTGAAGTTTTAAATCAGTCACAAGAACCATTAAAACCTGTTGACCCGGTTCAGGAAGTTGTGACGCCGAAACCAGTTGTTTTAAAAGAACCAAAAGCTTCACCTAAGCCGGTTTCTAAATCAATTGTTTCTTCGGAAACAGTTGGCCCGTTCGCAACAATGCCAGTCAAGTCAAATAATAAAATAGCCGCGTCCCGGAGTTCAATTTTTAAAAATAAAATCCGGTCACTCCTTGGTTTTATTGGTGGAAATAAAAATATCCATAGCAGATTTGTTTTTGATGGAAAAACGGCTTTGGGTTTTTTGATTGCAGCGCTGCTATTCGGACTCACTATAAATTCTCAAAGGAATAATCCCGGCCGCGAACGGACAGCCGTTATGGGCGACTCAGCTGTGCAAAAGCCTTACACCGATATCATCATTTCTTCCAAACCAGTTAAAGAAAATCCCAAACAAACGGTTTCTATTGAGAAAGCAAATAAAAAAAATGAAATAAAGAATGCGATTCCGTCCGTTCCGGTTGCGGTTGCCAGGCCTGGAACCAAAAATACAGCCAATCCAAAAGAAAAAATAAATACCCCTGTATATACGGAAGGAATGGATTTTTACATGGTAAAATCAAAAGCTTATTTTCATAATGAACCTGATGCATCAACAAAGCGAAATACTTTTATCGTGCACTGGAATAAATCCATCCTCATTCCGGTTAAGGAGGAAAATGATTTTGTTTATGTGGTATTTACCAATGGGGAAGGTCAAACATCAAGAGGCTGGCTGAAGAAAAAGGATCTTATCCAGGTTTATGAAAAATAATTGAACCAGATTAGTTTGCAAACGAATACTGGTACTCCACTTTTCCCGAAAGGTCTTTGTTTTTATCGTAAATAACTTCCTTGATCTTCAGGCCCTGTGCATTATACTGGTACCGCCAGATCAGGTATTTATCACTGTTGGCCGGAACGGTGATTTTTTGAATTACCTGGTTGACCGGAGAATATTCAAACATGTACTCGGGTAATAATCTTTTTGCTTTTGGACTGTACCTGACAATATCAGTTAACCGGTTGTTCAACGGTTTCTATTGAGAAAGCAAATAAAAAAAATGAAATAAAGAATGCGATTCCGTCCGTTCCGGTTGCGGTTGCCAGGCCTGGAACCAAAAATACAGCCAATCCAAAAGAAAAAATAAATACCCCTGTATATACGGAAGGAATGGATTTTTACATGGTAAAATCAAAAGCTTATTTTCATAATGAACCTGATGCATCAACAAAGCGAAATACTTTTATCGTGCACTGGAATAAATCCATCCTCATTCCGGTTAAGGAGGAAAATGATTTTGTTTATGTGGTATTTACCAATGGGGAAGGTCAAACATCAAGAGGCTGGCTGAAGAAAAAGGATCTTATCCAGGTTTATGAAAAATAATTGAACCAGATTAGTTTGCAAACGAATACTGGTACTCCACTTTTCCCGAAAGGTCTTTGTTTTTATCGTAAATAACTTCCTTGATCTTCAGGCCCTGTGCATTATACTGGTACCGCCAGATCAGGTATTTATCACTGTTGGCCGGAACGGTGATTTTTTGAATTACCTGGTTGACCGGAGAATATTCAAACATGTACTCGGGTAATAATCTTTTTGCTTTTGGACTGTACCTGACAATATCAGTTAACCGGTTGTTCTTATCGTAATAATAATATACAGGAGTATTTTGTACACCTTTCCTGGTTTCCTGTTCTTCAATTACATTACCCTGTTCATCAAATTTAAAATGCACTGCGGTGGAATCAATTTTATTTTTGATCCTTACCATTTTTGAAATTCTATTTCCCTCATAATACCATATATGTTCTTCTGATTGCTGGTTTTTTCTTGCTGAATCGTAAGAAGTGCTCAATAAAGAAATCAGCTGCCCTGCGTTGTTGTAATTGTAAGTTGTGGCGCTCACATAGGAACTGCTGCTGTCAAGGGTTTTAATTACATTGCCATTCGCATCGATCCAGGATAATAAAACAGAAGGTTCGGCCTCGCCCGTTTTTGTAGTGGTTTTTAATGTTTTTAAAGAAGGAATGAATTCCTGCATAACAAAAAAGTTATCACTCTTTGTATTATCAGCATCATAGCTGGTTAGCAACACCCTGTTCACACCATTCTTCACGTAAGTCTTCATGATTTCAGAAGTCTCCCTTGTACCGATGATATCTTTATAATAATACTGGGCTGAGGTGGAAAAGGATAAGGAAATAAGAAAGAGGAAAAGAATAGATTTCATGATAATTGTTTTCATCAGGTGGAAATAGCCCACCAGGTTCGTAGATGTAAATTTAATTCATATATGGTGGTCAATCTGGTATTCTGTTGTATATCTGGGGGTTTTGTGGCTATTTTTAAGAAAAAATTTGCGTGAGCCACCTGCCGGAACGTAAGGAAAGGGATTGTTTGAACTGTGGAACTATTGTTAATGGAAAGTTTTGCCATATCTGCGGACAGCAAAATATCCAGATCAAACAAAGCTTTATCAGTCTTACGAGGCATTTTATTTATGATATATTTCATTTTGACGGTAAATTCTTTGACACCCTTAAATATCTTTTTACCAGGCCAGGGTACATTCCCAAAGAATATATAAAAGGCAGGCGTCAAAGCTACCTGGATCCCATCCGCATGTACCTTTTTACTTCAGCCATTTTTTTTATCATATTTTTTACCCTTAATGATCCCCGCTCAGCATTTCAGGACGTGGGTGATCAAAAACTTTCAAGGAATGAAAGATTCATCATGGCTTCTGAGGTCTTTTCAGGATCAGCCGGTAAAATGGATTCGATCAGTGAAAAGAAAATGCGCCTTTTGCTGGATACATCGGTTAGTGTTTACCTTATGAAACACCAGGGTACGGCAGACAGCGCACTCCTGGTAAACCGCAATAACCAGTTATACAGACTTCAAGCCCGAAAGGTAGATACGGTTGCATTTAAAAATTCAAGCAAATGGCTATCCCGTATGTTTTCCGATCGTTATGCCCAGTACCAAAAAAGGTATGGCGATGATTCCAAAGCTTTCTTTGGTGATTTTTCCGATACATTCATGCACAAACTGCCTTATGTTCTTTTTGTTTCCCTGCCTGTTTTTGCGCTTATACTTAAGCTGTTGTACCTGCGAAGAAAAGAATACCTGTATGCCGATCACGTGGTGTTCACCCTGTACCATTTTATACTGTCTTTTATTTTACTCCTGTTGTTTTTTTCCATTGATCAACTTGAAGCAAGTTTGGACTGGGGATTTCTTAATTATCTAGGCGCTGTCATTATAATCTCCATTGCGGTATTCCTTTTCCGGGGAATGAAAAGGTTTTATGGACAGGGTAAAGGAAAAACTTTTATCAAATTTGCCCTGCTGAATTTACTGGGACTTATTTCATTATTGGTTATAATGATCCTATTTATTGTACTCTCATTTATTCAATTATAATTATGCAAAACGCAGGTCAGGCTTTTGAAAAACTGGTTTCAATAATGGATGATCTGAGAGCGAAATGTCCATGGGATCAAAAGCAAACCATACATAGTTTAAGGCAACTTACGCTTGAAGAAACTTACGAGCTGACGGATGCCATTACAGAAAGCAACTGGATATCAATAAAAGAAGAACTGGGCGACCTGATGCTGCATCTCCTTTTTTATTCAAAGATCGCTTCCGAGGAGAACAGGTTTACCATTGCAGAAGTGCTGGAAGACATTTCAAAAAAACTCATTGACCGCCATCCGCATATTTATGGTGATGTACAAGTGGAGAATGATGAAGATGTAAAACGCAACTGGGAAAAACTTAAATTGAAAGAAGGAAAAACATCCGTGTTATCTGGCGTGCCTAAAACCATGCCTGCGCTTATTAAAGCCATGCGTTTACAGGAAAAGGCAAAACAGGTGGGTTTTGAATGGGAGAACCGCGCGCAGGTATGGGAAAAAGTGAAGGAGGAAGAACAGGAATTAATGGAAGCCATTGCAGGTGGCGAACAACATAAGATAGAGGAGGAGTTTGGGGATATGGTTTTTTCAATGGTCAACTTTGCACGGTTTTTGAATGTAGACGCGGAGAACGCACTGGAGATCACCAACAAAAAATTCATTTATCGCTTCACTCAAATGGAGCAACTTGCGTTGAAAAAGGGAAGGACACTTGATGCAATGAGCCTTGAAGAAATGGACGCAATATGGAATGAAATTAAACAGAAGAAAGATTGAAGTTTTTGCATGTACATAAACATCTTCCGCAGCGAAGCTTGTTGTATTTCGCGGCAGGGCTTTTCCTGTTATCTTTTCTGGCATCCTGGTATTTTACAATTCAACCCACCGTTGATAACCAGCAAAAAAAACTGGAGCAATATATTCACGGCCAGCAAAGAGAAATTAATGCACTGATCAGCGATTCATCCCTCATGCGTAAATTGGTACTGAAACAGGAATCCCTGGCAGAATTCAGGTTCATCAATAACAAACATTTTGGTTTTTTTCTGTTTGCTGAAACACTTTCCGATCAGCAAAATCTTTTTTTCTGGAACAAGCAGGAGATTCTGCCGCCACCAGACAATTATGCTGGAAATGATTCCGTTGCGTTCAGGCAGATGGCCAATGGTTATTATGTGGTTGTTCAACGAACCATCGACCTGCCTTCCATGAGCAATAACGTGAAAGCCTATGCGCTAATACCGGTATTGAACCAGTACTATCTTGAAACAGATAACCTTGTCACCAGTTTTGTTCATGACAAGGAAGCGCAGAAAAAGATCAGTCTTTCCCCTGCAACTACCGATTTTCCTGTTCGTTCAATAGAAGGTGGTACTTTATTTTATATACAGAAACTGACCTATTCCACTGATGCTTCAATAAATGTATTGGTCGTTATATTGCGGCTTGGTGCCCTGCTCTTTCTTTTACTTTATGTACACCTGACCGCTGAAAAGATTGTAAGGTCTTCACGTGCCTTGCATGGAATTTTATTTCTGGCTGTTGCGCTGCTCCTGTGCAGACTGATTTTTTATTTTTTGCCAGGCATCTTTTCATTAAGGCAATTTGAACTTTTCGATCCCCTGATTTATGCTAGTAACCAGGTGAACCGATCACTGGGCGATCTGCTGATCAACATATTGCTGCTTTGCTGGCTCGTGCTTTTTTCATGGCAAAGCCTGGGTCCGTTAAAAAAGATCCCTTTCTACCTCCGGGGGAACAAAGCATTCATTGGTGGCGGTGTAGGGGTTTTTATTCTGATCTTTATCACATTCCAGGCTGCTAATCTTGTCCGCGGACTGGTAACCAATTCGAAGATCTCATTTAATGTAAATGATTTCTTTACATTGGATATATATACGGTTGTTGGTTTGATCGTGCTGGCCTTGCTTGCTTTAAGTTATTATTATTTCACCAGGATATTATTTCGCTTCATCTTCCCGGTGTTCCGCGGAAAGCAGATCTATATTTATTTTATTATTGCACTTGTTGGTTTATTGTTTCTTACGTTTCGCAATGGAAATGATATTGTTTTATTTCATTTGCCCGTATTGATTTGGCTGGTGGTATATACCCTGTTGATCAGCCAGGAGCACTCCATCATTAACCGGTTTAATACCACCGTAGCAGGTATGTTGTTCTGGATCTTTATTTTTTCCTTATCGCTTTCTGTAATTATCCTCCAGGGTAACAGGGAAAATGAATTAAGCACAAGGAAAGGCATTGCAGAAAAATTCGACCAGCTTAGCGATCCTTCCAGTGAACCTACAATCAGTATTGCCATTTCTTATCTGAACAACCGGTTTTTTCACAATAATTTTCACCGGTTCCGGAATGAAAACGAGAACCGGCTGCTTCGTGACAGTGTGATCAATTCCCTTTTTGCCGGTTATGCTACCAGGTATGATACAAGGATCATGGTGTATGATTCTGCCAATAATGGCCTTAATAACAATGATCCTGCTACCTATGCCGAACTAAATACCATTTATGCGGTGCAGGGCAGGAATACAGGCATTCCCGATATGCATTATCATGAAACCAGTTTCGACCAGTTCACTTACATCACCCGGCGCATCATCAGGGATACTACAGAGTTTGTCGGGACGGTTTTTATTATTTCCACGCCTAAGTTGTATGGAAACTCAGATGCACTTTACCCTGAACTCTTCCGGCAACTCGGAAGAAAGGATGTTGAGAATTCACCAATTTATTCCCATGCCATTTATAACAACAAATTGCTGATCTCTTCATCAAGCAAGTATCCTTTCCAGATCACACTTACAAATGAGCAGGTACCGAAAAGTGAGTTTGAACAAAGAACCATGAATGGTTTTGATGAAATGTGGTATAAAGCCAATACAAGGAAAATTATTGTGATTGCAAAAAAGCAGGACAGCCTGATCGAAAGCATCACCCTCTTCTCCTACCTGTTTTGTGCTTTCCTGATCATGGTTGGCTTTCTGCAGGTGTTGGCCCTCGTTGTAAAAATGGCTGGAAACCCGCGGTCAATGGGTTTGTTCACTCAATTAAATATCCGTTCGCAGATACACGGAACCGTTATTTTTATTAGTGTACTTTCTTTCCTGATCATTGGTATCGCCACCATTTCATTTTTTATCAGTCGCTATAACAGGAATAATATAGATAAACTCAGCAGAACGGCGGGTATTATGGTAAAAGAAATGTACAAGCCACTCACTTTTGTATCTGATACCAATCAAGTATCTGCAGATACACTTTCTAATGTGGATCTGGAAAACCTGGTTGCTGAAGTGGCCGACATTCATGACGTTGATGTCAACATTTATGATCTGGAAGGTAACCTTGAAATTACTTCCGATGAAGATGTGTATACAAAAGGGATTCTCAGTTATAAAATGCACCCCCTGGCATATTACCATTTGAGCCGGTTGAGGCAGGTGCAGCGTGTTCAGGAAGAAAATGTGAGCTCACTGAAATACCTCAGTATTTATTCTGCGATAAGAGATGATAAGGGAGTGGTAAGAAAATACCTGAACATTCCCTATTTTTCTTCACAGATCGATTTGAAACAGGAGATCTCCAACTTTCTCGTTACCATCATCAACCTCAATGCATTTATATTTTTGATCGCAGGCATTATAGCGTTGTTCATCACCAATAAAATCACCCGGTCATTTTCTGTTATTGGTGAAAAAATGCGTGCCATCACTTTGGGAAAAACAAATGAAGAAATTATATGGAATAAGAATGACGAGATAGGGGAGCTGGTAACCCAGTACAACAGAATGGTGCATGAACTGGAGAAAAGTGCTGAAGCGCTGGCCAAGAGTGAAAGGGAAGGGGCATGGAGGGAAATGGCAAGACAGGTTGCGCATGAGATCAAGAACCCGCTCACCCCAATGAAATTAAGTATCCAATACCTGCAAAATGCCATCAACAATAATCAGGATAATATCCAGGAATTAACTACCAGTGTTGCCAATACGCTGATCGAACAGATCGATCATCTGTCAAAGATCGCTGCTGATTTTTCTCAGTTTGCCAATATAGGGATGAAGAAAATTGAACTGGTTGACCTGCACCAGGTCATCAATTCCCTTGTTGACTTGTACAGTGCCAATCCTAAAGTTGATATACAATGGGAGCAGGTTCCGGGCAGCATCATTCTGAAAGCAGATAAAACACATATGAACCGGCTGTTCACCAATCTTTTGGGAAATGCCGTGGACGCTTGCGCAGAAAATGAAGTATGCCAGATTCAGATCAGGGAAGAAAGGAAAGGATCAGATGCCATCATCAGCATTACCGATAATGGAGAAGGCATTCCGGAAGAAATTCAGGCCAGGATCTTTACGCCCAATTTCACTACAAAAACTTCCGGCACCGGACTCGGACTTGCGATGTGTAAAAGCATTGTTGAGCAATCGAGAGGAGATATCTGGTTTAAAACCGAAGAAGGAAAAGGAACCAGTTTTTATATTCGTCTTCCCATCATTAGTTAACCCCTAACTTCCCTTCGCTTCGGCGGCAGGCATTCAACAACTATTCAACAACTGTTCAGCCACTGTTTAACAAATGTTCAACCACTGTTTAACTGAGAACCACGAAGGCGCAAAGAACACGAAGATTCGCAAAGGTGAATAAACGCCTGCAGCGATCAACAATCTTACCTACACTTCCTTCAACTTTCGCGTCCTCATCAAATAGTCTTCAAATTCAGACCTGGAAAAACTACTCAGGTTCCTGCTTCGTGTAAGTCCACCTTTTTGTGCCACCATCACACCATATTTAATGTTGTGAAATTCATCAACGGTGTGTGCATCCGGATTCACAGAAAGCATTACGCCTTTTTCCATTGCATAAGCGATCCATCTCCAGTCCATATCAAGCCTGTTCGGGTTGGCATTGATCTCGATCACCACATGATGGTGCGCGCAGGCATCAATGATCTTTTTATAATCAACCGGGTAGCCTTTTCTTTTAAGTAATAACCTTCCGGTCATATGCCCGAGGATGGTGGTGTATGGATTGGTGATGGCACCTAATAAGCGCTTCATGGCTTTTTCTTCATCCATATCCTGGTTGCTGTGAATGGATGTGATCACAAGATCAAAACCTGCAAGTGTTTCGTTATCGTAATCCAGTGTTCCATCATTAAGGATGTCACATTCTATACTCTTGAAGATCCTGAACGGAGCAAATTTTTTATTGAGCGCATCAATCTCCTTATGCTGCTCCCTGATTTTTTGCTCAGAAAGTCCATTGGCATAAAAAGCGGCTTTGGAGTGATCGGAAATTACGAGGTACTCAAAACCAAGTTTGATCAGTTCCTGCGACATGTCTTCAATACGGTAACCGCCATCGCTCCAGGTTGAGTGGGCGTGAACGAGCCCTTTGATATCTTTTGTCTGAACAATATCTTCAATGCTGAAAGCTAGTGGATGGGAAAGCAATGCGGGATCCTCTCTAAGATAGGGTGGAAGAAAGGGTAAATCAGCATTTGAGAAAATCGTTTCCTCGTTTGGAAATTCCTTTTCCAGGTCTTGGCTCCAGGCGGATAAAAAGGTTTCGCTGCAGGAAGTTTGAAACAGGGTAGACTGACACCTGTTTTTTGCAGTGATATAAAAACGGAGCAGCAAAGCATTGTCAGCATTCAATACCAGCATGCCATCACGGTCTGCCACCAGTTCAATATGATCGTTGATCAAATAATTTTTAAGATCATCACTGGAGGTGGTGGTTACCCAGTCAATGGATTCAAGTATTTCCATTTGCCTCCTGAATTCCCCTGTGATTTCAAAGAATGCTCCGGGAAATTTGTTCTTGAGTTTTAGAGTAAGGGCTTCAGCAAAAGGTTCGGCTCTTGCAAATAAATATTTTCCTGAATTCTGTTGTTGGAATTCTATGGAGGCGAGCATATTTTGCTGCGTTTTGGTTCCGAAACCTTTTTTATCTGCGATCCTGTTTTCCTGGCAGGCCTGCCGCAAATCATCAATAGTATCGATTTGCATTTCTTTCCATAGCAGGTGAATTTTTTTTGGGCCAAGCCCTTTGATGTTCATCATCTCCAGCACGCCCTCTGGAGTATTTTGAAGGAGTTGCTGCAACGATGCAAGCGAACCTGTATCCAACAGTTCAATAATTTTTTTAGCAACGCTGTCGCCAATTCCCCTGATCCCGGCAATCTTTTCTTTAGCCATAGCTGAAATTTGGGAAGGAAATTTTTCCAGTGTAAAGGCGGCGGAGGCATAAGATTTTGCTTTGAAAGCATTTTCTCCATGGATGTCCATGAGTTTTGAAAGCAAGGACAGCTGGTCGGCGATGGCGTAATTATCCATTGGGGCAAGTTAATCCAGATTTCGGAAGCGGCCATGTTGACGATTAGCCTTTTCGGAAACACCACTACCGGGGAAGATAACTAAATAAAAAAAGTCCCGGAAGATCCGGGACTTACTATAACACTTTCGTGAGTTACCTTTTTACTTGGCAGATTTTCTAGCTGCTTTTTTAGGAGCTGCTTTCTTTGCTGCTTTTTTAGGAGCCGCTTTTCTAGCTGCTTTTTTAGGAGCCGCTTTCTTTGCTGCTTTTTTCGGTGCTGCTTTTCTAGCTGTTTTTCTAGCTGCTTTTTTAGGAGCTGCTTTCTTTGCTGCTTTTTTAGGAGCTGCTTTTCTTGCTGCTTTTTTAGGAGCTGCTTTTTTTGCTGTTGCCATGTTTTTAGAATTTAAATGGTTAGTAAAAAATAACGATAGTAAAATTATAAACTAATTTTTAACTATCAAAGCTTTTACGTACCAAATAATTCAAACATTATGCCGAGACTTCAACATCACTAACAGAAACGAAAGTCCTGTTTTGTCTTCCTTTCCTGTATTCAACCGTTCCATCGGTCAATGCAAACAGAGTATAATCTCTTCCAACACCAACATTTTTTCCTGGATGGTAAACAGTTCCTCTTTGACGAATGATGATGTTTCCGGCAATTGCAGGCTGGCCACCAAAGATCTTTACGCCCAAACGTTTGCTGTTTGAGTCACGACCATTTTTTACACTGCCTTCACCTTTTTTATGTGCCATGATATTTTAATTTAGAAACTTAAAAGGATTGATTTCTTTTCCCGGTTAAAGGAATTATGCGATTTCGCTGATTTTTATTTTTGTATAATGGGTACGATGACCAAGTTTTTTACGGAAACCTTTTCTGCGTTTTTGCTTGTAGGCAATTACTTTGTCTCCTTTAACATGGTCAAGTATTTCAGCCTGTATCTTAATACCTGCGTTGCTGAACTTTAAATTTCCATTGTCACCAGACATGATAATGTCTGAAAATTCTACTTTATCGCCGGCATTACCACCAAGTTTTGGGACGTACAAAGTCTGGTCTTTTGCCACTTTGAATTGCTTTCCGGCTATTTTTACTACTGCGAACATGGTTCAAAAATTAAGTGGGCAAAGGTAAGGAGAAAGCCCCTATTAAAAAAGGGTAGGGGCAAAAAATATATGGCAGGGTCTGACAATCCACGTTTTTAACGTTTATGCTCCTGAAAACAGCCAAATCCTGAAAGTTTACACATAATGACGGCCATCCGTTATTCATTTTTCAATCCTAATTATACCTAGCTTCGTGCCCGCCTTAAGCTTGCCATGAAGATAAAGTCATTTTTAGCGAAGCCATTTGCTTCCTATATATATACAAAGATCCGCAAAGGTATGGCCACTGCCCTGCAGGACCAGGACCAGATTCTGAGCCAGCTTTTAAAATCCGGGAAAATCACCGAATTTGGAAAAGAGCACGGTTTCGCTTCGCTGAACAACTATGCCGATTTTAAAAAGGCCGTTCCCATCCGCGACTATGAAGGCTTCAGGCCTTATATCGACAGGATCAAGGAAGGGAAACACAATATTCTCTGGAAAGGCAAACCGATATATTTTGCCAAAACCAGCGGTACCACCAGCGGGGTAAAGTACATTCCGATCACCAAAGAATCCATTCCCAATCATATCAATACTGCCCGCAATGCCCTTTTATGCTATATGGCCGCAAGCGGAAATACTGCATTTGCTGACGGAAAACTTATATTTCTTTCCGGCGCTCCCGAACTGGAAAGGATCGGTGATATTCCC
Organism: Chitinophagales bacterium 33-2; assembly: GCA_002050435.1. Lineage (GTDB taxonomy): Bacteria > Bacteroidota > Bacteroidia > Chitinophagales > Chitinophagaceae > Flavisolibacter. Next base: position 6,385 of record MWYV01000029.1, on the reverse strand, counting down.
ACCGGCAGGTTAAGCGGTATAGTGAACCATCATATACCGAAATATTTGCGCGCCAACCAGATGCCCAGTTATGAAACCAATTGCATTGAAGACTGGGAAAATAAATTAGATAAGATCGTTGAAGAAACCATTGAGCAGAATATGACGCTGATCAGCGGCATACCTCCCTGGGTGCAAATGTATTTTGACAGGCTGCAGGAAAAGAGTGGTAAAAAGATCAGTGAACTCTTCCCGCAATTTTCGGTTATGGTGCACGGGGGTGTAAATTTTGAACCCTATAAAGCCAAACTTTTTGAGAGTATTGGTAGGAAGATCGACTCCATCGAAACTTTTCCGGCTTCGGAAGGCTTTTTCGCTTTCCAGGATACACAAGATGGGGAAGGATTGTTGCTTAACACCAACAGCGGGATCTTTTTTGAATTTGTTCCGGCGGCGGAGATCTTCAATGATGCACCCACCCGCTTATCGCTGCATGATGTGCAGGTGGGCGAAAACTATGCCCTTATCATCAACAACAATGCAGGCCTTTGGGGTTATAATATAGGTGATACCATAAAATTTGTAAGTACCGATCCATACAGGATCGTGGTTACGGGCAGAACCAAACATTATATTTCTGCTTTTGGTGAACACGTAATTGGAGAAGAAGTGGAACACAGTCTGCTCAGGGCCGCAGAATCTGCAGGCTTACGGATTACAGAATTTACTGTAGCGCCAAAGATCCAGGAAGGTAAAGGGCAAAGCTATCATGAATGGTTCATTGAATTTGAAGATCAGCCAGACGACCTTGAATCATTTGCACTGAAGGTGGATCAAAACATGAGAGATAAAAATATTTATTATGATGATCTGGTTGCAGGCAGTATTCTTCAGCCGTTACAGATCCGCCGCATCCGCAAAAATGGATTCATAGATTATATGAAATCGATCGGGAAGCTCGGCGGACAAAACAAAGTACCAAGATTGAGTAATGACAGAAAGCTTGCCGAGGAAATTGGCGTGTACGGAATGGGTTCCACTGTTAACTAAGTCTATAGTTGTTAACTAACTTTAATCTCGAACCTTGTCTCTTGCTTTTACCGCTAGCTGCTAAATGCCAACAGCTCCTCTCACTCTTTCCCCGAACATTGTTATTTTTACCGCAAATCACTAACTTGACCAGACCATAATCCACCATGAATCAAACCAATCCCGTAAAAAGAATCGCTTTATTTGGTTCCACCGGCTCAATAGGCACGCAGGCCCTTGAAGTGATCGGCGCGCACCCCGATAAATTTTCTGTTGAAGTACTTACCTGTGGTGGTAATGATGAATTGCTGATCGAACAGGCACTGAAATTCAATCCCAACATTGTTGTTGTTGGTGAAGAACAAAAATACACCAGGGTGAAAGAAGCCCTTGCTTCCACCGATGTAAAAGTATTTTGTGGCGAGAAGGCACTTGAAGATGTAGCGGGAATGGATTGTTATGACCTGATGCTGGCAGCCATTGTGGGGTATGCAGGTTTAAAGCCTACACTGCGCGCCATTAAATCAGGCAAAGCCATTGCCCTGGCCAATAAAGAAACCCTGGTGGTGGCTGGCGACATCATTATGCAAACGGCGGTAGAAAACCGTGTGCCCGTCATACCTGTTGATTCTGAACATTCTGCCATCTTTCAATGCCTGGTGGGCGAAATGCGTAACCCGATAGACAAAGTAATTCTGACTGCTTCCGGCGGACCTTTTCTTGGACGAAAACCGAATTACCTGGTGAATGTTAAGCGCGAGCACGCACTGCAACATCCCAACTGGACAATGGGAGCCAAGATCTCCATTGATTCCGCAACGCTGATGAACAAAGGCCTTGAAATGATCGAAGCCAGGTGGTTGTTCAACCTTGCGCCGCACCAGATCGAAGTCTTGGTACACCCGCAAAGCATCATTCATTCTATGGTGCAGTTCCAGGATGGCAGCATAAAAGCACAAATGGGTTTGCCCGACATGAAGTTGCCCATTCAATATGCACTGGCCTTTCCTAAAAGAGTACCGAATGATTATCCCCGGTGTGAATTCAAAAAGATCAAGAACCTTACTTTTGAAGAACCCGATCTGCGTACATTCAGGAACCTGGCATTGGCAATGGAAGCGCTGGAAAAAGGCGGGAACCTGGCCTGTGTGATGAATGCCGCCAATGAAATTGCCGTTTATGCATTTTTAAGAAACCGAATTGGCTTTCTTGATATGACCGATGTGATTGAAAAGACCATGCAGAAAGTGAATTTTATTGAAAAGCCTACCCTTGAAGAATATTTTGAGAGCGATGGGGAGGCTAGAAATTATGCGGCCGACATCATCAAACTATAATTGCATAGAATCGTTAAACCCACAGCGCACCTGGCCGTAGGCCTTATTTATCTCTAAGCTATCCTTATCTTGCAAATCTGAAAAAACGCTTTTATCAGTTGATAAAGGCAATATTTACCCGGAATACGGTGTACACCACCAATTTTATAAACTATGTTTTTACTAGCAGTTGACTGGTCAGCTTTATTTGCAAATATTGGACAATTCATTCTCGCCTTTTCTATACTTGTAGTATTGCACGAGTTGGGACATTTTCTTCCTGCAAAATGGTTTGGATGCAGGGTAGATAAGTTTTACCTGTTCTTTAATCCATGGTTTTCTCTTTGGAAAAAGAAAGTGGGAGAAACCGAATATGGATTGGGTTGGGTGCCGCTTGGAGGTTATGTCAAGATCGCCGGAATGGTGGATGAGAGCATGGATAAAGAACAACTGAACCAGCCACCGCAACCATGGGAGTTCAGGAGCAAGCCGGCATGGCAAAGACTGATCATTATGCTGGGAGGTGTAACCGTAAATTTTTTACTGGCACTGATCCTTTTTGCAATGATTCTTTTTGTATGGGGAGAAGAACGGCTTCCGGTGAAGAATTTGAGCTATGGTTTAACAGCCGATTCGCTTGCGCAAACTGCAGGTTTAAGGAATGGCGATGTGATCACCGCGGTGAATAATGAGCCTGTGCATTATTATAATGAACTTGCTAAAAGCATCATTCTGAATGAAACAGCAGTATTGAAGGTGAACCGTGGAGGAAGGGATACTACCCTGACCTTGCCTGAAGGATTTGTTTCCAATCTAACAAAGAACCAGTTGAAAGGATGGGTTTATCCCAGGTATCCCGTGATCGTTGACGGAGATAAAAATGTAAATTATGTTGAAGGAAAGATGGAGCCGGGCGACAGGATCGTTGGAGTGAATGGCGTGCCAGTTAATTTCCTCGATGATTACCTTGAAGCAAAAAAGGAATCGAAAAATACGACCATTGTATTAGACCTCCTGCGTGGATCAGATACGGTGCAGGTGAAAGTAAAGACACTGGAAAATACGGCTACAGGAGTTGAAACCCGAGATATTTACAAGGTGCTTGGAAGCGAAAAAAAAGAATATGGTTTTTTTGAATCGATACCAGCAGGAATGAATTATGGTGTGGAAAGGCTGGGTGATTATATGACAGGCATTCGCTTGTTGTTTACATCAAAAGAACATAAGGTTTCAGATAACCTGGGAAGTGTGATTTCTATTGGAAAAACATTTGGCGGTACCTGGGACTGGTATCGTTTCTGGACCATGACGGCTTTGTTTTCCATCATACTTGCTTTTATGAATATTCTTCCAATTCCCGCACTTGATGGTGGCCATGCTTTGTTTACAATTTATGAAATGGTGACGGGCCGCAAGCCAAGTGATAAGTTCATGGAGTATGCGCAGATGGCAGGCATGGTATTATTACTTGGATTGATGCTGTATGCATTTGGATTGGACATCTGGAGAATGTTCAGGTAGGATTATTGATTTATAATTCGCGCAGAATCGTATGTTGAAAAAATTTTTTATACGCTGATGTTGTAAGGTTAGCAGCAATCAACAAACATGATCAATGGAATCAATTTTTACCTATGCCAAAGAACAATATGGTTTTGTTCTTGACACAAGAGAAACTTTGTTCAATTATTGCAAATCAATTTCCAGCAATGATTTTTTAAAAGAGAATAGTTTCTTTGGCAGGGGTGGTAGTATAAGAAATTTATTAGTCCACATTGCTAACACGTATGAATTTTGGATTGGTAAATGTGCGTTGGAGAAGAACATGGTGTTTACAGACTACACCTCAAAACAAAACATTGCAGACACGATTGACCTTTTTGGTTCTATTGATATCCTGGTGTTTGAATTCCTTGAATCGATGAGAAGAGCTGAAAAAAACGAAATAAATTACGAAATCAATGGAACCAAAGGAACTGCCGAACCTTTTAAACTCTTCAGTCATGTTATCACTCATGAATTTCATCATAAGGGTCAAATTTTATCTTTAAGCAGGAATTTTGGTTATACACCAATTGATACCGACATAATGAGATAGAGCCAACTGCTAGCAGCGCATTGCAAAATGCATATCTGAAGCGCTATCTTTCCGCGACAAAACACTTTTTCTACAACATAACAATAGTGCGGTGCTAATTCCATGTATCGCAAATGCTAAATCCTTGTGCGGATAAACAAGCAATTATAGAGGATGGCATATTCATATAAAGCTTTGCCAAGACTGTTTTAATTTGAAAACACACCAGTTTCAGACAAATGACCAGGTTGCAAACCACAGCATACAAGATGCGCATAGGGCGATTCCGGCAGAGGGCGATGTCTTGAACCAGGGAATATCTATTTTGCTGTTGATTTAATTATTACTTCCCCGGATTTTGGCTTTTATCAATTCCTGGAGGATAACCCCCGATTAATTCTCGTATTTTTGCCATCCAATTAATAATTATTAATTGACCCCGGGGGTGTATGGTTTTGACAGCAACGATCTTTGAAAGTATAAGCATGCCGAGCGTTGGATAGTCAGCTCGTAAATCTGAATATTCAAAACACAAATGGCAATACTCAGTATGCCATGGCTGCCTAATCAGTGATTTAGCAGTCATTAGGGCCGCCGCGCAGGTTCACCTATTTCCATGTGCTGCCGCCGACTCAAACCAAAATAGGTTGCTGCAACAGAATGTTGTGACTGTTGCTTAAGAACATTCAACTAAGGATTTCATTGGTTTGTTCAGTTCCGGTGAAGTTTCGACAATCAATTCTGAAATAAGCATGTAGAAAGCTTTTGAATATCTTGTTTGGACACCGGTTCGAATCCGGTCACCTCCACATTACTAGTAACGGAAAGTGAAAAGCGCAACTGCTTTTTTCTTTCCGTTTTTTTATCAACTTGTTTTCTAAATCCTTAAACTTCACGCTTGCGCCATAACTATATTTTGTTTGCTTTGAATAAGGAATCCAATTGTTCGAAGCAGGCAGAAATGCCCTGTTCAAAACCCATCTCCACGATTTTTTGCAGGTCGGCTTCTGTCTGGTAAATAGTCTGGAATTCTACTTTTGTCCCTTTAGCAGTTTCCGTAAAAACCGTTTTCCCTTTTGAGCCTGGTAAATCAGAATTGACTACACCATTTTCATCACAAAACACATCTTCCATATCATAGTTCTTATGATGGTTGATGGTGTAATAGTTCATTCTTCCCCAGTGCTTCTGGTTTTCAGGACTCAACATTGCATACAGCCAGTGACCACCCGGTGCGAAATTCATGTATTTGGTTTCAGCCCGCCATGGAGATGGCGCCCACACTGGTCTAAAAGTTCACTTTCGGTAAATGCACGCCATACGTCCGCAACAGGAGCTTCGAATTCGCGTGAGACAAGCACTGATTTTTCTTTAAAATCTTTTTTTACTTCGGTCTTGTTGTTCATCTTTTCTTTTTTTTAATGGTTGATAATACTTTGTCGAGTTGATCGAATTTGGTTTCCCACATCTGCCGGAAGGGTTCTATAAAGTCGGCAACTGCTTTCATTTGGCCGGGATTAAAATGGTAATAGATTTCGCGGCCGGTTTGTTCCTGTTTTACCAGCTGGCATTCGGTAAGTATGCGCAGGTGTTTGGAAACGGCCTGCCTGCTGGTGTCGAAATGTTCTGCAAGTGCATTGGGCGTCATGGCCTGCATGGCAATGAGTGCAATGATCGCACGCCGGGTAGGGTCGGCTATGGCCTGGAATACATCTCTTCTCATTTAAAAATTTTTGTGATTAGCAACTATATGGTTGCAAATATATTCGCAACTATTTGGTTTCACAAATAAAATTAAAACCAAGGTTATTATTATTTGTTTATGTTGGATGCGATGCGTTTGGATGAGTTATTGCAATCTGCTTTCGCATTGGCCACATGATACAGGGCAAGTTTTGAAAACTGTCTTTTAGCGGAAGTTTTAGCCTGAACCCGGTGAATGTTAAATTTGAAAGTCCTTCGCGCCTCTGCGCCTTTGCGGCAA
>MWYV01000028.1 GCA_002050435.1 Chitinophagales bacterium 33-2 | reverse complement strand
GCTCTAAGCTGCTCGGCTGAATAATCTTCCACCTTTCCTAATGAATATAAAATACGATGAGTAGATTGACCAGCTTCATTGCGGTAGCTTTCAAGTATTCGTAAATACGTTCCTGATGCTTTCTTCTCTGCTCTTAAAAATGGCATACCACAAAACTACGTGCCTATATAGCTATAATAATGAGTGTCTAAAAAAACCGGCTCACTACAAATTTCAGCAAAAACAAGAATCCCCCACGTCAATAAAGGGTTTCAGAGGATTTTTAAAAATGAAGTGTCAAAGTCGAGTGGGGAAGGTAATTGTACCGCTTCTGATACCATGAACGTGAAGATCCTCAAACTAATCACGGTACCTAATTCATTTTCACCTAATGGCGACGGAATCAATGATCAGTGGGTGATTACCAACCTTGCTGAATATCCTGGAAACCGGGTGGAAGTTTACAACAGGTATGGACAAATTATTTTCCAGTCGAAGGGATATGGACAATCCTGGGACGGAACCTATAAAGGAAGTCCGCTTCCTTTTGCAACCTATTACTACATCATCACTTTGAACAATGGATTCGCTCCTGTTACAGGTTCTGTAACCATTGTGCGATAAGAAATGTGCTGAACATTATGAAGAAGATTTTTATATCATTGGGTTTGTCTGCCTTATTTTTACTCCCGGCTGTTAACAGCTGGGCGCAGCAAAAGCCGCATTATACCCAGTATATACTGAATCAGTATATATTGAATCCGGCCATTACCGGAATTGAAAACTATTCAGACATCAAACTAAGTCACCGGCAACAGTGGGTTGGGATTGAAGATGCGCCCATCACCAGTTATTTTACTTTTCATACGGCCATAGGAAAAAAAGATTACAGGACCACGGCTACCTCATTTGATGTGGAAGGCGAAAACCCCAGAGGCAGCAGTTACTGGGAAAATTATGTTGCCGCCGAACCGCATCATGGAATTGGCGTACAGGTGATCAATGACCGCACCGGTCCCATTACCAATTTTTCAGCTTATGCCACCTATGCCTATCACATGGGTTTATCTGGCAGAACCAGTTTATCTGCAGGCTTTGGAGTTGGACTGAACAGAACTAGCTTAGATGCATCCAAACTTGACATTACACCTGTTGATCCCGCGGTATATAACAGCGGCATTTTAAACAGGATGAAACCCGACCTGATGGCTGGCATCTACCTGTATTCATCTGATTTTTTTCTCGGTGTATCGGCACAACAGATCATTCCACAAAAAATAGATTTTTCAAATGGTGTGGTAACAACAGATGACAGCAAAAAAGTCCCCCATTTATTTGCAACAGCGGGTTACCGCTTTCTTGCCGGTGAAAATTTTAATGTAACACCTTCTGTAATGGTAAAATACCTCACCAACCTTCCCACACAGTTTGATGTAAATACAAAACTTCAGTACAGGGACCTTGCCTGGATCGGTGCTGGCTACAGGTGGAAAGATGGATTTAACGCAATGGTGGGCCTTAATTTTTCCAATAAAGTGAATCTCGGTTACAGTTATGATTACACCACATCAGGACTGCAAACCTACAGCAGGGGCACACATGAATTTGTTCTCGGTTTTATTCTTGGAAACAGCTATGGAGACAGTTGCCCGAGAAATGTCTGGTAATTTATAAGCTATTCAAAAACACTTTTAATTGCTGCAGATGCATCACATGGTCTGCAGCTTTTTTTATGTATCGCATGCTAGGTTATATATTCTACCGATGCTTCCGATGGATCCTGTGCGACGGTCAGGCCACACTGTTTTTTGATTCCCGCATTCTTTGTGTATCATCCCCATTTGACCCGGAAATTATGATGGCCACAACAGCAGCACCATAAGTGTCGGCAGCCGTTTCAAGGTTAACATCAATACTGGGCCTGCTGAAATTTACCTTCTCAGAATAATCAAAAGGATCTGTCCTTTTCAATTAATAAATGGTAATCTGCAGGTGCGATATAAATGTGCGCTGCAAGGAAAGGAATGCGGGCTTGCACTTCTGTTTCTTGAGTAGGATGGCTACCTGCATTGTTCAACTAAAAAGATCCTGAAGTTAAAAAAGCTGTTACCATTCAACAGCTCCTTCCAGGTCGTAATCATAAGCTTTTGTGATCCTTACATTATAAAAATTGCCGATCTCTATCTTCCGGTGTTGTTGAATAATGACTTCATTATCCACTTCTACACTATCAAATTCCGTGCGGCCGATAAAGCGACCCGCTTCTTTTTTATCAACCAGCACTTTAAAAAGCTGGCCTTGTTTTTCCATATTTTTCTCTAAGCTGATCTCCTGTTGTACGGCCATAATATCTTCGGCGCGCCTTTGCTTTTCTTCTGCGGGAACATCATCCACCAATCCGTGCGCAGAAGTGCTTTCTTCATGCGAATAAGTAAAGATGCCTACGCGTTCAAATCTTTGTCTCTCAAGAAAAGCTTTTAATTCTTCCACATCATCCAACGTTTCTCCCGGAAAACCGGTTATGAGTGTGGTTCGCAAACAAATACCCGGAACCTTTTCCCTGATCTGCAGCACCAGTTCTTCCATTTCGTTGCGGGTGATCTGCCTTTTCATTGCTTTAAGCATATTATCTGCAGCGTGCTGTAAAGGCATATCCAGGTAATTGCAGATATTTTCTCTTTCCTTCATCACATCCAGGATGTCGAGGGGAAATTTATGAGGATAAGCATAATGCAAACGGATCCATTCAATGCCCGGCACATCACTCAATTTGCGTAAAAGGTCGGGCAGCATTCTTTTTTTGTAGAGGTCAAGTCCGTAATAGGTTAGCTCCTGTGCAATCAGCATAATCTCTTTCACACCACGGGAAGCAAGATGTTTGGCTTCAAGTACAAGGTCTTCAATGGAACGGCTGATGTGTTGCCCGCGCATTAAAGGAATGGCACAAAAAGAACAGGTACGGTTACAACCTTCAGAAATTTTAAGGTAGGCATAGTGTTGCGGTGTGGCGAGTAAACGTTCGCCAAGAAGTTCAACTTTATAATCCGCCTCCAGTTTTTTCAGGATGAGGGGCAGTTCCATGGTTCCAAACCAGGCATCCACTTCAGGAATGCTTTGCTCCAGGTCGTCGCGATACCGCTGGCTTAAGCAACCAGTAACATACACTTTTTCCAGTTTGCCCTTTTGTTTCAGGTTTACCTGTTCCAGGATGGTATTGATACTTTCCTCTTTGGCCTTATCGATAAAGCCGCAGGTATTTATAATTACAATGTTATGGTCCTTTTTCCCGCTTTCGTGCACCACATCTATTTCATTGGCCAATAGTTGTCCGCTCAGCACTTCACTATCTACCATATTCTTGCTGCAGCCCAGCGTGATGATATTGACTTTATTTCTATTAAGGGTTCTTGCTTTCATGAACTATGGGAAAAGCGGCAAAGGTAGCCAGAATTCGCCTGCCTTGGTGTTTAGGATTGTATAAAAGCAGCAGCAGGAGTGGCTTCCCTTCTCCGGTTTATAAAGCGCAAGCACCTATTTTTGCCGAATATCAGTTAAGGAACGCGAACAGGAGAACTATTATTAACCATTCGAAAATGTCAGTTGATGCTTGTAGCGGTTTTGTCAGGATTTATCACAGCGTTTTTATTGGCAGGCATTGGAAGGTTTCTGAAAGGGAAATTATCCTTCCTGGTCTCACTGCTGCCTTTGGTACTGTTCTTTTATTTTCTCCAGTTCATTCCTTCCATAGGAAACGGCGATCGCCTTTATTCCAGTTATAACTGGATCCCGTCCATGGGAATTAATTTTGATTTTTACCTGGATGGACTGGCCATGATCTTTTGCCTGCTGATCACCGGTATTGGTTTCCTCATATTTATATATGCATCATCTTATTTAAAAGGCCACGTTTATCTTGACCGGTTTTTTGGTTACCTGAGCCTTTTTATGGGTTCAATGCTCGGGCTGGTTTTATCAGACAATTTATTTACACTTTTTGTTTTCTGGGAGCTTACCAGCATCAGTTCTTTTTTTCTTATAGGATTCAATAATGAAGATCCGGCTTCAAGGAAAAGCGCCCTTCTTGCGCTGGCCTTAACTGGAGGCGGTGGATTTTTATTGCTTACGGGATTTGTATTGCTCCAGAATATTGGAGGCAGTTCGTCGATCCAGGAATTAATCGGAAGTGCGGAAACCATAAGAACGCATAGTTTTTACCTGCCTTTAATTATTTTGGTCTTTGGAGGCGCATTTACGAAATCTGCTCAATTTCCATTTCATTTCTGGCTGCCTGGCGCCATGAAAGCACCCACACCCGTATCGGCTTACCTGCATTCTGCAACCATGGTAAAAGCAGGTATTTATCTTTTAGCCAGGTTTACTCCTGTATTGGGAAATCATAGCTACTGGAACAACACACTTATGGTTGTTGGCGGCCTTACGATGGTATTTACTGCTATGCACACCTTTTTTCGTACAGATCTGAAAAGCATACTTGCCTATTCCACCATAGCAGCACTTGGAATGTTGGTTTTTTTGATCGGCATTGGCACACAGGAAGCTTTGATCGCTGCAGCAGTTTTCATATTGGTACATGCCTTATATAAAGCCGGATTGTTTTTAATAACGGGGGTGATCGATCATGAAACCGGAACGAGAGATATTACAAAACTCGGAGGACTTAGACATGTGTTATGGCCGCTGGCCATTGCAGGTATGCTGGCCGCTTTATCGAATGCAGGCATACCCCTCACTTTTGGTTTTCTTGGAAAAGACCTGATATATGAAGCCACTTTACAAAGCGCAAGCAGTGCCTATATTTTAACCGGCGCTGCCATCCTCACCAACATCCTCTTGTTGTATGCGGGTTTTATTGCAGGCATTAAACCCTTTATAGGAAACCTAAAAAATGAATTTTCAAAAGTGCACCTGCCTTCTTTTTTGATGTGGGCGCCCCCACTTTTATTGGGGGTTGGAGGATTGTTATTTGGCATCTTTCCAGGCCTTGTTGATCGCTCGATAATTCAGCCGGCCGTACTTGCCATGGATGGTGGAACTGTAGAAATTTCATTAAAGATCTGGCATGGATTTAACCTCGTTTTGTTGCTGAGTATCATCACAATCACTTGCGGATTATTGCTTTATTTTCTTACCAACCCCTCCGCAGAAAAAGAAAAGTGGATGAGCAGATTTGAACCTGTATCGCCACATAACATTACGCTTAAACTGGCCAAACTATTTAAATTATGGTCGGGATGGTACACACGTTCGCTGTTGAATGGCCACTTGCGTTTTTACGTTTTTGTGATAGTGTCCTTCCTCATTGGATTGCTGGCTTATAAATTATTTACGGGTGTAAATATTTATATTGACCGCTCACAATTCCTGGATCTTACATTTTATGAGTTAATAGTCAGCTTACTGATGCTCGTTTCCATTGGCATCACCGTTACCACCGACTCCAGGTTAACTGCTGTTGCGGCCATGGGTGTGATCGGCTATTGTATCTGTTTGCTTTTTGTTTTTTACAGTGCACCCGATCTTGCCATGACACAGTTTACCATTGATACGCTTACTGTAGTATTGTTTGTACTGGTGCTTTTTAAACTGCCGCCCTTCCTGAATTTTACAAACAGGAAATCAAAGATCAGGGACGGTATCCTGTCTGTTTGTTTTGGAGGATTGATCTCATTGATCGCCCTTGAAGTGCTGAATGAAAAAGTGAACAAGGATATCAGCAGTTTTTACGGAACAAATGCCTACACACTTGCAAAAGGAAAAAATGTAGTAAATGTGATCCTGGTAGATTTTCGGGGTATGGATACGCTGGTGGAAATCACCGTGCTTACCATTGCTGCCATTGGCGTTTTTAGCTTACTAAAACTCAAGATCAACACTAAAGGAGAAAACCAGCTATGAAAACCATTATCTTAAAAGTTGCCTCCAACTATTTATTGCCATTGCTGCTGCTGTTTTCCGTGTTCATTCTTTTGCGCGGACATTACGAACCGGGAGGAGGTTTTGTAGGAGGACTGATCGCCTCCATTGCTTTTGTATTACATGCATTTGCCAACGGGCTGAAGACCACACAAAAGTTTTTAAAATACCATCCGGGAGTTGCCATACCTATTGGACTTGGACTATCATTGTTTGCAGGATTGTTGCCCATGTTTGCAGGACTGCCATTTATGAAAAGCCTGTTTTTTTCCCAGCCTTTACCTGTTATTGGAACGATCAGTACTGCACTTGTTTTTGACATAGGCGTTTACCTTGTTGTTGTGGGTGTAACGCTCACCATATTATTTACCATCTCTGAAACAGTGAATGACTGATGGAGTTATATTTAGCCATATTGATTGGTGTTTTATACGCAGCAGGTATTTTCCTGATGTTGCGCAGAAGCATGGTGAAATTACTTTTGGGATTAATTCTGCTCGGTAACGGTGCCAATATGCTGATCTTTCTTTTGGGAAGGATCACTAAAGGAAAGCCTCCGGTAATACCTGAAAACACCAGCATTTTTACCGATGTATATGCCGACCCTGTGCCCCAGGCATTGATTCTTACAGCCATTGTCATCAGTTTTGGATTGCAGGCTTTTGCTATTACCCTGCTGAAAAGAGTGTACGTGGTAACCGGAACCGATGATCTTGATAAATTAAACGTAACAGACGACGAAGACATATGATCAGCAACACCATCATACTTCCGGTTTTAATGCATATGCTTATTGCGGTGCTGCTGATATTTTTCTGGAGAAATGTAAAAGCACAGAAAATCATCAGCGTTGCAGGCAATTTACTTGTGCTGGGATTAGGTATTGAAATTTTTATGCTTACCTGGAACAACGGGATTCAAACCACACAGGCAGGCGCCTGGCGTGCACCATTCGGGATTACTTTTGTGGCAGATGTATTCAGCAGCAGCATGGTTTTGTTAACAGCCATTGCAGGAACCGCTGTTGGTTTGTTTTCTACTGTTGGGATAAGAAGGGAAAGAATGAAATATGGCTACTTTCCTATCTATCATTTTTTATTAATGGGTTTGAATGGTGCATTTTTAACCGGAGACATCTTCAACCTTTTTGTATGGTTCGAGATCATCATCATTGCTTCTTTTGTTTTGATGACACTGGGTGGCAGGCGTCTGCAGATTGGCGCAGGCATCAAGTATGTAACCATCAACCTGCTAGCTTCGGTGATCTTTTTAACGGCTATTGGAATTTTATATGGACTGACCGGAAGTCTGAACATGGCCGATCTTTCATTAAAAATAGCAGCGATTGAAAACCGGGGCCTGGTGAATGTAACTGCCATGCTTTTTTTTACCAGCTTTGGCATCAAGTCGGCCGTATTCCCTTTATACTTCTGGTTACCGGCTTCTTATCATACACCCCCTTCTGCCATCACTGCCATTTTCGGTGGGTTGCTTACAAAAGTGGGCGTTTATGCGCTGATAAGAACCTTCACGCTCATCTTTGTTCCGGATGCATTCACCACCAATGTTTTATTGGTGGTGGCAACAGGTACGCTGCTGACAGGTGCATTAGGTGCGCTGGTGAAAAAAGACATCCGCAAATTGTTTTCATACCTTATCGTTTGTCATATTGGTTATATGATTGCCGGACTGGGCATGTTCACAGAAATAGCCATTGTAGGTACCTTGTTCTATCTTTTTCATGATATGATGGCGAAAACCAATCTTTTCCTGATCACCGGACTGATGACCAAAATAAGAGGGTCTGGTTATTACAAAGACACGGGTGGATTGTATAAAGATTATCCCAGGCTATCACTGATCATTGCCATTGTATTTTTTTCTGTAGTGGGTGTTCCGCCTTTGTCGGGTTTTTGGCCAAAGATTTATTTATTCCAGGCCGGACTGGGAACGGGTTCCTATATTCTGCTCGGCGCCATGATCATTGCCAGTTTTATTACACTTTATGTGATGGCAAAATGCTGGTCGGAGATGTTCTGGAAACCACAACCCGAAGAAAATAAAAAAGAACCTGATAATTTTAGTAAAATGAACAGGTGGGACAAAACCTGGATGGTTGGACCTATCATAATGCTGGCATTTATTTCATTATATATTGGATTGGGTGCTGAAAAAATAATGATGGTTTCCAAACATATTGCTGGTGAGCTGATGGATACAGGACCTTACATTAAAGCTGTATTAGGAAAATAAAAAAAGAGATGGTAAAGCGTTTACTCATGAACCTTTTGCTCACCCTGATCTGGGTGGCACTGACTGGTGAATTTACTTTTATAAATTTCAGTTTTGGATTTATACTCAGTTTTTTCATCCTCTGGCTGATGGCAAGATCGTCGGAAGAACGTCGGTATTTTGACAGGCTGCCAAAGATGATTTCTTTCTTTTTTTTCTTTTTGAAAGAATTGATCAAGGCCAATCTCCAGGTAGCTTATGATGTAATAACACCAAAATTTTATATGGAACCCGGTATTGTAAAAATTCCCCTCGATGCAAAAACAGACCTGGAAATTACTTTACTCGCTAACCTGATCAGTCTTACTCCAGGCACTTTATGCCTGGATGTTTCTGATGATAAAAAAGTAATGTATGTACACGGAATGTACATCCGCGACAAAGAGCAGTTTATAGCAGGAATTAAAACCGGCTTTGAAAAAAAACTATTAGAAATTTTACGATGACGCTATATAACTTTTTATATTATGCTATCTTACCTATACTCAGTCTTTCCATTGTACTGGTTTTTTACCGGTTTTTGAAAGGACCGGGAATTGTGGACAGGGTGATCGCCCTTGACCTCCTGATTACGATTGGGATCGGAATCATTTCGGTTTACAGCATTTTAACCAACCAGGCCACCTTCCTGGATATTGCCATGATATTAGCGTTGATCGCTTTCCTGGGCACTGTGGCCTTTTCATATTACCTGGAAAAAAGAGAAAAAAATGGTTGACATTCTGATCATGATCCTGAGCGGGATCGCTGCATTGTTTATTTTACTGGCCGCAATCGGACTGGTAAGAATGCCGGATTTTTATCTTCGGGTATCGGTAACCACCAAAGCTGCTACTCTTGGAATTGGGATGATGCTGGTGGGCGCAGCCATTTATTTTGCTGAGGTTTCTGTGACTTCCAGGGTGCTCGCCATCATTTTTTTCCTGTTGCTTACCGCCCCTGTAGCAGCGCACATGATCGGGCGCACCTCTTATTTTATCGGCACGGAACTTTGGAAAAAAACCATCCTCGACGAACTCAAAGGGCAGTATGTAAAAGATTCACACCGCTTGCTCAGCGGTGAAGAAGCCCCGGGGGAAGAGCTTCCACCTAAAGAAGCGTGATCATTTTTCCTGCAGGTTAAACAGGCTGTCCACAAATTCATGCTTGTTGAACACCAGCAGGTCCTCCATTTTCTCTCCTACTCCAATAAATTTTACGGGAATCTTAAACTGGTTTGCTATGGCCAGCACCACTCCGCCTTTGGCAGTTCCATCCAGTTTTGTAATGGCAAGAGCAGTAACATTGGTTGCGGCTGTAAATTGCCTGGCCTGTTCCAGTGCATTCTGACCAGTTGAACCATCCAGCACCAGCAAAACCTCGTGAGGTGCGTCGGGGATAAATTTTTGTATGCTTCTTTTGATCTTGCTTAATTCATCCATCAGGTGGGCTTTGTTGTGTAATCTGCCAGCCGTATCGATCAGCACCACTTCCGTTCCGCGCGATACCGCACTTTGCACTGTATCGAAGGCAACGGCTGCAGGATCCGAACCCATGGCCTGCTTAACAATGGGAACACCTGTGCGTTCCGACCAGATGGTGAGTTGTTCTACAGCGGCGGCGCGAAAGGTATCCGCAGCGCCTAACAAAACCGATTTTCCTGCTTTTGTAAAATTATAGGAAAGCTTACCAATCGTGGTTGTTTTCCCTACACCATTTACTCCAACTACAAGAATTACATAGGGCTTATGAGGAAGGTCTGAAGTAAAATCATAAGAAGGGCCTTCCACCAGCAATTCCTTCATTTCTTCTTGAAGTATCCCGTTTAATTCACTTGTACTCATGTACTTGTCACGCGCAACACGCTTCTCAATTCTATCAATGATCGCTACTGTCGTTTCAATGCCTACATCGGCTCCAACGAGTGCTTCTTCCAGTTCATCGAGCACTTCTTCATCCACTGTGCTCTTTCCTGCAATGGCTTTAGAGACCTTGGAAAAGAAATTTTCCTTGGTTTTTTGCAATCCTTCGTCCAGGCTTTCTTTTTCCTGCTTTCCAAATAACTTATTAAAAAATCCCATTTGATTATATTATGCTGAGTCAAAAATAAGGTAAAGAACCTGCGCCATTGCTTATCCCGAACATAAGCCAACACCGGGATGCGAGCAATGGCTATAAATAACAAAAGCCGTCGGCCAATGGCGGACAGCTTTTGGAAAAATTACGAACCCTCAATTATTTCTGTGCAAGAAAATCTTTTACTTTTTCCTTGTGAACGATGGCCTCTTTAAAGGTATAAGCACCCGTTTTAGGGCTACGTACCGCTTTAATAACTTTTGACCAGTTTTTAGCTTCGGCCGCTGCCCTGGCGTCTTTTGACTTAATCGCGGTTTTTGCTGCTTTTGCCATGGAAATTTAATTTGAACGATGAATGATATGGAGGACTGACCAGAAGCCAATCCAAATCCGGTTATTTTATTTCTTTATGAACCGTTACCTTTTTAAGGTTGCGATTGAATTTTTTAAATTCAAGACGCTCCGGGTTATTCTTTTTATTCTTCTGAGTGATGTAACGGCTGGTACCAGGTACACTCGTGGTTTTCTGCTCTGTGCATTCAAGAATGACCTGTACGCGGTTTCCTTTCTTTGCCATTGTTCGTTAATTTGTTATTTGACAATTTACCCTGGGTTTGGTCCTGGCTTTCGCACAGCCTTCCCGGAGCATATTAAATATGTTGTCCCTGAGCCCTTAGCTCTTTTACAACGTGATATAAACCGTTTTTATTGATTGTGCGGATACCATTAGCACTTAGCTTAAGGGTGATCCACTTATTTTCTTCCGCAAGGAAGAACTTCTTCGTTTGTAAATTGGGTAAAAAACGACGTTTTGTCTTGATATTTGAGTGAGAAACTGAGTTTCCCCCTATCGGCGTCTTACCCGTAACCTGACATACTCTCGCCATGACTGGAAAAATTTTGGAGTGCAAAGGTAGGGGAAAGAATAGAGAAACCAGCCGCAATGCCGGAGTTTTTTTGCCTATTTTATAAATATTAGCAATAATTATCGGCAACCCTGTCGTTCACCTGAAGAATCTGGTCAATTCCGATATGAATGCCCGCATCGGTTTGAATCATTTCCCTGGTGGCTTCCGTCTTCACATCCAGGATATGGGCCTTCAGTGTTGCCACACCTCCCTCCACATCGCGAAAGCGTATCGTGCAGTTCCTTTTCATATCCATTTGTTCTTCAAGATATTCTCTGAATGTTTGTTCGGCCATGCTGCAAAATTACAGATCTGATATTAAAGCGGCACATGGTTTCTTCTTTTGAGAGTAAATCAAATTGATTTAGCTTCGTCGCGCCAATTCCATTGACCCCGGGAAAGCCGGCAATGTATCTGGAAATAAGAAACTTAAACTTAAAATATCTATCAACATGGCATATGACGTTGTTGTTATAGGTTCGGGACCTGGCGGTTATGTTGCTGCCATCCGCTCCGCTCAGCTTGGATTTAAGACTGCAGTAATTGAAAGGGAAAGTCTTGGTGGCATTTGCCTAAACTGGGGTTGTATCCCTACCAAAGCGCTTTTAAAAAGTGCCCAGGTTTATGACTATATCAAACATGCCAGTGATTTTGGAATTGAAGCCAGCGGCAGCGCCAATTTTGAAGCGGTTATCAAAAGAAGTCGTGGTGTAGCGGATAAAATGAGCAAAGGCATTGCCTTCCTGATGCGTAAGAATAAAATAGAAGTGATCAACGGTTTTGGAAAGATCACAGGAAAAGGTAAGATCGAAGTAAGTGGTGCTGAAAATAAAACCCAGACTGTTGAAGCAAAACATATCATTATTGCAACCGGTGGCAGAAGCCGTCAACTGCCGTCCATGCCTATAGATGGCAAAAAGATCATTGGCTACCGCGAAGCAATGTCTTTGCCCCAGCAACCTAAATCCATGATCATTGTGGGTAGCGGTGCAATAGGAGTTGAATTTGGTTATTTCTATAATTCCATGGGAACAAAAGTAACCATCGTTGAATTTATGCCGAGGATCGTTCCGGTTGAGGATGAAGAAATTTCAAAAGAACTGGAAAAGAATTTTAAGAAACAAGGAATTGAAATCATGACTTCCTCGGAAGTGACCAAAGTAGATACGGCAGGCAATGGAGTAAAGGCCACGGTAAAAACAGCAAACGGTGAGGTTACACTGGAAGCCGATGTACTCTTAAGTGCAGTGGGGGTTGCTGCCAACATAGAAAACATGGGACTGGAAGCTGCTGGAATAAAAACAGAAAAAGGCCTGGTTTCCGTGGATAAATTTTACCAGACCAGTGTTCCGGGCATTTATGCTATTGGCGATTGTGTTCCCGGGCAGGCACTCGCACACGTAGCATCAAAAGAGGCTGTGATTTGCGTTGAGCATTTTGCACATGCAGATAAAAAATACAACCATCAGCCTGAACCGCTTGATTATGGCAATGTACCTGGTTGTACCTATTGTTCTCCCGAAATTGCTTCTGTTGGATTCACTGAAGCCAAAGCAAAGGAAGCGGGCTATGAAATTAAGGTGGGTAAATTTCCATTAAGCGCTTCAGGAAAAGCCTCCGCATCGGGTCATGGAGAAGGCTTTGTAAAAGTAATTTTCGATGCCAAATACGGAGAGTGGCTGGGCGCCCATATGATCGGCTATAACGTAACAGAGCTGATTGCCGAAACGGTGGTGGCTAGAAAGCTGGAAACCACGCATCACGAAGTGTTAAACGCCATTCACCCGCATCCCACCATCAGCGAAAGCATCAAAGATGCTATTGAGGTTGCATATGGTGAAGCGATTCATTTGTAGGGGAAGCAGTGAAGAGCCAATAGCTTTTGGCTGTTAGTTATTGGCATATCGCAGCAATTAAATAATTTACGTGTAGCCTTAATTGTTAGAGGAACGTTTAGCACTAAGGATCCCTAACCCCTAAACCCTAACCCATCCTCTACTGTCCAAAAACTTTCTTCAAAATATCCGAAGTTCTGGCCAAAGGATCTTTGCGGATTTTTTGTTCTTCAAGCGCTACCTGGTGAAACACACCTGAAAGTGCTCTTTCTGTAACGTAAGCTACAAGGTCGGTATTGACCTTTTCTGTGCTGAACTGGTTATAGGTAGTAAACACCGTATTCCAGTGTTTGGTGGCATCAACTTTTTTTAGCGAGTTTTCTATTATCGGACGGAAAGTTTCTGTCAGAGATGTTGTTGTTTTTCCCTTAAGGTAATTGGTGGCTGCATGATCGCCTCCTTTTAATATGCCGGCAGCATCCTGGATCGTCATGCCCTTAATTGCAGCAACGAATATGGGAACAATTTCTTTGGAAGCATCTTCGGCGGCGCGGTTCATGGAAAGTATGGCGTTATCCACCTGCTTTCCCATTCCCATGGATCGAAGCCTGGTTTCCACTTTTTTCGCTTCTTCCGGCATAAGGATCTTTAACACAGCGTCCTTAAAAAACCCGTCAGGTGATGATAGCTTTTGAGAGGCATTCAAAGCGCCCACACTTAAAGCTTCTTTCAATCCACTTACAATATCTTCAGTTGACAATGCAGATGCGGCGCCTGGCTTACTAATAATCTTTTCAAGTCCGGACTGCTTTGAACTATCCTTTTTTGTGACCTCTTTAAAAACCCCTTTTAATCCCTGGGCATTTAATGAAACCGTGATCAACACCACGGAACAAATAAGTAATAATTTTTTCATTCTCCGAATTTAAGCGCTACAGACTTAAGAAGGGGTTAAAATCGGTTTCAGCAGCATTTACCTACGCATGTAACGTTTATAGGCACCTTTTTGGAAGGAAATCTTACGCTTATATTTGCTTATGCAGGTTTCAATCTGGGAAAAAGAAACATTCTTTGCGCCGCAGGATGTTATCATAGTTGGAAGTGGTTTTGTAGGTCTCTGGTCGGCGTTTTACCTCAAAAAAAATAATCCAAGGCTTAAAATCACGATCCTGGACCAGGGTTTCATTCCTACCGGCGCCAGTACAAGAAATGCAGGTTTTGCCTGTTTTGGAAGCCTCAGCGAGGTTGTTTCCGATGGCAAAACACTGGGAACCGACCGCATGCTGGAACTCGTTGAAATGCGCTATAAAGGATTGGAGAGAATCCAAAAACATTTTAAAGACGCCATGATCGATTTTGAACTCTGTGGCGGATACGAACTTTACAGCCATCAGGACAAAACAACGACCGCCGAACTATCCTATAATATTGATTACATTAATTCTTTGTTCAAAACTTTCACAGGCACAAAAAAAACTTACCGGCTTATTGATGATTCCATTTCAACATTTGGTTTTGGAAATACAAAGCACCTGGTAAAAAACAACCTGGAAGGCGTGCTACATTCCGGAAAACTTTTAACTGCGCTATTGCATCGCGTTCAGGGTATGGGCGTTCAGGTAATGACCTCTGTTGAAGTCACTTCTATTGAAAGCAACTCCAACGGCGTGATGGTGCATACCAACCAGTTGCATGAATTTCAAACATCAAAACTGCTGCTTTGTACCAATGCTTTTACAAGAATGCTGTTGCCCGAACTGGATGTGGTTCCTGCGCGTGGGCAGGTGATCCTTACTTCTCCAATAAAAGGACTGAATTGGTCCGGGGCCTTTCATTCGGATGAAGGTTATTATTATTTCAGAAATCTTGGTGAACGTGTGTTGCTTGGTGGAGCAAGAAATCTTGCTTTGGAAAATGAAACCACCACAGTAATGGAAACATCAAATTTCATACAGCAGCAACTGGAGCATTACCTTGAGCGTGTGGTATTGCCCGAACACAAAAATGCCTATACAATAGAACACCGGTGGGCCGGCATCATGGCAATGGGAAGTGAAAAAATGCCATTGGTGAAAAACCTGGGCGACAACTTGTTTTGTGCTGTAAGAATGAGCGGAATGGGCGTTGCTTTAGCGCCTGTTGTTGGACAGGAAGTAGCTAAAATGATGATGGACTAAAGCTTGATGAATTTTACCCGGAGTCTTTCATTATTATTTTCCCCGGCAATAAAATAAATACCTGGATTCAGGGCTTCCACAACTATTTTTTGCTTTGCCTCTTTAATTATAGTCCTTGAAACGATGCTTCCATCGAGTGCGTGAATGCGCACTATTTTGCCGATCCAGCATGGTTCCAGGTTTACTGTAATTTCATTCAAAGCAGGATTTGGAAATACCTTTGCTGTAACCTCGGGACCAACTTCAATTGCTGCAGGTGTATAATTCCATGGAACTGAAAGCCCTTTGCTTTCAACCAGTGTATTTCTGGGTCCGCCCTGCGCAAACAACGCACGCATTCTTTGTTTTTGTCCCAGCGTAAACAAATTTACGCAGGCATCGCTGGTATAATCCATGTAATTCATATACATATCCCCCGTAGTTCCGTTACTGCAGGAAGTTCTGAATGCTGTGGGACAGCCGGGTGTAAAATTTCCCTGGGCAGGCGTATCATCCACATGATCATCACCACAATACTGGTCGCCCCATATATGTTTCAATCCCAGCCAGTGACCTGCTTCATGCACGGCAGTTCTTCCCATATTATATGCTGAATGATTATTGAGTACTCCGAAAACAGCTGTTGAAACAACAATTCCATCACGATCGGCAGGAGCACCCGGCACACTGGAATAACCAATAATGGACTGTAAATTTCCTACCCAGATATTCAGGTAATACCTGCTATCCCAGGCATCACTTCCACCAAGGGATGAAAATTTAATTTTATCATCTGCTCTGAAATTAGCAATTGAAGTGGCTTTTCTCACGATACCATTTGTTGGCCTCCCGGAAGGATCAGAAGTAGCCAGGTAAAATTCGATCTGAACATCGGCTGCAAATGGTCGAAACCTTTGAGGAGTCCTTACCGTATCGGCATTCGTTCTTCTGAAATCATCATTCAGCACTGCGATCTGGCTGTTGATCCTTTCAATGGAAAGATTTTGTTCCTGCCGGCTATATAATACATGTACAACCACTGGAATGCGTATAATAGGAACCGCATTGGGCGCATCAACACTATTTGTTTGAAGGGAGATTTGCTGACCGGCAATAAAAGTTTCAATAGATGAAATTTTATCCTTTAATCCGGGTGTGGCTGCTTTTTGAAGATCCAGGTATTCAGCGCTTGCACAATCACGTTGAGCTGAAGCCAGGGATGAAAGCAATAAAACAATTCCTAAAATATAAATCCTCATAGTTCCAAGGGTTGGGTTGGGTTGAGGTCGGGCACAGGTTGGAAAGGATATCCAGAGGAATTGGAGGAACAATGAATTATGCAAGGATCATTCCCGGCATATGAAGCGCCTTTTTTAGAGAATCGGATTTGAGATTAGGAAGAATTTCTTAAGATATGAGAAGGAATACCAAATATAATATGCCCTTTTAGATATTCCAATTTTATGTTTTAATATTCTTTAAAAAAATTCGTTCCGGTTACATTTGCCTGATGAAATTGTCCCGACCCTGGTTCATATGTGTTTTATTGATCATGAATACTGCTTGTAACGATAATGGAAATGATTCCACAATGAATGACCGTCCGGCCGTTCCTGTAAAAACATGGAGCATCATTTCCTCAATTCCCCACGACACATCCTACTTTACCCAGGGATATGAATTTTATAATGGCGCTTTACTTATTGGAACCGGTAATTATGGTAAATCAAAAATATTAAAAGTGGAGCCAAGGTCTGGTAAAATCCTGCAACAGGTTCAACTTGCAGCGAAAGATTTTGGAGAAGGGGTAACTGTACTGAACGATACCATTTACCAGTTAACCTGGAAAGAAAACCTGGTGCATATTTATAATGCAAAAGACCTGAAAAAGATCCGGGAGACTGCCATACAGAATGAAGGTTGGGGCGCTACTAATGATGGCAACTACATTATTACCACCAATGGATCGAACCAGCTCTATTTTTATGAACCCAATGGTTTCCGGCTGATAAAACAAGTTGCGGTAACCGAAGCAGGCGTTCCTGCTGTTAATTTAAATGAACTCGAATATGCTGAAGGATTTATATATGCCAACCAATGGCAATACCATTATATCCTGAAAATCGATCCGGCTTCCGGGGCGGTGGTTGCAAAATATGACTTCTCTGACCTTGTGAAAAACGTTCAGAATGAAAATCCATTTCTTGATACACGTAACAATGCCGTTTTAAATGGAATTGCCTACGAACCATCTTCAAAGAAATTTTTTATTACGGGGAAACTCTGGCCAAAAGCATACGAGGTGGAGCTGTTGCCTTAGAACTTTGAAACCACATAAAGAAGGGAACTGCAACGGTCTTTATTCAACAGGGCATTGGCATTCGACCGCAACCCGCTCAATCCAGCACCGATCCAGGAGGGTTTTCCTTTTTTATATTTTGAACTTAGGAGACTGATATAATAACTATCGAACATCATGCGATGTGTGGATTGCAATTTCAATCCATGCAGCTCAAGCAGCTTTTGCATTGATAGCGGTGAAAAATGATACAGATGGCGGGGAACATCATAAGCTGCCCACCAGGTTTTATAGATGTCTGCATCCATTGCGGTATAATTTGGAACTGCGATAAATAATTTTCCCTCTGGCTTTAATAATCCTTTCAGCTTTTCAACGTATTCATGCAAGGCATGAACGTGTTCCATAACATGCCAAAGGCTGATGGCATCAAAACTGCTATTCCTTAAATTCCCATCTTCCATGGAAGGAATCAAACGTTCGCCAAAAAGCTTTTCAGACTGCTGGCGCGCGCCGGGGTCTGGCTCCACTCCGGTTACACGCCAACCACGCTGTTTCATGACGCTGGCAAATGCTCCAATGCCGGCTCCTACATCCAACAGGCTGCCGGTTTCCTGCGTTTGTTTTATAATAAAATCAGCCTTTTGTTTTAATGTGATCTTTCTTACACGCTGGTAGATCTTATTCAATAAACCCTTTTGCGTGTTGGTGTGGGATATGTATTCCTGCGACTGATAATATCTTCCTATTTCATTTTCTTCCGGGGCATCCTGGGTAAATCTTAGTGTGCAGTTCCTGCATTGCCAGATCACAAAGTTTTCTTTACTCACTGAATGGTCCCTGATCGTCATCAATGGATCTATCTGCCTGCTTTTACAAACCGGGCAATCTGCATAATGGATTGAACTCATAAGAAGGATGCAAAATAATCAATGAAAATGGTTTGGAGGAATCAATTGACCGGCAGGCGCAAACCTGCTCCTATAGGTTCAAAACCCGACTTGTAAAGAAAAAAGAGGATGAGCAAAAACGCAATGACCAACAGGCACCATCCTATAATAACATTCAGTGATCTTTTTTTAATAAAAGTTTTTCCCTGTTCTGCGGTTGTTATTTCCCTGTCGCCAACAAGTCTTGAATGCGCCACATTTTCCCTGAGCACACGATGAGCTGCCACAGGCATTAACCCGAAATTGCCATCATATTGATCCTGCAAAACAAAATGGTTGTTGCTAAAACTGATCCTACCGATACCATTCCATTGAAAACCACCTTTCGCGGCCTGTTGACCGATCTGCCGGCCAATCGCCTTTAATTTATTTGGAATTGATTCACTGCTGCCTGTATCATTTGCAGTTAAAAACCGAAGCTGGTGATCGGAAAGGTTTTCCTCATTCTTTAAATTAATCCGGTAAACCGGGGGGAAAACCAGTTTATCTACCACATTAAATTCCGGCGCATGCTGAACCACTTCAAAAGTTCCAAGGCCTGGAATACATAGCCTTTTATACATAAGGAGGTATCTGGTAAGAACTGAAAGCAAGCTATTTATTTTGAGCGAACGAAAATACAACACCACCCAGAATATTCAAGCCATAATTTGGATATTGGTTCCAGCGCTGGTATTCCTTGTTTAATATATTGTTGAACTGAAGCCAAAGCTTAATCCTTGGAACAATCTTGAATTCCAGTCCTCCGCTTAAGTCTAAGCCGCCCTGCAAATTGGATGTACCATTTTTATCAAGCGACATAGGACCGTCAAATGCGTAAACATTTGCATTTAAATAAAGGTCCTTCATCACCTGAACCCTTAACCTTGAATTGAATTCAACCGGGATCAGCCCCCAGGCCTTATCATTTAATTCTGTTTTAAACCTGTTAAAGGCCACAGAAGTAATCAGTGAAACTTTTTCTCCAAGGGTATAACCGAGTTCTCCTCCAATGTTCAAAACATTCAGTTTAGGCTCATTCACCACAAGAAAAGATTTTCCTGTCATGGTATCATTAATAAACAGTGGCTGGTTGGTGATGGTATTGAATCCAAGTTTGGCACCATAACTAACATGATCGCCCACAGTACCTTTCAAGCCCGCAAAACGTTCTTCAATAGCAGAATTAAATGTTGTTTCAGGTGACCAGATCCACGGATTCATTTCTGCCTGGTACTGGTAACCCGAATACCTGTAATAGCCGGTCCAACCTGCCTGCACAGAAAATTTTTTATCTGGTGTTGCCACTTCTGCCATCAGGTTTGGAAACAATTTAAAATTCCCGTTATCCCATGAAGGCCTTACTCCGGCCTGAATAGAAAATGCCGGGGATTTATAATGTACTGACGGAGAAAAAATAAAGAAATTGTTGGTGACTCTGTCTTTTCCTTCAGGAGAAAAGCGTGCAATGTTTGCTTCGAGTCCGAAATCTGCCTGGAATTCTGTTCCTAAAGATTTTTTTAATGGCAAGAAGAAATAGCTGATGCTTTCAGAAGTCCCAAGCCGGTCGCTGAAAGCATCCACACGTACTTCCGGTGCAAAAGACAAACCCAGTTCGGTTCTGTTGATGTTATGAAATCCAATTCGGCCTCTCCATGTCTGAAACCTCACTTTTAATGAATCTTCCGGCACATCGATTCCTTTGGGTTCATAACCAAATTTTTTATACTGCTCGCGTTTTCCACCCAGCCTGGCATTCCATTCCAGGTTGCCTGCGGTTTTAAAGAATGCATTCAGATCGATATTGGTATGGCTAACGTCCTGGTGTTCGATCTTACCCTGGGAAGAGAAATGTTTCACATAAGCATTCACGCCAACTGATTTTCCATCACCCATTGAAAAACCTGCCTGTACAAAAGGTGTTTTCAAATTGCCATAACCCAGTTTCACATAGCTGTCATTTCCCCAGTGGCCACCTGAATCCACATCAAGTGCGAGGGGCTTTAAAGAACCCGGCTGAAAACTGAATAAAAGATTCTGATTCGGAAGGTTGTATTGCAGCCTTGGAGTGGTACTGTCCGGTGTTGGAGGGGTGGCATTGATGTTGATCTTTGCAGCTTCCTTCAGGCTTGGCTTAAACGTAGAAGTAATATTCACTTCTCTTCTCCTGATGGTATCCTGCGCTTCAGCAACAAAACCAGCAGCAAGAAATATCGATAACAATATGGTGATCTTCTTCATTATAAATTCTTTGTTGTGCTTCTTTAATGCTTTACATGCCAACCTTGCTGCTCCTCGATTCTTCTTCGATGACTTTATCAAGTTTCGATTGGGCTTCGGCCTTGAGTTCCATATTTAATGTATTGTCAACAATGCTTTGGAAAGTTGCTTTTGCATTGAAATAATCTTTTTGCCTGAGGAAGATATCTCCCAGCAGTATATAGGATTTTGTTACCCACCAATCGTAAGAACCGGATTTGTTGATCACTTCAAAGGCAGCTTTTTCTGCATCACCAAGCCTGTTTACAATTAACCAGCTGTTGGCGATCTCATACCTTGCTTCAGCTGCAAGTGCTGCTTTATTTACAGCCACCACCTGTTTAAATGAATTGATGGCTACATCATATTCTCCATTGACTTGTGCAGATTTACCTATGGCCATATTTGCCAGTGCCTTGTCATCAGAGCTGCTTCCTTTTTGCGCGATCAGGTCTTTGGCATTCGCAACGGTTTCTGTCCACTTTTTTAATTGGTACTGGCTTCTCAACAAACCGCGCATGGCTTCCAGCCTGTTTTCCTGGCTTGCCGTGATCTGCTTTAACTGTGCATAATATTTTTCAGCTTCAGTGTAATTCTTAATTTCAAAAAAGCTGATCCTGGCTGCCTGCAATACGGATCTTTCCGCGAAAGGATTTGGAGCTCTTTCGGCAACTACGGCATAATTTGTAAGGGCATTCGTAAAATCTTTTCTTACACCATAGATCTCTGCCCTCATATAATGAGCCTGGATCGCATTCGCTCCTGTAGGGAAGCGCTGCAAATACGTATTTAATGCTTCAAGTGCCGCATTCATATTTCCACTTTCATACCTTAGTTCTGCTGCGGCGAAAGTGAGCGAATCTTCAGCGCTAACAGAAATAGGTCTTCCTGCATCACGTGCCACATCTGCAAATTCACCCGGCCTTCCCTGCTCCACATAAATGGCTTTCAAACTTTCAAGGGCTGCTTCCGCCTCTTCAGAATCTGGATAGCGCTGCAGCAGTAATTTATATTGAACAATAGCATTGTCCGCATTGTTCAAATTATAATAGGCAATACCCAGTTTAAGATGCGATTGTGGCTTTAAGCTGCTATTGGAAGTGGCACTGATAATATTATTGAGGAATGGGATCGCTTCCCGGTATTTTTCTTCTCCAAGGTAGGTATTGGCAATTTCAAAATTCGCATCGCCTACCAGGTTCGAACCTGGGAACTTCCGCATCATGGTATTCAGTAAACTGATCTTTTCACTGGAATTTGTTATGCCGGCGATCATTGCTTTCTGAAAAGTGGCATAATCTTCAGATGACCATGAATAATTGATCACATTATCATACATGGTGCGCGCCTGTGCATAATTCCGGTTCATGTACAATACATCTGCTGTACGCACATAAGCATCCTGCGTGATGGCATCTGAGCTCAATGAAGCACGTGAAGAAAGTGGTTCAAAATACGTTCGGGCAACCGGGTAATTCTCCTTTCTGAAATAGGCATATCCCAGGTTGTATCGAACATTTCTATCATTCGCTTCACCGGAAGCAGGCGCACCTGCATTTAGGTATTTATGATAAAATATGATCGCATCATCAATACGGTTGCTCCTGTAGGCGATCTCGCCTTTCCAGAAATTGATCATTGGCAAAACAGTGCTGTTGTTTGGATCTTTTAGCCCACGGTCAAGCAAGGCATCTGCTTCAGCCAGTCTTCCATCATTTACCAGCTCTGTAGCCCTGCCATAAAGTATGCGTGGCAATAATCTTCTAACGCCTGCTGTGGGGTTCTGGATGCCTTCCAGCAGTGTCAGTGCATCCCGGTAGTTGTTTGTATTGGCCAGTGCGCCAACAAGCAATTCAGTTGCCTCGGCCCTGTAGGTGGAAGCGGGATAATCATTTAAAAAACTTTTCAAATTGTTCAGCGCTTCATCCTGGTAGCCCAGTTCGTAAGAAAGTTTTGCATAATTGAAACGCGAGATCTCTCTTTGTTGCTGGTTGGAGTTGTTGGAAGAACCAAAAAGAAATGCATTTCTTGCATTGGCTTTCTGATTTGTTTTCAGGTAAGCATCTCCCAAAAGATACATAGCATGCTGGCTCAGCGAATCGTCCTTGCCACTCAACTGGCGAAAACCTTCAATCGCTTTATTGTAATTGTTTGCCTGGTAATAAGAATAGGAAAGTTCATAAAGATCTTCCCGGCGCACTTTGTTTGAGCGGTTCACATAGTCTTCCAGGTAAGGCAATGCCTTGTCGTACTGGCGCTTTTCAAAATAAGCATGTCCCAGTAATTGCTTCAACTCGAGATCATAATACTGCGTTTTGCCTTGCTTGATCTTGTTCTCGGCATAGGCAATCGCTTCGTCCTTCTTACCCTGCACATAATAGATCTGCGCAATATAATAAGGAACTATGGCTTCATAGTTGGGTTCATTTTCAACAATGCGAAAACTTTGAAGCGCTTCGTTATAGTTCCTGTCGCGAAAAGCAATGAATCCATAATAATAATTGGCGTCGATGTAATTCGGATCGGTTTTCATCTGCCTGATCGCATCGAGCAATGGTTTGGCACGCGCAAATTGCTGCATGGTGAAATAAGCATAGCCCTGGTGGAATTTCAGGTCAGCCACTTCAGTATTACTGAGGTTGGCAATATTGGCGTTCTCGTACAATTGCACTGCATTAGTGAATTGCTGCATCCTGAAAAAATATTCCGCGAGATGGAAATTCATCATTTGCACCCTTGCATTATTCTTAGAGACATTGATGAACTGCCGCGCATCGAGTTCTGCGCGGGATTCATTTTGCTTCAGGGCACTGACGATCGTATAATATTCAATTTCCTGGGATTGAACCGGGTTGTTGATCCTGTCTTTCTCTCTTAAAGATGTATATAACTCCTTGAATAAAGGATAGGCAAGGCTGTATTGTTCTTTTTGAAAGTATTCCTTTGCTTCATTGAATTTTTCATGTGGTTCCTTGAAGAATGTTGATTGCTGGGAAAAACTGAAACTTGCAATTAATAGTAATGCGAACGATACGCAGATTCTCTTCATAGAAAGTCCTTTAACCGGTAAAATGATAACGTTGTAAATATTCGAAATATTTTGAGGGATGCCAAACATCCTTCCAAAGAACAATATAAAATTTGAATCACACCCCAGCTTTAACAAAAATTCTGTAAAGGCTGAATTGAAATAGTTTAGTAAAATTGTGCTCGCATAATATAAATCCAATGAAAAAAATCTTCAGTACAAGAACATCAGAAAACGCACTTTCATTTTCTTTACTCATCCTGAGAGTCGGCGCAGGGTTGCTTATGCTGCTAAATCATGGGCTCGATAAGATCATGCATTTTGCTCAGAAATCACCCAAATTCGCTGACCCTTTTCATATTGGACCGACCACTTCCCTATCCCTCCTGGTATTTGCTGAATTCTTCTGTGCCGCCTTTATCATCTTGGGTTTATTTACCCGGCTGGCTGCCATTCCATTGATCATTGCAATGGGCGTTGCTTTTTTCATTATAAATAACGGAAACTACCGCGGTGGTCCAGGTGGCGGGGAACTGGCCTTGCTGTTTCTTTTCATATTTCTTGTGATCCTTGTTGCAGGACCCGGAAAATGGAGCCTTGACCGGTTCATAGCAAAATAAATATTGCTAAACCCTGTAATGGTCTGCCTTCCAGTTCCTGATCCTGGTTTTGATCTCTTTTGCTGACCACCCTTCATCGGCTGCTTTTTGTACCAGTGAAGGAAACTCTTCATCACCTGCAAAGCGTAGGGCAATGATCTGCTGAATAGTAATGCGGGGCTCCATCCTTTTACCGGTCAAAATAAAAAAGCGCAGATTTTCTTCCGCCCGGATGGCCCTGTCCTGCGCCTTCAGTGCAAAACTGCGTGCATACAAAAAAATGCTCAGCAGGATCAGGGAGGCAAGCAGGATCAAGGAGGCGGAATAAAGATTGGAATCTTCTGTGTCCATTACATTCCTTGCAGCTCCAATAATCAGTGCAAGGAGGGCAAACCCTGTTACGAGAAGATAACCCTTGTGGATCCTAGTGTGGTTTTTGAGATTTTGTTCTTTCATGTTCCGCTTTTGGAGAAGTTAATTTGCAATGTTAAGAATAAAATGACGTATAGATTTGTGCAGGGGGAAGGGTGAATGGTGAAGGGTCAATGGTCAAACCCCATAAAGATTTTTCCATATCGTTTTGCTATTTTAGTTCGTCCAGCACCTTATACATTTTTTGCACCAGTGCCGATGCACCGCCATTGTAATTGTTTACTATAAAGGAAAAAATATATTCCTGCCCGGAATTCGACCGGTGATAACCGCAAAATCCCTTAGCCCCGCTAATTGTTCCACTTTTCATTTTCATTCCGTTGAATTCAGGGAAACCATCATAAAATCCTTTATACCATGGCCTGGAACGCGCATATTGAAGCACTTTCACCTGGGCATTTGTAGTGACCCTGTTGAGTGGCGAAAGTCCGGATCCATCATACATATTCAATTCGGTTTTTGCAATGCCCTGCTGCACCCAGAAATCCTTTAAACGCTTTACTCCGTTTGTAATACTGGCATAGTCATTCGCCTGGAAGGCAAAAGATTTTGCAAGCGCTTCTCCATATAAATTAATGCTTTTTCGCAGGAACCAGTAAATAATACTGTCAAGCGAAGGCGAATTTTCGCGGTGAATGATGCGCACACTATCGGATGATGAAGTCGTTTTATTATTAGTAACAGCAATAGAATATGCGGACAGTGAATCGGAAAGGGTTGCGATAAATTGTTTTCGGGGAGAAGGCATAGCACCGGAGATCACAAAACCATTTTCATTTATGGGTATTGTACCTCTTACCGTTCCCTCCAAACCTCCGAGTGGAAGATAAATATAGGATTGGTCGCCGGAGCCTTTGGCAGCCGATGTAACATAGGACTGAAAACTGTAATGATATAAAAAAGGTTTTGTGGAAACCACAGAAACAGGATCACCAAGATTTGAGCCTGACCGCAAAACAAGGTCATACTGGTTTTCACGCCAGTTCAATACTTCCGGACCCGCACCATAATAATTTCCCACGTCCTGCCAGATCCATCCATCCGGCACAAGTTCTGCCTGCCATTTTTTATCATCCATGAATATTTGCCCGACACTGCTGACACCCGACCTTCTTATCGATTGGGTGATCCTCGACATCACTTCAGATTCCGAATGGTTTTTCCACCGCCAGCTGCCCAGCGTAGGATCGCCGGAACCTTTAATATAAATATGGGTTTGTCCGCCTGCTTTCCCAATACCGATCTCAGTGGCATACCTGAAATCTGTTCCAAGCAATTCATAAGCGGTTGCACTGGTTATGATTTTTTGGGTGGATGCCGGCGCTAGCCCGATACCTGCATGCTTTGTAAATATGATTTTACCTGTCTTCGCATCAATTACATGAAGGGATGCGATGCCATTTTTTAATTGTGCATCATTTTCAAATTGTGCAAATGCACGGGATAGCCGTATACCAACCTCCTGTGCATTTATGGAAAAAAAAGTAAAGAAAAAAGAAAACAGGACCAGTATATGCTTCATGTATTATTATTTATGAACAGGGAATAAATATAGCAAAAGCGCAGTGGCCCGGAAAAGCCAATGGTAAAACATTTGGTTCATTCCTGATTACAACTGCTTATGCCTTTATCTTTGCACATGCTTAAAATTGGTGTATTTGGTACCGGGCACCTGGGAAAATTTCATTTAAACAACTGGAAAGAATTAGAAGGGGTGGTCCTTACAGGTTTTTTTGACCCAGATGATCAAACAGCCGCATCCATCCAGGAAATATATGGGATCCCTCGTTTTACTTCAGAAGAAGCGCTCCTTGATGCTGTTGATGCAGTTGACATTGTAACGCCCACACAGTTCCATTTTGATCTTTGTGTGAAAGCACTGAGAAAAGGGAAACATGTTTTTGTTGAAAAGCCAATGGCCAATACGATGAAGGAGGCCGAGGAACTTGTAAAACTGGCGAAAGAATCAAAGGTAAAATTCCAGGTCGGACATGTAGAGCGTTTCAACCCGGCATTCCTGGCAGCAAAAGATCTTCAATTGAATCCCATGTTTATTGAAGTGCACCGCCTGGCGCAATTCAATCCCCGCGGCACCGAGGTAAGTGTGATCCTCGACCTAATGATTCATGATATTGATGTGATTTTAAGCCTGGTGAAAAGCGAAGTAAAATCCATTTCGGCCAATGGCGTTGCAGTGATGACCGATACACCTGATATCGCCAACGTGCGAATTGAGTTCAACAACGGCTGCGTAGCCAACCTTACTTCCAGCAGGATCTCTATGAAGAAAATGAGAAAGATCCGCCTGTTCCAGAAAGATGCCTATATAGGGATCGACTTCCTGGAAAAGAAAACAGAGGTGATCAGGATACAGACCGCACCGCAGGAAAATGTTTTTTCTTTTGATATAGAAACCAACAAAGGCAAAAAAACCATTTCAATTTTCAGTCCGGAAACGCCCGATGTGAACGCCATTAAATTAGAGCTCGAGGCATTTGTTGCCGCCATAAAAAATAATACCTCACCCATAGTAAATGAGATCGATGGTTACAGGGCAATGGAAGTGGCACACCAGATCCTTTATAAGATCAACAAAAACCTTAGCAGTTCCTGATGCAGGACAAAAAATATATGAGTGCTTCATGGTATGCAATCGCTGATTTTTTTTCGGCTGCGGTTGCCTGGACCATTTTTTATTTTGTAAGAAAAGAGGTGCTTAACGAAGAATTTTCTGTTGATGCTACCTTCTGGATGGGTGTTATTTTTATCCCCTCAGGGTGGGTGCTGCTTTATGCATTGGTTGGCAGCTACAATTCCATATATAAAAAATCCCGGCTCACAGAATTCACCAAAACATTTATAATAAGTATGATCGGTTGCATCATACTGTTTTTCCTTTTCCTGCTGGATGATCACCAGACCAACTACAGTTATTACTACATCGCATTCAGCCTGCTGCTTGCCTTCCAGTTTCTTTTTACATTTCTCGGAAGACTGATCATTCTCACTATTGCGAAAAGTCATATAAAAAATAAAAAAGTTCGATTTTCCTGTATCATCATTGGAAGGCAGGAAAATGCAAAGAAAATCTTCAGGGATGCGGAACACAAACTTGAACATTCCGGCTATTATGTGGATGGATATATTGCAGTTGGAGAAGACAAAGCACAGAACGTAAAGCTTCCGAAGCTGGGTGACCTCAATAACCTTGAAAAGATCATTGACCAGCAACGGGCAGAACTGGTGATCATTGCCATAGATAAAACAGAACAAAAACTCATTGAGCAGGTGATTGACCGCCTTTCTGAAAAAGATGTGGCCATTAAGATCCAGGCCAACACACTGGATATTCTTGCAGGTTCGGTAAGAACGAGCAATGTTCTGGGAGCCGTACTGATCGACCTGCACACGGGCCTGATGCCGGAATGGCAACAGCATATCAAAAGAGTGATAGACGTAATTTTTGCCTTCTTATCACTTGTACTGCTGCTCCCCTTCCTGGTTTACCTGGCCGTTAAAGTAAGACGCTCTTCGAAAGGACCTATATTCTATTCTCAGGAAAGAATTGGTTATAAAGGGAAGCCTTTCAGGATGTTTAAGTTCCGGTCGATGCACACCGATGCAGAAAAAGACGGCCCTGCACTTTCTTCAGATCATGACAAAAGGATCACTCCCTGGGGAAAGGTAATGCGTAAATGGCGATTTGATGAATTGCCTCAGCTACTCAATATCCTGCTGGGTGAGATGAGCCTTGTGGGGCCCAGACCGGAAAGACAATTTTACATCCGGCAGATCGTACAACGTTTCCCTTACTACAAATACCTGTTGAAAGTTAAGCCTGGCCTCACTTCGTGGGGAATGGTACAATATGGCTACGCCGAAAACGTGGAGTCGATGATCGACAGAAGCAAATTTGACCTCGTATATATCGAGAACATTTCTTTGCTGCTGGACTTCAAAATCATGTTGCACACACTAAGGATCATTTTCCTGGGAAAAGGAAAATAAATCTTTAGTTGCTTAGTATGCAAACGACGCTTTCTTGCCGGTTCTTTAAAGAATGCTTGTAACTTGAAACTTGCTGCTTATTTTAGTCGCGTGAAATACCTGATCCCCATTTTAATTTTTTCCATATCCTATTCAGCACATGGGCAATACTGGCAACAACATGTAGACTACAGGATCGATGTGCAGCTGAATGAAAAAGAAAAAACATTGCAAGGATTTGAGCGCCTGGTCTATTCAAACAATTCGCCCGACACACTAAAGTTTATCTGGTTTCATCTCTGGCCCAACGCATACAGGAATGACAAGACCGCATTCAGCGAACAGTTATTAAAAAACGACAACACCGAATTTTATTTTTCCTCAAGGGAACAGAAAGGATATATCAACCGCCTGGATTTTAAAATTGACGGGGTTACCGCCAGGATCGAAGATCATCCGGAACACCTGGATATTATAAAGGTGCTATTGCCAAAACCACTTGTTCCCGGAACAAAAGCCACCATTACAACTCCCTTTCATGTTAAACTGCCACCTATTTTTTCAAGAAGCGGATATGCTTCCAACAGCTTCCAGATTACGCAATGGTATCCTAAGCCAGCCGTCTATGATGCAGAGGGCTGGCATCCCATGCCCTATTTAGACCAGGGAGAATTTTATAGTGAGTTTGGAAGTTTCGACGTGCATATTACGGTGCCTAAAGACATGGTAGTTGCTGCCACAGGCAATCTTCAAAACAAAGAAGAAAAACTATGGCTGAAAACCAGGATGCCATCAGAAATTATTAAAGTAAAAAAAACAGGCGGATCTACTTCAATAAAAAACAAAAAGAAAAAAACCGAAACAAAAACCTTCACAACTGAAATTAAAACCCTTCAATATGTTCAGGACCGGGTGCATGATTTTGCATGGTTTGCCAGCAGGGATTTTGTGGTGGTTTCGGACACTTTGCAACTCAATGAACAAACCATTGAAATCTTTTCCTTTTTCCGCAACGAAGCGCAAAAAGAATGGAAGGCTACAACGAATTATGCAAAAGATGCCATAAAATTTTATTCGCAACAGGTAGGCCAGTATCCGTTTGAAGTGGTGAGCGTGGTTCAGGGACCTGAAGGCTACAATGGTGGAATGGAATATCCCACTATTACCATTATTGACCAGGAGGTTAAAGGTCAGTTGCTTGATGTGGTGATTGCCCATGAAATAGGCCACAACTGGTTTTATGGCATTCTTGGTTCCAATGAAAGAGCACATCCATGGATGGATGAAGGCCTGAATTCATTTTATGAAAGAAAATATGAACGCGCAAAGTATGGTCCCCAATCCATGGAAGCGGAATTGTTTTTTCAGACAAAAGCTAAAAGAAGAACAGATCAGCCAATGATCACTACTTCTGAAGATTTTTCTGCTGTTAATTATGGTATCGTTGCTTACTACAAAACTGCTGTGTGGCTGGAAGGAATTGAAACAATAATAGGCCCTACAGCATTCCGAAGTATGATGCAGTCTTATTATGACTCATGGAAATTTAAACATCCGCAACCCGTGGATCTGACTTCCATTATCGCTGAAGGATTGGGAGCAGACAGTACAGAACAACTTGGGTTGTTATATTCAAAAGGGATCTTGCCAGGTCAGCGTCTTACTGGTTTTAAAATCGTTTCGCCATTTAAAAAGAACTCGATCAGAAATTTCTTATACCAGCCTTCAAAAGAAATTCTTTTTGTATCCCCGGCCATAGGTTCTAATCATTACGATAAGTTTATGTTGGGTGCATTATTCACCAATTATAAATTGCCCCCTTCAAAATTTAATTACCTGGTTGTGCCCATGTATGCTTTTGGTTCAAAGAAGTTTGTTGGTTTAGGAAAATTAAATTACAGCATCAGTTCAGGCGGATGGATCAGGAAAACGGATGTTTTTTTTAATGCATCCACATTTTCCAGAGATGATTTTGCCGATACTGCCGGAAGAAAGATTCATTTTAATTTCCAGAAATTAGTACCTGGTTTGAGGTTGACATTCAGGGAAGCAAATGCCAAAAGTTCTGTAAGAAAATACCTGCAGTGGAAAACATTTTTAATAGGTGAAACCTCATTGAGTATTCGCCCGGATACATTGATACAGGCAAGTGACACCAGTTTATTCCTGAGGTATTTAAAACCAAAGGAAAACCGTTTCATCAACCAGTTAAAATTTGTTATAGAAGACCAGCGGGCATTGTATCCTTTTCATATACAATTGCAGGTAGAACATGCAAAAGAATTCATCCGCCCAACCCTGACCACAAATCATTTCTTTAATTATGCGAAAAAAGGAGGGTTATCGCTACGGTTTTTCGCAGGCAAATTTATTTACCTGGGGGAAAAAACCATTTTCAAACAATTTGGCAACGAGCGGTACCACTTAAACCTCACCGGGCCTAATGGTTATGAAGATTATACCTACAGTAATTATTTCATTGGCCGAAGCGAATTTGAAGGCATGCCCAGTCAGCAGATCATGATCAGGGACGGAGGCTTTAAAGTACGCACCGATCTTCTTGCCAACAAGATCGGTAAAACGGATGACTGGCTGGTTGCTTTCAATTTAAAATCCTCGGTTCCGGAACACCTGAATCCCCTGAATGTGCTGCCATTCAAAATCCCGTTGCACGTATTTTTTGACCTGGGCACTTACGCCGAACCATGGCAAAAGGGTTCAGAAGAGGACAGGTTTCTGTACAATGCGGGACTGCAATT
Source organism: Chitinophagales bacterium 33-2 (assembly GCA_002050435.1). Taxonomy (GTDB): domain Bacteria; phylum Bacteroidota; class Bacteroidia; order Chitinophagales; family Chitinophagaceae; genus Flavisolibacter. The sequence continues at coordinate 44,674 of MWYV01000028.1, read as the reverse complement.
GTCACTTTTCGGGGAAAGCCTTCATATTTATATTCCCATTGCCTATAACAAAGTGTTTGGCGACTACATTAAATCAACCATTCCTGATAAAAGATTTTTGAAGACCATTTCATTTAGCATTGATTTCTTCAATAATAAAGGATTGAAAAAAATAAACCGTGAACTGGAATTTTAATGATGCTGGCAAATCAAATTCAATATTTACCGCGACCTGCCATTGATATCAATAAATGGAATTCCTGCATAGAAAATGATCCTGGTGGAAGGATCTATGCCTACAGTAATTACCTCGATCACATGTGTGATAACTGGGATGCACTGGTGATGGGTGATTATGAATCGGTAATGCCGCTACCCTGGCGAAAAAAATACGGGATTCATTATATTTATCAGCCGGCGTTTATCGCCCAACTGGGTATTTTCGGAAAACCGGATGTTGCAGCCATAAAATTATTTTTATCAGCTATCCCAAAAAAGTTCAAATACCTGGATCTTTCCTTTCTGCAGTTCATTCCTCCAAATGACAACTATAAAGTACAGGAAAGAGTGAATTATGTACTGGACCTTGAACCGGAGTATGAAAAAATTTCGGCACATTACCGCGATAATATTAAAAGGAACATAAAGAAAAGCATTCAATACGGATGCACCATACAAAAACAGGTTGAGATAGATGCGGTGATTGAACTTGCGGCCATGCAGGAAAAAGGAAATACAAGTTCAGAAGATTTTAAAAATTTCCGGAACCTTTTTTTTGAATTGGAAAAAAATCAGCAGGCGCGGATTTATGGTGTGGTTTCCGGTAAAAATGAACTGCTGGCTTCCTGTGTTTATTTTTATTCGCACCATCGTGCGTATTATATTCTTGTAGGCAATCATCCCAACGGCAGAACACTTGGTGCATCGCACAGCCTGATCGATGCATTTATAAAAGATCATGCAACGCTTCCCATGACACTGGATTTTGAAGGAAGTGACCTGCGTAACCTTGCATTCTTCTACAGCAGCTTTGGTGCTAAAGAAGAAAGATATGCTTCGCTAAAATGGAACAGACTGCCCTGGTGGATGAAATGGGCGAAGAATTGAACAGATAACTGAAGAGAAACCTAAGCTCATGAGGATGGCCAGGGTGGTGGCTGAATATCAGCGCACCCCATTATCTTTGCCGCAAATTTTGGATACATGAATTTGCACGAATATCAGGCAAAAGAACTACTTAAGAAATTTAATGTCCCGGTGCAGGAAGGCATGGCGGCCAGCACAGCCCACGAAGCGGAAGAAGCCTACAGGCAGATCAAAACCCAGTACGGGAGCAGCTTTGCGGTAATTAAAGCCCAGATCCACGCGGGTGGCCGGGGTAAAGGAAAGATCCGTGAAACTGGGGTTAATGGAGTGAAGGTGGTGAAATCGCTTGATGAGGTTTCAGATGTTGCCCAGAAAATGCTGAATGGTACACTCGTAACCATTCAAACCGGCGAAGCGGGAAAGGTGGTTAACAAGATCCTGGTTGCCCAGGACATGTATTATGAAGGAGACAGTGAGCGTCAGGAGTTTTATTTATCTATCCTGCTCGACCGCGCAACTGGTACGAACGTGATCATGTACAGCACCGAAGGTGGAATGGATATAGAAGAAGTAGCACACAACACACCTGATAAAATTTTTAAAGAGTGGGTACACCCTGGTGGTGCCTTGCAGGGATACCAGGCAAGAAAGATCGCTTTCAATTTTGGCTTGAAAGGCAATGCATTTAAAAATATGGTGAAGTTTGTTACCAACCTTTACCAGGCCTATATCAGTCTCGACTGCGCCATGCTCGAGATCAATCCATTGTTTAAAGCAGCGGATAACAAAGTGGTTGCAGTGGACTGTAAAATGAGCATAGATGACAACGCGCTTATGCGTCATCCCGATCTGGCTGCAATGAGAGATGTTGCTGAAGAAGACCCCACGGAAGTGGAAGCTGGAAAGCACAACCTGAACTTTGTAAAACTTGATGGCAATGTAGGATGTATGGTGAATGGCGCCGGACTGGCCATGGCCACCATGGATATGATCCAACTGAGTGGCGGTGAACCAGCCAACTTTCTGGATGTAGGTGGAACTGCAAACGCGCAGACAGTGGAAGCAGGTTTTCGCATCATTATGAAAGACCCTAAAGTAAAAGCCATTCTTATCAATATTTTTGGAGGCATTGTGCGTTGCGACCGCGTAGCACAAGGGGTGATCGATGCTTATAAAAACATGGGCAATATCAACATTCCTATTATTGTAAGGCTGCAGGGCACCAATGCTGTGGAAGCAAAAAAGCTGATTGATGAAAGCGGATTGAAAGTGCAGTCGGCCATTCAGTTAAGCGAAGCTGCAGAATTGGTGAACAAGGCGGTGGCAGCAGCCTAGGAAATCTAGAATTTTAGATTGAATATTTAATATTGAAGCTACAGGTGATTTACTTGTAGCTTTTTTATGTACTAACTGTCAACAGTTTATATTTTTTGAAAAAAAAAATTTGCAATAAATGAAAAAAAAATTGGGAGGTATTATTCAATTGTCTACCTTAAACAAACATCAACCAAAACCACCCTATCTAATCTCACTCATTGCCCCTATGTAATCTTTGCTTCGGACACAGTATTATTGAAAAGCCCCAATTTGTTTTATATCCTTGTTATTACCTCTTAGTCTAACCTGCCCTACTTTTCTTAATTCTTTATTTAATACTTTCTACAATGAAAGTGCCTTTCTATTTAAAAGTCCTTCACTTGTTATATCAATCAGAGGTTGATCTTCAACCCCATGTTTTTCAAAAATCAATTTACCAAAACAATTTAAAAACGTAAATCATGAAAAAATTAATTATCCCTTTCATTGCGCTATTTGTTATCGCTATCAGTTTAGTTAGCTGGAGAAGCAATACTGCTATGGAGTCCGCAGATGTAATCAAAGATTTTACTTGCGGCATTACAGGTCCTGATGGTTTTCAATTTACTGATGAATCTCACTCTGTGGTTACTTCATCAGGAAATAGCATCTTGAAGTGCCATGCTTCCGGTGTGAGTAATTCTACAGGTAAGGTTTGGAAAGCAAGTGGGTTTTTGTGCTCTACATTTTTAGGAATAACTGATGATACGCATAAAGTAGTTACTCCAAGTGGACAAGCAACACTCACTTGCAAGGTGCATTAATACCTGCCAATTCCCCGGGCTTCTGTTATGGATTTCCGGTTAAATAAAGTAAGGACTTTTTTAAAACTGCGGTGTTTAGATACGCCGCAGTTTTCCTTTTATCGGTACTTTTTTGATTGAAATTTTTAATTGGAATCTATGGAACAAATAACTGCTTACAATATATTGCCCCAACAAAAAACAGGGTTCTCTTTAGCAAAGCTTATAATTTATCTGCTCCTATCTCTTGGAATTTTAATTTCTGCCTACCTCCTTTACCGCTACTGGCTTTTGGCTTCCGGCCAGGCGGTGAATACAGATGTTTGTTCAGCAGTATTTGGTAAAGGTTGTGACTCAGCATTGAAAAATGATGTATCCAATCAATTAGGATTACCGCTGGCAGCATGGGGATTGCTGTATTATGCTTCCCTTTTAGCTTTGCTTGTTGCTGGAAGAATTTGGCGTTCTTTCCAATCTGCTTCACCTGTTTTATTATTGCTGCTTTCTTTTTTAGGGTGCCTTGCCAGCATCACCTTGTTAATCATGATGATCATTGACCCGCAATTATTCTGCCCTTTCTGTGTTGCGCTGCATGTGCTCAACCTTTTGCTTTTTATGAGCCTTGTCAAATTTGTAAACAATACCCAGGATGAGTTTTTCAATCAATTGAAACAAGAGGGAAAGCTTGTTTTCACAAAAAGAGGAAAGGAAGCAAATTATAAAAGACTTGCCCTTGGCAGTGTATTATTGTTAGCAGCTATGCTTTACTCAGGACTTTATCTTTTTAGCCAGAATGCTATAAATACAAGCCGGGAATTTGACGCACAAAAATTTTTAGCGGGCTATAATAATACCTCCGTACAAGAAATCTCCGTTGGTGATGATGATCCTGTATTAGGAGAACGAAATTCGGCGGTGGAGATAATTGTGTTCAGTGATTTTCAATGCAGCGGTTGCAACTATTTTTCAGCAGTAGTACGGGAAATCCATAAAAGATACCCAGGCAAAGTACATACTGTTTATAAATACTTTCCTTTGAATATTGCCTGTAATAATACCATTGAAACGGATATGCACCCAAGAGGCTGCGAAGTGGCATGGGCTGCCGAAGCTGCAAGGCAACAGGGAAAGTTCTGGGAATTTCATGACTCCGCATTCCGCTATAATCTTGATAAGGGACTTGTTACTGTTTGTTCTATTGCTGACAGTCTGAAGCTGAATCACAACCAGTTTGAAATTTACCGTACAAGTGAAGCTGCAAGGAATAAAATTGCCAGAACTGTGGCACAGGCAAAGCAATTGGGAATACTGGAAACACCTTCCGTGTTTATTAACGGCAAACTGTTGGGTGATTTTAAATTTAAGCCGGTGGAGACTGTGGTGAGGCATATTTTAAACATGCCACCAATGATTTATCCTAAGGAAGATTAAATATCAGTTGGAGGTGCCCTGTAAATGCTGATCATAAAAAAACGCTGTCAAAATTTCAGGGTTAATTTATTTTATTTATCCATCAGGACTTAATTTTTGACGCTGTTGTAGATGTTTCACTCTGTAAGAGATGCAAAAAATAAATAACCTTCCTAAAAGTTTGTATGGTGTTGGCACCAAAGCAAATTGCTTAAGCCTCCTACCAACAACGGCGTTAAATGAAGCTGATTGATGAAAGCGGATTGAAAGTGCAGTCGGCCATTCAGTTAAGCGAAGCTGCAGAATTGGTAAATAAAGCCGTAGCTGCTGCCTGATGCAGAAAAAATGATAATTTCGATGTCCCGCCTGGCGGGACATTTTTATTTATGGAAAAGATTCCGCCGACCATAGAAAATTCTGTTATCAGGAACATCCGGAAGGAAGACAATCACGCTCTTGCAAATGTGATCAGGAATACGCTGGAAGAATTTGGAGCCCACCTTCCAGGCACGGTTTATTATGACCCTACCACCGATGCTTTGTTTGAATTATTTAAAAGCGATCCCCGCTCTGTATATTTCGTTGCCACTATTGACCAGGAAATTGTTGGTGGGGGTGGCATTTTCCCCTCACCCGGACTGCCTGAAGACACCTGCGAACTGGTTAAAATGTACCTGCTGAAAAAGGCAAGAGGAATTGGCCTGGGAAAAACGCTGATTGAAAGATCACTTTCGGCAGCTAAGGATCAAGGGTTTAAAAAAGTTTACCTCGAAAGCATGCCGCAATTGAAACAGGCTTTAAAGACCTATGAAAAATTTGGATTCCATTATCTTGACGGACCAATGGGCGCCACTGGTCATTTTGGATGCGGGTTATGGATGATGAAGGATATCAGCTGACCAGTTCCGCTTCATATACAGGACTGAACAAATAAATTCTTTTTGTTTTCACTTCAATACAGCGAAAGCGTTTCCGGAGCTTTTCTCCTTTCTGAAAGATCCGGCCATCATGCGTTTTAAAATATGCACCATCGGGAATGTCTTCAACAAAAATCAAACTGTTCTGCTGCTGGTCATAAAGTTTAAGTGTTCTTAATAAAACTTCATCAGCACAACTTGATGCTGCAGGATTATGCAAAGAGTGCATGAGAGCAGCACGGATATCTTCAGGAAAAACTTTTTGTTCGATAAATTTTGCGAGCAGGTGCCCAAATACATGCTTCCATTCTTTTCCATGCGACTGCACCGCATTCCCGTATTTTTCAAAAGTGAGTAAATGCGCCAGTTCGTGCAGAAGCGTGATCAAAAATGCAAATTGGTTCAGGTTACCATTCACGCTGATCCTGTGGTTGCGGTTGCCTGTGCGGTGCCTGTAATCACCAAGAATCGATTTTCTTTCCCTGGCAACGGTAAGGTGTACTTTAAAATGTTCAAGAAACTGAACAACGAGATCAAAGGTTCCTTCAGGAAGATAATGGTTTAACTGAGTGATGGGTGCTTCATTCCGGCTCATTGTTCTTTACGTCTCAGCATTTTCGTTAACACACTTACCTCAATGAAAGTATAAAGCAAATACAAACCCATGCAAATAAAAAGCGCCGGTTTATTCAGTCCTGATTTATAAGTAGCGATATAAATTACTGCTGCAATGATGCAGAGAAAAAATTTGATCATAATGCTCATATAAAGGGAGCGTACAAAAGCATGAGGGTTTGGATTTTTTAAACCTTTTACACCCAGGTAAAAAGAAAGGAAGGTGATAAAGAACAACAGGAGGTTGCCGATCAATACCACATCCGCATCAACACCCATATTTTCAAACCTTGTTCTGGCAACAAAAAATAATCCGGTGAGTGCACTGAATAAACCAATTACCGGAAAAAACAATTTCATTTTATCACTTGTCATGTTCTGATTTTCTTTTGGACGTGTTTTTAATGAGCTGGATGATCATTACCAATAAAATAATGAAGGGAATGAGCAGGGTAAATAATGGCAACCGGAGTTCAAGGAATTTATCGGCCTGGTACCCGCCATAAACCCCCAATCCAAGCATCACAAACAGCTGGGTGCCCCAGCCTGCATACCGCATCAATTCATTTGGACTTTTAGTTGGCTTCTGCAACCTGTTCATCACCTGTACTCATTAGAACCACGTTATTGGTGGAAGTGCCCATCTGGCATTGCCCGTTAAAGACAGCATTCGGATCGACCTGTAAATTGGCAGCTTTCAGGTTGCCGGTTACATTGCATTCGGCACGAAGCTGTAATGCTTCTTCTACCGCGATGTTGCCTGAAACCTTCCCATGAATATCCGCATGCTTCCCATTAATGTTTCCTGTAACAAAACCTGAAGGGCCCACAATGATCTTTGAGGAACTGTTGACATCTCCATGAATGGTTCCGTCGATCCTGATATCATTTTCGCTGATAATGTCGCCCTTAAGTACTGTACCGGGACTAATAAGCGTAGCACTGGTTCCGACTCCTGGCGTAAAGGAATCTTTTTCTTTTTTAAACATAGGATTGGTTTTAGTTCCTAAAAATAATCAATCATTTGAGATTTCCTCACCCGGAACCTGAAGTAGCGTAGTATCCAGCTTAAGATCGACATCTCCACCCATCACTCTGCGTAAACCATCGATATACTGATTCTGGTAATTTACCTGTCTTGCCAGGGAATCCGTCATGTATTTCAACTGGCGGTATTCCCGGTCCATCTTTACATTTCCATAACCCGGGATGTAATATTTCACCGGGGTAAATACGATCAGGGCAACGGTCAGGCCCACCAGCAGCACAAAAATGGTACTCAGGGCGATATAAACGCTTAACCGCGAAAGGCGGAAGGTTACTACCTCTTCATAGGTATCGTCGTTCATGACAACCAGCCGGTAACGGTTTCTGAGCCTTTCCAGAGTGGAACCGGCTTCCAGTTTGCCCATAGATAGAATTTGCGGCTAAGTTAAGGAAGGCGGTGTCTAATCCGGCATAAGGTGCTTTTATCTGTTCAATCATCTCCCTAATAATTAACATTCAGTCGCACCCTGCAGTTTTTCAAAAAAAACTCCACCGTATTTATACTAAAACTTTTGAATTTCAGTTATTAACGGTTTAGCTTGCGAGCCCTAACAATGAGAAAAAGCCGCTTAATTCGTTTTTGCCTGATTCTGGTGCTGGTTGGTGCTGCCTTTCAGCCGCTTTATGCCCAGCTGGGATTTGACCTGGATGTTAAAAAACCGCCGCCTTATGAAGACAGGGTTCTAAAGGCGGAAAAGACAGGTGACAAAAAATTAAAGGTCCATAAAAAATTTTTTCAGAACCTCACTACCCACTACAATTACTATTTCAACGCAAATAACAAGCTGAATGAAGTTATAAACAGGGCCAAAGCTTCTCATGTTGATGATTATGCGGAGTTGCTTCCTTTTTATAATTATAGTCTGGATGCCACTGCCGGGGAAAAAATGCAGCTGGATTCCGTGATCTATAAATCACAGACAGCCATAGTGATGCATGATCTCCGAAACGACTGGATCGATAATATGTATATGCTCTGGGGCGCTTCCTATTATTTTCTGCAAGAATTTGACTCGGCTTCACTTATGTTCCAGTTCATTAACTATGCCTTTGCCGAAAAGGAAAAAGATGGTTACTACAAATACATTGGCAGCCGTATGGATGGAAATAATGCCCTCAGCATTTCCACAAAAGAAGATGATGGATTTTTTAAAAAAGCATTTACCACCTCTCCCAGCAGGAATGAAGCCTTTATCTGGCAGATCAGGAGCCTGATCCAGATGGGCAATCTTACCTATGCAGGCAGCCTGATCGCCACTTTAAAAAACGATCCCCTGTTTCCTGAAAGACTGCACAATGATCTGGAAGAAGTGCAGGCTTACTGGTTTTATAAACAAAATATCTGGGACAGCTCTGCCACGCACCTGGTGAAAGCACTGTCGCAGGCCAAATCCAAACAGGAAAAAGCGCGCTGGGAGTACCTGGCAGCGCAAATGTTTGAAAGGGCCGGGAAACCTGCGCTTGCACATGGCCTTTATGCCGATGCAAGAGCACATGCTACCGATCCGGTAATGGATGTATATGCAAGAATGAACCTGGTGAGGCTGAATGACCAGGAAGCAGGCGACCTGGATAAAAACATTGGCGAATTGGTTAAAATGGCCAAACGAAGCAAATATGAAGATTACCGCGATGTGATCTATTATATGGCTGCGCAAATGGAACTGGAAAGAAAGAATTTTCCTGCCGCAAAAGAATACCTCTTAAAAGCAACGCAATACAACAACGGCAATCTTGCTTCGCGCAACAACAGTTTTTTGCAGATTGCAGATCTGGCTTATGACCAGAAAGATTATATACAGGCCGCCGCTTACTATGATTCCCTACAGGTGGTTGAATTGTCTTCAGCTGAAATTAAAAGAGTGAATGAAAGAAAGGCAGGACTTGCAAAAGTGATCCGCCATGAAAGTATTCTTGCAAGACAGGACAGTCTGCAAAGAATCGCTGCCATGCCTGAAGAAGAAAGAAATGCCTACATCAATAAACTGGTAAAAGAACTCAGGAAACAGCAGGGATTGAAAGATGACAACAATGTGGTAACCGGAGGCCGCGTATCGAATAACACCACTACTGGGCCCAATTTATTTGACAACCAGGCAAAGGGCGACTGGTATTTTTATAATGCAACGCTGAAAACACAGGGACAAAACCAGTTTAAACAAACCTGGGGCAATCGCCCCAATACTGATAACTGGAGAAGATTTTCTTCTGTTTCATCACAGCTTATAGCAAAAACAAATGCAAACAATTCCAGGGATGTTGCGCCACTGACCAATACATCAGCTGAACTGGGTGATGAAGAAGAATTAAGTTATACTGCTCTTCTAAGCAAACTTCCGATTGATCCTTCTTCTAAATACAAGTCCGATGATTCCATAATGAACGCCCTCTTTAACCTTGGAGTGGTTTTCATTAATGACCTGGAAGATTATCCTTCTGCGATTGATGCATTGGAAACGCTTTTATCCAGGTTTCCTTCATTTGCAAAAACCGATGAAGCATTGTTCCACCTTTACTATGCTTACACAAAAGCAGGCGATCATGGAAAAGCAGCGCAAATCAAAAATTTACTTGCACAAAAACACGCAGGGTCCAGGTTTACTGCTATCGTAAACACAGGAAAAGATCCCGAGGCTAAACCAAAGATCAACCCTCAATCAACAAAAGATTACGAGGCGATTTATGATATGTTCCTTGAGGGGAAATTTGATGCAGCCAAACAGGCGAAAAAAATTGCTGACAGCACTTACCAGACCAATTACTGGCAACCCCAGTTGCTGTATATTGAAGCGGTGTACCATGTAAAACAAAGAGAGGACAGTGTTGCTATACAATTATTGCAGACACTTTACCAGCAAAACCAGGGATCCCCGCTTGCAGAAAAGGCAACCACGATGATCCAGGTATTGCAAAGAAGAAAAGAAATTGAAGAGGAATTAAAAAATCTTCGTGTAGAAAGACCAGCAGAAGATACCATGATCACCATTAGGGATCTTGTAAAAACAACTGTGGTGCCCCCTGTTCAAACTATAGACAGTGTAAAGAAAACAGAACCTGTTGTTCAGGAAACACAACCTCCTTCGCTGGTTGTAAAGAATGATAACATCAGCAGGGAGAAAAAACAACCAATAACCATCAACCCGGTCACTACGCCCACGGATACATTAAGCAAAAGACCGGTAGCCATATTACAGCGACCTACGATGTATGGTTATAGTTTTGATCCCAATGACGCCCACCTTGTTTTGCTGGTGCTCGATAAGGTTGATGTGGTGTTTAGCGGTGAAGCACGCAATGCTTTCAACCGTTACAACAGGGACAAACATTCGGCAAAAACGATTGGCATGGACGCAGTGGAATTAAGTGCAGATAAAAAGCTGGTGATGATTGGTCCGTTTTTGAATGCCCAGGAGGCAGTGGATTATATGGACCTGGTTAAACGCCTTGCGCCATCAGAAATTATTCCATGGCTGAAAGCGGATAAGTACGGCTTCCTGATCCTTTCCACGTTGAATCTTCCTGTTTTAAAAGAAAACAAGGACCTGACACTTTACCGCAAGTTTCTGGAAAAAAACCTGCCCGGTAAATTTTAATCATCTATAACAGCGTATTTTATAGCTTTGGAACTGCTCTTAAGCCCTAAATCTATTCCATGAAAAGAAAAGTTCGAATCTTCTGGATTGTTTTTTTATCTGCTTTTGGTTCATTTCTCCTGGTGATCATCTTCTGCATGATGGGGATCTTTGGCAAACTACCTTCTCTGAAAGAACTTGAAAATCCAAGCATACTTCAATCCTCTGAAGTATATGCAACTGATGGAACCCTCATGGGAAAATTCTATCGCGAAAGAGGTAACAGGAGTAATGCGAATTACCGCGACATTTCACCACATGTAATTCACGCGCTGGTGGCTACGGAAGACGAACGTTTTTATAACCATTCGGGGATTGATGTAAAATCAACCATGCGGGCAGTTTTTCTGTTTGGCAAGGAAGGTGGTGGATCCACCATCACACAGCAACTGGCCAAGGCCCTGCTGGCCCAGGGAAGCCGCAACCGTGCCTGGCGTGTGATTGAAAAATTTAAAGAATATATTGTTGCAATAAGACTGGAAAGAAACTTTACGAAAGAAGAGATCATTTCCCTTTACCTGAACGCAGTTCCGTATGGTGACAATGTGTATGGGATCAAAATGGCAGCACGCACATTTTTTCAAAAAGAACCCGATCGTTTAAATGCAGTGGAAGCTGCCGTGCTGGTGGGCATGCTGAAAGGAAATTACATTTACAATCCACGTGTTCATTATAAAGCTTCCTTTGACCGGAAGAATATTGTGATCGGGCAGATGGAAAAAAATAAATACATCACAGCCGCAGAAGCATCAAAATTTAAAACTGCACCCATTGTACTGAATTACAAAAAGCTGGACGAGAATACCGGTTATGCTCCTTATTTCCGCGAAGTGCTCCGCAATGAAGTGGATGAAGCGCTGAAGGGACTTACCCGTTCTGATGGTGAACCATATAATATTTATGATGATGGTTTAAAGATCTATACCACGATCAATCCAAAAATGCAGCAGTATGCCGAAGAAGCACAGGCACAGCAAATGCCGATATTGCAGCGTGCATTGAACAACCAGCGCAATATTAAAACCGGGAGCGTATGGAAAACGCATGAGAATGTTCTGGAAGCCGCGATGAAGAACAGCGACCGATGGAAAAATCTGAAACAGGATGGACTTACAGATGCGCAGATCAAAAAGAACTTCCAGCAAAAAGTGAACATGAAAATTTTTGCATGGAATGCAAAAAGGGAAACTGATACAGTGATGACCCCAATGGATTCCATCAAATACCACAGGCAAATGGTTCAATCCGCTTTTATGGTGATGGACCCTGTAACCGGTGAAGTAAGAGCCTGGGTGGGTGGCATCAACTTTAAAACATGGAAGCTCGATCACGCTAACCTTCGGACAAAACGCCAGGTAGGATCAACAATAAAACCACTGTTATATACACAGGCCATGGAAGAAAGAGGTTTAACACCGGAATCCATGGTAGAGGACGTACAGCAATCGTTTGGAAAAGACCAGCTGGTACCTGCAACAGGAAAAACCTGTACCGGGCGTACCGTTACCATGGCATCCGCACTGGCATGGTCGAGGAACTGCGCTACGGCTTATATTATGAAACAGGTAGGAGCTGCACAATTTGCCAATTTTATGGAGCGACTGAATATTCCAACAAAACTGGAACCATATCCCTCCATTGCACTTGGTTCATCCGATCTTTCCTTGTTTGAAATGATGTGGGGTTACTCCATTTTTGGCGGACAGGGATTTTCAACCAAACCCAATTTTATTGTACGCGTTGAAGACAGGAATGGAAACGTTATTAAAAGATTTGACTATGGTGCCAACAGGAAGGAAGCAGTAAGCGAAGTAACCGCGTACAAGATGACGAAAATGATGGAAGGCCCGGTAACAAAAGGAACCGCCGCCGGGTTGATGCAGGCTTTAGGAGCAAAGGAAATGGCAGGAAAGACAGGAACTACCAATGATAATTCAGATTTCTGGTTTATTGGTTTCACTCCACAATTGCTTGCAGGTGTCTGGGTTGGTTGCGATGACCGGTTCATCAGGATAGAAAACAATTCTTTTTATGGAGGTACGGCTGCAAGACCGATCTGGCAGTCTTTTTTCAAGAAAGTGTTTGATGATAAAACATTGGGTATTGACAGGAATGCAGAATTCATAAAACCGGCAGATCTTGAAAATGAGATCAACAATGCCGATATGATGCGCATTATTGATGAACCGCAACCCGTTGATGAAGAATGGGGCAACAGTGCAGATGATTATTCTCTGGATACCTCCTACCGGATACCAGCTGAATCAAAACCCCCGGCTGATGATGAAAAGAAAGACGGAACTAATATTAAAAAAGACGGAAACAACAACAATAAAAAGGACACAACGAAAAAGACACCTAAAATAGGTCAGGCGCCCCCTCCTGATGAAAAAAAGGAAAAAAAGGGCATTTTCCGGAAAATATTTGGCAAAAAAGAAAATGAAGATCAGCAATGAATTTGGCCTCCCCCGGAGGCTTTTTTGTGGGATCGATCTGCCTTTTGGGAGTTTTTTAAGGCATCGGCACAACATTTTCATTAATCATATAAACACAACTATGGAGGAATCTAATAATAATAATAAAGGCAGGAATAATATTCCCGACTATGATCCGTCCAAAGCAATGGATAGCAGGAAAGAAGTGGACCAATCCAATGATGAAAAGATAGACCAGGACCTACCCGGTTACCCTCATTACCCCGCCAAAGAGGACATCATGAATCAGAAAACGGAATCGCACAGAATGGACCTTGATGTGGAAAATATTCCCTCCAGCCAAAATGATTCAGGTGTGAACGAGCGTTTTCTCAAGGAACAGAAAAGACCAGGTGAAAAAAGTTCCAATAACGAGGATTCGGGTTCAAACCAGGAGGTTTCCAAAAGGCTGATTAAGGAAAGTGAAGAATTGTCTAATTTGAATTCCAGGAACAATGAAATTGGAAAACCTCATAATGTTTCCAATGAAGATCTGGATAACAAGGACGATCTTCCCGGTAGCCATTCAGAAAAAGACAATGTATAACACTAAAATAAACTTCGCCATCCGGTCCATGCCTGAATCAGGGCGGAAAATGGTTAAGCAACCAAATTTTACTCCTTTTGTTTTCTTTGGTATGGGATGCATCCTCCTGCTGATGGTGGGTTGCAATCCCATGCGCCGGATCGATATGAAAAATGCTTCCGGCGGCGATGTGGAGATCACCTGGAAATTAAATGACCGTGACAGTTCATACAAAAGCGATTTTTTTATCAGTAATTCCAAAACGCTTTCATTTAATCTGAAACCAGAAAAACCACTGAATGAAGTAAATATGACCTTTGGAATCGGTTCATGGAAACCCGAAGATCTTGCCCTGATTACAGAAAGACTGGAAGCACTTAAAATTAAATCCCCAGCAGGAACCATAGAATTAAAATCACCCGAAGAGATCTACGCTTTTCTTGCCAACAGGAGAAAAGGCATCACCAAAAGAAAGATCATGATCCTGGTTAAGAATTGATGCCGGCTTTTATGGATTCATTTATATCCAGTAACTTTATTATTCAACCTGATTGAGGCTGAATAATAAAGATCTTTTTCCGTGCAAGCTAATACAGCATTAAAAACCAATATTGACAACCTGGTCTGCCTGCCATCATTTGCCCGGTTTCTGCGAGACCATAAACTCGAAGAGTGGGTGGATACTCAATTGCACCTCAGCACGGAAGTTCAACTGCCGCTTCTTAGATTTTTTAGTGAACTCCCTAAGGAAGAACTTAAAAAGATCTTCAGGCAATCAGCTATCGATATGCTGGATGCCCTGGCAAATAATAAAGCTCAAAAACACATTGACCAGACATTAAAGAAATACCAGGACAACCTGTTGCCTGTTGTTACAAGAGAAGATGTAGCAGCAGAAGACATCAACCTTTCGGTGTTCGTTCGTCGCCAAACATTTTTACATTTTATTACTGATTTCACTTCGGATACAGAAAAACTGGTTGAAATTCTCAGGGAGATCGATCTTTACCTTTTACAATTCCAGGCGCAGATAACGCAACTCTATATTCAAATATTGAAAAACAGCATTAACGAAAATGCGCACTTCATTGAAAAAATCACCCATACTTCGCCTGGATTGATCTACGTATTTGATATGGTAGCAAAAAAGCTGGTATATATCAACAAGCCGCTGGCAATATTTCTTGGCTATGAAGATGAAAAAATAAATGCAAACCAACCGGAAGACTATGTATATCCCGATGATCTTGAATTCCTGGAAAGGCACAATAATGAATTTGATAAAACAGTTGATAACGAAATAAAAAGCATTAGGGTAAGGCTGAAAAACGGGAAGGGGGAATACAGGTGGATGCGGAGTTTTGAAACCGTTTTTAAAAGAAATTCAGATGGGCAGGTCATTGAAAAAATAGGCATTTCCATAGACGTACACGACCAGAAGGTGATGTCGGAAAAACTGGAAAAAAGAGAAGCAGAATTACTGGAAGCACAGGAAATAGCAAGGATTGGAAGTTTCACATGGAATGTGAACGGAGGGCCGGAAGGTTCCCCTCAATTAAAAGCCATCCTTGGTATTGATTTTAATGATCAGCAGGTGTTCTTTAATAAAATACATGAAGAAGATCTTGCGCGGGTAAAACAGGCATTCGATCAGGCGCAGACCACAGGAGCATTTGAATGTGAATTTCGTTTCAAAGGAAACAGTGAAGAAAAGATTCTATGGATGCGCGGTATCATGCATTATAAAGAAGATGCGCCTTTGTACCTGAACGGTACAATCATGGATATTACTGAAAAGCAAATACTGATTCAGCAACTCCGCCACCAGGAGAAAATCTATCAGCGGATTGAAGAGCTGGCGAATATGGGTAACTGGACCTGGGATCTGAAAAAAAATGCGCTGCAATGGTCTGATAATCTCTACAGAATTTATGGTATTGATCCTGCAGAGGAACAGATCACGATTGATAAATTCCTGTCGTTCATTCATCCCGAAGACCTGGACATGGTAAGAAATGGTGTGCAATCCATCAGTGAAGTGACCACATCCGACCAGAACTTCAGAATACGCAGCCGTAGCGGCCAGGAAAAGTTTATCCGTTCCATTGCGCAGGTGGAAAAAAACGAACAGGGTGAACCTGTTAGCGTAATCGGTACCGAGAGAGATGTAACCGAAAAATATTCACTGGTTCATTCACTCAGGCAAAGCGAAAATTTGTACAAACAGGCGCAGGCACTAGCACATGTAGGTAACTGGACCTGGGATGTAATGAGCAACGAAATATTCTGGTCAGATGAAGTGTACAGGATCTTCGGACTGAATCCTGAGCATAACATCAATTTTGATAGGTACATTGAAAGAATCCATCCGGAGGATGTTGCGCTGGTCACAGAAACCATTTCGGCATCAGGAAAATCGGGGCAGCCATGGGAATTCACCCATCGTGTGATCACTGGTAATGGCGAATTAAAATATGTGTATGGAACAGGGGAAGTGATTCGTAATGAAGCAGGGGAAGTTGTAAAAATGATGGGCACTTCGCAGGATGTAACTGAAAGACAGCTGCTGATTGAAAGGTTGCAGAAAAGTGAACAGTTGTACAAACAGGCCCAGGCACTTGCCCGCATCGGTAACTGGACCTGGGAAATGGATACCGATACGGTGGAATGGTCAGATGAAGTTTATACTATTTATGAGCTCGACCCTTCTGAAAAAATTACGTATGATGTGGTAACTGAATTCATTCATCCGGAAGACAAGACTGAAGTTTTAAATTACCTGGCTGAATGTATCAGGGAGAAAAAGATCTATGATAAAAGACACCGCATTGTATTAAGAAACGGCAGGGAAAAGGTTGTGCACAGGCGTGCAGAAATTGTAAAAGCAAATGGCAAACCTGACAAGCTGGTTGGCACTACCCAGGAAGTAACCGAAATCGAACAGGTACAACAGGAACTGAATGAAAATCAGAATTTCATTCGTAAGATCACCGATGCCACTCCATCTATCATTACCACGTATAATGTTCATTCAGGCGCATTCGTTTTTATTAATGAAGGATTGGAAAAACTGCTGGGATATAAGACAGGTGAGGCCATGGAAAAAGGATTGAAATTTTTTATAGACATCATCCATCCGGAAGACCTTCAGGACATGATGGAGAAAACCAACAAAGCACTTGAAGAAGCCAATGCCAACCCACATTTAAAGGAGCTGATCATTGAATTTTCATTCAGGATCAAGCATAAAAAAGATGGATTCAGGTGGTACAATACCTATGGAACAATTTTCGACCGGAATGCGCAGGGCAAAGTGGAACATGTATTGAACATTGCACTTGATATCACAGAACAAAAAACGGCAATCCAGAAAATCAAGGAACAGGAACATTTTATCCAGCAGATCGCTGATGCCTCTCCTACCATACTCTATCTCTACGATGTAGAAAAACAAAGTATTGTTTACATCAACAGGGAAATTTTCTTTGTGCTTGGCCACCATCCTGATGAGATCATAAAGGCTGGAAATAAGGTCACTTCCATGCTGTATCACCCGGAAGACTATCATTTGTTACCGGCAAGAAGTGAAAGCCAAAAAAATTTCAGCCAGGTAGATTCCATGATCCAATACGAATGCAGGGTAAAAAGCAAGGATGGAGAATACCGTTGGTTTCTTGTACGTGAGATTGTATTTAAATCTGACAGCGAAGGAAATATCTGCCAGATATTGGGCGCTGCTCTGGATATTAACCGGCGTAAGGAAATGGAAAAAACCATTTTGCAGAATACCTTATTGCTGGAGCAATCCAATTCAAGTCTTGAAGAATTTGCCTACGTAGCCAGCCATGACTTGAAAGAACCATTAAGAAAGATCTCCACCTTTGGCGACAGGCTTGCTGCTTCGCAACTGGAAATATTGTCACCTGATGGAAAAATATATCTGAACAAGATCCTTGATGCATCAAACCGGATGCAAACCATGATCAGCGACCTGCTTTCCATTTCCATGATCACCGGCAACCGGTCGTTTGAAAAATTCAGTCTCCAACAAATACTCGACGACACTATTCAGACACTGGAATATAAAATTGAACAGCAAAATGCTGTCATTCGTCACGATCTGTTACCGGAAGCGCAGATCATTCCATCCCAGTTCAGGCAGTTGTTTCAAAACCTGCTAAGCAACTCCCTGAAATTTGTTCAACCAGGCGTGCAGCCGGTGATCTCGATTACCCATAGTTTTTTAAAGGAAAAAGATATCGTGCATTACCAGCTCTCCCCTGCTGATACGTATTCCAAAATTGTTTTCAGCGATAATGGAATTGGGTTTGAAAATGAATTTGCAGGAAAAATTTTCGCCATATTTCAACGCTTACATGGGAGAAGTGAATATGAAGGATCTGGTATCGGTCTTGCCATTTGCAAAAAAATTGTTGAACACCATGGTGGCGTTATCTATGCTGAAGGCAGCCTGGATACAGGCGCTACTTTTACTATAATTTTACCGTATGATTAAAAAACAGTTCATTTATATTGTTGATGATGATAATGACGACAGGGAGATTTTAAGAGATGCTTTCCTTACAGGGCATCCAGATTTTGAATATATTTTACTTGAAAACGGTGATCAGCTGCTCGAACATTTAATTAGACACATCGAGACGGCACCTCCCGGGCTGATTTTGCTCGACCTGAACATGCCCGGAAAAGATGGAAGAGAAACATTAAAAGAACTCAAATCAGATAAAAGATATTGTCATATTCCAATACTGATCTTTACAACATCCTCCTCACCGCGCGACCGCAGGCTGGCTTATGAATTTGGCGCCAATTGCTTTATCAGTAAACCAGACACTTTTAATAAGCTGGTAGAATTTGCTTCATGCGTCAGCAAACTTTGGCTTCCCTAGCTGGCATTATTATTTGATGCCTTTTTTCATGAAGGGTATTCAATGGCCTTGGTTGTTCCGATTTTCGATAAAAGGAATGGAAGGAAATTTTTTACCCCAAAGCTTCTACTAAGGCTGTGGTTTGATCATTTTGCTACCCACTTCAATATACTGGAACTGAACAACGCTTTTTACCCTTAGTATCGGCAATTTCAAAAGTTGCAATTGAAAAGCAAACAACAAGTCATACATTTTTGTTTTTGAAGGCTTAGAAAATGAATCCTTCAAAAGAGATGCAGATGATAAAGAAGCAAACAAAAATAAGTTTTGTTGAAAAGCATCGTTTTAAAATGATTGATATGATAACCCGTCTAGAAGAATTAGCGTAAGTATCAATAACTTGAAGAATAAAGCCCAATACACAAAGATTGTTACAAAAGGTGCTTCGATCTCCTTCAAGTATGCTGCATATAGAAACAGATGATTTGTAAAAATGCTTAAATATCATTAGCGTGAGGCTATTAGCTAAATTGAAACAAAAGGCAAGACAATTAAAATCCGAAGCCCAGGTTTTAATAATTGCCTATAAGGACACACGAACACCATTATCAGCAAAAATACTAATAGGCATTACTGTAGGTTATTTGTTAAGTCCAATTGATTTGATACCAGATTTTATACCTGTATTGGGTCTTCTAGATGATTTAATAATCGTTCCATTATTAATTACTGCCTCAATTAATTTAATCCCAGAAACTGTATTAAATGAGGCAAGAGGAACGATCAAATCCAACCCGCAAAAATTAAACAAAACTAATTGGATTTTTGCTTTGATAATTATAGCAATATGGATTTTAGCACTTATCGGAATTGCAAGAGCGGTAGGAAAATATTTTTAAGTGCATAAAAAATATCAGGAGGCAAATTAAAACAAGCACCTGAGAATTGTACGATCTGTCTCTGGCTGCCATAACGAAACTGCCAACTCACAAAAACAAACACATTTTGCAAGACCACAAAGTCTGCCACAAAAGCAAACTTGCAAAAGCATGTATTTTTCTCCAAAGCCTGCAATTCTTATTACAGTTGACACAAACCTTCAGGGGACACACCCGAGGAAGGGTATAACGCTAACAGGGTATTTCCAAATGCAGGTTGATGGAATGTGTCTTTCAACTTTTATTTATACATTGGGATTCAGTTAGCCGGGCTGGCAGTATTCTATTTCCTGCACTTTGGCATTATCCAAACCGTTTAAGGAAATTTAAACAACATTACGTTATGAAAAAAAACTTAGCTGTATTGTTTGCTCTAGTAGGATGGTTTGCAGTAATAACCCAATTCGTCTTACTGATTGAAAACCGCATAACATCTATTCCTGAAGCTATCATTAGATTTTTTAGTTTTTTTACGATTTTAACTAATACGCTGGTTGCAATCTATTTTACTTGCATTGTTTTTATTAAAAATCAAGAAAAAGCAATTAATAAACCCGGATTACTTACAGCAATAACAATGTACATTATAATGGTTGGTTCAGTTTATCAAATTGCTTTAAGACAGATTTGGCAGCCAAAGGGAATACAAATGGTTGTGGACGAATTACTTCATTCGATTATGCCGATTTTAGTAACCATATTTTGGTTTATGTATGAAACAACCAGGTCAGTAAAATATTCGCAAATTTTGAAATGGGCCATTTACCCTTTAATATTCTTAATTTTTATCTTGGTCCGGGGAAGTTTTTCTAATTTCTATCCATACCCTTTTGTTGATGTTACAAATTTAGGTTTGACAAAAGCACTTATAAATTCGGCAGTTTTATTGCTCATATTTTTAATAATTTCAGCTTTGTTCCTTTTTATAGGTAAATCAGTTATTAAAAAATAAAAGTCTACTGTTGCAGTTGGCAGTTGGCTTGCTTTCATTGCCTTGCAACTTGAACCCTTTCCTTACCGATACCAGCTATCCGCTTACCTACCTTACTACTTCCCCAATCACCTCTCCTATACTTGCATTGGGCATTTGAATTTTAAGCAGGGCCGCAATTGTAGGCGCGATATCCTGCATATGCACTTCGCGGTACAGTTTTCCCGGCTTTATATTCCAGCCCATAAAGATCAAAGGAATATGGGTGTCGTAAGGATACCACGAACCATGGGTGGTTCCAGTTCGCCAGGTCTCAAACCATTGAGGCCTCAAAATATACTGCACATCACCACTGAGTCGCGGGTTGTATCCATTAACGATCATTGTATTGATTTTTTGATGCACCCTGGCATCCTTCTGTGCATCCAGGTCAACCGCATTGGAAATACCCGGCTCCATGATCAGATAGGCTATAATGAGATCTGAAATTGTTTTTTTATCGAGCTTGTTGCGCGCGATCAGGTCATGATCAAGATAGATCTGGTAATTGATCCATTTTTCAATAATTCCTTTGGTTCCAAACTGTTTTTCAAGCAGTGCATTCAACTCGGTTCGCACCCTGGACTCTTCAAATACACCGGCCTGTATTTTATGATCAGCAACAAAAATGGGATTGAGTGCTGCGCCATGATCGGAAGAAAGAAACAACAGGTACTGGTCCTTTCCAATGGTAGCATCAAGATGTTTAAGGAAAGCAGCCAGATCTCTGTCAAGCCTCAGGTAAGTGTCTTCCATTTCAATGGAATTGGGCGCAAAGCTATGACCACTGTAATCTGGTTGAGAAAGACTCAAAGAAAGAAAATCAGTTGTGCCTCTTTTACCAAGCTGCTCGGCCTTCAAAGCTGCTTTGGCAAATTCAAAACAATAGGAATTGGATGCCGGCAGGTACCTGAACACTTCATATTTATTATTACCCAGGTTTTTTGTGATGTGGGGAAAAGTGATACCGCCACCTCCGAGTCTTGTTTCATAACGGTTGCTGTCGGCCGTGCTTTGGGTATAGGTTGAAATAGCGTACAGTGTATTCCAGTCCTGGGATAAATAAACCTCAGGCAATTTTTTATTATTGAAATCCTGTACCCAGGCAGGCAGTTGCGGCATATAAAAACTACTGGTGATCCAGCCTGCAGATGCGTTATCAAACCAGTAAGCGCCATTTGCAGTATGCCCTCCAGGAAAAATTGATCCGCGGTCTTTTAGGGAAATCGCTATCGTTTTGCTTTTAAAATTGGTTGCCAACCTTAATTCATCAGTTATGGAAGTGCCCCACATATTTTTGGGTGACATTTTTCCTGAAGCGGCTGAAGTGCCCACACTTGTTACGGAAGAGTCCTCTGTACAATAAACGATTCTTTTCAGCTTGCGGTCGTACCAGGAATTGCCTATGATGCCATGAATGGCTGGTACGCTGCCGGTAAAAATTGTTGCATGGCCCGCACCCGTATATGTAGGTAAATGATTCAAATGGGTATTCTCGCAGCTGAATCCTTCTTTTAATAGTCTTTTAAAACCTCCTTCTGCATACCGGTCGAAATAACGGTAAAGATAATCCCAGCGCATCTGGTCGATTACCAGTCCAACAACCAGCTTTGGGCGTTTCAATTCCTGTGCTGAGGCGCTGATCATCCAAAAACAAAATATCATTAATAGCAAACGCTTCATTTTCCAAGGTTTAGGCAAATTTACTTGGTCAGGAACTAAGCAATTACGAATTAATGAAAATGTAACTGAAGATCAAGTGTAAACCCAAATTAAAACCGAATTGCTTATTTTTGCGCCTGCCGCAGGCGCGGCTTACCCTAGCCGGAACCCTAATATTCAATTTGAAATATAAATTTAAACATGGCAGATCTTTTTGAACGTCTCTTAAAAAACTATGGTCCCTTAGGACAACACAGAGAAAGAGCTCATGGGTATTTTTCCTTCCCAAAGCTAGAGGGAGAAATTGGTACAAGAATGCAGTTCCGCGGAAAAGATGTGGTGGTGTGGAGCCTTAACAATTACCTGGCCCTGGCCAATCATCCTGATATCCGTAAAGCAGATGCAGATGCCGCTCAGGAATTCGGACTTGCTTATCCCATGGGTGCACGCATTATGAGCGGAAACAGTAATTATCATGAACAACTGGAAAGAGAACTGGCTGCATTTGTAAGTAAAGAAGATGCCATCCTTTTAAATTTTGGTTACCAGGGAATGGTGAGCATTATTGATGCCCTTTGCAGCAGGCATGATGTAGTGGTGTATGATGCCGAAAGCCATGCCTGTATTATAGATGGCATCCGTTTACATCCCGGCCACAGGTATGTTTTCAAACATAACGATATCGAAGATTTTGAAAAGCAGATGCAGCGTGCCACTAACCTGATTGAAAAACAGGGCAAGGGTGGAATTCTTGTTATCACCGAAGGTGTTTTTGGAATGGCAGGCGACCAGGGTAAATTAAAAGAGATCGCTGCACTTAAAAATAAATTTGCCTTTCGTTTGCTGGTAGATGATGCCCATGGTTTTGGAACATTGGGTGATACGGGTGCCGGTGCAGGCGAAGCTCAAGGGGTGCAGGATGATATCGATCTGTACTTTTCAACTTTTGCTAAATCAATGGCTTCCATTGGCGCTTTCCTTGGCGGCGACAAAGCGATTATTGATTATATAAGGTATAATATCCGCAGCCAGATCTTTGCAAAAAGTCTGCCGATGCCTATTGTGATCGGCAACCTTAAAAGACTGGAAATGTTGCGCACCATGCCGGAAATGAGAGAGAAACTCTGGAACAACGCCTTAAAACTTCAGCAGGGATTGAAAGACCGTGGTTTTGACATTGGCAAAACAGATACTATGGTAACGCCTGTGTATATGAAAGGCGGTGTTGAAGAAGCATCCGCAATGGTGATGGACCTGCGCGAAAACTATGGAATCTTCTGTTCTATTGTAGTTTACCCTGTAATTCCAAAAGGACATATTATTTATAGGCTGATACCAACCGCTTCGCATACCGATGCAGATATTGAAGCTACACTGGAAGCATTCAGTCAGACCAAAGAAAAACTGAATTCAGGCGCTTACAAGGCGGAATTTATTCCGGATATGGCAGATGCAAGGTAGAAGCAATACAGTTGATCAAAAATTTGAGACATGAAAATTGCACTTCAATATGTGAATGATATAAATGGTAATACACAAGCGGTTCAATTGGTCCTCACGGAGTGGGAGAAAGTGCTGAACAAGCTAAAAAAATATGAACAGGCTCTAAAACTACGCTCTGATTTAAGTGAAGCCTTTGACCAGGTTGCACTTCTTAAAAAGCAGAAAGGACGTAAACAGACACTAACCCACTTTATAAATGGGCTTTAGTGTTATTCCTTCCGACAAATTCAAAAAAGAAGCTAAGAGACTTTCCAAAAAATATCCATCGCCAAAAGAGGACCTGGCTGAACTGAGTGAAACCTTGTCAAACAGCCAATGTCAGGAACACCATTGGGAAACGACATATATAAAATCAGACTTGCCATCAAAAGTAAAGGAAAAGGAAAGAGCGGTGGCGGACGAATTATTACCTGTGGTAAAAGACAATAAAGAAGTTTATCTGCTGACCATCTACGATAAGTCTGAGTTTGAGAACGTTGACGACAAAGCACTCAAGAATATTATTCGGTCTTTAAACTTTTACTAAGGCGAACGCACAATAACGGGTTGGCAAAACCCAAGCCAAAGAACCTGCCCCTTCAGTTGTAGAATAGGATTCAACTTCAGAAATTGGCTTTTATAAAAACGCGCGAATAAAAGGAGGCTGGCACAGACTTTTGAGACAGCCTCTTTTTTTTGTTCTTTATATAGAATTGATTAGAATAATCTTCCGCAATTTAACAGGGCTAATCCACCAACGGCAAAGATCTTTAGACGCAATACTTTACATTTACTGACTAAATTTTTTACCATGAGGATCCTGTTCCTGTTGTTTTTTTACCTGCCCTTTATTGTTAAGGCCCAGCAAAAAGAGATCACACTTGATGACCTGTATAAAAAAGGCACATTCCGTAACGCTTTTGTACCCGGTTTTGCCGAAGAAGACAACAGTGGTTTATTTAATCCGCAGGATATCAAAGATGAAACAGGCAAAGTGATGAAGAGTGCTGATTATATGGTGAGTGCCGATAAAAAAAGAATTATTTTTTTCACAGGTCGCGAACCGATCTACCGCCATTCTTCCAGGTCAACCGCACATATTTATGATGTGGCCACAAAAAAACTGGTTCCGCTAAACAAAGGAAAAATTTTACATCCAGGTTTTTCACCCGATGGAAATACCATTGCTTATGTTTTTGACAACAATCTTTATTTATATGATGTAGCCTCAGGCATCAGCAAAGCCATAACAACTGATGGGAAATGGAATTTCATTATCAATGGCAATGCCGACTGGGTTTATGAAGAAGAATTCAGTTTTACAAAAGCATACCAATGGAGTCCCAAAGGCAACTACCTGGCCTATTATAAATTCGATGAAACCCGTGTGAAGGAATACAACATGACGATTTATGATGACAGTTACAATAAAGATTACCGCTATAAGTATCCCAAAGCCGGTGACAGCAATTCAACGGTTACCATTCATATTTATGATCTGAAAACGGGCAATACTGCTAAAGCAAATTTTGAACAAGGTGATATTTATATTCCCCGTATCAAGTGGACACAAGATGACAATAAACTTGTTGTATTCTGGATGAACCGCCTGCAGAATCATCTGAAACTTTTGCTCACAGATGCAAAAACCGGCGCAGCCACAACCATGTATGAAGAACAGAACAAATATTATGTGGACATCAATGACGACTGGTGGTTTTTGAATGATGGAAAACATTTTGTTTTTGGTTCTGAAATGAACGGCTGGTACAGGTTGTATTTATACAGCATTGAAGGGAAAAGAAAGACTGAGCTGACCAAACATCAGAATGACATTGCTTCCGTAAATGGAGTGGATGAAAAAAACAGGCTGGTGTATTACACACTTGCTTACCCCACTCCTATGGACCGAAATTTATTTGTGACCGATTTCGACGGAAAAAACACGAGGCAACTGACCAGTGGCAGCGGGTTTCACCGGATTGAAATGAATGCGGACCACACAAAATTCTACGACTATTACTCCAACATCCACACACCGCAAACGGTAACACTGTATGATATCCGGAAGAACAAAAATGTTGTGACAGCCATTCAGAACAAAATAGTGAATGACAACAGTGCTTTGAAAACGGTAATTGCTGATTATGCATTATCAAAACCTGAGTTCATCCGTGTTCCCAACACAAAGGGTGATACATTGAATGGATGGATGCTGAAGCCTCCCAATTTTAATGCACATAAAAAATACCCGGTTCTTTTTGTGAACTATGGCGGTCCGGGATCGCAGCAGGTGGCCAACAGGTTTGGTGCTGTAAATTTCTGGCACCAGATGATGGCGCAAAAAGGTTTTATCCTTGTGTCGGTTGACAATACAGGTACGGGTTACCGCGGAGAAGAGTTCAAGAAAAAAACTTATTTGCGTTTAGGACAGTTAGAAATTGAAGACCAGATCGATGCGGCAAAATGGTTGCGCAAAATGTCATTTGTTGATGGAAATAATATTGGTCACTGGGGACACAGTTTTGGTGGATTTATGAGTTCCCTCGCAGTTACAAAAGGGGCTGATGTATTTACTGCCGGCGTTGCGGTGGCACCGGTGACTTCCTGGAGGTATTATGATAATATTTATACTGAACGGTTCATGCGAACACCACAGGAAAACCCCAAAGGATATGATGAAACGGCGCCCATAAATTTTGTAAAGGACATCAGGGGAAAATATTTGCTGGTGCATGGTTCTGCGGATGACAATGTGCATTTTCAGAACAGTGTACAAATGGTAACCGCCCTGGTAAAAGCCAATGTAGATTTTGAAACCATGTATTATCCAAACAAGAATCATGGTATTTCTGGAATGGCGGATAATACCAGTTATCATTTGTGGTCCAAAGTAACCAACTGGATATTGCAAAACCTGGGAAATGAAAACGTGAATAAGAGTAAGGTGGGATCTGCGGTGAATGATCCCAAAAAATCATTTTAAATAAAAACTAATTATTACAGGAGAGCTTCGGCCTCTCTTTTTGTTTTTAAAGCAGTATTTTTAAAGAAAGCAGGGGAAATGGATAAGAAAATTTATATGCTTGAGGACGATGCTGATGATCGTTACATTATAGAAGAGATCATTTCAGAATCAGGATTGGAGTTTTCCATCTTCTATTTTACCAGCAGTGAAAAATTGATGGAGCATATCTTCATGGAAATGCCGGCACTTGTATTGGTGGATTATAACTCCAGTCCGGCAAATGGATTTGAGGTTTTGAAAAAAATAAAATCGGATAGCAACATTTCCAACCTGCCTGTTGTTATACTTACAGAGCACAGTTATCCGGAACCTAGAAAAAATGTTATGCGGCAGGAGCAGCATCGGTAATTTCCAAGCCAAAGAATATGGAGACAACCAAAGAAAAGATCATGACCTTTTTTAAATATTGGTTGGAGGTTGCTGAAGGATGAATCACTCATGGGTTATGTAATGAATTAGAATTTATTAGGGAGCAAATTGGTTTTGATAAAAAATTTAATGGCAGATAAAAAAGATATGAAAAAGATCGCGGTTGCCATTACAGGAGCAAGCGGCTCAATATATGCAAAATTGCTGCTGCAGAAAATGGAAAGTCTGAGTGAGCAGATCAGCGAACTTTCTATAGTGATCTCCGACAATGCAAAATTTGTCTGGAAAACAGAAATTGGAGATGAAACCTATGGTGGCTTTAAGGGCCGCTATTTTACAAAAAATGATTTTACGGCTCCTTTTGCATCCGGTTCTGCAAAATATGATGCGCTGATCATTATTCCCTGCAGCATGGGAACACTTGGCAGGATTGCAGCAGGTATTTCCAATGACCTTGTAACACGCGGAGCAGATGTGATGCTGAAGGAGCGGAAAAAACTGATCCTCGTGATCAGGGACACACCTTATAACCTGGTTCATATAAAAAACATGGAAACGATTACACTGGCAGGCGGTATTATTTGTCCGGCTACCCCTTCGTTTTATTCAAACCCCACCACCATTGAAGAAGTCGCCGCCACTGTGGTGGATCGTGTGATCGATCTTGCAGGATTGGAAGCAGGAAGCTACCGCTGGGGGAAATAGAAATAAGGTGATGCCCCTACAGGGCATGGGTTCATTATATTGATAATTTCCGTGCTACCGATATTTTGCCGCTACGCGGTAGGTTTCTTCCTAATAAAAATGAATACCGGATCTGAAATGAACCCGCCCGCCAGCGGCGGGTCAATATCGGTAGCAACCATAGATCGAAATCATTTTTCGCCCTGTAGGGGCGAAACAATATGGGCGGTGCGTATAATCGGGAGAAAAGGTGATGCCCCTACAGGGCATGGGTTCATTTTAATGATATTTCCGTGCTACCGATATTTTACCGCTACGCGGTAGAGAAGGGTTCAACAATGTTCAACCACTTTCAACAATATTCAACCATCTTCAACCATCTTCAACCACATTCCCCCCAACTATCCCTTCCCAAACTGCTTCCTGATCAAATTCAGGGCACTTCCAGCTTTGAACCACTCGATCTGCTGTTCGTTATAGGTATGATTCAATTTGACCTTATCACAGGTTCCATCTGCATGATTTAAAACCATGATAATGGAACTGCCAGGAGCAAATCCGATCAAACCATTAAAATCGATTACATCATCTTCAAGGACCTTATCATAATCCTCTTTGTTGTTGAATGTTAGCCCAAGCATGCCCTGCTTTTTCAGATTGGTTTCATGAATCCGCGCAAAGCTTTTCACAACAATGGCGCGAACACCAAGATGTCTTGGTTCCATGGCCGCGTGCTCCCTGGATGATCCTTCACCATAATTTTCATCTCCCACCACCACTGACCCAAAACCATGTGCTTTGTAATCACGCTGAGTGGCAGGCACAGGACCATACGCTCCGGTTATTTGATTCTTTACACTGTCGGTCTGGTTATTAAAATAGTTAATCGCACCAATCAAAAGATTGTTTGAAATATTATCCAGGTGACCACGGTATTTTAACCAGGGACCAGCCATTGAAATATGATCAGTAGTGCACTTTCCCTTTGCTTTGATCAGCAGTTTCAGTCCGCGCAAATCCATCCCATCCCATGCAGGAAATGGACTCAGCAATTGCAAACGCTGTGAAGTAGGACTTACGACCACCTCAACGTTTTTTCCATCCTTTGCAGGGGCCTGGAATCCTGGATCACCAACAGAAAAACCTTTAGGGGGCAATTCAAAACCGGAAGGTTCATCCAGCATCACCTCTTCGCCATTATCATTCCGCAGTGTATCTTTTAAAGGATTAAAAGAAAGTCTGCCTGCAATAGCATATGCGGTAACAATTTCCGGAGAGGCCACGAATGCATGTGTGGAAGCCAGTCCGTCGTTTCTTTTTGCAAAATTCCTGTTGAAAGAAGTAACAATCGTATTTTTCCTGTTAGGATCATCTATATGCCGGGCCCATTGTCCAATACATGGACCACAGGCGTTGGCCAGCAACACACCTCCGATATCTTCAAACGTTTTCAGGTAACCATCTTTATTAATAGTGTATCGAATCAGTTCAGATCCTGGAGTTACAGTGAATTCGCTTTTGACTTTCAGTCCTTTTTTTGTGGCCTGAATCGCTATTGAAGCAGAACGGCTGATGTCTTCATAACTTGAGTTGGTACAAGAACCGATCAATGCCACTTCAATTTCATCAGGCCATCCATTTTCCGCAACGGCATTTGCCATTTCAGAAATGGGTGTAGCAAGATCCGGTGTAAACGGACCATTCACATGTGGCTCCAGTTCGCTCAGGTTGATCTCGATCACCTGGTCGTAATACTTTTCAGGCTTGAGATACACTTCTTCATCAGGGCGCAGGTGCTCTCTTACATCATCGGCAGCTTTTGCCACTTTTTCCCTTTCTGTGGCACGTAAGTAATCGGCCATTTTATCATCATAGGCAAACAAGGAACAGGTGGCGCCGATTTCCGCACCCATGTTACAGATGGTTGATTTACCGGTACAACTGATGGAATCTGCACCTTCACCAAAGTATTCAACAATAGCACCAGTACCCCCTTTAACGGTAAGTATGCCAGCCACTTTCAAAATAACGTCTTTAGGGGCTGTCCAACCGCTTAATTTACCTATAAGTTTTACACCAATGAGTTTAGGCATTTTCAATTCCCATGGTAGTCCCGCCATTACATCCACCGCATCGGCACCGCCCACACCAATGGCGATCATACCCACTCCGCCTGCATTGGGCGTATGAGAGTCTGTACCGACCATCATACCGCCGGGAAAGGCATAGTTTTCCTGAACTACAGAGTGAATAATTCCTGCACCCGGTTTCCAGAAGTCGATCCCATATTTATTGGAGATGGAAGCCAGGAAATCGTAAACCTCGCGGTTGGTATCAATGGCCGCAGTGAGATCTTCATCGGCACCCATTTTCGCCTGGATCAGGTGGTCGCAGTGAACAGATGAAGGTACCGCTACCCTGTCGCGGCCACAGGTATCAAACTGTAAAAGTGCCATTTGGGCCGTAGCGTCCTGCATAGCCACGCGGTCCGGTGCAAAATCTACATAGTCTTTTCCTCTTTCAAGTTTTTTGGTAGCAGGCGTATAAGAATGGGAATACAATATTTTTTCTGCCAGAGTCATGGGACGGTTCAGTAACTTACGTGCAGCAAGAACCTTTGCGGGCAATTCGCTATAAACTTTCTTTATCAAATCCAGATCAAATAGCATAATTCATAAATTTAAAATAAGGCATCGCTTTTGCTGCCCTTCAAAGTGACGCGAAGTTAACTAAAACAGGGAAAGTTTCCTGCCAGTGCTGAGCTGGTTTTTAGTAAAAAAATATAAATTAGTGGAATGAATCGCCTAAAAAATTTTATCGAGTGGCAGGCTTTTGGGGTTTGCGCCGCCATTGGTGAACGTTTAGGCATTGCCACATCAAGGATTCGCATGTGGTTCATGTATATTTCCTTCCTAACACTTGGCTCTCCCCTGATCATTTATATGATCATTGCTTTCTGGATGAATATGAAAAGATATATCCTTTCTGCAAGAAGAAATCCTTTGAGGTACTTGTAGTTATGGGTTAGGGGCTAGGGCAGATCCGCCTCAAGCTTCCTTTGACTTCGTGCTTCAATCACTTTGTGTCTTCGCGCCTTTGCGGCAAAACAACAAAATATTCAGGGTTTAGATTTTTTCATTTTCTCCCGGATCAGTTCAATTATTGGTGGCAAAACAGAAAGTACAATAATCCCCAAAATCACGTAGGTAAAATTGTCTTTGATCACAGGAAGTCCACCAAAGAAATAACCAAGGAAAAGAAAACTGGTGATCCATAAAATCCCACCAATAACATTGTAAGAAGCAAATTTATTATAGCGCATCATTCCCACACCTGCAATAAAGGGCGCAAATGTGCGCACTATAGGAATAAAACGGGCATATATAATCGTTTTGCCTCCATACTTATTAAAAAATTGCTGGGTTCTTACCAGGTATTCTTTTTTGAGCAACCGGTATTTCCCACTAAAAGCTTTGGGACCAATATATTTTCCGATATGATAATTTACAAGGTCGCCCAGGATAGCTGCAATAATGAGTAAGATACACATGACCATGATATCCAGACCGCTTTCAGGATTGGCAATGATAGCTCCGGTTGCAAACAGAAGTGAATCCCCGGGAAGAAAAGGAGTTATCACAAACCCGGTTTCCGCAAAAATGATCAGGAAAAGGATCAGGTAAGTCCAGGTTTTATAATCGCTTACGATCCTTACAAGATGGTCGTCTATATGAAAGATGAAATCAAGAATGGTCTGAATAACGTCCATGTTTTTATTTAATCGCCGCAAAAATAACCCGTGCGGACGAACCAGCATAATTAGTTGAAAGTTTCGCTTAAACTTTTATTCCTCAGCGTGCCTTCCTTTGTACTGCTGATCCTAAGAAGTAGGGCATTTGAAACTAAGCATTCCGGGCAGCAGCTTAAATTATGTCAACCAGTTGCTCCACTACCCTGTCTATTTCTTCCTTTGTATTGTATTTGCTAAATGAAAAACGAATGGTTACATGCTGATCGGTTTTGTTCAAGGCTTTCATCACATGCGAGCCTGCATCGGCACCGGAACTGCAGGCACTACCTCCCGACACACAGATATTATTGATATCAAGATTCATTAATAAAAATCCCGAGCGCTCATTCCTTTGAAAGCAGACACTGAGTACTGTGTACAATGCATTATCCGTGCAGTTAAAACTAACGCCTTCAATGGAATCAGTCAGCGACTGCTTCATGTAGGCTTTTAAGGAACGGATATAAGCACTGTCTTTTTCGTGATCCCTTACCGATATCTCCAAAGCTTTTGCAAAACCAACAATACCATATACATTTTCAGTACCTGCACGCATATTTCTTTCCTGTCCTCCCCCAAATATGAAAGGTTTAATTTCCACATCATCACTCACGTATAAAATACCGATCCCTTTCGGACCATGAAATTTATGTCCCGCCGCAGAAATGAACTGAACATCAACAGAAGAAAGATCCATTGGGTAATGACCTACGGTTTGCACACAATCAGAATGAAATACCGCACCATGCGCCTTGCAGAGCGCACCCACTTTTTTAATATCCAGCAACACACCAATTTCATTATTGGCATGCATCAAACTTACCAGCACTTTTTTTCCTGAAGTTTGTAAGGCAGATAGCTGGTTTTCCAGGTCAACTGGATCAACATGTCCATGCTCATCCAGTTTTACAAAACTATGCTCGATTTTGTTGTAGGCTGCATAATGCTCCACTGTATGCAATACTGCATGATGTTCTATTGGAGAAGTAATGATATGATCGCATTTCAAATCACGAACGGAAGCGGCAATGGCCGTATTGTTGCTTTCTGTGCCACCGCTGGTAAAAAAAATATTAGCGGGTTTTACCCCCAGGATCTTCGCTGCCGTTTTTCTTGCATTTTCAATAGCCAGCCGGGTTTCCCTGCCATAAGAATAAATTGAAGAAGGATTGCCGAAATGATCGGTCATATAAGGCAACATGGCTTCCAGCACTTCCTTATCAAGGGGTGTTGTAGCTGCATTATCCAGATAGATCCGGGTTTGTTTCATTTCAGTACCTGTATTGTTTGCTGCTGAAGCAAAGGCGGTTTTCATGTTGTATCCTTAGAGCCCGAAATTAAATAAATTATGGTGCACCTGAAAACTGAGGCTTCTCAACAAACCTGGGAGCATGATCAGCTGCATTCCATAATGTCCTTCATCAATCTTTTTGCAATATTATCTGCCGTTGTTTCAAAATTACTTTCCGCATAGATCCTGATGATCGGCTCTGTATTGGATGTACGCAGGTGCACCCAGTCTGAATCAAATTCGATCTTCAGTCCATCCTCTGTATTGATCGGATAGTTCCTGTACTTTTCTTTGATCTTGTCAAAAATGGTATGCACATCAATCCCGTTTTGCAGCTCAATTTTATTTTTCGAAATAAAATAATTGGGATAATTACCCCTGAATGATTTCAGTCCTTTTTTAAAATTGGCAAAATGGGAAAGGAAAAGCGCAATTCCTATCAGCGCATCCCTTCCATAATGAAAATCAGGTACGATAATGCCACCGTTTCCTTCCCCACCAATTACGGCCTCCACTTCTTTCATTTTCTTTACTACGTTCACTTCACCGACAGCAGATGGAAAATAATTACCCTCCCGTTTTTGAGTAACGTCTTTGAGCGCTTTGGTGCTGCTCATATTGCTCACCGTATTCCCGGTTTTTTTGGATAATATATAATCAGCTACTGCCACCAGTGTGTACTCTTCGCCGAACATGCTTCCATCTTCACAAACAAAACAAAGCCTGTCCACATCAGGATCTACTGCAATACCAAAATCTGCTTTCTGTTTTACCACTTCGTTACTGAGCTCTGTAAGGTGTTGAGGAACCGGTTCGGGATTGTGTGCGAATTTTCCGTTGACCTCACCATTCAATACGATCACATTTTCTACGCCCAGTGCATTCAATAACTGCGGAACCACCAGGGCGCCGGTTGAATTGATGCAATCCACCACCACTTTATAACCTTTTGCTGCAATGGCTTCCTGGTTGACCAGCGGATAGTCCATTACCAGATCAATATGTTTTTGAAGGTAATCGTCATTGGTAGTTACGATCCCAAGTTTATCGACTACTGCAAAACCCAGCGCTTCGCTTTTTGCACGGTCGAGCACTTCTGCCCCGGTTTCCGCATCAATAAATTCCCCTTCCCGGTTCAGCAGCTTCAACGCATTCCATTCTTTCGGGTTGTGACTGGCAGTAATAATGATCCCGCCATCTGCTCCTTCCATTTTTGTAGCCAGTTCCACTGTTGGCGTAGTTGAAAGACCAAGGTCGATCACATCCATGCCCAGGCTCACCAGGGTATGAATCACTAGCTGACTTACCATTGGCCCGGAAATGCGGCCATCACGGCCCACAACAATTTTAGCCGGTTTGGATTTATCGTCCCTTCTTTCAGCAATGATGTTTCCATAAGAGGCGGTAAATTTCACAATGTCGATAGCTGTAAGCGATTCGCCCGGCCTGCCGCCAATGGTTCCCCTGATTCCGGAGATGCTTTTGATCAATGCCACAAAACTTAATTTAGGGCAGCAAAAATAGGCTTTTCATACTTGTCAGGAAAGATTGACCCTGTAGCGCCTACTTTTGCCTAAAATATTAATGTGAAGGAATGGTATAAAGACTGGTTCAATTCGGAATACTATCATAAGCTTTATTTTGAACGCGATGAAAATGAAGCAAGGCAGTTCATCGATAAATTGCTGCAACACCTTTCGCCAAAGCCGGGCAGCCTGATGCTCGACATTGCCTGCGGACGTGGAAGACACAGCAAATTTCTTGCGTCGAAAGGATATGATGTAACCGGGATCGATATTTCAGGAGAAAGCATTGTTTATGCCAAGCAGTTTGAAACCGACCACCTGCATTTTTTCCAGCACGATATGAGACTGCCTTCGTGGATCAACTATTTTGATTACGCTTTTAATTTCTTTACTTCTTTTGGATATTTCAATACCCGCCGTGAACATGATGATGCCATGCGCACCATTTCTCAAAGCCTCCGGCCTTCCGGACTATTGCTGTTCGACTACCTGAATGTGCATTATGTGGAAGACCGCCTCGTTCATAATGAAGAAAAAACAATTGGTGAAACCCATTACGAGATCCATCGCTGGCACGATGAAAAATATTTTTATAAAAAGATCATTCTTACAGATCCGAAACTTGATGCACCCTTTGCTTTTACAGAAAAAGTTGCCAAATTCAGCCTGGGCGATTTTACAGATATGCTTTCCTTTCAGAAAATGCAGGTCACCGAAGTTTTTGGCGATTACCAGCTGAATCGTTACGATGTGCGCAAAACGCCGAGAATGATCATTGTTGCAAAGAAGGCCTGATGCGATCCTTGCAGTTATTGTGCTGACCCGGCTTTTTTATTATGGTACAGCATATAACGTGCGGTTTCATAAAAAGCATTTGAATACAACTGCAGTTTATTCTTTACACTGTCTTTAAACCTTCCTTCCGGCAATGGCTGGTTGTTCCTTATAGAAACCAGTTCATAATCATTTTTGCCAAGCGATTGTCTGAAAAAATAGTCTCCGGCGATCATACCAATCTTTTTTTCATGATCATCCGGATCAGCAATAAAAGCACTGGAACTCTTGAAATCATTTCCCATCAACGCAGGATCAAAAAGATTTTTTCCAAGTGATGTGTTGGTGTACGGAACCGATAGCAATCCGGCAATGGAAGGCATAATATCCAGTTGCGAGCAAACCTGGTGTCTTTTACCGTTTTCCAGTAAGGGCGAATAAAATAACAGTGGCACATGCACGGTGGTAAGGCCCTGTTCTGTCCAGGCTTTTGGAAACATAGTGCCCGCATCGCCCCTGATTCCATGGTCGCCAATAAATACAAAAACCGTATTCTTAAAATAAGCCTCCCTGGATGCCGCTTCCATGAACTTCCTGATTGAAAAATCCATGTACCTGACGGCATTGAATTCTTCAATGGAGATAAAGCCATATTTTTTCAGGCTGTCAACTGGCAGCTGCTGCTTTTTAAATTCTGAAAGATCAGCATCAGGAATTGTATAAGGCCTGTGGTTGTCTGCAGTTTGAATGATGGCAAAAAAAGGTTTTTGTTGCGCTGCAAGGATCTTGCTGGATTCCAGAAAAAGGTTTTTATCACTCACGCCCCATACATCTACCCGTTCGGACTTGAAGTCTTCCTGCTCATACAACTTTAATCCTTCAATATTGAACTCCAGCAATCCGCGCATGTTGGCCCAGCTGGCGCTTCCTCCAATAAAATAATACTTTTCGTAGCTACGGAAATCATTGAGAATGGTTTGCTGATCTACCAGGGAAGGATTACGGCTGGCCGTGCGTGGGGCTTCCACATCTGGAATGCCGGTAATGGTTGCCCATATCCCACGCGCCGTTCCATAACTGGGTGTAAAACAATGATCAAAAAATATTCCCTGCGCAGATAAAGAATCAAAATAAGGTGAAGGATTAAGAGGATTCCACATACTGCTTTTATACGAACTGAAACTTTCACAGATCACCAGAATCACGTTAGGGCTGGTTGAGGGATCGATCGGGCCTGATGGGTAAAGGGTGCGCTGGTAATTTAAGGCTGCACTGTCTCTTGCAGGAACAGAAAGATAATCTGCCATCAGGTTGTAATAGGACCTTGCCTTTGCTTCATTATAGGTTGAATTCTTAAAAGACAGTGTGCTGAAGAACATTTGCACCGGGTTGAGTGCCAGTTGCGCACGAAAAGCATCTTTCAAACTAAACACATCACTCCAGCGCAGCGGGAACTGTCCCAGCGAGCCCCAGACACCTGCGAATAGGATCAAACCAAACAATACATGGCGTATCCAGATGCGCTTTTGAGGTAAAGGATTTCGGCGCAGAAAAAATGAAAGCAGTTTTTTGAAGAAAACATAGACCAGCACCACCAGCAAAGCCATAAAAATAATTCCGGGTATCACCGGGTAGGTTTCCCATACCATGCCCATGGAAATTCCAGCATCCTGCAGGTAATTCAGAATGTTAGCATTTAATCTTTGTTTCAGGTAATCGTAGTGAAAAAAATCAACCACATAAAAAAAGAGGATCAGCAAAAAAACAAAGGATAAAAAAATGTTCCACCACCTGCCTGTTGATCTGTTTCTAAAAGGATTAAAAAATGGAATTGCTGAAAGCAGGAGCATGAAAAGCCCGAGTATACTTACCACGCGCAGGTCAAGCCTTAATCCCATCAGGAAGGCAGATCCGGGCAATACATAACCGGGCGGCCGGTACCAGAGAAAAAACACCAGGCGAAAAATGGTTAAAATAACCAGGAGTACAAAAACAACAGAAGCAGTCCATTTAATTAATCTTGGCAATCTGACCATAGCTGGAAATGCTCAAATTTAATTAATTACTTTTACGCCCTAAGCATTTATGCATGCAGTTCATTTTCGATGCCGACCGTTATGTTTTACATCTGATCAACTACAAATGGCAGAATTCATTTTTTGACCAGTTAATGCCTTTACTCAGAAACTCTAATCTCTGGATCCCACTTTACCTTTTCGTTGGCGTTTTTGCACTCGTGAACATAAAAAAAAGTGGATGGTTCATACTGCTGTTCATCTGCACTGCAGCATTAACCGATCTGCTGAGCAGTCATGTCATCAAAAACCTGGTTTTCAGGTTGCGACCCTGCCGGGATGCCGAAATGATCGGGTATATCAGGGTACTGGCATCCTATTGTCCAATAAGTTCCAGTTTTACGTCCTCTCATGCTGTCAATCATTTCGGAATAGCTACATTCGCTTCCATCACCTTATTACCTTATGTTGGCCGTTGGATTTTCCTCACTTACCTTTGGGCATTTAGTATAATTTATGCACAACTTTATGTTGGCGTACATTATCCTATTGATGTTCTGGCAGGAGCGGCTGTAGGTGTAATGGCAGGAATGTTGACTGCCACTGTTTACCGACGCCGATGGGGCCGGCATAATTTCACACAAAAAGGATAAATGGAAATTTTTATATTGCTGGGGCTGATCTTGTTGAACGGAATTTTTTCGATGGCAGA
Organism: Chitinophagales bacterium 33-2; assembly: GCA_002050435.1. Classification (GTDB taxonomy): domain Bacteria; phylum Bacteroidota; class Bacteroidia; order Chitinophagales; family Chitinophagaceae; genus Flavisolibacter. The sequence goes on along the minus strand of MWYV01000028.1, from coordinate 6,759 downwards.
AATTGCGCTGGTTTCCGCCCGCAAACCACGGCTGGAAGCACAGGCAAACAAAGGCAACAAAAGTGCGAAAGAAGCATTGGAACTTGCCAATCATCCTGATAATTTTTTATCCACGGTTCAAATCGGCATTACCCTGATTGGTATTTTAACCGGTATTTATTCAGGAGAAAAACTTTCCGGCGGCCTGATTGCATTTTTCAATGATATTCCTGCTTTGGCAAGATACAGCAATGGACTTGCCACTGCCATTATAGTGATCATCGTTACCTATTTTACCCTGATCCTCGGGGAACTTGTACCAAAAAGAATTGGATTATCACGTCCGGAAGCCATTTCAAAATTTATGGCCCGCCCCATGCGGATCGTTGGCTATATCGCTCACCCGTTTATCTGGCTTTTGAGTAAGTCGATCTTTGTGATCCTGAAACTTTTTAATTTAAAAAGCAACGACAACCAGGTAACGGAAGAGGAGATCAAAGCCATTATTAGTGAGGGTACCGAACACGGCGCCATCCAGGAAGCAGAGCACCAGATCATTGAAAGGGTTTTTCACCTTGGGGACAGAAACATCACATCTTTAATGACGCACAGGAGTGATATTATCTGGTTCGATGCTTCTGATACGGAAGAAATGATCCGCGAAAAGATCATGGATGAACCACATAATATTTACCCGGTTTGTGAAGGGGAGATTGATAACATGCGCGGTGTAGTTTCACTGAAAGATATTTATGTTACCGATGATAAAGTTCCTTTTAAAGAACTGATGAAGCCTGCGCTTTTTGTTCCTGAAAATAATTCAGCCTACCAGGTGGTGGAAAAGTTTAGGGAAAGCAAGATCCACTCCTGTTTTATTGTTGATGAATATGGAAGCATCCAGGGCATGATTACGCTGAATGATATTTTGTCGGCCATTATTGGTGATGTACCCCAGCCAGATGATGCCGAAGATTACGAGATCACGCTGCGTGATGACGGAAGTTACCTGATTGATGCGCAGATTCCATTTTATGATTTTCTCCGCTTTTTCTGCAAGGTTGAACTGATAGAAGAAGGTGAACAGGATTATGATACCCTTGCCGGCTGTATTTTACATGAACTGGAAAGAATTCCGCAAACCAGTGATAAACTGGAGTGGAAAGGTTTTCAATTTGAAATTATGGATATGGATGGACATCGCATTGATAAGATCCTTGTCATTCCTTCCGAAGAGATCATCGCCGACATGGAAGAACAAAAAGAAGCGCGACCTGGCAGTAGCAGCTAATTAGATTTAAGGCGATCAAATTACAGCTGAAAGCTTACATCCTGTTTTGGATTGTCAAGTTTACTGCTTTGCCGCTTGCCATTGGCAATCACATGCATAATATTGGCCTGCTCTTTAAATCCATCGTAAAGCATGGAGTTTTTGACATCGAGCTTTTTTAAAGAAACTACATCAGTGATCTCCAGGTAGCAATACACGGCATCTTTATCTTTTTCAAAACCCAGGAATTGCATGGCCATTAATATTCCGTCTACCGACAAAGCAAGATGCTCTTTTATATAGGCACTGATCAATTTTTCATTCACTAATTTATTGGCCTCAACAGAAAGATCAACAGGAATAGAAAACTTTGACTTCAACACTGCTTCCAGGTCGTCTGCAAAAATTTTACAGGTGATCTCCAGGTTATTAACACGGCTGTTATGGTTAAATTCAAAACTAGAAACATAAAAAGGATGTAGGTCTGGATCGTTTACCACCTGGGCAGACTTCATTCCATATATATTATTGGCAATTACCTGTGCATTGTTTCCGGGTGTTGCTACTCCGCTTACGTTAAAAAACCACAGACCCGCGAACATCAACCACTTATTTAATATTACTACCATCGGCAAAGAATTTTTTTATGCTACAAAAGTCTGACTTATTTTCAACGATCAACAGTTTTAAAGGTTAAAACAGGAAGATGCTGATGATGAAGGGTTAAAGATGACCCAATTTTACCATCTTCCGTGGAATTGCTATGAATGATTTTGGGTTTTACTTTTCGTTTGGATGGGATCATATCATCAGTACCGATGCCCTCGATCACCTGCTTTTTATAGCCGTACTTTCAGCAATTTACATGCTTCGCGACTGGAAACAGGTGCTGATACTGGTAACTGCCTTTACCCTGGGCCACTCCATCACGCTCGCTTTAACCAGCCTGAACATAATTGCTTTTCCGGTAGCATGGGTTGAATTTTTCGTTCCACTTACTATTGTTATAACCGCACTGTCGAACCTTTTTCAGAAAACCTTTACCCCGCGCACCGTGCGGTTGAATTATATGTTTGCCTTGTTTTTTGGACTGATCCACGGGATGGCCTTTGCTAGTTTGCTGCGCATGATTCTGGCATCTGACCAGAGCTTTGCTTTTGCAATGTTCAGTTTCAGCGTGGGACTGGAGCTGGGACAGGTATTGGTGGTGTTCCTGATCCTCTTGCTGGCACAATTATTCGTCAAATATTTAAGTGTGAACCGCCGTGAATGGGTGATCTGCCTTTCAGCTGCAGTCTTAGCACTTGCACTTCAAATGACGATTGAGAGAATTCCGGGTAAAAAAGATGACCAGGCTTTAATCAGGCACATTGTACAACAGCATAATGATCAGCAATCAGCATAAACGTTTTATACAAAATGAACCTTACTAAATACAACAACATGAAGAAAGTTTTCTTGTTTTTTATTGCTGTAGCAACAATGAATGTTGGGCAATCTCAAAACATTCAAAACAACCCGAATTCCAACCATGGAAATAAGTTTGAACAGTTGGGCACTAGTTTGCCTACGCCAAATCAATACAGGTCTGCCAGCGGTGCGCCTGGTCCAGGTTATTGGCAACAGCGGTGTGATTATGATATCAAAGCCACTTTGGATGAAACTAAACTAACGATCACTGGAAGTGAAACGGTAACTTATTATAACAATTCACCCGACATACTGAAGTACCTCTGGGTGCAGTTGGATGAAAATGAACACAGCTCGGTAAATAATGCCAATTATCAAACCAGCAACGGCATGCCTGCACAGGCCACTGCGCAACAATTGCTGAATATGCAAAACAAGAATGCGGATAATGGATATGGGCACATCATATCAAAACTTACTGATGCATTGAACAAGCCATTGAACTATACCATCAATAAAACGATGATGCGTATTGAATTGCCGCAACCATTAAAACCAGGACAAAAATTTATTTTTAAATGCGACTGGAGTTATAAGATCCCTGACCGCATGAGTATGGGTGGCAGAGGTGGATATGAATATTTTGCTGAAGATGGCAATCATCTTTTTACAATTGCACAATGGTATCCCCGCCTGGCGGTTTACAACGATTATGGTGGATGGCAGAACCAGCAATTTACCGGCAGAGGTGAATTTGCTTTGACCTTTGGCAACTTTCGGGTGCAGATGACTGTACCGGCCGATCACATGGTGGGCAGTACAGGTGAATGTTTGAATTATGCACAGGTACTTACGCCTACACAACTGGCCCGCTGGCAGCGTGCACAGAATGCAAAAGATGTTGTTGAAATGGTAACACTGAACGAGGCAAAGGCTGCGGAAAAACAAAAAAGAAAAGGTACAAAAACCTGGATCTATAAAGCAGATAATGTACGTGATTTTGCCTGGACCTCCAGCCGCAAATTCATTTGGGATGCCATGCCTGTAATGGTGGAAGGCAAGAAGGTGATGGCCATGAGTTATTATCCTAAAGAAGCTTATAACCTGTATCGCCGCTATTCTACTAAGGCAGTGGCGCACACTTTAAAGGTATATTCAGATTTCAGCATCCCCTACCCTTACCCGGTTGCCATCAGTGTAGAAGCATCTAACGGTATGGAATACCCGATGATCTGTTTCAACTTTGGAAGAACAAATGCTGATGGATCTTATTCAGAAGATGTAAAATATGGAATGCTAGGTGTGATCATTCATGAAGTGGGCCATAATTACTACCCCATGATCATCAACAGTGATGAAAGACAATGGACGTGGATGGATGAAGGGTTGAATTCTTTTGTGCAATACCTGGCCCAGGAAACTTTCGATGAACGGTTTCCTTCCCGCAGGGGTCCGGCAGCAGGCATTGTTGATTATATGCGTTTGCCAAAGGAACAACTTGAGCCCATTATGACCAACAGTGAGAACATCGTTCATTTTGGAAATAATGCGTATGGCAAGCCGGCAACGGCCCTGAACATTTTACGCGAAACCATTATGGGCAGGGAATTGTTTGATTATGCATTTAAAGAATATGCGAGAAGATGGGCGTTCAAGCATCCAACGCCAGCAGATTTTTTCAGAACCATGGAAGATGCCAGTGCGGAAGACCTGGATTGGTACTGGCGCGGGTGGTTTTACAGCACTGATGCTGTTGACATTTCTCTGGATTCGGTAAAATATGCTGTAGCCAATGTGGAAGCAGCCATACCCCAGCGATTGGGCGAGCAGGTGGTGATGCAAAGAGTTGCTGGTCCCCAGCGCGTAGTGGAAGATATCAGTAAACAAAGAAACAGGATGGATACTTCGATCCGTTTTTATTCGAACATTGATACATCGTTAAGAGATTTTTACTGGCGTTATTCGCGCGGATTTGAACCGGTTGATACATCACTCTACCAGGTGAATTTACCTGCGCGGATGGAGGTTGTTGATGACGCAACAAAGCAGCAGATACAGCAAAAACATTTTTATGAATTGCATTTCTCGAATAAAGGTGGTTTGGTTATGCCCATCATTATTGAATGGACTTATGCTGATGGAACTAAAGAGGTAGAAAAAATTCCTGCACAGGTATGGCGGCTGAATGAAAACAGGGTGACCAAATTTTTCAGCAAGGATAAACAGGTAACCGGAATTTTGCTTGATCCGATGAAAGAAACAGCGGACATTGATGAATCGAACAATGTATGGGGAGGAACCACTGCGCCGCCCCGAAGGTTTGATGTGTTTAAAGCAAGACAGGCTGGTAGAGGACAATCTTCAGGCATTAATCCAATGCAGAAAGCACAGGAGAAACGCGGATTTTAATTATTTGAATAGCTAATGAGGCCACCCTTTTCCGGGTGGTTTTTTTTGCTCAAAAGTTGATACATTTTTCTTGTGAAAGAATTCAGCATAAATTTTCTTCCACGTGATGTAGATATTGAATGATGTTCTCATTAATCCTTTTAAGTTACAGGCTGGATTTGTCGTATAAAATGTGTTTTATCCCACAGCAATTACGGATCATAATAACCAGTAAATGGGTTAATGCCTCATGGTTTGGAAGATCTGTTTAAGAAATTTGCAGAGAAAAGGATACATGATTGCATTAAAGCCATTTTTCCACAGGGACCAGGAAAATATGGGTATTTATTTTTCTGTCCGCGCCTTATATAATAGGATCAAGATGGTTCCGGGTGTTAAATGGAGCAGGACGCACCGGGTCTGGTATTTACCACTGGAAAGGGCAAGCTACGAGCTGTTGGTGAATCATTTGAAGGATGTTTTTATTGAAACTTCTGAATTAAAAAAATACCTGGAACAAAGGAAGCCGCACCTGATGTTATCCAGCAAAAAAAAGCTGACGAAAGTAAAATCCAAAATGCTGATTGAGTTTCCGCTTTCAGATTTCAATCTAAAAGCATTTAAAGAGTTTAAAGAGATGTTGGTGTTGAAAGGTTATAGTCCGAATACGATCAGGACCTATTCAACCGAATTTTTATATTTATTAAGGCTGCTTGGGCAGGCGAATGTGCAAGATCTTGAGAAAAAGCAGGTACTCTCCTATTTATTATGGCTGTTAAAATTTAAGAAATACAGTGAAACTCATGTTCACACCACGGTGAGTGCCCTTAAATTTTTTTTTGAGAAAGTAGAAAACCGGGAAGTAGAATTTTATGATCTTCCACGTCCAAAAAAGCCACAGTTACTACCAGATATATTGGCGGAGGAAGAGGTTGTACAGATCATCAGGAGCGTAGAAAATCTGAAGCACAAGGCCTTGTTGATGACAGCTTATTCTGCTGGGTTGCGGGTGAGTGAGCTGGTTAATTTAAAAGTGTTGGATATTGATTCAAAGCGGATGACGATTCATGTGCGGGAGGGAAAGGGCAAGAAGAGTAGGATCGTTCCCCTGAGCAAGGTATTGCTGGAAACGCTGAGGGAATATTTTAAAGTTTACCGTCCGAAGGATTATTTATTTGAAGGTGTGGGAGGAGGAGCCTATGGCACGCGGAGTGCGCAGATTGTGCTGGCCAATGCCAAGATCAGGGCAAAAGTAAAGAAGAGAGGCAGCATCCATTCGCTACGGCATTCCTATGCCACCCATTTACTGGAGGGCGGAACCGATATTAGATATATACAGGAATTACTGGGTCATCAGAGCATGAAGACAACTTTGCGGTATACCCATGTGAGTGTTAAAAGCCTGACGGCCATCCAGAGCCCGCTGGACAAGCTCCCATGGTAACTTCGTTTTTCCGTTATCAGATTTTTCAAATCTTCCCAAAACCCATTTATACAATTCAAAATACGCAACTATTTCAGGCTGGGCCCCAGGTTTATATGCTAAAACGCGGGACTTTCGGATAGTGAAAAATGTTCGTATATTAGTACGTTATGCGCCAGGCCGTTTGGCAGGCAGTTCTTTATGCAAAGGATGAATTACAAAAAAACCCAACATCTTTTATCAAATATCAAAATGAATTCGGTCAAGGAAATGACTTGCCTGGTTTTTGTTC
>MWYV01000030.1 GCA_002050435.1 Chitinophagales bacterium 33-2 | reverse complement strand
ATTATATATTTTACGATTAACAACGATCACTGAAAGTTTAAATATAAGCAATGGCAAAAACATGAATTGTATTACCGGTGATAAACCTGCTTCTGCAATTGGTAAGACCGGCATAGCAGCCACATCAACCCTCCCATTCTATTATAATAGTCCATAAAGTAAAATTTACTTTGATGAATGATTTATTTCAGCTTCAGCATTTTTGCATTAATGGCGACTATCACCGTACTTAAACTCATTAACACTGCACCCATTGCAGGACTTAACATGAAGGTAGGATATAAAATACCGGCAGCCAGCGGTATAGCGATTACATTATAGCCTACTGCCCACCCAAGGTTCTGCAGCATTTTGCGATACGTTTTTCTGCCAAATTCTATCATCTGAACCACATCTTTCGGATCGCTGTTTACTAATATAATATCGGCGGTTTCGGCTGCCACATCGGTACCGCTTCCTACTGCTATACCTACATCTGCCTGTGCCAATGCAGGTGCATCATTTACGCCGTCACCCGTCATGGCTACCACTTCACCCTTTGCCTGGAACTCTTTTAGCTTCTCCTGCTTTTCATGAGGGAGAATATTGGCAAAGTAGCCGTCCATATTTAATTTGCCAGCTACCGCTGCCGCTATCTTTTCGTTATCACCGGTAAGCAGGTACGATTTAAGGCCCATTGCTTTTAATTGGGCAATTGCCTCGGCAGCCGTTTCCCTTATACTATCTGCCAGGGTAATAAAACCAACAAGTTCCTGATCAATCAATACATAGGTAATGGTTTCTGTTTGCTGGTCAATCTCCTTGGGAATTTCGGGTAATACCTGCTTTTGATGAACAAAATAATTAGGTCCGGTAGCGATGACCTCCTTTCCATTTACCATACCAGTAACTCCAATACCCTGGTCGTAAGAAAAGTCTGAAACCTTCCACAGGTCAAGGTTATTCTCTTTCAGTTTTCGTATAATGCCCCTAGCAATGTAATGTTCAGATTGCTGCTGTACTGCGGCAACGTATTGCAATATTTCATCGCTGGTAAAGCTGTCTGAATGGCTGATTATTTTCTGCACCTCGTGAGAACCTTTCGTAAGCGTTCCGGTTTTATCGAAGATGATGGTGGTTAGTTTTCTTGCATTTTCAAAAGCCGTTCGGTTACGGATCAGCAAACCGTGAGTTGCGGAAGCAGTGGTTGATATTGCCACCACCAACGGTATTGCTACACCCAGGGCATGGGGGCAAGAGGTGACCATAACCGTAACCATCCGCTCCAATGCAAACGCCAGGTCGTGATTGAAATACCAAACAATAAATGTAATTATACCCACGCCCAACGAAATAAAAGTGAGCCATTTGGCAACTTGATCTGCCAGGTTCTGGGTTTTGGATTTGGCGCTTTGCGCCGACTGCACCATGGCGATCACCTTTTGCAAATAGCTGTCGGCGCCCGTGCCGGTCACTTTTACTTTTATAGATCCATCTCCATTAAGGGAACCGGCTATTACTTTAGCATCAGGTTCTTTTTTTACAGGAGCACTTTCTCCTGTCAGCATACTTTCATTAATGTAGGAAGTACCTTCAGTAATGACGCCATCAGCAGGTATTTTCTCGCCTGGTTTGATGATGGCGATTTCATCTTTTTTAAGGTCGGTCACATCAACATCGGTTACGGTTCCATTTCTTTCTACGTGAACCGTTGACGGTAATAAGGCTACTAAGGACTGCAATGCATTGGAAGCTGCTATTGTTGAACGCATTTCTATCCAATGACCGATCAGCATAATGTCAATCAGCGTTGCCAGTTCCCAAAAGAAATCCATTCCGGGCAAACCAAATGCAACCGCTACACTATAAAAATAAGCAACTGATATAGCCAACGCCACCAGTGTCATCATACCAATGGCATGATCACGAACCTCGCTTACAAGTCCTTTAAAGAAAGGCATGCCGCCATAGAAATAAATCACGCTCCCCAGCACCAGCAACACATAGTTGTCGCCCGGGAAAGAAATATTAAATCCTAACCACGATTGTATCATGTGGCTTAACAGGAGCACGGGTATGGTTAGGATGATACACACCCAAAAGCGCCGCAGGAAATCATGGGTATGATGACCCGCATGTTTATCATGCGCCTGGTGCGCCTCCCCGTTTACTTTATGTACCGGCTCGTGTTGCGCATGCTGGTGTTGAGAATGATCCATAATAAGCTTTAAATGTATTGTTGGTTATTATTTATCCAGCCGGTCTATGGCTGCTTCCATTTCCGCTATCTCCTTTCGTTGTGCCTCAATAATCTCTTCAGACAGTTTCTTTACTTCAGGGTCTTTTATATCGGCCCTTTCACTGGTTAAGATGGCGGATGAGTGGTGTGGTATCATGGCTTTCATGTATTGCACATCGTCTATGGGGACTTGAGACCGCAGGGCAATTAATGTAACTACAAACACTACAATGCTACCAACTGTGATACCCATATTTATTTTTTTATCAGGATACATCTTGCCCATCATCAGCATCATAACTACAGCCATTGGCGCTACCATTAGTAATGCCATATAGATGCGGGAAATGCTGGTATGATAATGCTTAATTTCTATCACATTTAAAAACATCACTGTGTACATGATAATGAAGGAAATAACCATCATTAGTGAAAATTTTTTGTAGCTCATCATAACTTTAAATTTTAGATTGTTAGAATTCAATTTTCTTAAATGGTTGTAATATTTAAATAAATTTAAGCTAATAACCTCCTATACTTTTCTTACACTTTGTTTTGTTTTAAAATAATTCTAATTTCCAAAACGCGGCCAACTTGTTTTTACATCAGTATCCCATTACTAGAATAATATTTTTTTTCCCATGCTATTTCCCGATTTTTCTGCAACTAGTAATATCTTGGGCTGCAATTTTCTTTGGTGTTCAGTCTTGCCTTGTCTTTTCTGAATAATTTTATTGTAGGAGTTCGGCTTTATAACCAGCCGCTTCAACTGATTTTCTTACCTCATCTGCTGCTATATCATCTGCCACAACATTAAGTAACTTGTCTGTCGATTGTAGATCTATTTCCCAGTTATCTTCACCAACTGTATTATTAAGGAAAGGTGTAACGGTAGCAGTACATCCACTGCATTTAATGTTTGTCGTAAATTTTATAGTTTCCATTTTTTTTGTTCAATTTTATAATCACTTTTTCAATGGCATCACTTTAGTTTGTTTACTACTTTATTTTCATCGAGGCTGATAACCTCTTCCAATTTCAATGGCATCTTTTATTGCACCGTCAAATCCCTAAGGAGTTATTTTACAATATCAACATAGTACTAAATGCCATTGCAGTTAATCCAAAGGGTATACTATTTCATGACTTCAAATGGGTACTACAAAGCTATTATACCTGCTGTTTGAATTGTTATAGAATTTCACTAGCGTTTTGATATTACTCGAAGATATTCAATTGATTATGATTTAGCTCTTTGAAATTTTGTTGTATTTGGTTTGCGAACAGGTCTTTAATTGGCATTTTATCAAAGACAGAAACACTGATAACCTGTAGGATTTCGTACAGTGATTGTTTAAGATTAAATCTTTTCTTAGCAATGGCAACAATGATATATGCCGATATGGCTATCCATATTTGAACTCTTACTGCGTTCTCACTAGTACCCCAGAAGGTTTTAATTTTCAAGTTCTGCTTTATCCACTTGAAAAACAATTCAATCTTCCATCGGTGTTTATAAAGTTTGGCAATTTCATTTGCATCTAATTCGAAATTGTTTGTAAGAAAAACAAGAACCCGATCATGTTCTTCATCATAGAATTTTATCCTTCTGATTTTATCCGGATAATCTTTGGAGGCATAAAATCCCAGAACTGTTATCAATTGATCTGCTAAAATACCCGATGCCTTGTTTTTTTTATTCGACTTTACACACCTGAAGTTGAGATTATCTTTAGCTCTGATAACAAAGAAAGCTTTAGAAAAGTGAATACGGTACAGTCTCTTAAAATCGACGTAACCCCTGTCCAGTATGTAAAAGCTGTCAATTTGATAAGAGATTGTATCAAGAATATTAACCTCATGGATTGCCGCAGTCGTGATTTGAATAAATTCTGGAATGGCAGATCGAAGATCAAGTTGAACATGAAGTTTTATCCCAGCTTTTGTTGATCTAAAATTAGTCCATTGAAACAGAGAGAGGCACATATCAATAGTTGAAGCGTCAATTGCAAAAACGGGATTATCAATTGAGAGTTCAAGGTCTTTTTCGCAGGCGCCATCAGCGAAAAAATAAATTACAAGCAAGGCGTAGTGCGCTACATTTTTAACTACACGTTTGTTTTAAACCTGCAGGGAAAATTTGATTCGGGCCTGATGCTTAATCAGCAATCTGTTGCCATAGCCAGGACACTGAATGAACCTATTTTGCTAGGTAAAGCATTGTTCAATACCGGTACTTCGTACAGTCAATTAACACGTTACGAGGAAGCAGCTAAATACTATGAAGAAGGAAGAACATTGTTTGCAAACAATGGCGACAGTTTACTTTCAGCAAGAGCCAGTGATATTTTGCAAGTACTGTTTTATAATATTCAGGATTATGGCAAGGCCATTAGCTATGGAGAGGCGGCTGTAAAGTTTTTGAGAACCGTGGATGATCCTGTGGGGCTCGGTACTGCATTAAGCAATCTTGGAATGAGTTATGTAGAAAAAAGAATGATGAAAAAGGCTGAAGACGCTTATACCGAATCATTAACTATTGGTGAGCGCATCGGCAATACAGAGATGGTAGCAGCACAAATGCTTAACCTCGGCGACCTGCACATGCAAAAGGGTGAATATGAAAAACTGAAGCCTTTTTATGAAAAAGCAATTGTATTGTTTAAAGAGTTGCAGGCAGATCAAAAGGTAGCAGCAGCGCTACGGGGTGCGGCGGTTTATCATTTTTACAAGAAAGAATTTGAAACAGCGAGAGCATATGGGTTGCAGTCGTTGGAAATTTTAAATAAGAACAATTTGCTAATGGAAAAGAAATTTACGCTTGAAACGCTTTCCCATATTTATTTTGCATTGCACAATATGAAAGAAGGCTATGCCTTCCTGCGTGCTGCCGATGTTTTGGCAGACAGTATTTTGAATGATAAAATCCGTAAAAATGCTTTGGATATTGAAGCCCATTATCAATCCCAGCAAAAAGAATTACGCATCCAGCAATTGGAAAGCGACAAGAAAATCAGCAAACTCATTATCAGTCGTAAAAACACACTCAACTATCTTTTAATAGGCGGGGCAGCCTCCCTGCTCATCATATCACTTCTCGGGTACCGCAACTACCGCCATAAACAAAACCTACATCAACAACGTATTGTTGAATTAGAAACAGAAAAACAATTAACTGCTACCGAAGCCGTACTGAAAGGCGAAGAACAGGAACGAACCAGGCTTGCTAAAGATTTACATGATGGTTTAGGTGGTATGCTCAGTGGTATAAAATTTTCAATGACAACTATGAAAGGAAATTTAATTATGACGCCTGACAATGCACAGGCATTTGAACGCAGCATGGATATGCTGGACAGTTCTATTAAGGAAATGCGGAGAGTAGCACATAATATGATGCCCGAAGTGTTGGTAAAATTTGGGTTGGATACAGCATTACAAGATTTTTGTAACGACATCAATCTAAGTGGCGCATTAAAAGTAAATTACCAATCAATAGGATTGGAAAATTCTACTATTGATCAAACAACAGCTATCACCATATACCGCATTGTGCAGGAATTGATTAACAATACCATGAAACATGCTGCTGCCACAACCGCCATTGTTCAACTCAGCAAAACGGAAGAACAACTTTCAGTAACAGTTGAAGATGATGGTAAAGGATTTGATCCTGTAATTTTACAGGGAGCAAAGGTCCGCCCGGATGGCTCGGTTGGACGGGGTATTGGCTGGGCAAATGTTCAAAGCCGTGTAGATTTTTTAAAAGGAAAATTAGATGTGCAGTCTGCACCAGGTAAAGGCACTTCTATTCATATTGAATTAAACACATAATGCCAATTAAAGTTTTTATAGTAGATGACCATTACATGGTAGTTGAAGGGATCCGTTCTTTATTGCAAAACGAAAAAGGAATTGAATGGGCGGGTCATGCTATGAATGCCGCCTCCTGCCTTGCTTATTTACACCAGAATCAACCCGACGTTATTCTAATGGATATTAGCCTGCCCGACACAAGCGGGATAGACCTGTGTAAGGATGTGAGAGAAAAATATCCGTCTGTATTTATCATTGGATTAAGCACATTTAACCAGCAAAGTTTTATTCAGAAAATGATGGAGAATGGTGCATCGGGATATGTATTGAAAAATGCCACGCAGAACCAGTTGATAGAAGCAATACAAACAGTGGCAAAAGGAAAAACATTTTTAAGTGACGAAGCTGCATTGTCTTTAAGAAAAAATAATGCAGGTGACAAAACAATACTAACAAGGAGGGAAAAAGAAGTACTCAACCTGATTGCTGAAGGGATGACCAATAATGAAATTGCACAAAAATTATTTATCAGCACTACCACGGTTGATACACACCGAAAAAACCTGTTAGAAAAATTCAATGCAAGGAATACGGCAGCGCTGATAAAATTGTCTATATCACAGGGCCACCTGTGACGGCGGTTTACTTTCCGATGCAAAACTTACTAAAAATATAATCCAGCTGGTCTTCATTTGTAATTTCACCTGTGATCTCACCTAGAAACTGCAAACACCGACGGATATCCAGCGATAAAAGATCACCGGAAATATTGTTTTCTAAACCCTGCTCCACATCCTGCAATGATTGATGCACCTGTGTGAGCGAATGAAAATGCCGGGCATTGGTTACAAGAACATTTTCTGATAAGGAAGCATTTTGCAAAACCACATCAACCATTTTTTCTTTAAGCACTTCCATGTGCGTGCCTCCTTTGGCTGAAATAAAGATCAATCCCTCCGCATACTTTAATTTTTCCTTTGCTGCCTGCGAATCTGTAAGATCTACCTTGTTACCAACCAATAAAAAATTGATCTTCCTGGATTTTAATTCTGCAATCGTTTGTTCAAGTGCTGTTAGCGATTCCTCATTCACATCAAATACAAATAACACCAGGTCGGCTTCCTCCATTTTTTTAAGACTCCTTAAAATGCCAACTGATTCAATGGCATCGTCCGAATGGCTCCGGATACCCGCAGTATCAATCAGCCGGAACAAAATGCCATCAATGTTGATCACCTCTTCTATCGTATCTCTTGTCGTTCCCGGTATTTCACTTACAATCGCGCGGTCTTCATTCAGCAAAGTATTTAATAAGGTCGATTTTCCTGCATTCGGCTTTCCAATGATTGCAACGCTTACACCATTCTTAATAACATTACCCAACCGGAAAGACTGCAACAACAATCCTGTTTGAATTAATGCATCCTGTACCAACGCATTCAATTGTGTACGGTCGGCAAACTCCACATCTTCCTGTGAAAAATCCAGTTCAAGTTCAATCAGCGCGGAGAATTTGATGAGTTGCTCCCTCAATGATTTTAATGCGTGAGAAAAGCCACCTCTGATATTTTGTATTGCAGCCTTGTGCGAGGCTTGCGAATTGCTGGCAATAAGATCAGCCACTGCTTCGGCCTGTGCAAGATCAAGCTTACCATTTAAAAAGGCACGCTGTGTAAACTCACCCGGTTTTGCCAGTCTTGCTCCTGATGCTATACAGGCTTCCATTACCTGCTGGTGAATGAAAGGAGAACCATGGCAGCTGATCTCCGCCGTATTCTCTCCGGTGTAAGATTTTTTATTTTTAAAAATAGAAACAACCACTTCATCAAGCAGCTTCCCTTCATACCTCAGTATACCCACATGCAGACTGTGAGAAGGATGCGCTTCCAGGTCCTTTGATGGGAACAGGTTATTTACAATAGCAATTGCTTTCTCGCCACTTAGTCTAATCACGCCTATTGCGCCAATACCTGGCGGAGTTGCCAGGGCCACTATCGTATCATCCCAACCTGATAACCTCAAACTCATGCGCAAAATTAAGTGGCTCAAAATAAAAATCCCCTCACATTTCTGGAGGGGATTAAAGTATAGTTGAATTTTCTTAATCTGAAACTACAAAAGTAATAGGCTGTGTGTGATAAGAACGTACCTGGCGGCCATTCTGCTCACCTGGTTTCCATTTAGGACCTCTTCTCACTACATCAACAGCACCCTTACCTAATCCATAACCTGGTTCGTTCAGTGCCTTTACATCCGCGATGGAACCATCTCTTTCCACAAGAAATCTCACCTGCACGGTATATTGGCCCGGGCTCATGCCCTGTGAAGCTGCATCTTCAATATAACGCTGCAACTGGCTTTCAAGATGCCTTCTCCAGCTCCTGGTATCAACTGAAGCGGGTATTTCCACTTTTTCAAATATCTGGTTTTCGTCCACTGCTTTTGGCGCTTCCACTACACCTTTACCTGCATCAACAACAGGCGGCGTAATAATACCAACGTCTTTTACTCCTTCCTGGTTAATAATGCTGATCTTTTTATCTTCCATCTCCTTGATAGGTGGAATCTCTTCCTGTTTTACTTCCTCATCTTTCTTAATAACCGGAGGCGTAAATTTTGCCATCTCTACCTGTGGCGGTGGCGGCGGCGCCTGTGGTGGTGGCGGTGGCGGCGGCGGTGGTGGTTCATCGGGCTGGTTGATCTCCTGAACCACAACATCACGGATGATCACATCATTGCTGTCGGACTCCGATACTTTGTTGGCTAACATAATGGACCCAAAAATAAAAATTGCAATTGCTGCAGTTCCACCAAGGGCTACTGCTATGCGCTTGTTGTATTTCTTTCTGAGTTCGTAGGCCCCATAATCTTTATTACGGTCCTCAAAGATCAGATCCAGCAGATCGGCCTGTAATATTTTATTCGCTTCCATTTAAAAATTTTTTATAAGATGCACTTAATTAATACATTCCACAAATAGCACATCATTGATCAGATGCCTGAACAAATTGATTTTCCTGTGGTGTAATATCTATAAGCGCAAAACGTTGCACATCATTTATCGCCATTTCATCCAGCAGGTCAACAGAATTTTTATAAGTGGCATTTTCATTTGGCTTGATCACCACAACAAAATCTTTATCCCTGCATGAATTCCTGTCACCACCATTTCTAGCCCAGATCTTTTCACAACCTGCGTCATGCTGGTGGGCAGCAATCACCTGCTTTTTCTTATTCAGGATCACATCTCTTACTTCCTTGTAAGTGGTAGACTGAAAGTTTGCACCATCAGCCGCAAGTTGCCCCTCATAATAAAAAAGCCTGTCATCTCTTCCTGCCATGATGGTAAGTGCACCTGATTCTTTAACCTCTGTAAGGTCTTCGGGCTTTTTATCATCTTTTGGCATAGTCAGGCGCATGGTACTTGGCGTACTCATGGTTGCCGTGAATATAAAAAAGGTGATCAGCAGAAATCCAAGATCAACCATTGGGGTCATGTCCACATTGGTGGAAAGCTTTTTTGCTTTTTTGACCCCGGGGCCTTTCTTGTGACTACTTTCGCTATCGCTATCAATACTAGCCATATCGTTTAAATTTAATTGTTAAGAACCGGCACGCTGCTGCTTCAAATTGAGTTTATACAATTCTGAACCAGGCGGCACTCCTTCAGGATCAGTGATCAACTGGTATTTAAAAACTTCATTTCGGCGCATGGCATCAATTACACCTTTAAAAGATGGAAATTTAGCGTTGTTATCGCCTTTGATCATAAACTGAAGCGGTTTTCCCGAAAATGCATTTGCTGCAGCAGCCACCCATGTGGCAAGCTGATTATCAGCACTATCCGTTACCGGAATGCCTTCAAGTACGTCTTTGCGCTGGTCATCTTTCAGTTGCAGGTACCCTTTCAGCTTATTGAACGGAACACCAACCATGGTATTACTTACATAAGCATTCATTTCTGCTTCTGTAAGTCCAAGGTTCCTGGATGTATTAATATTCTCGATCAAAGTCTTCTTAAGAACATTATCCTCAGTTTTTTGAGCCTGAACAGTCAGGAAAACCCTTCCATCCTTATCAAAATCGATCCGGAGTGCATCTTTTTGCTCCAGTTTATCGGATGAAACCGATTTTGGAGTAGTGATCTCCACCAGTTCAGGTGGCTTGAACTTGGTAGCCATAATAAAGAAAGCCAGGATCAGGAAGGCAACATCCACAAAGGGTGTCATATCCGTCCAGGTGCTTTTCTTTTTAATTTTTACACTTGGCATATTTTAAAAAAATTTTGAATTGAGAGTCAATCGGTTCTGATTTCCACAAACGTTTTTTGCTTATTTGTACAAAGAAGCAAAAGATTGTGTTAATGTAAACCCAGATTCATCAATACCATAGGTAATGCTGTCGATCTTGGTAGTAAAGATGTTGTACATGATCAAGGCAAGGGCTGAGGTACCGATACCAAGCGCGGTATTATACAGGGCCTCCGAGATACCAACAGCCAGTGCAGTTGCATCACCGCCACCACCGCCGGCACCAAGTGCTGCGAAGGATTTGATCATTCCCATTACGGTACCTAATAACGCTACAAGCGTACCTACCGAAGTAATGGTGGAAAGAAACACCAGGTTTTTTTGAAGCATAGGTAATTCAAGAGCGGTTGCTTCTTCAACTTCTTTTTGAATGGAAATCACTTTCTGCTCGGTATCCAGTTCAGTTATATTGATCATTTCTTTGTAACGACGCAAGCCTGCTTTCATAACATTGGCAACAGATCCGCGTTGTTTGTCGCATTCTGCAAGTGCCGCATCAACATTTCTATTAGCAAGATGGTATTGAACCCTGCGGATAAAATCTGCGATGGATCCTTTACCAAGCGCTTTGCTGATGGTAATGAAACGCTCGATGGAAAAAGTGATTACCATCAGGAACATTCCAAGTAGAAGAGGAACAATGATTCCACCTTCATAAATCCTGTGAAAGGCATTTTTAGGTGTGTGGTGCTCTGGCCAAAACCAACCTGTAGTTATATTCGGATTCTCAAATCCACTCGGGTTGCCGATCAAAAACCTCCAGATAACATAACCTGCAAGGATACAAAGTATGGGTGCAAGCCATGAAATTGCATTACTGCTTCGCTTCGGTTGTACTGATGTAGCCTTAACTGATGTTGTACCTGCAGTCGGTCTAGTGTCTGCCATTTTTCTAATTTTTAAATTTAATTTTAAAATATTCCATTTTTCTTTCGGTCACAATTCTAAGGAAAAAATGCAATTAAAAGTTTACAAGTTTACATTTTTTTCACAGTGTGCTCAAAAACAAAAGCTCTTAAAGGTAGGAAAGATATGTTTTCACAATTCACAGATATTTTATTCATAACGTAAAGCATCTATTGGATTTAACCGGCCTGCCATTAATGCGGGATATAATCCAGCCAGCAAACCCACAAGGGTACATATTGCGATCCCATAGACAATCCAGTTCCATGGAATAACAAACCCTGTTTCCAGTACCATGGCAAACAGGTTCCCCAGGAGGATTCCCAAAATAATACCAAACACGGCTCCTAGCGTACTTATAATCAATGCTTCCACCAAAAATTGCTGCCGCACCGCTGCACTTTTGCCCCCGATGGCTTTAATGAGCCCCACTTCCTTGGTCCTTTCCGCTACAGAAACCAGCATGATATTCATTAAACCTATGGCTGAACCTGTTAAAGTAATTAACCCTATCACAATAACGGCAATGGTGAGGTAACTTAATACGCTCATGGCCTTTTCTGCCACACTGTTACTTCTTTCTGTAACAAAATTGCTTTCTTCTGTTGTCTGTAGCTTTCTTACAGACCTGAAAATACCCTCCGCTTCGCCCATTGCGGCTTCCACCTGGCGTACATCCGCCGTTTTTACTCCAACACTAAAGGAGCCTGCACCAAAAAAACGTTTTACATTTTTATATCCCGCTACAATAATATTATCACGGCTGAAACCAAATGTAGAACCCTTGCTTTCCAGTACGCCTAAAACGCGGTAAGGCTTTTCGTTGATCCTGATGGTTTTTCCCACAGCACCTGAAGGGTTGCTCCGGAATAACCTGGCTGCCACATCATAGCCTAAAAAACATACCTCCTGTGCACCCTGTATCTCCTGCCGGGTAAAATTCCTTCCTTCCAGCAGTTCATAGCTGTTCAGCTCCAGGTAGTTTTCATCTCCTCCAAAAAGAAAAACATTTGGATTCGTTTTAATCGATTCATGCGAAGCGGTATAATTATTACCGGCAGAATTTGAAATACTGGCCACTGCAGGAAACTGGTAATATTTTAAAAATTGTTCAGCCTCTTCCTGTGTGATCCGTTTATCGAGGTTGGAAGCTTTTTCTTTGCGTTCCCCTTTTTTTTCAAGCTTCATTTCTGAACTTTTGTTTCCAAAACGGATATTCCTTTCTTTAAACCGAAGACTGAAGCCATTGGCACCCATAGTGGAAAAGCTCTCGGTAAACTTCTGGTTCATGGCCTGGATGGCCGTAATGATGCCGATCAATGCCATGATGCCTAAGGCAATAATTGCCACAGTAATGCCTGTACGCAATAAATTACTTCGTACAGATCTGAAGGCCAGTGAAAAAACATCCCGGGATCTCATTGCGTTTACTAAGATAGTGTAGGGGAAGTGCCGCTTCCCTGTTTTATTAGAAATAGAGCCAGTGGGTGATCAGATTCGGGAATAAACCCAGCAGAATGGTAACTCCTGCCAGTGCCACGAGGGTAAACCTGAATTCCGTACTGATATCGATCGCAATTGGATTGCCTTCTTTAAA
Source organism: Chitinophagales bacterium 33-2 (assembly GCA_002050435.1). Lineage (GTDB taxonomy): Bacteria > Bacteroidota > Bacteroidia > Chitinophagales > Chitinophagaceae > Flavisolibacter. The sequence continues at coordinate 68,684 of MWYV01000030.1, read as the reverse complement.
ATACATGGACTGAATCAGTCTGAAATAATAATATACACTCACGGCTGCCATGAGCACCGCGAAGATGGCCAGCAGGATGCCCCCTGCATTTATGGTAGCCTTCAGCATGTAAAATTTCGAAAGAAAACCTGCTGTGAGCGGAATACCGGCAAGTGATAATAGAAATACCACCAGTGTTGCTGCAATTAAAGGTTGCTGTCTTGCAAGGCCATTGAATCCATCAAAAGTATAATCCTTCATTTTTATTAAAACTGCAAAAATGCCTATGGTTGCAATGGAATAGGCAGCCGCATAAAGCAGCAATCCTTCCTTGGCATCCGAATTCAGTGCATATACCGCCAGCATCATAAAACCTGCCTGTGAAATACTTGAATAGGCCAGCATTCTTTTGACACTTTGCTGAAAGACCGCCGTAATATTTCCAATAAATAAAGTGATGGCGGTGATGAAGGCCACCAGGATCTTCCACTCGGGGCGGATACCGGAGAATACATCATCGAATAACCTTAGAAAAGCTATAAAACCGGCTGCCTTCACTATGGTTGACATGAAAGAAGTAAAAACAGTGGGAGCTCCGTCATAAACATCGGGCGTCCAGAAGTGAAAGGGAGCTGCAGAAACTTTAAACGCCATGGAAAATAACAACAGCATCATGCCAATCACCAGCAGCACCTCGAACTGTGGATTGACAACCATCTCAGAAGTTATAAAACTACCTGTAGCACCATAAACCAATGCAATACCCATTAACATCAGGCCTGTAGAAAAAGCACCAAGTAAAAAATATTTTAATGAGGCTTCATTGCTTTTCAGATTCAGTTTGTCCGTACCCGTTAAAATGTACAATGGAATGGAAATGATTTCAATTCCAAGAAAGAGCATGAGCAATGACTTGAAAGAAGATGCAATGGCAATACCAGCAATGATAAAGAACAGCAGCGCAAAATACTCACTGTAACTTCTGCCTACCCGCTCCATATCTTTTGAAGACAATATAAAAAAAGCAAGCGTACAAAAATTGGCTATTAACATGAACAGTAAGGCAAATTTGTCGAAGTACAACATGCCCTTTGTATCCACCTCGAAAATTGCAATACCTTTTAATTCCATCAGGTTTGCAACAATAACAAGAGCAAGTAAAATATGTGCAAGTGTTCTTATGGCTTTGTTGCTTTTAAAGACAAAACCACTATACATCATGATCACACCACTAAGCGCTGAAAATATTAATGCATTCATATTAGTTTACAATCAGGTTAGCGACATTTATTTTTGTTAGTAAGCTTTCTACAAATCCACTGGTCAGGTTCAGCAGTGGCTGGGGATAGATCCCAAAAACCAGGATCAGCAATACAATCCCACTCAGTGCCAGCTTTTCATTTAACCTGATGTCCACTCCTTTGGATGTGATGTCATTTTCCGGTCCGAAAAACACCTTCTGTATCATATTTAATGTGTACACAGCGGCAAGAATAATACTCAACCCCGCAAGGGCTGTAAATACGATCCTGTATTCCGTAACAGCAGAATTCCAGATGCCGTTAAACATTAAAAATTCACCTACAAAAGCATTCGTCAGCGGTAGTGAAATATTTGCAAAAGCAACAATCACCAGCAAAGTTGCCAAAACAGGGGCCTTTTGTGCAATGCCTCCAAGCTGCGATAATTTCCTGGTTCCAAATTGTCTTTCTATAAGTTCAACCACAATCCACAACCCGATAATATTGACCCCGTGATTAAACATCTGAATCATTACACCCTGAAATCCGGATCTTGTTTCTGCAAACAAGGTTGCAGCCATCAAACCAATATGCGCAATGGAAGAATAAGCGATCAGTCTTTTCAGATCGTCCTGCTGGATAGCAATAATGGATGCATAGATAATTCCGGCAATGGAGAAACTCATGACGAGATCGCCCCAGGCATAAGCCCCGACAGGAACGATAGGCAGGACCCACCTGATGACTCCAAATATTCCCATCTTCACCATAATGCCGCTCAATACCATGGTTACCGCGGTAGGTGATTGTTCATAAGTATCAGGCTGCCAGGTGTGAAAAGGAAAGACGGGCATCTTTACTGCAAATGCAAGGAACAGTATCCAGAATACCCAGCTTTGGGTTGACGCATCCAGGTTTAATGCATAAAAAGATTCCATTGAAAAAGAACGATCCGGCGTCTGGAAATATAAATACACCAGTCCAATCAACATGACTACTGAAGCAGTAAATGTGTAAATAAAAAATTTAAATGTTACTGAAATTCTTTTTTCTCCACCCCACCCGGAACAAAGAAAATAAACGGGAATCAGTGCCAGTTCCCAGAAGAAGTAGAATAACAAGGCATCAGTGGCTGTGAAAACACCCATCAGCCCCGCCTGGGTTAATAGCATCAGTCCAAAAAAATTATTAGGCCTGGTGTAAGAAGATTTCCAAGTGGCAATAAATATAATTGGATAAGCCACTGCCGTTAGCAAACAAAGCAGTTTTGATAAACCATCCAGTTTCATCGAGAAGGAACTTCCCAGCGTTCCAAGCCATTGCGCATTAAAACTTAGCTGGGCAGGATCTGCAACAAAATTGTTGGCAGCCAATGAAACACCCAGCAACACAATAGAAACAAATAATGTCCAAATACGCACAGCCTTTCCATCGCGAATAAGGAAAGACACCAGCCCCCCGATCAATGGTATAAGAAATAATAAAAAAACGATCATAATCAGAACCCGTTTAAGAAGTTGCCTTCTTTATTTGTCCGGTACTTTACCAGAAATTATTTTCTTATAAAAAACTGCCAAAGGAAGAACAGGAACATGCTGATCACCATCAGCAAAATATAATTCCCAACCTGTCCGCTTTGCAGCCAGCGCATTTGCCTTCCACCATAATGTACCAGCCTTCCAACTCCATTTACCAGTGCATCAATACCGCTTCTTTCAAAATAACGGTTGGCTGCTACGCCGAGTTTATTTAATGGCTGAACAAAAATGCTGTTGTATAATTCATCAACATACCATTTGTTTTCCAGAACCCTGGCAAAACCCGAAGGTTGTTCGGGCCTGTATTTTTTGTACCTGAAAAAAGCAAGCAGAATAGCAATAACAGCCACACCGGTTGTAAGGGCGATCAGCAGGTATTCCGTGGCATGTTCCACATGAAGTTTTACAACTGGAACCACAGGAGCTAAAAAGCCGGTTAACCATTCACCACCTTCCATAAAAAGTTCAGGCACACCGATGAAACCACCAATGATGGAAAGAACAGCCAGGACAATAAGTGGCAGGGTCATGGCAGCAGGACTTTCGTGAATATGCACCCGCTGTTCTTCGGTACCCCTGAATGTTCCATTAAAAGTGATGAACAGCAGTCTGAACATATAAAATGCAGTCAGTGCGGCAGTGATCAATCCGATCACCCACAAAAATTTATCGTTTACAAAAACATTCAGTAGAATGGCATCTTTTGAAAAGAATCCTGAAAGCGGGGGAATTCCTGCTATTGCAATACAACCGATCAGAAAAGTAAAATAAGTAACCGGAAGTTTTTTTCTTAATCCACCCATCAGCCTGATGTCCTGCTGACCGCTCACTGCATGAATAACGGATCCGGAACCAAGGAATAACAATGCTTTAAAAAAGGCATGGGTCATTACATGAAACACAGCAGCCACATAGGCTCCCGTACCAAGCGCCAGGAACATATACCCTAATTGACTTACGGTGGAATAAGCCAATACTTTTTTAATATCGTTTTGCCTGATGGCAATGGTAGCTGCGAGCAAAGCGGTAGCGGCACCAACTACAGCAATGATGCCCATAGTCAGCGGTGCAAGATTGAACAGTACATTACTCCTGGCGATCATGTAAATGCCAGCGGTAACCATGGTAGCCGCATGTATGAGCGCGGAAACCGGGGTGGGGCCTGCCATGGCATCGGGCAGCCATGTATATAAAGGGATCTGTGCGCTTTTACCAGTTGCGCCTAAAAACAACAATAAGGTAATGCCAACAATGGCGGTTGAATTTTGTGCGGAGAGTATGGCTACTTTTCCTGTTTCCGCATTGAACAATTCATAATAAGATACCGTTCCAAATTGTTGAATGATCCAGAAAACTGCAAGCAAAAATCCAAGATCGCCGATCCTATTCATAACAAAAGCTTTTTTTGCCGCTTTTGTAAAATCCACATTTTTAAACCAATAACCGATCAGTAAATAGGAACATAAACCCACGCCTTCCCAGCCAATGAACATGATGACAAAATTGGCACCCATCACCAGCAGGAGCATTGAAAACACAAAAAGATTGAGGTAAGCAAAATACCTTGCAAAATGCGCACGCAATTCTTCATGCATATACGAAGTGGAATATACATGGATCAGAAAACCAACACCGGTGATGATCAACAGAAACAACCCGGAAAGCTGATCTACCTGGAAGGCAAAAGGAATTCTTAAGCCCTCAATATTTATAAAATCAAAATAATAGATTGGCTGCGCTGAATAATCTTTGTTTATAAAAAGCAGCAGGGAAATGATGAACGAAGCCAGTACGGTTCCACAGCCAACAATACTTACAAGTGCCTTAGACAAAAAATTTCTGCCCAGGCCATTAATCAGGAATCCAAGAAAAGGAAGCAGGGGAATGAGGAAGATCAGGTTCTTCATGCTTCACCCTCCATCGTCTCTAAAAGGACTTTTTTGTATTTACTCAGATCACAAATTTTCATCAGTCATACAATTTTCCATCAATAGCTAATGTTTCAGCCTGTTCAAAAAATTCACGTCAACGGAATGGGTGTTACGATACAGCATCACTATAATCGACAACCCCACTGCAACTTCAGCCGCTGCCACTACCATTATAAAAAAAACAAACAATTGCCCGTCACTTCCGGCGGAAGGATTATTGGCAGCGTTCGCAAGGTTATTCATTTTTGAAAATGCCACCAGCAATAAGTTCACAGCATTCAACATGAGTTCTATACACATGAAAATGATAATGGCATTTCTTCTTGTAAGCACGCCTACAATACCAATTACAAATAATGCCATTGAAAGAAAAATATAATAATGTACTGGCATAGCTTTTAAACAGTTTATACGTCTCGATTTTCAATTGAGACAACAGCAACTTCATCTGCCGCCACGGCCGGTGTAATCAGGTTTTCAACGGGTTTGTCTCTTTTTCCCAAAACCACTGCACCAACCATTGCACTTAAAAACAATATGGAACTGATCTCAAAAGGAACAACAAATTCGGTAAACAATACTTTTCCCAGGTTTTTGATCAGACCAATATCTCCCGTGACCAATTCTGTCATTTGGTTTTCAGTGTGCCGGAGTGCAGCCACCATTACCAGCAACAGGCTACCGCCGGCCACAGCCCCAGCGAGTTTCAACCACCTGTTCTTTTTAGGCTCCGATTCTTTGCCCAGGTTCATCAGCATCAGCACGAAAAGGAAAAGCACCATAATGGCTCCTGCATAAACAATAATATTTACAATAGCGAGAAACTGTGCATTCAGCAGAATGTAGTGCGCTGAAATGGTGAAAAATGTAAAGATCAGCCACAATACGCTGAACACAGGGTTTTTACTGGAAATCACCATTACTGCACTAAACAGTGTAAGTGCAGCAAGTATCCAGAATAATATTTCAGAAATTCCCATTAAGTTGGTTCTATTTTTTTTCTTTACCGAGTTCGCCTTTTGCTTTGGCAAATCCTTCAGGATCTTTATTAGGATCAGGAATTAAAAGATCGTTCTTACCATATATAAATCCTTTCCTTCCGTAATTAGCCGGAGCAAAAGTCTGGGTCAGGTAAATGGCGTCTTTAGGGCAGGCTTCTTCACAAAGTCCGCAGAAGATGCAGCGCAGCATGTTGATCTCATATTTGGCTGCGTATTTTTCTTCTTTGTATAAGTCTTCTTCACCACTTTGTCTTTCTGCCGCTTCCATAGTAATGGCTTCAGCAGGACATGCCAGGGCACACAATCCGCAGGCTGTACACTTTTCACGGCCTTCTTCATCACGATTTAAAATATGCAAACCGCGGAAAACAGCAGAGAAAGGACGTTGTTCTTCAGGGTAATTGATGGTAGGCCTTTTCTTAAAAAGGTGGCTGAACGTGATGGCCATACCTTTAAATATAGAAGGCAGGTACAGCATCTCCCATATTGTCATGGGCTTTCTTTCTACCTGTTTACTTCTTTTTGTTAGCTGCATCTATTTTCCTTTCTTTTAACGGCTGCAAAATTAGCCGTTTTATTAGCTATTTATTTAAGAAATCCTTATTTATTGTTTAAGAGCAAAACCACTAAGGCAGTGATCACCATATTTGCCAACGCGAGTGGAAGCAAAACCCTCCAGCCCAGGTGCATCAGCTGGTCATATCTAAACCTGGGGATTGTCCAGCGTATCCACATGAACAGGAAAATAAAAAATGAAGTCTTCATCATAAGCACTGAAAAACCTACCAGTCCAACCCACCAATAATTACCCCACGCGGCTTCATTTACAAATGGAATATCATACCCTCCAAAATACACTGTTGCGAGGAGCACAGAACTCATGAACATGGCAATGTATTCTGCAAAAAGATAAAAGCCCAGTTTCATGGAAGAATATTCCTGGTGATATCCAAAATTCAATTCATTTTCAGCTTCGGGAAGATCAAAAGGAGTTCGGTTACATTCTGCCAGGGCACAGATGAAAAATATAAGAAATCCCAGAGGCTGGTAAACAACATTCCAGCCGTTGGCGATCTGTTCCCCTACAATAGAACTCATTCTCAGATCACCTACCAGCATCAATACAGCCAGGAGGGCAAGACCCATAGCAAGTTCATAAGAGATCATCTGCGAAGCGCCCCGCAGGGCAGCAATCAAAGAAAATTTATTATTGGAGGCCCATCCGCCGATCATGATGCCGTAAACACCTAGACTTACCACACCGAAAATGTACAAAATACCAATATTAATATCTGCGATCTGAAGGGGAACCATTCTCCCCGCCACATCAATTGTCCAACTCCAGGGAATTACTGCTGATGTCATTAACGCAGTAATCATGGCCAGCATGGGACCAAGAATGAATAAGGTGCTGGATGAAGCAGTGGGGATGATCTCTTCCTTCATGAATAATTTTACACCATCTGCCAAAGGCTGAAAAAGCCCGAAAGGTCCTGCCCTATTGGGTCCTCTTCGGTCTTGCAGCCAGGCAGCGACTTTACGCTCTGCGTAAGTACTGTACATGGCTACTACCAGTGAGGTAGTTACAATAACAGCAATTAAAATAAATTTTTCAAGTACGATCCACCAGTCGAATTGTAATAAATACATAATGACTTTTCGCTTTTACCTTAAGCCTGCATTACTGCAATGGCTTTTTATGATCAACTAAATACTTTTTCTTTTCATTTGATGCCCTGACAAGCAATGCTTATTATGGCGTATTGGGATTGGTTGAATCTGTACCCTCAAGATTCCTTCCTTCACCCGTTTTTATATCGGTTACATTCACACCTGATGACTTCGGATTTCCATCAAAAGTGGCACCTGTTGCCGGGCCTTTGATTTCATTCAGATCAACATTATTTACCTCACTCACATCATGAATGTCCATCAGTTGTTTAGGTTTTTGCCCATCCATAATGGCACTAAAGGTTTCATTAGGTTTGAGAATATTTGTATAATGTCCAGCGGAAATCACAGAATGCCTGTCAACCCTGGTAGGACCTGCAATTTTCCAGTCACTTACTTTTTTCTTTTCAAAACGGCATTCGTTACAGATCCATTCCTCCACTTCACCCCACTGGTCTTTACGTGCAGTGACTCTTAAAACATCATCACCCCGCATCCATAATCTTACCTTACCCGTACAGGTTGGACAATCACGGTGTGCCTCAACCGGCTTTGTAAACCAAACCCTGTTTTTGAACCTGAAGGTACGGTCGGTGAGTGCGCCAACAGGACAAACATCAATTACATTCCCTATAAATTCATTATCGAGTGATTCCTGTATATAAGTAGCAATTTGGGAATGGTCGCCTCTGTCAAGCACACCATGTTCCCTTTTACCTGCCACCTGGTCGGCAGTATAAACGCAGCGATAGCAAAGGATACAACGGGTCATGTGCAACTGGATATACGGCCCGAGGTCGATACGTTCAAAGGTTCTGCGTTTGAATTCATATCGTGTAGCTTCTGCTCCATGGTTGAAGCTAAGATCCTGAAGGTCGCATTCGCCGGCCTGGTCACAAACGGGGCAATCCAGCGGATGATTGATCAATAAAAATTCAACTACCCCTTTTCTTGCTTCAAGCACTGCGGGGTTTGTGATATTCTCCACAACCATTCCGTCCATCACAGGTGTTCTGCAGGAAGCCACAAGTTTGGGCATGGGCCTCGGATCTGCTGTGGAACCGGCCGCTACGCGCACCAGGCAGGTTCGGCAATAACCACCACTGTGCTGCAGCCTGGTATAATAACACATGGCCGGAGGCACAACATCGCCACCAATTTTCCGTGCTGCCTGAAGAATGGTTGTTCCGGCTTCCACGTCAACGGTGATGTTGTCTATTGTTACTTTAAATGTTTTTTGCTCAGACATAGTTTTCAAAAATCAATGAAATGCTAAAACGCTATTTTTTTACGCAACATTTTTAATCATCATTATCCTACAGCAACTTCTATCGGATCGGCATAATGCGCAAGGCCGAAATTTCTTTTTAAAGCCTCTTCCGGGTTCAGCACATGCCATTCAAATTCATCCCTGAAATGCCTGATGGCTGCTGCCACAGGCCATGCAGCTGCATCTCCCAATGGGCAAATCGTATTGCCTTCGATCTTGCTTTGAATATCCCACAAAAGATCTATGTCTTTCATTTCACCTTTACCATATTCAATATTGTGAAGAATCTTTTCCATCCACCCCGTTCCTTCCCTGCATGGAGAACACTGACCGCAGCTTTCATGCCTGTAAAATCGTGCGAGAGAAAGTGTATGGCGTACTACGCACTGATCTTCATCCAGCACAATAAAACCGCCGGATCCCATCATGGAACCTGTTGGAAAACCGCCGTCAGCCAGACTTTCGTAGGTCATCATCCTGGCTTCACCCTTTGCTGTTTTTAGTGTTAGATTGGCAGGTAGAATGGGAACTGAAGAACCTCCGGGAATACAGGCTTTTAATTTTTTACCGTTTGGAATTCCTCCACAATATTCATCACTATAAATAAATTCTTCAACAGAAATGGTCATGTCAATTTCATAAACCCCCTGCTTATTGATATTTCCACAGGCCGAAATGAGTTTAGTACCTGTTGATTTTCCTAATCCAATTTTTGAGTAAGCTTCACCACCCATTAATATGATGGGAACAACTGCTGCAAGGGTTTCCACATTATTAACTACTGTTGGACAATCCCACAATCCTTTAATTGCTGGAAACGGAGGTTTGATCCGGGGATTGCCTCTTTTGCCTTCCAGACTTTCGAGTAGAGCTGTTTCTTCCCCGCAGATATAAGCACCTGCGCCACGTTGCACATAGATCTGGCAATTAAATCCTGAGCCAAGAATATTCTGACCAAGATAACCGGCTCTGTTGGCTTCTGCTATGGCTTCATCAAGAATATCTTCGATCCATGCATATTCGCCCCGTATATAAATATAGGTTCGTTCTGAGCCAAGGGCATAAGAAGAGATCAATAAACCCTCGATCAACAGGTGCGGAAGAAACTCCATCAGGTACCTGTCCTTAAAGGTGCCGGGTTCACTTTCATCAGCATTACAAACCAGGTAACGTGGAACTCCTTCGGGTTTGGCCAGAAAACTCCATTTCATGCCTGTAGGAAATCCTGCTCCGCCACGGCCTCTCAGTCCGCTTTTCTTTACTTCCTCTACAACATCAGCCGCTGACATTTTAAAAGCTTTGTCTGCAGCGGCATAACCACCATTCTTCCTATAGGTATCGAAATAACGAATGCCTTCAATATGTTCTTTTTCTAATAATATTTTTTTACCCATTTTTATTCCTGTTAGCTGCTGCTTAAAGCAATTCTTCTTAATGCAATATTATCTGCTAATTAAGCCGGGTGCTTTGTCTTACAAGTAATTTCCATCCGTCTATTTCTTTTTTCCAAACCTGCACCACGAACAGGTCAAGTTCACCCGCCTTTTCATTTACCACAAATGCTATTCTCGATTTTGTTCTTACCGATATTACATCACCTGTTCTCTTGAATTCAGGTTCTTCAGAAAAAATGCTGCTGTAATGCATTTTGCCGGAAGCCAGGTTTTGCAATAATTCAGTTTTTGTTTCCACCCAGCCATTGGAATGACCATAAATTAGATCAGGATGCAGGAGTTGATGTAATGTTACTGTATCCTTTTCTAACATAGCTTTTTCCAGTTGTTTAGTTTCTTCGGCTATCGGCAGTTGGGCTAAAACTACCTGAGCCATCATGATAAAAAGAATAAGCAAAAGAGATCTCATTTCTATTCGTTTACTGAACTACCTTTTGTTCTTTCTTTTCACCTGGGAATTATATTCATCTATCGCCAATTCAAGGTTTTTTACATTTTTCCCTCTCCTTGCCTTATTTACAAATCCATTAATGAGGCCGCCTAAAAAAAGTCCGGCGCCTGCATAATGCACGCCGCTTACATCTGAATTCCTGGTGGGAGTAGCTGCTATCAGGATCACCGAACCCAAAACGGCACCTGTGTTGATCCAGGACCACATCCTCACTTTCTTTTGCGTTTTGTCATATACATTAATAAATTCCATAGCCGGTGCATAATCCTTTACATAATCTCTAGTGATATCGGGCGTAAACTTTTGTATTGGTGACTGATCACCTTTTTGCATATAATATACAATGCGTACCCTGTTTCTCATCCCTTGCCCGCCTCTTGAATTGTCCCACTCAGTATAATTTTCAGTAATGGAATACATATTAATCAGTCCTTTTTTAAACCGGGGTGCGAACTGTCCTTGTACTCTCCTGTAATAGCCTGTATTGTTTTGATAGGCTACTACTTCTTTAGTAGGTATTTTGACTTCACCGTCAAGTTCAATAGTTGACTTACCAAAAAGCGGGTTCTTTATCCTGGCCTCGTTTGCTTCAATAATTTTACCATCCGCTGTTTCAACAAAAGCTTTTTTGTCCTTTTCCCTTGAATCTAAAACCGATTGGGCAAATTTGCTGGTACCACAGGACATCAAAAAAAATGATGCGACCAGTATGATCAAATAACTTTTTGCATTGTTGAAAAATCTCATGGCATTATTAGTATTTGGTTTGGTATTCTTCAATAGACCTTCATTCACAACAGTCACTAATTATTCCTTTCCGCATTACTTCTGCATTCAGCAATGATTTTGTCTACTTTATCTATCGTTAGGTGTTCTTTATAAAACTTTCCCATCTGCATCATAGGTGCATAACCACAGGCACCAAGACATTCTACCGTTTTTAAAGTGAACATACCGTCTCCCGTTGTTTCTCCTGCTTTAATTCCAAGTTTTTGTTTAATATGATCAATGATCTGATCACTTCCATTCAGCATACAGGGACCTGTCTGACACACTTCAAAAAGAAATTTTCCCACAGGTTTAAGATTATACATGCTGTAGAAAGTAGCCACTTCATACACTTCAATTGGTTTTATCTGTAACAATTCAGCTACATGATCCATTGCTTCAACGCTTAGCCAGCCACCATTTTCTTCCTGTGCAATATGAAGCACAGGAATTAAGGCGCTTTTGTGTTTGCCTTCCGGAAAGCGTGCAATGATTTCCTTTACCTTTTGAATTTTTTGTTCTGAAAACTTCATTAAAATCAAATTTATCTGTCCGCTTTTATCCATCCATTTCACCTGCAATCAGGTTCAGTGATGATAAAACAATGATGGCATCTGCAAGCATACTTCCTTTAACCAGTTCTTCAAAGGCCTGGTAATAAATAAAACAAGGGCGGCGGAAGTGCAGCCTGTAGGGCGTTCTTCCACCATCGCTGATGATATAAAAACCTAGTTCACCATTTCCACCTTCTACACTGCTATACACTTCACCCGGAGGAATTTCTACTTCCCCCATAACGATTTTGAAGTGATAGATCAGGGCTTCCATTTTTGTGTAAACATCTTTCTTCTCCGGAAGATAATATTCAGGAATATCTGCATGAAAAATAGTTGCCTCTTCGCCCTTCATATCCTGGATCTTCCTGTAGGCCTGTGTGATGATATTCAGTGATTGATACATTTCCTGGTTACGCACAAGAAAACGGTCATAACAATCGCCGGTAGTACCGGTTGGAATTTCAAAATCAAAATCCTGGTAACTGCTGTAAGGTGTATGAACCCGCACATCATAGTCAACGCCGGCGGCTCTTAAATTCGGCCCGGTAAATCCATAATTCAGCGCTCTTTCAGCCGTTATCGGACCGGCACCAATGGTGCGTTCCATAAATATGCGGTTACGACTGAAAAGATTTTCGAATTCCTTTAGTACAGCCGGGTACTCTTTAAGGAAACGTTCCAGTTTTGTAAAGGCGATGTCATTAAAATCTCTTTCAAAGCCACCGATCCTTCCAATACTCGTTGTAAGCCTGGAACCACAAACTTCTTCCCAGATCTCGTAAATCAATTCCCGGTATTGCATTACGTAAAGGAACCCCGTATAGGCCCCTGTATCCACACCAACAATAGAGTTGCAGATCAGGTGATCGGCTATCCTGGCCAGTTCCATAATGATCACACGGAGATAATCGACGCGTTTAGGCGTTTGAATGCCCAGCAATTTTTCGCAGGTAAGGTGCCACCCCATATTATTGATAGGAGCAGAACAATAGTTCAACCTGTCGGTCAGTGGGGTGATCTGGTAAAGCGGTCGTCTTTCTGCAATTTTTTCAAATGCCCTGTGTATGTATCCAATAGTTTGTTCAGCTGAAACAATACGCTCGCCATCGAGTTCGAGGATATTCTGAAACACGCCATGGGTTGCAGGATGTGTTGGGCCAAGATTTAATGTCGTTGTAGTTCCCGATCCTAAATTGGCTTCCTGAAATGCAGTATCTGTTGTTGTTGACATTTACTAAACCCGCTTTTATTTTAACTCAAATGCCTTGATACCCGGCAGATAAGTGCATAGATAAATTTTATTGTGTGTTTCCACCAGTGCTTTCAGGGATCTGCGTTGGAGAACCATCAGACTGCCTGTTGCCGAAATCAAAATTTCCCCCCCTTCCAAACATTTCATCGTCTTTGTCTATCCTCGTCTGATCCTCCAAAGGAAATTCTTTCCTCAAAGGGAAATAATCCATTTCTTCAACATTCTGGATCCTGATAAGGTTAGGATGGCCGGTAAAATTAATTCCGAAGAAATCATAGGTTTCCCTTTCAAGCCAGTTAGCTGCAGAAAAAATATTGACTGCACTCGGAACATCAGGTTGTTGTACAGGAACAAAGACCTTGATTCTGATGCGGCAATTATCTACAAGATTATGAAGATGATACACCACCGCCAGTTCCCTGTCCTTAAATGCAGGATAATGAACTGCAGTGAGATCGGTAAGAAACCTGAATTTCAGCTCCTGATCATCAAAAAGAAACTGCAGCACATTTAAGATTTCAGGTGCAGCTACTTCAACCGAAAGCATATCGTAGGAAGTTTCTGTTTGCAAAACAACGTCCTTAAATCGCTCTTCCAGCTTTTGCTGAATCAAATCGTTCGATAATCCCATGTTTATTGCTTAAGTCAATCTTTCGGCAGCTTATTGAATACCATAACTTTCCAATAATAATCTGTAATGCTCGCTGTTCCTTCTCCTTAATTCCTCATTACCCACCAGGTCCTGCACCTTCATAAATCCATCGATTATCGCTTCAGGTCTGGGGGGACAACCTGGAACATAAACATCAACCGGAACTACCTGGTCAATGCCCTGCAATACACTGTAGCTGTCAAAAATGCCTCCGCTGCAGGCACAGGCACCAACGGCCATTACCCATCTTGGCTCAGCCATTTGGAGGTAAACCTGCTTTACTACTGGAGCCATCTTTTTGGCGATGGTTCCCATAACCATTAAAAGATCGCACTGACGTGGCGAAAATCCCACACGTTCAGATCCAAACCTGGCCAGGTCATAATGAGAAGCCATGGTGGCCATAAATTCAATTCCGCAACAAGAGGTGGCAAATGGCAATGGCCATATAGAATTCCTTCTCGCCAATCCTACTACATCACCGAGTTTTGAAGCAAAAAAACCTTCGCCCTGGTAACCTTCTGGCATTTCAACCAGACTGATATCCTTTTCGAGTGGCTTTTGTTTAATATTATATGAAACCGGACGCGCCATAATTTAAAATTTAGTGAGATCCAGGGACCTCAGTTATTTAATCTTCCCATTGGAGGGCGCCTTTCTTGATCACGTAAATAAATCCGCTTAAAAAGAACCCCACAAACATCAGAACAGCCCAAAAACCACTCCAACCTAATGCTTTAAAGTTTACCGCATAAGGATAAAAAAAGATGACTTCCACATCAAAAAGAACAAAAAGAATGGCAACTAAAAAATACTTGATGGCCATTGGCTCCCTGGCTTCGCCATGGCTGGCTATACCGCTGGCAAAAGTGGCCAGTTTATCTGCAGTTTTCCGCTTTGGTCCCAGCATATGGGTAAGGATCATTAAACTGCCGATCATTCCAGCTACAAATAACAGTTGAATGATCACAGGCAGATAACTCCCTGCTGAGTTTACATCCTGAACATTTCTAATAAGATCACCTTGTAAAAAATGAATCATAAGTTTAAAATGGCAGGCAAAAATAAGCCACAGCCATTAATCTTCCCGTTAATATTCGGGCATAAAAAAAGCCTCCACTCAGGAGGCTTACATATTTAATGAAAAGATTATCCTTTCTTAACTGGTGTTTTGGGTGCTGGCTTAGCGGTACTGTTTGACTTTGACTGCGCCTCAAGCGTATTTTTAATATTCAGCAGGTTCGCATTTTCAGGATCGAATTCCAATCCTTTTTTTGTAAACTCCATTGCTGCCGTTTTATCATTTTTAATATTAAAACTATAGATCGCCAGCAACTGCGCTGCTCTTACTCCCTGGCTTCTGTGCCTTTCCTTGTCGATCATGGAGATATCCAGCACCTTCTGGTAAGCAGGCATTGCAAGTCCTTTTTCCATTTCAGGATCCAGTCTTTCCAACGCAAGTGCACTCCAGTAATGCCCATAAATGCTGTCTGGGGCAACTGCTATATATTGTTTGGCCGCGCTGTCTGCTCTTTCATAATCACCGCCAAAAAAGTAGGGGAGTGAAATATCATTGATCAACTCTGTATGATTGACCTGAGTATCTCTTAAACGGTAAGAAATCACATTCAATTCTGCTTCAAGCAAACGTTGTCCTGCTGCTTTAGCATCTTTGGCAGCATCATTCAGCATTCCTACCTGGCGGGAAAGGACGCTGTCCATGGATACTGCTTTAATAATAGCAGATCTTAAAAGTTCAGGGTTTCCTTTTCCACAGCTACTTGCCTGCGCAAGGTAATCCTGTCCTAGAATCTCTTCTTCGTCTGCTTTCGCAAAAAACTCATTTGAAAACTGACAGGCTGTTGTTGTATCTTTTGAACCGAGGTAACTGTATACCATCAGTCGGTAAACTCTGGGCCTTGGGTTATTATTCGTTTGAGTAATGATATCCTTACCAATGTTAATGGCTTCGGTAAATTTATTCTGTACGAAAAGGGTTTGTGCGCGGAGGTAATCATTTTCCGGGCTTTGATCTGAACTTGTAATGTATTTATTAGCAAATCCTTCTGCTGTAGCAAAATCTTTTTTTGCAAGAAGATTATAGTAATACAATTCTTCGTAAGCTGGCGCAAACCTTGGATCTGCTGTGATTGCATTGTTCAGGTTATCCAAAACAACTGACCATGCATCCGGCTGCCTGTAATTGGTCTGGGTTTTATATAACATGGCTGTACGGTAAAGCGCTGGAGCAAAATTTACAGCTTTCCTGTAAGCCTGTACCGCTTCACTACCATTGTGCTTTTTCCTGTAGGCATTGCCGAGATTCAGGAAGATCTCTGGATTATTTGGAGCCAGCTGTGCTGCTTCATTCAATTTTGCTATTCCATAGTCAAGATCTCCAAGTTTGCTTTTATCTGTGTAGGCATTCACATTAGCGCGACCCACTGAATTTAAAATAGTAGGGTCATTGCCTTTACGTCCCTTGCTGGCTGTAAGGGCAGACTCAAAACGCTGACGCGCTTCGGGCTTTCTGCCTTCAAGAAGGTCAACATGTCCAATTCCAACCAGTAAAAGCGGTGCATTCCCATTTGTAGAAAGGGCTTTTTCATAAATCCCTTTTGCAGCCAAAATATTATTCTGAGCGATATGGGTTTGACCCAGCCAATAAACTGCATCAATATTGTTAGGGTTAGCAGCCAATAATTTTTCAAAAACAGACTGGGCACTCTGGTATCGTTCGGCGTAAAGATTATTTACTCCTTCCTGAATATTCTGAGCTGTTGCGCCAATAGTCAGAAAAGCAGCAATAAATAAAACAATAGCTGATTTCATCATTTTTATACTTTTTTTTAAGATTATAAATTTCCTGCTAACGTTTACTCTTTAGTTGTTAATATTCTTCTTCAAGTTCAGCATTTCTAATATAGAAAGGCCTTATAACAGGCTGAAGATAAGCTCTTCTGAAAATTAACTGCCCTCTTTCGCTCTTTAAAAAATTCCCAAATCCTTTTCCAAGCCCCTGGTGGTTTTCCTTAACTACGTACACCAGATCCCTGATCAATGGATAACTATTTGTATAGATAAGATATTGAACCGGTTGAACATAAGCATCCGAACTATCGGTACTTTCCAGGTGTGCGATCCTGATTTTTTTTAAAAAAGTTCTTTGGGTAGTGTCTTCTTTATTTGCCACCCAGCTCACTCCAATAAATCCTACTGCATTTGGAACTTTGGAAACATATTCGATTACAGCTTCGCTTGATTGAGCTGCCACGACATTTGGACCCAAGTTTTCACCCTGCAGCACCGAATCAAGCATAAATCGAACCGTACTTGTTGCGCTAAGACCGTCAAACACAGGAATTAGATTTTTTTTATGCTTTCCCGTCACCAGATCCCTGATTTCCTGGATGGTAAAAAAAGAATCTTTTGCACCGGGATGCACAATAACGGCAATGGCGTCCCGTGCAACCGTAAATTTATCCGGTCCAATACCGGTTGAATCCAGGATTTTAACACGTTCTCCGTCGGTAAATCCCCGGGTAGCAATCACCAGCCGGATGCTGTCGGTATAAAAGTCCCGGAGACACTCCGCTTCGGGCTTGTAATGAACAATAATATTAGCATCCGGGTAATCTGCGGTATACACCTGGATTTGTGCATCGATCACAGGCTTGAATGACTCATCACAACTTATATGAATGGTACCGGAATTGAATTTATCAGTCGGTTCGTCATTTCCGTTACTACAACCAGGAGATGCCATCAAAAGAGAAAAAATATATATCCAGATCACTGCTCCCTTCATTAATATATCTTTTTATATCCCCTGTAAATTCTCCAGCCTCCATACAATATAAAAACCAGGCCTACCACCACATCAAGAACAGGAGATGGCTCTTTTCTGAATACATTGATCTCCATTTTTTCATAAACCAGAAAATAAACCCCAATCAATACGATCAACGTACCCATAACCATATCCATCATGGACCTCAATCCATGGGTTCCGGGTCTTTGTCGGTTTTGTTGATCTCTTATCATTAACTGATTTTGGGATGAGCAATTTAAATCTTTTTACTTTTCCACTCCTACAAAAGTTACTGGTTGCGAAAAAGATACCGCAACTGGTCGCCCATTTTGAATTGCAGGTTTCCATTTCGGCATTTTCTTTAATACCCGTATGACTTCCGCATCAAATGCCTTTCCTCCTGATTGTAGAATGCTGAAGGTGTTTACATCACCATTGGCATCTACAAGGAAACGTACCATTACAGAAATCTTTTGGCCTTCATTCAGATCACCGGGCACCTGCAGGTGCCGGCTTAAAAAATTTAACCACGCAGCCTTCCCACCAGGAAATTCCGGTTGCATTTCAACAGTAACGAATGCGTTGCCTGGTTCCGGATTCTGGCTGGTTGGGCCTGTACCACTTTCCATACCTATAGGAAGATCATCAATAATATTCTGAAGACCAGTAAGCGGAGTTCCATCAAAATTTACATTACCAATAGCCCGGTGCTCCATTTCGGATATCGTCAACATTTCTTTAAAAGGATGAACTGCCTTCACCAATTTGATGCTGTTATAATCTGCCTGCGATGCCTTCTGAACAGTATTTTGTCTTTGAAGTGGGGGTTGCGGAACAGGCCGTGCAACAGGAACGATAAGTTCACGTATAATAACATCAGGTTTTACTGGCAGGAATGACTTCAAATTGTTTTTTTCAGGAATCATCAGAAAAATCAATGCCCCTATGAATGCTATGGCAAAAAACAGGGAAATACCTAACCGCTTTTCGTAAGATTTTCGCAATGCGTATGCACCATAAGATTTGTTACGATGATCAAACACAATGTCTAGCAGGTCCGCTTTAAGAAATTCATTGCTGGTCATGGTTTAAATTTTCATTTGGATGCCCCGACCCGAATGATTCCATAGAAATTAAATTAATTAATGAATTGTTTTCCCCTGTAAAATGCAAATGCCTTCAATAACTAAATTTGCGGCAAATCTATTTCATGAAAATATTGATGGTTTGTCTTGGGAATATTTGCAGAAGTCCATTAGCTGAAGGTATACTGAAGCATAAAGCAAAAATGGAAGGACTGAACTGGCAGATAGATAGTGCCGGAACAAATGGATACCATGTTGGTGAAGCTCCGCATCATTTATCGCAGAAGGTAGCCAGGCTGAATCATATCGATATATGTGATCAAAGAGCCAGAAGATTTACCAGGAATGATTTTGACAATTATGATAAGCTGTATGCAATGGCAGATGATGTACTGGAAGAAATGCATGCCATTGCAAAGGAAAAATTTGATCCTGCGAAAGCGGAATTGTTTTTAAATGAATTGCATCCGGGAACGCATCAATCGGTGCCTGACCCCTGGTATGGACCCGAACCCGGGTATCATGAAGTTTTTAAACTGATTGAAAAAACCTGTAACCAGATTATCAGCAAATACAAGCATCAGTAAGCGCATTAATAAATTTTCATTCAGTTACCTTTACGCCCAATGGCAAAAGAAGAAAAACAAAAACCAAAAACCAACATTGTAAAACCTTCACTACCACAGGGCACCCGGGATTTTGGACCTGAAATAGTAAGAAAAAGACAATATATTCTTCAAAGCATTCAGTCGGTTTTTGAGTTATATGGATTTCAGCCTCTTGAAACACCGGCGATGGAGCAATTGGAAACTTTAATGGGAAAATACGGAGAGGAAGGAGATAAATTAATTTTCAAAGTTCTCAACAATGGTTTGGACCACCCTGCAAAAGAAGTTACGGCTCGTGAAGGATTTGAAAAACTGCTTTCGGGTAAAAATGTAAAGGAACTTACAGAGCGGGCATTAAAATATGATCTTACCATCCCCTTTGCAAGATTTATTGCAATGAACCATGGCGTGTTGGTCATGCCATTCAAACGTTACCAGATACAGCCGGTATGGCGTGCCGACAGACCACAGAAAGGACGTTACAGGGAGTTCTACCAGTGTGATGCAGATGTAGCAGGAAGCAGGTCCCTGATCAATGAAGCAGAATTCATTTCTATTTACCAGGAAGTATTTTTCAAACTGAATATTCAGGGTTGTGAAATCAGGATCAATTCACGCAAAATACTATCTGCACTGGCAGAACAATGCGGTGGACAGCACCAGCTTACACCCATTACCATAGCTATTGACAAACTGGATAAAATTGGGCCTGATAAAGTAAAGGAGGAGTTGTTACAAAGAGGATTGAGTAGCGATCAAATAGACACCATTGAAAAATACTTATCGTTAACAGGAAGCAATAATGAAAAATTAATTGCCTTAAAGACACTCTTACCATCCTCCAGCCAGGCAGGTGAAGGTATTGAGGAAATTGAATACCTGCTCCAGGTAAACGAAAAAATGCGCAGCTCAAATGATCGCTCAACGCTGCTTGTGGACCTTACACTTGCCAGAGGACTGAATTACTATACCGGAGTCATATTTGAAGTAAAAGCGCCCAGCACTGTTACAATAGGTTCTATTGGGGGAGGTGGAAGATACGATGACCTTACCGGGACATTTGGTGTTGAAGGAATTCCAGGGGCGGGCATCTCCTTTGGAGTGGACAGGATCTATGATGTTATGGAAGAATTACAACTGTTTCCTGATTCGGTTGAAGTGGGATCGAAAGTGTTGTTCTTTAATTTAGGAGCAGCTGAAATCCTTGCATCATTTAGCCTTGCCAAAGAATTAAGAAAAAAGGGAATTGCCTGCGAACTTTTTCATGAACAGGCGAAGTTTGATAAACAATTTAAATACGCAGAGAAAAAAAATATTCCTTACGTTGTAATCATTGGTTCAACTGAACTTGAGGAAAATATCTGTACCGTTAAGAATATTAAAACAGGCAAACAGGATAAAATTGGTTTTGCTGAACTTGGAGATTTCCTTGTTAAAGCTTAGGTTTTTCTATTGGCCAGACCACCATATAATTGGTTGCAGAATCAAATTTATATTCCTGATCTCCATTAACAAACCGGTATCCCATTCTGTAATTGTTTTGCCTGATCTCCCGGAAATACAGCATATTCTCATCCATACCTTTGTATATGATGGCGCCTGAAGTTAAGCTTTGAAGTGGAAGGTTTTCCTGCAAAACAATGGGCTGCATTTCGGAAGCGGTATCAGCCATGTAAGACAGATAAAAAACGGGTCCGCTTCTATAGGTATAAGTCAGTATCGTATTTCCTGCTGCGTCAACCGAGGTCCATTTTTTATTATACCCTTTAGGGACTACAAATGGAACCGTATGCTCCGTTCCATTTTTTGAAAATGTAAAATGTTCGGTTCTGTAAGGATTCATCAAAAAACAGGATGCCAATAAAGAACTTAAAATACAGAACAGGAGGATTTTTTTCATTCGATGATTTCATTCAAAAATTATACTAGGGTCAGCATCGTTCGAAAATAACTGCAGCGCCCTGCCCCACCCCAACACACATAGTAGCCAGGCCATATTTTAAATTACTTCTTTTCAATTCATGAACCAGGGTAGTGGATAACCTAACGCCGCTACAACCTAATGGATGCCCCAGTGCAATGGATCCTCCATTGACGTTCACCCTGTTTATGTCGAGCCCAAGGTCATGAATACAGGCTAATACCTGCGATGCAAACGCCTCGTTCAGCTCTACCAGGTCCATATTTGCAATCGAAAGGCTTGCCCTTCTTAACGCCTTTTGGGTAGCAGGAACAGGCCCGATCCCCATTATGGCAGGATCCACTCCGGCAACAGCCATGGAAACGATTTTTGCCAGAGGTTTCAGATTGTATTTTTTTACCGCTTCTCCGCTGGCCAGTAACATGGCAGCAGCTCCATCATTTAATCCTGCAGCATTTCCTGCCGTTACGGTTCCGTCTTTTACAAAGGCAGGTTTTAAAGATCCCAGTTTTTCCAGTGTCGTTTGTCGGGGATGTTCATCCTTATGAACAACGGAAACAGCACCTTTTGCACCTTCCACTTCAACAGGGATTATTTCATCGTTCCACTTTCCGGCTTCGAGGGCAGAAAAATATTTTTGTTGGGATGATAAGGCAAAAGCATCCTGCTGATCCCTGCTGACATTCCATTGCTTCGCAACGTTTTCAGCTGTTTCCCCCATACTGTAAGGGTAATGCAGGGATCTTAATTTATCATTGATAAATCTCCATCCCAGGGTGGTATCTACAATTTCTGTAGTTCTTTGAAACGGATCGGTTGCTTTGGACATGACAAATGGAGCACGGCTCATACTTTCAACTCCGCAGGCAATGATCAGCTCTGCATCTTCACACATGATCTGCCTTGATCCATCCATAATAGCCTGCAAGCCGGAAGCACAAAGCCTGTTCACCGTATTTCCCGGAATGGTTACCGGAAAACCTGCCAGCAGGGATGCCATACGCGCAACATTACGGTTATCTTCACCTGCCTGGTTAGCATCACCTGCAATAACATCCTCAATGTCGACTGGATCTATAGCAGGATTTCTTTTCAGCAGTTCTTTCAATACGTGTGCGAGTAGATCATCGGGGCGCACCCTGCTTAAAGTGCCACCATATTTTCCAATGGGGGTGCGAATGGCATCAATAACAAAAACATCTCTCATACTTATAATAAACTGTTCCGGATTGGCTCCTTGTTAAAAGGCTTGCAAGATACTGTTTCAGCACAATTCCTCCTTCCGGTTGGGTTATCTTTGCTGCATGGGTGTGCAATCAGCCAATATAATTCAGAAAAACAGGAATATCAGGCAGTTATCGCTTACAGAACTTGAACAGTTTTTTGAAACGCTCGGAGAAAAAAAATTCAGGGCCAGGCAGGTATGGGAATGGCTTTGGCAAAAACATGCCCAGTCATTTGCAGATATGACGAACCTAAGCAAAGAAACCAGGCAATTGCTTGGTGAACATTTCTTTCTTCCGGTAATTGCGCTGGATGCAACGCAATACAGTTCTGACGGGACGATCAAATCCCGATTTAAAACCCATGAAGGTCATTTATGTGAAGGTGTATTGATCCCTACAGAAAACCGGAATACCGCCTGTGTTTCCTCCCAGATTGGTTGTTCGCTGAGTTGCAGGTTTTGTGCTACGGGTTACATGGAACGCAAACGCAACCTGGATTTTGATGAAATATACGATGAGGTGGTGCTGATCAACCAGCAAAGTGAACGGACGTATGGGAAAAAGCTGTCCAACATTGTTTTTATGGGAATGGGCGAACCATTATTGAATTATAAAAATGTTTTGAAAGCTATTGAAAGGATAACGGCTGAAGATGGATTGGCCATGAGCCCCAGGAGAATTACAGTTTCAACAGCAGGAGTAGCAAAAATGATCAGGCAACTGGGTGATGATAAAGTGCGTTTTAAACTGGCCCTTTCCCTTCATGCTGGTAATGATAAGAAACGAAATGAGATCATGCCCATTAATGAAACCAATAATTTGAGTGCCCTGGTGGATGCTTTGAACCATTTTTATAAAATGACCAAAAACGAGATCACTTTAGAATTCATTTTGTTTAAAGATTTTAATGATAGCATACAGGATGCCGATGAATTGATCAAAATTTACAGGCAGGTTCCTGCAGATCTTGTAAATATCATTGAATACAATCCGATAGAATTTGCACGATTTGAAAAGCCCTCAGAGGAGAAAGTTGAAAAATTTATGGCTTACCTGGAAAAAAACAAGGTAAACGCCAGGCTGAGACGGAGCCGCGGGAAAGATATTGATGCTGCATGCGGCCAACTGGCCAATAAATCAGGTTTGGCTGATGAATAATCCAGATCATTTACCTCTTAACGGTAATTAACCTAAATAAACGCCCCCGCATTAAACTCCTGTTGTAAGGTTCCGTCTGTATACCATCAATTTAAAAAACGAAAAAAAGCTATGAAAAAAATTATTACAAGTGCGCTGATCCTTGCCTTATCGATAGGAACTGCACAAGCACAAACTGCTGAAAAAGCACATAAAAAAGGCAATAAGGAAAACAAAATGCGCGGCGGATCTTATGAAAAATTAAACCTGTCGGCAGAACAAAAAACCCAATTACAGGCCATCCGTGAAAGACACAAAACAGAATTGCAGGCGCTTAAAAGCAACAGTTCTTTAACGGCAGACCAGCAAAAAGCTCAAAGAGCTGAACTCCACAAAAAATACAAGTCCCAAGCTGAGGCAGTACTTACACCCGAACAAAAGCTACAGGCTCAGAAAATGATAGAAGAAAGAAAAGCCACCGGAAATTTCAGAAAAAATGGAAGCCAGGGCAAGGCCCGTGCGGGAAATTTTCATCAGGACTTGAATCTTACCCAGGATCAACAGCAAAAAATGCAGCAATTGCGTTCAGATTTTAAAGCAAAACATGAAGGCATTCGAAATAACCAGGCATTAAGCCAGGAGC
The DNA here is from genome assembly GCA_002050435.1 of Chitinophagales bacterium 33-2. Taxonomy (GTDB): domain Bacteria; phylum Bacteroidota; class Bacteroidia; order Chitinophagales; family Chitinophagaceae; genus Flavisolibacter. The sequence goes on along the minus strand of MWYV01000030.1, from coordinate 44,488 downwards.
AGAAAAAAGCAGAGATGGAATCACTGAAAAATGCTCAGAAAGAACAGATGAAATCGATTCTTACACAGGAGCAGATCCAAAAAATGGAAAGCAGGAAAAAAAAGGGTGCTCAAAAGCAAAACAGGAACACTAAATAAGGCAAGCCATTATCTTCCATAAAGAAAAAGACTGTGTTGCCACAGTCTTTTTTAATTTTGTCAAATGAAAAAACGAGCGGGATTTGAAAAATTCATGTCCACCGAGAAGAAAGGGGCAGCCAAAAAAGAACATTTTAAGCAGGAGAAAAGGAAATTTAAAAAAGAACTCACAGAAAAATTCCAGGCTAAAAAACGCGCCGCCCAGGGTCCTCCTTCTTCGGGCACAAATGGTAAAACGCCAACAGGAAGACCTTCCATCCTAAAAAAGGCAGACACGTCTTCCATGCCTTTGAACAAATACATTGCCCATTGCGGGCTCTGCTCCAGGAGAGATGCCGTGGAACTGGTGAAGGGAGGAAAAGTGCGTGTGAATAATGAAATCATTTCGGAACCAGGTTTTAAAATTGCTCCAAATGACAGTGTAACTGTTTCCGGAAAAAAGATTACGCCAGTTATAGAACTCGTATACATTCTGATCAACAAGCCCAAGGACTATATTACAACTACAGATGATCCGCAACAAAGAAAAACCGTTCTTGATATTATTAAACATGCCACAACAGAAAGGATTTACCCGGTTGGCAGGCTGGACAGGAACACTTCCGGTGTTTTGTTAATGACAAATGACGGCGATCTTTCGCAAATGCTTACCCATCCGAGCAATGAGATCCGGAAAATTTATGCCGTAACGCTAGACAGACCATTAGCCAAAAAAGATTTTGATGAAATTTTAAAAGGCGTTCCTCTGGAAGATGGGATTGCAAAAGTGGATGTACTGGCCTATACCGATGCGCAGGATAAAAAACAAATCGGTGTTGAATTACACAGTGGCAGGAACCGGATCGTAAGAAGAATTTTCGAACATTTTAAATATGATGTCAAAGGTCTTGACAGGGTGAGCTTTGCCGGTCTTACAAAAAAGAATGTGAACCGTGGAAAATGGCGTTACCTGAACGAGAAAGAAGTGCGTGATCTTAAATTTTTCAAGAAAGGAAAAAAATAATCCTCTTCCCAATTATGCTGCAATGAAAATAGAAGAACAGATCATTTATTCAGATGAAGATCTTATTGCTGTAAATAAACCTTCAGGCCTGCTTTCAATTCCGGACCGCGAAGGAAAAGGCAATTCACTAAAAGAAATTCTTTTACGCACGTATGGTGAGATCTATACGGTTCATCGCCTCGACCGTGATACCAGTGGCATCGTTGTGTTTGCAAAAAATGAAAAGATGCACAGGCATCTATCCCTCCTTTTTGAAAAAAGGGAAACTCAAAAATTTTACCATGGGCTTGTGCTGGGTGTACCTCCGGTGGATGCGGGAACCATAAATGAACCCATTGCAGAACATCCATTTAAAAAAGGATTAATGACGGTACACCGAAAAGGAAAAGAAAGCATTACCGATTACCAGGTAGAAAATTCATTCAGAATTTTTTCATGGATGCGCTTCCAGATCCATACCGGGAGAACACACCAGATCAGGGTGCATATGAAACATCTTGGACATCCTATCGCCTGTGATGCCTCTTATGGTGAGGGAAAACCTGTATTTATTTCTCAAATAAAAAGCAGGTATAAATTATCCAAAGAGGAAGAGGAAGAGCGACCTGTATTGAACCGGCTTGCATTACACGCTTCGGAATTGAGCTTCATGGGTCCTGGAAATAAACCTTACAGATTTGAAGCACCGCTTCCCAAAGATTTAAAAGCGATTTTACAGCAATTAAGTAAGTGGATAAAGACAGGCACGGATCAAAGGTCCATGCCTGAATAAAATCATTCAGGAACGGGTGTGTACCTCAGATAAGGCTTTACAATGTTTAATCCTTTAGGAAATTTTTTTTCAGCGTCTTCGGTGGATATGGATGGAACTACAATTACATCCTCGCCGTTTTCCCAGTTGGCAGGTGTGGCCACACTGAATTTTGCTGTTAATTGTAATGAATCAATGACCCTTAAAACCTCGTTGAAATTTCTCCCGGTTGATGCAGGGTAGGTGATCATAAGTTTAATGGTTTTATCAGGGCCGATAACAAAGAGTGATCGCACCGTAGCTGTAGCTGAAGCATTTGGATGAATCATATCATACAATCCTGCAATGGTTCTGTCTTCATCCGCAATAATCGGGAAATCAACTTCACAATTCTGGGTTTCATTAATATCCTGTTTCCAACCAAAGTGCTTATCAAGAGGATCAACACTAAGTGCCAACGCTTTTACATTGCGTTTTTCAAATGCTTGTTTTAATAACGCTGTTTTACCAAGTTCAGTTGTACAAACAGGCGTATAATCGGCTGGATGGGAAAATAAAATTCCCCAGCTGTCGCCGAGAAATTCATAAAAGTCAATTGGACCTTCCGTTGTTTTCGCCTGGAAGTTGGGGGCCTGGTCGCCAAGTCTTAATCTCATAAAAATGTTTATTAATGTTAATGATATCATTCAATCTTCAGGGTGTATTCAATAGATGAATTCTTTCTTAACATAGCAGCAACCCCGCAATATTTTTCGAGAGACAAATCTATTGCTTTTCTCACTTTATCTTCCTGATCTTTATCAACCTTAACATGAAAAGTGAGGTGAATGGTTTTAAATACTTTGGGCAGGTCTTCAGTTTGTTCCGCTTCCGCATCTATAGAAAGTCCGGAAAATGGCACGCGCATTTTTTCAAGTATCTCCACAACATCAATACCACTGCACCCTGCAAGTCCGGATAACAATAAGGCTTTAGGGCCAAACCCATTCTTTGAATCTATCTCAATCTTTGCACCAGATTGAAAGCTGTCATAAGCCTGGCCGGACTTCCATGTAGTTGTTGTTTTCATTTTGTATTCTTTAAACTATGTTTTTCGTTTTGTAAAATATTATCTACCGTCCATGGAACGCGTTGTTTCAATTCATGCTGGCGTACAGGGCAATCCTGTTTACTGCAGATATGGCACTGAAAGTACATGCAACCATCGCCGTGTACAAAGAGTTCAAGCGTTTCACCATACTCGGCCCTGATCAGTTTAGCCAGTTCATCCACTTCACTGTGCGCCTGGTTTACATTAAAATACCAAGGTACTGTAAGATGACAATCAACATGCAATACATTGCCGTACTTGATTACCCGTAGGTTGTGGAGGTCCACCCAGTTTTCACGCCTGTTTTTATCAATAAGGTTTACCATTTTATTCAGCAGGATCATATCTGCTTCGTCCATGATTCCGGCAAGAGATGCCCTGATGATTTTATAACCGGTAAAGATGATGTACACTCCAAAAATGAGGGCAACCAGGCTGTCGATCCATAACCAACCGGTAAAAGAGATGATCAGCAAACCAATAATGATGGCGATGGTGGAATAGGTATCTGTTTGAAGGTGTTTGCCGCTGGCGATCAGGGCCAGTGAATTATTTTTTTTGCCCTGCCTCAGGGAAATATAACCTAGCATCCAGTTAACTACTGCTGAAGCAGCAATTAAATAGATACCGGTTTGTATTTTTTGTATTGGCTGAGGAAAGAGCAGGTTAGCAATGGCAGAATAGATGATCAGCAAACCTGCAGAAAGTACAAGGGTACCTTCAACTGCTGCTGAAATAAATTCTGCTTTTCCATGGCCGTAGGGATGGTCTTTATCGCGAGGTTTTGCTGCAACATATAAACTATAAAGACCGATAAAACCCGCCACTACATTTACAATACTTTCAAGTGCATCGGTTAATACAGCAACCGAATTGGTTAAGAAGTAAGCAATGAATTTTGCGATCAACAACACTGAGGAAGCAACAGCAATCCATCGCTGCAATTTCAAATTGTCAATTTCTTTCTGCTGACCGATCAATTATGATTTTTCTGCAATTTATGCTATTGAATCATACCGATCCCTTACGGCATTCCAGTTCACCACTTTCCACCAGTTGGTGATGTATTCCGGCCTGCGGTTCTGGTAGCGTAAATAATATGCATGTTCCCAAACATCCAGCCCAAGTAATGGGTAACCTTTTAATTCAGCCACATCCATTAAAGGATTGTCCTGGTTAGGTGTTGAAGTAATTTGCAGTCTTTTATCCCTGTTGACGATCAGCCAGGCCCACCCGCTTCCAAATCTTGTTTTCGCAGCTTCTTCAAACTGGTTCTTAAAAGCATCAAAAGATCCAAAGCTTGCTGTTATTGCTGTAGCCAATGTTCCGGATAGATTGTTCCCGGAGGGCGACATGGCATTCCAGAACAATTCATGATTATAATGTCCACCTGCGTTGTTGCGCATCTTTGAAGAATATTTAGAGACCTTTTCCAGAACATCTTCAAGTGGTTTTGACATATCCACTCCTTCTGCACCAGCGGCATCACGTAAATTGGATGCATAGGATGCAGCATGTTTGGAATAATGGATCTCCATCGTTTGTGCATCGATGGCTTCAGTCAATGCATTGTAAGCGTAAGGCAAAGGTTTCTGTTCAAAACCTGTTGTAAATTTTGAAGACCTGATACGAGACGTTGCTGTACATGCTTTAAGCAAGGAGGATCCGAAACACAGTGCAAATCCTGCCTTTCCTGTTATACCAATAAAGTTTCTTCTTGATGTTGGCGCCATAGAAAAAATTTTTTGAAAGTTAGGATTAACCTCCGGGCTTACGACCAGGCACAGCTTTAAATTTCCTTATTAGTTTTATATAAGCATCCCTATTGAAGAGTTGCGAATCACGCATAGCTTTGTACGTTAGAAAGACACCAACGGGCACCAGGAAAATTGTTGACATCCACATACCCACAATAGGCTGAAGAGTGCCTTCCTTAGAAAACTTCTCTCCTGTAGTACCCGTAAAGTAAAATAACATAAAGAACAGAATTGCAAATACGAGGGGACTACCCAAACCACCTTTTCTAATTATGGAACCAAGAGGTGCTCCTATAAGAAAAAGTACAAGACAGGCGACCGATAAGGCGATCTTCCTGTGCCATTCAATCTGGTGCAGTCTCAGATCCCGAAGTCTTTCCCTGTATTGGGAAACAGCAATATCGTTGCTGATCTTTAAGGACATTAATTTATTGTTCACAACCTGATTGATGGTATGTTGCAATGAATCGGGAATGGCTGCATCGAAATTTTTTATAGCTGCATTTGATCCGGAAGAAGTCCAGGCACTATCGAGGTATTTTGTAAAATGAAGGCTACTCATCATTTCAGATGCCGTTTGTCCGTTCACCAATAATGCAGCTCGTTGCATGGAATCAATGGCAATGTTCAGTTGGCGCATACTGAGCATTCTAGCATTGTTTTTATTTACACTATCTGCGGTTCTTTGCTGTAACCCGAAAGAACTGAGATCGAACTGTCTTTTATACTCTTTAAAACCCAGCCTGATAAAATCTGTTGACTGTGAAGCTGCATTTCCCCGCTCTTCATACCTCCATCCATCTCTCAAAACAAATTCCATGAATCTTTTGTTTTCAGATATCCGCATGATCCCATCTCTTGCTACAATGAAATTATCCTGGTAACTGTTATTGGTTTCGTAAATGATGATGTCTTTGATCACGCTGTCGTTTTCCTCTTTTTTTCCAATTTTGATGGCAAAACCATTCAGTTTATCATAAAACACGCCTTCTTTCAAATCAAAAGATGGTTTTGCATACACAATATCTGCAAGGAGGGTTCGCGATTTAAGGTTGGCAACAGGAATGATGTTGTTTGAAAAAAGAAAAGCAATTCCGCATATAACAAGAGTTACAAAAAATAAGGGTCGCATGAAGCGCAGTAGTGAAATGCCAGCTGATTTGATGGCTATGAGTTCATAAGTTTCACCCAGGTTTCCAAATGTCATCAATGAAGAAAGCAGCACTGCAAGTGGAAGGGCAAGCGGTACCAGTACCGCACTCTGGTACCATATAAATTCCATGATCACACCAACACTTAAACCTTTCCCCACAAAATCATCAATGTAAAGCCAAAAAAATTGCATAACCAGCACCAGCACCGTAACAAAAAAGGTGGCAATAAAAGGGCCTATGAAAGACCTGATCACAAGTTTGTCTAATTTTTTGAACACGGACGCAGCCCTTTAATGATAACTTTAAGAATGGAAGAAACAAAAATAAGGCTTTCGCCATCTGAGTTGGAAATGGTTTGCAATGCTGAATTGATCTTAACAAAAAATAGGATTATGTTAAAAGCCATTCAATTGCTGGAAAGCCTTCAGGAACAAATGCTCGAAGTTTCCGAATTTTCATCGCATATAAATTTTTCAGTGGCACCGAAAATATCGAAAGGCGAAAATTATGAAGGCCTTCCTTATGTAATTCTTGACTACCCGAGAATAGCAGATGAAGGTGCGATCTGTTTTATAAGGACCATGTTTTGGTGGGGCAATTTCTTCAGCAGCACGCTGCATGTCAGCGGCCGTTTTAAAGATGCACATCAGCGCAACATCATACATGCTTATCCTGAAATATCCCTGGAAAACTATTACGTAAGTACAGGTGAAGACCAGTGGGTGCACCATTTTGATGCAATGCATTACAGGATGATCAAAGACACCGATACCCCGATTTTTAAAACAATAGTGGAGGAAAAACCATTTATAAAAATTGCTGCTAAATTTCCCTTGCATGACTGGGAAACTGCAGCAATTCAATTATTTGAGCGTTGGAAGCGGTTGAATCAATTAATTACCTAAACGGTGGAAAAGTTCCTTTACCTGGTGGTCCCAAAGCATGCTCTGGTCCTTTATTTCTTTTTTCTCAGCAAAATCTTTTATAAGAAGGATGGTTTGGTTGGTGACTTCTGATTTTTCGATACTGAACTCAAAATATTCTTCTTTTGGGGCGTGTGACCAATGAAACCTGATATATTTATCTTCTTCACTATCTAAAACTTCGGCAGTATCCTGCGATCCATTCCATGAAAAATAAAAGGTTCCATCCTGATCATCCACTTTATCAGCAAACCATTCCTGAAGCCCTGAGGAAGTAGAAAGAAATTCATAAAGAATGGATGGAGAACACCTCACAGGATATTCAAGCGTATAAAGTTGTTTTTTGCTCATCTTAAACCGTTAATCAGTATCAATTGCTGCAATAATAGAAAAATATTCATTCTTTCAAAGTTTTTTTACACCCATTTTAAAGCGGGAACCATGTATTTTTTATGAAAAATCATAAATTTTTGAAAAAAAAATTTTTTCATATAGTCCTTTTTGTTAATTTGGATTTATCGTTCAGCTGAAGCTGACGGTGAGAAACCAGAACTGTGATGGATATTTTGGGATTTACCAAAACTAATTTTAAACCATTGTCTTTAAAATAACCATCTATTAAAAACCAATCCTATGAGCATGCGTCAATTGAAGATCACGAAATCTATTACCAATCGTGAATCTCAAAGTCTCGAAAAGTACCTACAGGAAATAGGGAAAGTAGAGTTAATTACCCCGGAAGAAGAAGTCAGGTTAGCCCGTTTAATCAAACAAGGCGACCAAAAAGCACTCGACCGACTTACAAAAGCCAATCTTCGATTTGTAGTTTCTGTTGCAAAGCAGTACCAGAATCAGGGCCTTTCCTTACCAGATCTGATTAATGAAGGCAACCTGGGTTTGATCAAAGCAGCACAAAGATTTGATGAGACCAAGGGTTTTAAATTCATTTCTTATGCTGTGTGGTGGATCAGGCAGTCGATTTTACAGGCACTTGCGGAACAGGCAAGAATCGTTCGTTTGCCTTTAAACAAGGTGGGTTTGACCAACAGGATCCAGAAAGCATTTTCGCAGCTTGAGCAGGAGTTTGAAAGAGAACCTTCTGCCGAAGAACTTGCAGAACTGCTGAACATGGACCTGGAGGAAGTTACCGCCACTTTAGGTATCAATGTAAGACATGTAAGTGTGGATACTCCTTTGTCGGAAGGAGAGGAAAGTACTTTACTTGATGTACTTGTCAACACGAATGCAGAAAAAACCGATGCGGCACTTGATCATCACCAGTCATTAAAAACGGAGATTGACCGTTCACTACAAACGCTTACAGAAAGGCAGAAAGAAGTGATCTGTTATTTTTTCGGAATCGGTGTAGATCATCCTCTGAGCCTGGAAGATATTGGAGAAAGGTTCAATCTGACGCGGGAAAGGGTACGCCAGATAAAAGATAAGGCCATCACCAAACTCAGGTCTCAGCAAAAATCTAATTTATTACGCAGCTACCTGGGCGCATAATTTCCATTCCATTCCTTGTTATCTTTGCGCAAACTTTTTAAATGAACATCTTTGGATGTTCATTTTTTTTATTAAACCTTCATTAGGTTTCATCAATGCTTTAGTTTGAACTTGTAAAAGATACCCGGAAGCCCTGACTTCCTTAAAAATAAAATTATGTTTGAATCACTACAGGACCGGTTGGAAGGCGCGTTTAAAAATTTAAAAGGTGAAGGCCGGATCACCGAACTGAATGTTGCTGCTACGGTAAAAGAAATCCGGAGAGCCCTTGTTGATGCGGATGTGAATTATAAAATCGCCAAGGAATTTACAGATACAGTAAGGGAGACCGCACTTGGAGACAAAGTACTCACTGCGATCAGCCCAAGCCAGTTGATGGTGAAAATTGTAAAGGATGAACTGGTAAGGCTGATGGGAAATGAGGCAGCTGAATTTAATTCAAAAGGGGCGCCGGCCGTTATTCTGATCGCAGGTTTGCAGGGAAGTGGAAAAACCACTTTTAGCGGTAAGCTGGCGTATTATTTAAAAAAACAAAAAAAGCTCGCTCCACTTCTGGTGGCAGCAGACGTTTACAGACCTGCTGCCATGGAGCAGTTAAGGGTACTGGGTGAACAGATCGGTGTGGAAGTACACCTGGAACCGGAAAATAAGAACCCGGTTGATATTGCACTGAATGCTATTAAGGAAGCAAAGGCGCGCAATAAAAATGTTGTAATCATAGATACTGCAGGTCGACTGGCCATTGATGAAGCCATGATGACCGAAGTGAGTAACATTAAATCAGCAGTTCAGCCACAGGAGATCCTGTTTGTTGTGGATAGCATGACGGGGCAGGATGCAGTAAATACGGCAAAAGCATTTAATGACCGGCTGGATTTTTCGGGTGTTGTTCTTACCAAACTCGATGGTGATACAAGAGGCGGTGCTGCCCTATCTATAAAGTATACCGTCAACAAGCCGATTAAATTTATCAGCAGTGGGGAGAAACTGGAAACGCTCGATGTGTTTTATCCGGACAGGATGGCGCAGCGTATCCTGGGGATGGGGGATATTACCAGCCTGGTAGAAAAAGCACAGGCGGAATTTGATGAAGAGCAGGCAAAGCAATTGGAGAAAAAAATCAGGAAAAACCAATTTGATTTTGCTGATTTTAAACAACAGCTTGAACAGATCAAGCGGATGGGAAACATCAAGGACCTGTTGGGAATGATTCCCGGTGTAGGTAAATCTATAAAGGATATTGATATCAGTGATGATGCGTTCAAAGGCATTGAAGCCATAATTAATTCCATGACGCCCCAGGAAAGATCAAACCCCGACCTGATTGATGGCAGCAGAAGAAAGCGCATTTCTAAAGGAAGTGGAAAAGAAATCTCGGAGGTAAATGCGTTTATGAAGCAGTTTGAACAGATGAGGGAAATGATGAAAACGATGAACAAGATGCCTATGGGCAGGATGATGCCGGGAATGGGAAGGAAATAGGCTTTTCAACAAAATCATAAAAATGCTGCAACCAGCATTTTTTTAATGTTTAATGACAATTAATGTTTAAACATTAATTAGCTTGCCTATCTAAACGCTATAAAAATGCTTTCATTAAAAAATTATCTTTTTGCTGCTGCAATAGCGGCCACGAGTTTGTTTGTCTCCTGCAATCATACGGCCCAGGCCGACGATGCGCCCGTTTCCGACAAAAAAGAGGTGGCCAATGTTTCCGGAAACCAGTTCATAATTGACACTTCTGATTCTCATGTCCGGTTTATTGGATATGGAGTAGGGAAAAGCCATCCCGGGAGCCTGAAGCTTTCCAATGGAAATATCCTGGTAGAGAACAATGAGCTCCGCGGAGGCAATTTTACGATCAACATTAAAAGCCTGGGAGTTGATGAGGAGGGTGACATGTTCCAGGAAAAATTAAAAGGACATCTTCTGTCTGCTGATTTCCTGGATGCTGAAAAGCACAGTACATCTACATTTAGAATAACGGATGTGCGACCTTTTACGACCGCGGGAAGTGATACATCAGTGGTTGCCGGGGCAAACTATACCGTTAGCGGAAATTTCACGCTGAAGGAAACTACCAAAAACATCAGTTTCCCTGCAAAAGTCGAAATTTTGGATGGCCAGCTTACTGCCATTGCCAATTTTAATATCGACCGTGCGGATTGGAGCATGCACTATGGAACGGACAAATCGCTGGGAGACAAGTTTATTTCGGAGAAAGTAAACATACAGTTGAATCTTGTAGCACGTCCATAAGCTCTATTTACCGACCAGCTCAGCATCTGTAATATTCTTCAAAAAAGTTTATGGGTTATTATTTGATTTTTACACCTTTAAGCTTAGATTTGCTCTCTTAATTTTATTTCTTCACCGCATTTAAATTTCTATTTAAGATGCCAGTTAAAATCCGTTTACAAAGACACGGGTCTAAAAAAAGACCCTTTTACTTCATTGTTGTCGCAGATGCACGCAGCCCCCGCGATGGTAAATTTGTTCAGAAACTCGGTACTTACAATCCCCTGACTACGCCTGCCACAGTGCAGCTCGATCGTCAGCGTGCATTGGACTGGCTCCAGAAGGGAGCACAGCCAACTGATACCGTTAGAAAAATTTTATCGTACAAAGGTGTGTTATTCCTCAAGCATTTATTGCGTGGTGTAACACTTGGGTTGTTTGATGAAGCTACAGCAATGGAAAAGTTCCAAAAATGGCATACCGAGCATGAAGCTCACATCAGGAAACGCCAGGAAGAAGCTCAACGTGAAAGACGCGGCAGAAGAAATCCCCCATACCAGCGCAGGGAAAGAAGACCAGCTGCTGATACAGGTTCTGAAGGCTAAACCTAACCGGTACTTCAATTTATTAAGATCCCGTCTTTGGCGGGATCTTGTTTTTAGGGGTATCACTTCAATTTGAAAAAACTAAATTTTATGGAAGCATACTTCAAGATCGGAAAACTGGTTTCAACCTTTGGATTAAAAGGCGAGCTCATTTTAAAACACAGCCTTGGGAAAAAAACCTCATTAAAAGGACTGAAGGCATTATTTATTGAAGAAAAGAAAGAAAGTTTTATCCCATGGTTCCTCGAGAGTACCAAAATCAAAAATGAGGAGGAACTTTATATAAAATTAGAAGGACTGAATGTAAAGGAAGATGCAAAAAAGCTGGTTCAGAAAGAGGTATGGCTTCCGGAAACGGACCTGAAAAAGTTTTCAGCTAAGTCTGCACCCATAAACCTTTTAGGTTACGCTATAATTGAGGAAGACCAGGTACTTGGACAAATCCTGGAAGTGATCGAACAGCCGCACCAGTTACTGTGCAGGATCGAGATCAGGAAAAAAGAAGCCCTGATCCCGCTTCATGAAGAAACCATTATTAAAATCGATCATAAAAAACAACAGGTTATAGTCGATTTGCCTCAAGGATTACTGGAAATTTATCAGTAGGAATTCCTGTTGCCCTAATTGCATTTCTTGCCTGGATCATATGACGCTGTTCATGAGCGATCAAAAAACGAAATGTGTCACCAAGTTTCAACCTGATTAATTTGCTGATGGAAATAGGAATGCGTATCGTTTCCAGATTTCTTTTTTCCGACAGTTCCAGAAGGTGCAATATTTTATGCTGGTGCTGAAGGAATTCCGTAAAAGCCTGTTCAGCGCTTATACTTCTGTCGGGACGATATCCTTTCATGGCCTTCATTTTGTTTTTGATCTCGTACACGTTTTTCGGCATCATCATATTTGTAAAATAATTTCCAAAAAAACCGGGAACAAACCAGGCGTTTATTTCTTTGGGAATTTGTACCAGTTCACGTTCAATTGCAGGCAAATAATAGCGGTTGTACATGTTCAGGTGTTCAACAGCCTGCACAGCACTCCATTTTCCTTTTTCCGGCTGGTAACAGAGTTTTACCGCATCCATTTCGCTTATATGTTCAGCCGCGCTGATCAATTGGCGCACATCAGCTTTAAGTTGGTCTAGCAATTCCTGGGTCTTAATTTTTTTCATATTGATTGTTCTATGCGAATGTTTAATTGCAAATTCTTTGCCCTGATCAATTTAGTTTTTTAGGTGACGTAAGGCTTCTCTACTTCCTAACCCAATCAATAGGCTCATCTGTTCAATCCCGTACCATCATCCATGTACGTTCCTGTGCAAATTTAACCATCCTGCGCATCATCGCCAACGTTAATACAAGTTCCAATGACCCAGGCTGTTGCTGCTCCAGGAATATTTTGCAGAGAAATATTTTCGTGATTATCCATTGAGAAGGTCTAATGGTTAAATTTGAAACCTGTCGCAGTGTATTTCACATATTGCCCATTTTGACCTGGATGCTTTTTTTGTTTCTGTTGAGCTTTTAAAAAATCCGCATCTGAAAGGCCTGCCACTGATCGTTGGAGGCGACGGTCAAAGAGGCATTGTAGCAGCATGCAGTTATGAAGCACGCAAATTTGGAATACAAAGTGCCATGCCCTCCCTAACTGCAAAAAAGCTTTGTCCGGATGCAGTTTTTTTAAAAGGCAGTTACCAGGATTACAGCAAATATTCAAGAATGGTTACTGAGATCATTGCATCAGCAGTCCCGCTTTATGAGAAAGCTTCCATTGATGAATTTTATATTGATCTTTCCGGCCTCGAAAAATTTTTCGGCGTAAGGCAGTTTACCAGGGAATTAAGGAAACAAATTACAAGGGAAACCGGTCTTCCGATATCGTTTGGGTTGTCAACCAACAAAATGGTGAGCAAGATGGCCACAAATGAAGCCAAGCCCAATGGATTTCTTGAAATTGAACCAGGCATGGAAACTGCCTTCCTATGGCCGCTTACGGTGGAAAAAATTCCTGGTGTTGGAAAGCAGACTTTAATTGAATTGCAGGCCATAGGCATTTATAAAATTAAAGACCTTGCAACTTGTTCGATTCAACTTCTTGAAAATAAATTTGGCAAGTGGGGAAGAAAATTAGCTGAAAAATCGCATGGCATTTCGAATGCGGTAATTGAACCTTATAATGAACAAAAATCCATTTCGCATGAAACTACTTTTAATGAGGACAGCACTGACAAACAGTTCCTGCATCAGCAACTTGTAAAACTGACAGAAGAAACAGCTTATGAATTAAGGAAAGAAGAAAGGCTGGCTGGATGTGTAACGGTCAAGATCCGGTACGAAGATTTTACTACCGTTTCCAAACAGGAAACCATAGATTATACAGGGCTTGATAATATCCTGCTTTCTAAAGTGGAAGACTTGTTTAAAAAGCTTTATAAAAGCGGACAAAAAGTGCGATTGCTTGGGGTAAGGTTCAGTCACCTGGTACCCATGACCCTGCAGATGAATTTGTTTGATAATGCCGCGGAGCAATTAGCATTATACAAGACCATTGACCAGATCAAAAATGAGTTTGGGTACGGGCTCATTACAAAAGCCACCACCATTAAAAAGAAACGACCTGACTAAAAGTTCAAAATCTTTTTCTAATCCTTAATTTTATCGCCCGTTGCAGCGGACATAACGGCCATTAACAACAATAAATTTTGAGTATGCAAACAGCTTGGAAAGATTACCAGGACCAGCACCAGCAAAGATTTTTAGATGAAATGCTTGAATTATTACGCATTCCCTCTATTTCGGCAAAAACAGAAAGAAAAGAAGATATGCGCAAATGCGCTGACCTTGTGAAGCAACGTTTACTGGATTCAGGCGCAGGCAAAGCAGAAGTGATGGAAACTGCGGGACACCCGGTAGTTTATGGAGAAAAGATCATAGACCCTTCCAAACCAACGGTGCTTGTTTACGGGCATTATGACGTGCAACCACCTGAACCGCTTGAACTATGGAATAGCGGACCATTTGATCCGGTGATCAAGGATGGTAAAGTATATGCGCGCGGAAGTGCAGATGATAAAGGCCAGTTTTACATGCATGTCAAAGCCATGGAGATCATGAACAAGACCAACAGCATGTCAACCAATATTAAATTTTTAATTGAAGGAGAAGAAGAAGTGGGTTCGCCTAACCTTGCAAAATTTGTTGCGGAAAATAAAGCACTTTTAAAAGCAGATGTGATCCTGATTAGTGACAGTGCGCTGTTAAGTATGGATACACCTACCCTGGATGTAGGCATGCGCGGACTATCATACATAGAGGTGGAAGTTACGGGACCCAACCGTGATCTGCATAGCGGCACTTATGGAGGGGCAGTAGCCAATCCTATCACCATGTTAAGTAAACTGATCGCTTCCTGTCATGATGAAAACAATCATATTACCATACCCGGATTTTATGATGATGTTGCAGTAGCAACAGAAGCAGAGCGCAATTTACTTGCGAGGGCGCCTTTTGATGAAGATGAATACAAGCAGGAACTGGGTGTTAAAAAAGTTTGGGGTGAGAAAGGTTTTACCGTTAATGAAAGAACCGGGATAAGGCCTACACTTGAATTAAATGGCATCTGGGGTGGTTATACAGGAGAGGGTGCCAAAACCGTTTTGCCATCAAAAGCATTTGCAAAGATCTCGGCGCGACTTGTACCCAACCAGTCATCAGAAAAGATCACAAAACTGCTGATCGATTATTTTGAAAAAAATGCACCGGAAGGTGTAACCGTAAAAGCGGAATTACATCATGGAGGAGAACCTTATGTAACACCAATTGATTATAAAGGCTACCAGGCAGCAGCAAAAGCGATCAAAACCACTTTCGGTAAGGATCCGATTCCCGTGCGTGGTGGAGGAAGTATCCCTATCTGTACCATTCTTGAAAAAGAGCTGGGTGTCAAGATCGTTTTTATGGGTTTTGGATTAGACAGTGACAACCTGCATTCCCCTAATGAAAAATTCAATCTTGAAAATTATTATAAAGGCATTGAAACCATTCCATACTTCCACAAGTACTTTGCGGAAGGATAATAAAAAAGCCAGGGCGATTGTCCTGGCTTATTTTTTTGATGTTTTATTTAAACTGGTTCGTTTGCTTTTTCCCGCGCTTCGCTCCTTTCCTTTTCATCGGCTTCCGGTTCATCTGCTTTATCATTGAGACCAGGCGCGTATTTTAAATGAATGAACATGGCGAAATGATCTGATCCATTTGGCGGAAGGCGTTTCATTTTAATAAGCCCAAAGTGCAGGGAACAGAATATGTAATCGAGGGGAACCCTGAACCACCAGTGCAACGCGGAAAACGTACTATAAAATCCGCGGCCTCTCCTGGGATCCAGCAGGCCACTCACTTTTCGGAAAAGCTTGGTAACATGACTCCAGGCCACATCATTCAGATCACCCATCACAATACAGGGCAATTTTTCATATTCTACCAGTGAAGCCACTTTCATCAGTTCTTTATCTTTTGCTGTAGAGTATAATGATTCACCGGGTACAGGAGGTTTAGGATGCAGCCCATAAATTTTCACCCACACACCAGAAGGCAATTTCAATTCCGCTTCAACGGAAGGAACATCATTTTCTACACGAAATAAAATTTTATGGTTTCTCAATTCAAACCTGCTGAAGAACAATAGCCCATAAGTGTTGTCCATTGGATGTTTAAGCCTGTAAGGATAATGCTGATCCAGGACCTCCATGGCACTGGCCCATTTACTGTCGGTTTCTACCAATAACAAAAGATCCGGATCCATTTTACGCAACTGGTTAATGAATTTCTGATACTGATGATTATCCTGTAGCACGTTTGCGGTAAGGATCTTTATTTCGTTATTTGTATCGGTGCTGACAGTTCGCTTCATTTCTTTAGGAGCGATCTGGGTATATGGAAAGATCTTGACTAACAGGTAAATGATGGAAACAACTGAAGGAATTAAAAGCCACAGGAAAAGTTCGGCCAGTGCTCCCCTAAAAACCACCAGTGCTATCAGTAAAGCAATGCCAACCGTTAATTTTTGCAAACGGGGGTATTCCATAGAACGGAAGGTCCAGTAGTCGCTCCTGACCCAGGGCAGCACGGTTACGCCCACGAAAAGAAAGGAAATTAAGGCAAGAATGATCCTGATCATAAAAAAGGCATTAAGCAACAATATGAAAATTTTGTACCAGCAGCACCCAATATATTTAGGATTGGAATTTGATTTATATGCGGTGCAAATTAATCATCGAAAAACAATTGTACTTCATCATTTTCGTTTTGCATAATTTTCGTTTATGCCGGAAAAATTAAGGATTGATAAATATTTATGGTCTATCAGGTTGTTCAAAACAAGGACACTTGCCACTGCGGCCTGTGATTCAGGAAAAGTGAAGTGGAATGGTGCAGGGGTTAAACCAAGCAAAGCTGTTTCCATTGGAGAGGAATACGAGATCAAAACAGAGGCAAGGCGGTGGATCATCAGGGTAACAGGATTACTTACGAACAGGGTTGCTTACCCCGAAGCAATTAAACATTATGTTGATCTTACGCCTCAGGAAGAACTGGACCAGGTAAAGTTCCAGGCAGAATCTTTTTATACAGGCAAAAGGCCCAGTAAGGTGGGCCGACCTTCAAAAAAACAAAGAAGGGAAATGGAAGATTTTTTTGGTGATGAGGAATCTAAATAGCCTTGCTGAACATTTGCCTGTCAGCGTTCTTTTCTCCTCTTTGAAGATAAAGGTCAAATGCGCTGCAGATGTTTCGGATGAAATAATGTCCCTGTTCTGTGATCTGTGAACCTTTTTCATCCCAGGTTAACAGACCGTCTTTTGCAAGATCTGCAAGTACATGTTTTCTAAAGATTTTTATGATGACTAAACCCTGCCCTGGGATTCAGGAACGCTACAACTCTGAAATGAAATGAGGTAGCAGGGAAATCATAAAACAATATTCAGGACATACTGATCCAAATTAGTATGTTGAATCAATTCATGCACCAAAATCTGCAAATCAAACAACAAGGGAAAAATCGCATGAGGCAGATATGCAATTTTACAACTCAATAAATTTTTATGAACCTACTTCACCATTTATTAAAAACTGCACTTGTTATTTTTGCCGTAGCGCTGCTCTCAGTTGTCCTGATTTCTTTCCAGTCAAGCCCATTCAATGATATCTGGCAACACCTGGGCATCACCAGGGAAAAAGGCACAAAGAACATTGAAGAAAGCTTTAAGAATGGTTACCTGCATTATTTTGGTGCAAAAAACCTGAAAAGCATTGTAACAGGCGATCGCAAAGCAATTACACTTGATCTGCTTCAGTATTCAAAAACACAATTAAACAGTCAAAGCTTTATAAAGCAATATGAGGATCTAGAATAATGGCCCAACCAACCCAGCCCGATTATAAAGAAGTAACTAAAGAATCCATCAGGAAAGCACGTATTGAAGAAACTGAAAAATCAATAAAAGGAACAGAGCTCAATATTTCAAAATCAACTGCTGATATGGCTAAATCATTGAAACCTCTTGTTGAAATGTTGAAAAACAATTTAAAAGAATATAAAGATGAGAACAGCCAGATGATTGAACTGATGTACCAGGGTGAAGGGGGACACTTTTTTTTGCACCTATCTTTGCAGCATGCAGATCGACATCATTACTGTACTACCTGAACTACTGGAAAGTCCTTTATCCCATTCCATAATGAAGCGCGCAAAAGATAAAGGGTTATTGCAGGTTCATATTCACAGCCTGAGGAAATGGGCGGTGAATGAGTACGGCCAGGTTGATGATTACCAATATGGAGGCGGAGCAGGCATGGTTATGATGTGCGAACCGCTGGCAAAAGCAATTGATGATCTGCAGAAAGAAGTGACCTATGACGCTATAATATTTTTAACCCCGGATGGAAAAACACTGAATCAGAAAATAGCCAACAGCCTTTCTTTAAAGAAGAATTTACTAATGATCTGTGGCCATTATAAAGGCATTGATGAAAGGATCAGGGAACATTATGTAACCATGGAAATTTCAATTGGCGATTACGTTTTAAGCGGAGGCGAACTTGCAGCTGCAGTTTTGGTGGATGCTCTCGGCAGATTATTACCCGGGGTTTTAAATGATGAAACTTCTGCACTCACCGATTCTTTCCAGGATAACCTGCTGGCGCCACCGGTTTATACCAGGCCATCGGATTTCAGGGGATGGAAAGTTCCGGAAATTTTATTGGGTGGTGATCCTAAAAAAATTGAAGAATGGCGCTATGAAAAAGCAACGGAAAGAACCAAACAAAGAAGACCTGATCTTTTACAGGAAGATGAAGTGTAAAAATCAGGAAAAGTTCAATTAAACTAAACAGCGGAATGTAATAGCCTCCTGTTGAAACAGGACGCTATTGATTAGGACAATGCTTCCTAAATCAGAAAGCTTGCAAGATTTTTAGGAAAAAAAGTGCCCCGCTTAGAAAAGCAGGGCTTCACCCTTAACCATACGAAACCTTGTTCGAATATTATTAAAAAGTTGTGATCAGTTATTTAAGTAGATAGATTAAAGTTAAGTGGTCATTGTTTTCAATGCATCCCCATTCGATGAAATGCTTCAAACCATCGATAAATTTTAGCTTTCGATTATATTAACTTTTCTCAAAAAAATCTTTGACTTCTTCGATTGCCGAATGGCATTTGGATTCAATATAGCAGTACTCTTCCCATAAGTGGCTGTTTTCCTCCTGCTTTGTGTTTTGTTCTATCCGATCGAGGGCAGGATGCAGGTCTTCCGACATTCCCACATAACCTATGGTTGATTTCATACTATGGGCTACGTTCTTTGCCGCGTTATAATCCTTTTCAACAATCGCATTTTTTAATTGCTCCAGTTCCAGCGGCACCTGTTGAATGAATTGCTGGAGGAGCTGTGATTCGAAGCCTGCATCATTGCCTGATAATTCATGAAGGTATTCCAGGTTGATGTGCTGATACGAAGGCTGGTGCCATTCCGCAGATTGTTGCGCATGCCTTGCAATAATGTTATACAACACTGTTTCTTTAATCGGTTTTGATACATAATCGTTCATACCCAGGTTCATACATTTTTCCTTTTCCCCCATCATAGCATGCGCTGTCATGGCGATAATCGGAATTTCATTTTTTAATTCATGGCGTATGATGCCCGTTGCTGTATAGCCATCCATTTCAGGCATCTGGATATCCATCAGGATGATTGAATAATGATCCTTTTTTAATTCTTCAATTGCTTCTGCACCGTTATGAACGATTTTAAAATCGATCGACCAGCTTTTCATCAGGTGGGCAATCAGGTGCTGGTTCATTAAATTATCTTCAGCAATTAAAGCTTTGATCTTTTGTAAGGAAACCGGCTCACTTTCTGCCGCCATTGCTTCCTGGAATAATTTATCCATATCAGGAAGTTTATAATCCAGCTCCACCCTAAATTCCGTCCCTTTTTCGGGATGGCTTTCAAGGGATATTTTGCCTTTCTGAAGATCCACCAGCTGTTTAACAATGGCCAGTCCAAGACCGGTTCCGCCAAACCTCCTGGTGGTTTCTGTTTCTGCCTGTTGAAAACGTTCAAAAATGGCAGCCTGTTTTTCCGGCGCAATGCCTATACCAGTGTCGCGAACAGAAATGCAGATGCGCACTTGATCGCCAAGCGTTTTTAATAATTGAATGTGCAGCGTAATCTTTCCCTGCTCTGTAAATTTTACTGCATTGCTTACAAGATTAACCAGTATCTGCGTAAGCCTTACGGCATCGCCCTGGAAAATATCCGGCACATCGTTATCAATGTTGACTTCAAAGGCAATTTCCTTTTCCGTCATTTTTTCCATAAACATGGCACCTACAGAACTGATGATGCTATGCAGGCTAAATCTTATTTCATCCAGCTGCATCATTCCAGCTTCGATCTTTGAAAGGTCCAGGATGTCGTTAACAAGTGCCAGCAGATTTTCCCCGGAGGAATGAATGTTCTGTACGAAATCTCTTTGCTGGTCATTCAACAGGGTGCGGCGCAGGAGATTGGTAAATCCAAGAATCGAATTCATGGGTGTACGGATCTCATGACTCATATTGGCAAGGAACTGCTCCTTCATATCGGCCACCTCCCTGTTCCTTTTATCCGATTCATTTAAGAGTTTAATGATCTTCTGTTGTTGTTTTCCCTGGTTCATCATATACCAGAAAGCCAATACAACTGCCAGCAAGGCAATGGTGGTAACAATTACCCCCCAGATACGGGCGCTTCTGCCTGTGGCTTCAGTAGCATCTGAGATCATCGAAAGTTTGGAACGGCGCAGGCTGTCAAGATGGTTCACACCGGAAATAATACTATCACGCAGGAGCTGACCTCGGTTTGAATTGATGATTGCTTCCGCTTCAGATTTGCCTTTTGAATTAAAAGCATTTAAAATATCGTTGCTAAACAGGATCTTGGCCTGCACCTGTCTTTTCAACTGGTTGACCACATGGTGCGGAACCTGGGAAATATACTGGGTATCAAGAAAATTTAAACCTTCCTGAATATCACTTATTTTAAACTCAATATCATTAAGAAGGGAAACATTCGAAGTGATGACGGCTCCACGAATATCACTTTCCATGATCACAATGTCTGCCTCCAGCTTTTGAAGTTCATTCTGGATTCTCAATTCTTTTAAAAGCGTTTTATTACCCTGGATCAGCCGGTTTATATTATACCCGGAAACAACCTGCAGGAAAACGATGAATAGAACACCCAGCAGAAATAGCCACAACACCCAATATCTGTATTCCGGTTTCAGCATCTGTTAAAGCTACCGAAAATACAAAAAGGGAAAGTGCGATCAGGAATGTTTTGTGTTGATAATGTATCTTTTAGAGAAACGAAAGATGCCAAAAATAGAAAAAACGATGAGCAGTAAACATGGAGCCAGCACAGCGGCCCTCTTTAAAGTAAACATTTCAGTAAAGAAATAGTGCGACCCCAGAATCAGAAGGCAAATGAACAATAAGAATATCAAAAACTTCTTCATAAAAAAAATAAAAGAGGCTGCGGAGGCAGCCTCCTAGTTAGTTTGTTGGCAATACAGGTAAAAAAATTAGTTTGGTTGCGACCGGCGATGTATTGCTCTTTTAGGGTCAAGACTTTTCTGGTAGTGACTTGACACAAAAATATACAGACAATTGATTGTTAAAAGCTACTTTAGGCTAAACAACAATCCGCTTCGATGAAAATGAATTTATATCCGGTGAAACTAAAGCAGGTTTAAACGCTTGTTTAAATTGGATTTATGGGTATCTGCCACCGGAATACTGGTTTTTCCGATACTGATCGTACCCTCCTGGATGTAATCGATCTTATTGATTGCCACGATGTAACTCCGGTGAACGCGGATAAATTTAGTAGAAGGAAGTTTCTCTTCGATGGACTTTAAAGTTGCATGAACTACGTGAAATTTCTGCGAGGTATGCACTTTTACATAATCACCCATGGCCTCAAGGAATAAAATGTCGTCGATGCTGATCCTTTTCAGAATCCCATTGTCTTTAACGAAAACAAACGCCTGATCTTCCACTTTCACTTCTTCCTTATTGCTTTCAAGAACTTCATTTGCTTTGTCAATGGCCTGTTTAAATCTTTGCAGACCAATAGGTTTTACCAGGTAGTCAACCACATTCAGCTCAAAAGCCTCGGCTGCATAATCAGTTTTTGAAGTAGTGAATATGATCAGTGGTCTTTGCTTACCCATTTTCCGGGTGAGCTCGATACCGGTCATTTCGGGCATTTCAATATCCAGGAGCACAAGGTCTACGGGAATGGAATTTAAAACCTCCAGGGCTTCCGCAGGATCACTGCATTCCTTTATCAATTCAAGAGAAGGAGTTTGTACAACCAGCTGGCTCAATGCCATGCGGGCCATTTTATTATCATCAACAATAAGACACTTCATGGTTAGGGTTCTGCTTTTTCTGCGTGAACTAATACTATATAATCATGCCAGCAATGGTGAACGCAAACAAATTTAATGGCATTGATCATTTCCAGTAAATCCTGATCTTCACTTCATTCCCATTAAAAACAAACGGAATGAGTGCGTTTTCCGGAAGGTCTACAATTGTTGCTGCATTTCCTAAATCAATCATTTTGTGATTCACCATTACCTTATCGATTGCTTTGGGTGGGCCGGGAATCAACAAATACACCTGTCGATTTTTTATTGTCCTGATTTTCTGCCGCTCAGCACGTACCACAATTAAAGTTGATTTGTTTTTGATTCCTGTTGAGGAAAATTGTATCAGTTCAAAGTTTTTATGCTGCAGCGCATGTTTTGATTTGCCATCATCATGGTACATTTTGCTGAAAGATGGTTTGGATGAAGGCACATACAACAAAACAAGTGAATCGGAAGTATAGGCAGCAGTATTGGGCACCGTGCGGAACATGCCATCCAGCGGCACAAAACTGCCTTCTTTTATCAGTAATGGAAAATTGTCCAGGTAGGTACTGTCGCTGATCCAGGATTTCCCCGCAAGCATGCGCCCATCAAAAAAGTGATACCACTTTCCTTCGGGCAGGTAATAATTTCTAATCCCTGTATTTTTGTGAATCACGGGCGCCACCAAAACTTGCTCACCCCACATATACTGATCTTCAATCTGTGAAGCAGTTGTATCATTTGAATAAAAATAATACAGAGGTGCCATCAGAGGCTTACCATTTACAGCCTGCTCATAAGCCAGCGTATAATTGTAAGGAAGAAAAGAATAGCGTAACCTTATCGCCTTTCCCGCAGCGTCGCGAAAACGGCCTGTAAACAGGGCAGCTTCACTTGGAAAACTAAATGCTGCAGGTTCCACATCATACAACGCCGTTCCATGAGGCCGGAAGATGGGCGTAAATGCTGCAAACTGCAACCACCTTACATATAATTCTTCGTCACCTTCGCCACCGGCAAAACCACCCGCATCGCTGTGCACATAAGGCACCCCGCTCATCGTCATTCCCAACAAGATGGGGAGCTGCGCACGGAAACCGCTCCAGTTGCGACTTACATCACCCGTCCAGGGAAAAATAGAAAAGCGCTGGCTGCCAGAAAACCCGCTGCGGTTCAAACTAAATAATCGTTTATCCGGATAATGTTTTGCATATTGATGAAACAACATTTTTGTCCATTCATGACCGTATAGATTATGCACTTCATCCGCCGCAAACAATCGTTTATAGCCCTTGTCGTGTAAATTATGAAATAGGTCAGCAGGATGTTTTTCGGGCTCGCCAAGATCACCCCACCAGGCTTCCACCCCAAGGTCCATTTGCTTTTTATAAAAATTCCAGAACCATACTTTTGCATCATTTCTGAAAATGTCGAGCAGGCCGCCTTTGCCAAAATAAAAATCCGTGAGATAGTAAGGCTTCCTGTTACTGTCCACCGCCAGATAAGGAAGTGAAGCTTTATAATTAGTGGAAGTTTCTACAAAAAAAGGTTCGGTTACCAGGAGTGTCTGAACGCCTTTTTCCTTGAAGCTGTTAATCATTTTCACGGGATCAGGCCATTTCTGACGGTTGACCCATTCCAGGTTTCCCATTGTTCCCTTGATACTGTCGCCAAACCAGAAAAGATCATAGATAATTGCGTCAACAGGCATATTGTTATTCCGCATGGCGCTGTAGATGTCCTGAACTTCCTTTTCACTTCTGTAACCAAACCTGCTCATCAAATTACCCATAGCCCAAAGCGGAGGCAGGGGCTGATAACCAGTCAGTTTATGATAAGCTGCAAGTACCTGGCGGTAGTTTCCGAATATGACAAAAACATTTGACTCTCCTGAAATTGCACCAAATTCAAGCCTTCCCTCTTGCTGTTTGCCAATATCAAGATAACCCCGGGAGGGATTATCAAAAAACAAGGCATATCCTTCGGAAGAAGTAATGAAGGGCACTGAATAATTCAGATTGTCGGCACCTTCACTATACCCATACCAGGGATTGTTGTAAAGGGAAAGCCTGTACCCTTTTCTGTTAAGCGGCAACGCTCTTTCTCCTGCACCAAAGATTTTTTCATTTTTTCCCAGCGGAAAATAAAACCCCCGGTACGCGCCGTCATCATGTGTTCCGGAAATAACCAGTCTTCCTTTAATGAATAAAGAATCCCCAACCCTGCTGATGGATTTACGATTTAAAGAATGCGATGGTGCAATATGAACTGCATCAGAAATGAGCTCCGTTTTTCGATTGTGATCAGGATGATAGGCAATCCGGAAAATATTTGTATCGTAAGTCGTTATCCTGTAAAAACCATTTTTTGCAGGAAGGTCGAAATGTGCTGCGGGTTTTTGCTGGGCATATAAATTATGACAGCCCAATAAATATAAAAGGAATAAGAAAACCTTTGACATAAATGCTATTATCCGGCAAACTACTAAAAATGGAAACGCATTATGATTATTTGATAGCTTTATTTCATGAATAAAAACTTTTCGATCACAGGAAATGTTGTAGACCTTTTTCAAAAAAAGATTTTCAGGGGAACAGTGACGGTGGAAGGGATCAGGATCATTTCCATTGATGAAATTTCTGAAGCTGCCGATCCGGAACTTCCTTACATCATCCCTGGCTTTATTGATGCCCACATACACATAGAAAGCTCCATGCTCATTCCATCTGAATTTGCCAAACTTGCAGTTGTGCACGGAACTGTTGCCACCGTGAGCGACCCTCATGAAATTGCCAATGTCTGTGGCAAAAAAGGGGTTGACTTTATGATCGCTAATGGGAAAAAAGTTCCGTTCAAATTTCATTTTGGCGCACCCAGTTGTGTGCCTGCCACCGTGTTTGAAACAGCCGGAGATACGATTGATTCAACCCAGATTGAAGATATGCTCAGACAGGAAGACATTCTTTACCTGAGTGAAATGATGAATTTTCCAGGTGTGCTACAGCAGGATGAAGCAGTAATGAAAAAGATCAGTGCTGCAAAAAGGTTTGGCAAACCTGTTGATGGTCATGCACCGGGACTGCGGGGTGATGATGTCAAAAGATATATTGAAGCAGGTATTTCAACAGATCATGAATGCTTTACAGCTGAAGAAGCACTTGATAAACTTAGCTGGGGAATGAAGATCATGATCCGCGAAGGCAGTGCAGCCAAAAATTTTGAGGCCCTGGTGCAATTGCTCGATGAACATTGGAAGCAAATGATGTTTTGCAGTGATGATAAACATCCCGACAGCCTCGTGATCAGCCATATTAATGAATTGTGCAAAAGAGCGGTGGCCAAAGGCATCGATGTTTTTAAAGTACTGACCGCAGCCTGTGTGAACCCGGTGGAACATTATAAGTTGAAACTAGGATTGCTCAGGAAAAATGATTTTGCTGATTTCATCCTGGTGAAAGACCTGGAAAATTTCGAAGTGATCCAGACTTACATTAATGGTGAACTTGTTGCAGAAAATGGAAAAACACTGATCAACACAACCAGCATTTCATTTGAATCAATTAATAATTTTAAGTGTTCAGAAAAAACTGCTGAAGATTTCAGCATCCCTCATCCTTCAACAAAAAATGAGGTTCATTTAACTGTGATGGAAGCGCTGGACGGTCAGCTCATCACCAATCGAACGACAGCCACATTGCCTGTTTCAGCAGGCAACATTATGAGTGATCCGGAAAATGACCTGCTGAAGATCGTTGTGGTGAACCGTTATAAAAATGCCCCTGTTGCAAAAGCATTTATCAAAAATTTCGGATTAAAACGGGGTGCTATTGCATCTTCCGTTGCGCATGATTCGCACAATATTGTTGCAGTTGGTGTAAATGATGCCATGCTTGCAAAAGCAGTGAACCTTGTAATACAACAAAAAGGTGGTGTAAGTGCT
Organism: Chitinophagales bacterium 33-2; assembly: GCA_002050435.1. GTDB lineage: Bacteria > Bacteroidota > Bacteroidia > Chitinophagales > Chitinophagaceae > Flavisolibacter. The sequence goes on along the minus strand of MWYV01000030.1, from coordinate 18,420 downwards.
GTTGATGAAAACACCGAACACATATTGCCATTACCTGTTGGCGGACTAATGAGCGGAGAAGATGGTTATCTTATTGCTGAAAAATATGCTGCCGTAGATAAAGCTGCAAAAGAATTGGGTTCAAAACTTTCCGCACCTTTTATGACCTTATCATTTATGGCCTTACTGGTGATCCCCCATTTAAAACTAAGCGACCTTGGATTGTTTGACGGTGACCAGTTTCAATTCATTGAACCTTACGCATAAAAAAAGAGACAAAAGGAAAGTGGAAACTTTCACCTTTGTCTCTTACGATTCATTTAGTTAATGCCTGCTGCAATGACACTGCACACCGTGTTCCTGCGTATGCGTTTCTGAAGGCCAGCTGAATGCACCGGCGTTCCTTGAATTTTCCCAGTAAAATTTTGGCCTTTCTTTATTGTAATTGCCGATTTCATTCATGGTTTCAGCATCATACAACCTGCCATTTATCATGGTATATCTTATGGATTCTGTATTCCTGATATTTTCCAATGGGTTCAGATCCATGATCAGCAGGTCTGCAAGTTTGCCCACTTCTATAGAACCGATCCACTGGTCAAAACCCAGTGACTGCGCGGGATTAATGGTAGCCGTTTTCAAAGCTTCAAGGTTTGACATGCCACCCTGCTGCATCATCCAAATTTCCCAGTGGGCACCCAATCCCTGTAATTGTCCGTGTGCACCCATATTTATTTTCACTCCAACATCATTCAATTTTTTAAGGTGTTGCGAGACAAGAATATGTCCATTAATGTATTCTTCTTCTGGAAGCATGATCCTGTGGCGGCTTCTTGTATCAACAACATTTCTTGGTGTAAAGCGGAGGAGCCTTTGCTTCTCCCATACATTGGTATGCTGGTACCAATAGAATTCCCCGCTTACACTTCCATAACTTACTATTAGTGTAGGTGTATAAGCTGTGCCTGCATGCTTCCATAACTGCACTACGTCATCATACAGTTTGGCAACAGGCATATTGTGTTCAATGGTGGTATGCCCGTCGAGGATCATGCTCAGGTTATGAAAAAAGAAAGATCCACCTTCAGGTACAACTTCCATTCCCAGTTCCCTCGCTGCCTGTATCACCATCTGTCGCTGATCGCGGCGGGGCTGGTTATAGCTTTTGACAGAGAAAGCACCAAAGGCTTTAGTCCTCCTGAGGGCACTTCGCGCATCATCAATATTATTGATCACCGCTTTACTATCTCCGTCAGCGCCATAGATAATGGTACCGGTAGAAAAAACGCGCGGCCCCACCATCTGTCCGGTTTTCACCAATTCACTTTGTGCAAAAACCAGTTCGCTGTTTGCAGAAGGATCATGCATGGTTGTTACACCATAAGCAAGATTGGCATAATAAGGCCAGTGCTTCTGCGGGGTAATCCCATTTCTGAAATGATTTCCATGTGCATGTGCATCGATAAATCCGGGCATGATGGTTTTGCCTTCCACATCAATGATTTTTGCTGATGAAGGAATGGTAACATCAGCACCAACTGCGCGGATGATATTGTTTTCAATAAGCACAGTTCCTTTTTCAATCACTTCATTGCCTTTCATGGTAATGATCCTTGCATTGGTAAATGCGATCATTCCCTGCGGTTTGTCAGCTTTTGCTTTTAAACCTACAGCCAATCCTTTTTCCGGCATTACAAATGCGCTGTCAGGTCTTCCGGCAACAAATTCAAACCTGTCTTCAATATTTATGGTGAAATATTGTTCACCCAAAGTATAATGCAATCTTTTGCCGTCTGCATTCCAGTGCAGATTGATGCCCGCATCCCGTGAAACTTTTTTTACAGGGAAATCAGCGGTTGTACTTCCCAGGTCAATGGTTCTTCCGGTTACAGGAAAGGTGGCTATGTAAACATTATGCAGATCGATAAAAGCAACCCAGGATTCATCAGGTGATAATATAAACTGGCTGCCATACATGCTTTTCAAATGAGCACGCTCATCGCTTCCGTCAAGTTTACTGCTAACAAAATTCCTGTTCAATCCACCACCGGCCTGGTAAAATATACGGTCACCTGTTTTATTAAATTTTGGAAGATCGCCCCTGTCTGTCACGAAACTTTCACCCCCTCCAGAGGCATTCATAATGTAAATTCCTGGTTTTGCAGTATAGGCCGGGCCCAATACATCACTGCTGTTTTCTTTCCTGAATACAATTTGTCTTCCATCAGGTGAAAAAGAAGGCATCCGATAAATGCCTTTTTGAGAGGTAAGTTTCTCAGGCCTGGGTGCACCCACTGCATTCACTTTGTAGATCGCACCTGCATTGGCATCATTCCATGTAGTGAATAAAATGGATTTGCCGTCTTTTGAAAAAGCAGGTTCAAATTCAAAATCAGCGCCGTTGGTAACACGTTGCGGTGTACCGTTCGGAAGCTCCTTTTTCCATAAATAACCAAGTGCGCTGAACAGGATCATCTTACCATCCGGAGATGTGGTGGTATGCCGGATCACGTTCACATTAAATTCACTTTGATTGATATCCTGGCGGAAACGAACCGCATCTGCCACCTGCGTTTTTACATCGGCGGTAAATGGAATTTCTGCGGAAGTATTGGGTTTGCTGATATCGATCCTGTTAATCTTTCCATTACTCCATATAATGATGTTTTTATCATCGGGTGTCCAGTCGTAACCGGTAAAACTTCCAAAGACCGTCCACGCTTCCTGCTGGTCTTTCGAAAGGTTTTCATACACCGGCCATTCTTCGGCTGTCTGAAGGTCTTTAAGATAAAGCACGGTACTGGTACGCACTCTCTTAATAAACGCCAGCATTTTACCATCATTGGAAAGCTGCGGGCGAAAAGCACCGCCAGGTCCACCCGCGATATTTTCAATGGTTCCTTTTTCCCTGTCAAATCGCCTGATGGCAAAGATCTGGCTGTTGGGATCTTTATTATACTGGAAAAAACCTCCGGGATACACATCTTCACTGAAATAAACATAGCGGCCGTCAGGAGAAACAACCGGTTCATTCACATCCTGCTGATCGTTCTTGCGCACCGTGAGTTGTAAACCATTCCCACCACTGATATGGTACATCCAGATTTCGCCTGCACCAAGTGAACGGCCTGAAGTAAAATGTTTTCTTGCAACGATATACTGGCCATCTGGTGCCCACGCAGCATTATTCAATAACCTGAAAGTTTCTTTGGTTACCTGTTTTGCATTGCTTCCGTCGCGGTGCATCACCCAGATATTATCACCACCACCGGCATCTGAAGTAAATAAAATTCTTTTTCCATCCGGACTGAATCTTGGTTGTACTTCAAAAGGAAGTCCTGACCGCAACACTTTAGCTTTGCCTCCTGAAACAGGCATAATATAAATATCGCCCAGCAGGTCAAATACAATTTCTTTTCCATCAGGCGCAACATCAAGATTCATCCAGGTACCTTCATTCACTGTAAAGGATACTTCTTTGGAAGGACCGCCTGGTTTGGAAACATCCCATTTTTTTACTTCCTGTGCAACGGCAACATTCCATAACAGGCTGCACAAAACAGGCAGCAGCGATTTTTTGTTCATAGCAATCATAAAATGAAATTAGGGTTCAAAATCAAAGTTTTTTAAACGGCTTTTTAAACTGTGATAAAAAAAATTTCAGGCCTCCTGCCCGATCCATACTGCACCACCAATGCTGTTTCTCAATGCGCCGGTAACAGTTGACAACACATTATATTCCTGTCTCCAGCGTAAAACGCCAATCAGTGCCATAACAATGGCTTCTTTATTATTAACGATATCTGTTGCGGGTACAACAACTTCGATCTGCATAAAAGCAAGTTTTTCAGATAGTCGGCGTATGAGGTGATCGTTGAATGCGCCGCCACCTGTGACCAGCAGCTTTTGGTGACGGAGGGCATCGTTTGGCATTTCCTCTATTACTTTTCCAACCTGTTCTGTTATGTGCTCCACGTAAGTAGCCAGCGCATCTTCAACTGATAGACCTGCCGATTGGATCATTGGAAAAACAGTGTCGGTGCCAAAACTGTTAGCAAGGGATTTAGGATAAGGTGCCTGGTAATAGGAAAGATCATTCAATTGATGTAATACTGTTGAATGAACTGAACCGCGGGCTGCACCTTTTCCACCCTCATCGAAAGGAGCTCCCTGGAGCTCTGAAAGCATATTGAGTACCCTGTTCGCCGGACAAACATCAAAAGCAATATAATTTCCGGGTAGGTTAAAAGATATATTGGCAATACCTCCAATATTCAGGAACATAAGGTATTCGGGAAATAAAAGTTGTTCGCCAATGGGAACAATTGGTGCACCCTGACCTCCGAATGCAACATCAAGAGCACGAAGGTCGCTTACAACGGGCAGCCCGGTAACAGCCGCTATGGCAGCACCATCGCCCAGTTGTGCGGTCATTTTTTGTTTGGGAAGATGAAAACTGGTATGTCCGTGAGATGAAACCAGTCCGACTTTATATTGCAAGCCATTTACTTCAATAAATTTATTAACCTGCTGCCCGAGAAAGTGTCCATACTCCGCATGCAATAATAAATAATTCTGAGCGCTGAGGTGAATGGCAGACTGCAGTTTATCCTTCCAGGGGGTATCATAGGCATAGCAGTCCGCTTTAAGGATCTCAAAGTTCCATCTGCCACCATTTTCATTCAATTCTGTAAACACAATGTCCAGCCCATCTAGTGAACTCCCGCTCATTAAACCAATAACTCTGTAAACCATGGCGATAAAAATACGAACTCTGGCAGCTTTAAAATAAACACGTGATCAGAATCAGTGCGTACAAATCCCTAAATCTCGGATTCACTCTTTAGCTTTGGCGCATGGTCATCAACTTAAGCAAAGAAAATTCGCTCATAAATAACTGGATCGCTGAGCTGAGAGATGTAAACATTCAATCAGACAGGATGCGCTTCCGGCGTAACCTAGAAAGGATCGGGGAAATTGCCGCTTACGAGATCAGCAAACAATTGCCATTTGCTTCCCAGGAAGTACTGACGCCAATGGGTACAGCCAATGCAAAATTATTGATGGAGCAACCCGTGCTCACCACAATACTCAGGGCCGGACTGGCCCTTCATAATGGTTTACTTAACTATTTCGATAAAGCCGACAATGCTTTTGTATCGGCTTACAGAAAGCATTTTAAGGACGGAAGTTTTGAAATTGCCCTTGAATATCTTTCCTGTCCTGAGATAGAAAACAGGGTGCTGATCATCTCAGACCCCATGCTGGCTACTGGTGCCTCACTGGTAAAAACCATACATTACCTGAAAGAGGAAGGAAAACCTAAAGCCATTCACATTGTTACGGCTATTGCCTGCACCGTGGGTATTGACTACCTGGAGCGGGAAGTTCCTGAAGCTACGATCTGGTGCGGCGATATTGATGATGAACTCACTGCAAAAGGCTATATCGTACCCGGCCTGGGCGACGCGGGTGACCTGGCCTATGGCGCTAAGATCCAATCCTAGAAAGATTTTCTTTGCAGGAAATACCAATCTTTGTAATTTCAGTATCTAACTGACGTTAATGAGAAAATTCCTTTTTGTTACCCTCCTGACTGGTTTATTAGGTAGTGCACAGGCACAGGACCCTAATTTTTCCCAGTTTTTTGCCTCACCCCTTACTTTAAACCCTGCCCTTACAGGAAAGTTTGACGGAACATTCAGAGTAGCAGGTAATTACCGCAATCAATGGCCTACAATTAATAATGCTTTTACTACAGCTACCATTTCACTTGACGGTGGTATTTTACGGAACTCCATTCCCGAAAATGACCAGTTTGGCGTTGGGATCATGGCCTTTACAGATAAAAGCGGCAATGGTGTTTTACAGAATAATTTTTTAGCGCTTTCAACAGCTTATCATAAAGCACTGGATGAAAATGGTTTTCACCAGATTGGCCTTGGTTTCCAGGGAACGTATGTTGGAAAATCTTTGAACATTGCTTCGCTGAAATTTGAAAGCATGCTGCGTGCAGATGGCTTTACGGGTTTGATGGATGAGTCTTTTTCAGGAAGCGAGATCAATGTATCTTATTTCGACATGAACCTTGGTTTTCTTTATAACGGCAGCAGCGATGGAAGCAATAATTTTTACTTCGGGGCTTCCATGTACCATATCAACAGGCCAAAAGAAACTTTCCAGCAGGGAAATTTCATTTTAGAACCCAGGGTTACTTTGCAAACAGGTGCAATGCTTCCGATTGGCGAATTTAATGCCGTGCATTTCAGTGCCAACCATAGCCGCCAGGCAAATGCCACCAACACGGTTTTTGGCGGAGCTTATATGATCAACGTTAACCAAAGCCAGGGAAGTCCAACAAATCTTTACCTTGGAAGCTGGTACCGTTTTGGCGATGCCCTTATTCCTTATGTTGGTCTGGAGTTTGGCGATTTCCATTTAGGTGCCACTTACGATGTCAATATTTCGAGCTTAAAGCCTGCTTCCAATATGAGAGGCGGTGCAGAGATCTCACTTATATATGTCAGGCGACCGGTGGAAGGCAAATTTATTAATTGTCCGAAATTTTAATACCCTCCCGCAAGTGCGGGATTTTTTTTAAAGGATAAAGGGAAGAAAGAACCAGCACAGAATGGTGATGAGCAGAATGGAAATAATATTCATCACAAAACCTACCCTTACCATATTTTTCAGTTTGATATAACCACTTGAAAAGGCAATCGCATTTGGAGGGGTTCCCATAGGCAGCATCCCGGCGCAGCTGGCTGCCAGTGTCATAGGGATTCCCAATAACAATGGATGCACATTGGCTGCTTCGGCAAGACTGCTGACCACTGGCGCAAAAACAATTACCTGCGCCACATTACTCATTACCTCACTTACAAAAATGGATATGGTAACCACCAGGAGAATCAGTAAAAAATCATTAAAAGCATATTGTGCAAACCATTTTCCCAATTGTTCTATCAGTCCTGCATTTTCGAGAGAAGAAGCAAGCGCAATGCCCCCTCCAAACAGCAACAGGATGCCCCAGGCCATGCGTTTGGTATCTGTCCATTCCAGCAGCGCAACAGATCTACCTTCGCCTGCCGGGATAATAAATAAAGCGACTGCGCAAAGAAGAGCGATCATGTTGTCATCCAGGTTCAAACCTGTAAGGTTGTTTACAAGCTGGCGTGACACCCATAAGGTTGCAGTGGCAAGAAAAACGATCATTACTCTTTTCTCCGGACCCGACATGCTGCCCAAAGCGTTTATCTGGTCACTGATAAGCGTTTTCGTTGCCTCTGAATGTTTAAGGTGATTCGGATATAGCCATTTTACCATCACGAAATAAAGACAAAATAAAAGCAGCAATGAGATGGGCAAACAGATGATCATCCAGTTGAAAAAACCAATATTATATTGATATTGTTTTGAAATAAACGCTACATAAGCCACATTCGGAGGGGTTCCGATGATGGTGGCCAAACCCCCGAAATTGGCGGCCAGCGCAATGGCAATCATTACCGATAAAGAAAAATTATTGATGCCTTTATGCTCCGGGTTCGTTTCTCTGATCACGTGCACTACAGACATCGCAATGGGCAACATCATCATGGCGGTAGCAGTATTACTCAGCCACATGCTCATTAATCCTGTAGCCAGGATAAAACCCAAAATGATGTGGTTACCACTGGTACCGGTCATCCGCACAATATTCAATGCGATCCTGCGATGCAGGTTCCATTTTTCTATGGAAAGTCCAAGCATAAATCCACCCATGAAAAGAAAAATGACCGGGTTGGAATAAGCAGTTGCCGTTTCTGCAATGGACGATATCCTTAAAAGCGGAAAAAGAACAAGTGGAAGCAGGGCAACAACAGCCATGGGCATAGCTTCGGTTACCCATAACAATATCATGAGCACAGCCACCGCAATTACTTTTGTACCTGCAGGCTGCAAGGCCAGAGGATTTAAAAAATAAAAAGCCAATGCTATGATAAGTGCAAAAAGTGCCAGCAGTTGTTTGGAAAGCCTTACTCGCAAAACAAAAATTTGATCTAATATAATTATTTGATCTTTCCGCTTACAAACTTATTTCCCTTAATGTAAAAACGATAAGGAAGTGCTGCGTCTTCGCCTGCATAATCCACGCCAACACGCGGAGAAATACCCACCGCTGCCTCAGGTGGCACATATCCATCATCTTCAATATAAATTTCATTGCTGGTTAAAGAAATGCCGCACTGCGAAGTATGAAATCCAAATGCTTTTCCAACATTACCAGGACCTCTTGTTAAAGATGCATCCAATTGTATTTTCCCTGTGCGTTTCAACATAGTGTCAATGCCTTCGATTGGATCTGTTGCCCTGATCAGAATGGCATGTGGATGATCTTTTGCATTTGTAACAATATTGAACATCTGGTGAATGCCATAGCATAGATAAACATAGGTGCGTCCGCCTTCGCCAAATATTACTTCAGTACGCGGGGTTCTTCCTTTGTATGCATGCGAAGCTTTGTCAATGACACCTGCATAGGCTTCGGTTTCAACAATCCTTCCTGATGTGAACTGATGATCAAAATTCGTAACAAGAATTTTTCCTAGCAGTTGCCTGGCAATTTGCACTACATCGTGATGGCGGTAAAAAGAAATGGGTAGTTTAGGCATTAGGTAACAAAAAGCACCAGTACAGTAATTAGAATATATTTACGCGTCAAATCTACTATTTGCTAAAGGAAATCATCATAGCGATCCAGTCTTATTTTGAAGCACACAACTTCATCAGGAAACACCGGTTGTGGAAATGGATCCTGGTGCCGGGAATCATTTATGCATTACTTTTTATGGCAGGCATGTATTTTTTCTGGAATTCTTCCGACAGTGCCATTACCTGGCTCAGTAAATGGATCGGCATTGAAGGATGGCTGCAAAAACAGCGCAATGATTTCCTGAATTTTATTTTTGTGATGGCCGGGCTGATGCTCCGGCTGATCCTTGTGTTTTTCTATTTTTCCTTATTCAAATATCTTTTTTTAATAATTGGCTCACCTGTATTTGCTTACCTCAGCGAAAGAACATCACATCTTATTGAAGGTGTGGATTTCCCTTTCAGCTTCACACAATTAATGAAAGATGCCTGGCGCGGCATTAAACTGGCGATCCGCAATTCACTCTGGCAAACGGTATATATTTTTTCATTGTTGCTGCTGTCGCTCTTTCCTTTATTTGGATGGATCACACCGCTGATCGCCTTATTTGTTGAATGTTATTATTATGGATTCAGCATGATGGATTACAGCTGTGAAAGAAATAAACTTGCTCCATCTGCAAGTATTGATTTTATCGGAAAACATAAAGGTCTTGCTGTTGGCAATGGACTGATGTTTTACCTGATGCATGGTGTGCCGGTTCTGGGATGGATACTTGCGCCGGCATATGCGGTTGTAGCCGCCACACTAAGTTTACATAAGATTAAAAAGACCGGATGAAATCACTTGTTTACCTTGTTCCTACGGTTTTAATGGAAGGCCGTACAGAATGCCTGCCGGCCTACCTGGCAGATGCAGTAAAAAACTCCGCTGCCTTTTTTGTTGAAGATGAAAGAACGGCAAGACGTTATTTGAAATTACTGTGGAAAGAGATGGTGATCGACAATTATGAATGGTGGAATATGAAAGAAATTTCTGGGGAAACTTCCGGGGCTTTTCGAAGGTTATTGAAAGCTGGCAAAACGGTTTCAATTATCAGTGAGGCTGGTTGTCCGGGTATAGCAGATCCTGGCCAGCAACTGGTGACCATTGCACAGGAAATGCAGGTTGTGGTGAAACCACTTGTTGGACCCAATTCTATTTTGCTTGCGCTGATGGCGAGCGGGATGAATGGCCAGCATTTTGAATTCCTGGGTTATTTACCCATTGAAAAAACTGAAAGAACCAAGGCCATTACAGCTATTGAAAATGCATCAAGACAAAAAAAAACTACCCAGATCTTTATTGAAACGCCCTACAGGAATAACCATGTTATGGAAGCACTGGTAAAGCATTGTCACCCCCAAACCAGGATCTGTGTTGCTGTAGATCTTACTGGTGAAAATGAAATGGTACAAACAAGAACGGCAGTGCAATGGAAGAACAATTTGCCGGAGTTACATAAGCGACCTGCCATTTTTTTAATTGAGGCAACATAATAATAAATGAGAAATGATTACATGCGATGAAGCCTGCGCATTTTTGTAAATACAAATTATAGGCTGCCCTTCATACTTTATAATTAAAAATTTAATTTCTTGTGCCGCTGCTATGCAGTTATACTTTCATGATTTCACTTTTCTCTATGAAAATGTCACTCCTACGCAGCTAAAAAACTGCAGCCATCGTTGCCAGGCAGTTAAAAATTTCCAATTCCATCATTTTTCGTTTTCTATGAGATGGGCTGGCATGCAGCTTTTACCTGCTTAATTGTTGCCGCATAAGATTGATCAGCCGAATTTTAGCTAACCCTAACCAGTCTATTCAAATATTTCATAACCATAGCTGCGTAACGGCAACATTCTCGTAGCAGCAATTTGAAATTAACGCTGCGGGTTTATTTTCCATTTACATTTGATGATGGAAATCATCCACGCCAGTTACCTGATCAGCAGCCCATCAGTAGAAAAATGCCCTGCGCCCGACAAAGTGGAATATGCATTTATAGGACGAAGCAATGTGGGCAAATCCAGCCTGATAAATATGCTGACCAATAAAAAAGAGCTGGCCAAAGTATCCAAATCACCCGGGAAAACGCAGATGATCAATCACTTTCTCATCAAATCCACGGGTGACAAGGAATGGTACCTTGTCGATCTTCCCGGTTATGGCTACGCCAAAAGATCCATCAAACAAAGAAAAAGCTGGGGAAAGATGATCGAAAATTATATCAGGAAAAGAGAGAACCTGGCCAATTTATTTTTGCTGATCGACAGCAGGATTACACCCCAGGAAATTGACCTGGAATTTGTAGGACAGCTCGGAGAATGGCAGATTCCTTTTTCTCTTGTATTTACAAAAACTGATAAAACCACCCAGAGGGAAACATCTAAAAATGTGCAGTTATTTCTGGCAGCATTGGCGGAAACCTGGGAAGAACCACCGCCCCATTTTCTTACTTCTGCTATCAAAAGAACAGGCGCAAAGCCCATTTTATCACTTATAGCTGAATTGAACCTGGACTTTGAAGCTTTTAAAAAAAATAAGGCATAATCTTTTATGAATTATATTGCAGCCGATTTGGAAATGGTATGAAAAAAGCTTTGCGGGAAAGAAATATTGTGGTTATCCTTTTTATTATGGTTCTGATCGTTTTTTCCATGGCACAAAGAGACAGCAAAAAGCTTGACGAGCTTTACCGCAACACCGCTGAATCCATTCAACAGAAATTGCAGGAGCAACATTTTGCCAGGTTGCAGTCACGCGGAATTACCAGCCCAAAGTATTAATTCAGCTTTATTTCCTTCCGGAAATCATTCCTGGTGCTTTCATTTCACCTTATTAAAAAATCAGTTAACGATCTTGTTGGCACAGCTGCTACTGGCGAAAGCTTCCGGTTTGGCTTTAAAAGCAAAGCCCATTCCCAGGATATAACCCATAGCTTCTTTAAGTGCATCATTGCTTTTGAAATTCGGATTGGTATTGATATCCGCGTGCACTTCCATGTCAACATCGTATAAAGTAAAAAGATCGCACAATTCGTAAGCGATCTCTATACTTTTAGCAACTTCTACCAGCATTCTTTCCTTAATGGAATATTGCTGGCGTGTTTTGTCGTTGTGAATGAACATGAAGCCTCCATGGCCTTCACGAAGAAAAACAATTACCGTTGCAAACTCTGTTTCTGATCCTTTTACTTGTGAATCGGTACCAATGCATACTTTGAGATGAAAGCCTGCAGCCGTTTCGCGTTTTATTACATGCTCCACAGCTTCGATGATGGGGAGATCCAGACTTTCGCCATTAAATTTTCTCCAGCGCATAAAAAAAGGGTTTTTCCAAATTACGGAAAAACCCTGGGGTACCAATGGGGTACGGATTAAAGAAAGCTTATTGTTTAAGAAATTTTTCTGTAAACACCTGGCCTCCATTCGAAAAACGAACGAGGTACATGCCTTTTGACAATTTTGACGTAAAAAGCTGGTTGTTGCCATTGATCAAAGTTCCGGTTTCATAGATCCTTCCACTCAAATCAAGGATCTGGTAATCGAAGGCGGCCGGACTGCTCACTAAAAGCATTTGATTTACCAGGTTGGACTGAAGTTTTGGTTTTGCCTCAGCACCGTTTTTGAGTGTGATGATATTGGAATAATAATATTTCCCATCATCAAATTCGGTTTTGATCCTGTATAAAATTGTCCCCGTGGCAGTAGGATCATACGCGTAAGTTCGTGCATATACATCCGGTAAGGCGATCGCCTCAAATGCACGCCCGCTCCATGAAGCTTCAACGGTTTGTTTTACAACATTTTCATCCGCGATAATTTCCCAGTTTAATTTATGCCATCCATTTACCGACTGTCCTTTCAATTCAAATTTGTGTAGCGGTAAAAGTGCACCCGGTATATAGGTACCAACCAGTTTGTAGGAACCCAGGCTTGCATATTCGGAGGCATAAGCATTGCCTTTGCCCTGTATTCTTAACCAGTAAGTTCCTGCGCTTAATAAAGTATCCATATTCACTTGCAGCAGATCTGCAGGATTATAGGTTCTGATCACGGTGTTGGAATTGGTCATCAGTTCGATCTGCAAGTCAACATTAGAACCTGTATTTCCATTACCCACGTTAAAAGGAATGGCATCGAGCTTGAACATGCCAAATGAGGGCATATTAAACTTCAATACATCAATATCGTTGCTTCTTTCAACAATACCATTAATGGTAAACTGGTCGTTTACAAAGCTTGCGGAGTTTGCGCTTTGAAAATGAGTTCCGTAATCATCCGGCCTGTAAGTAAAGCCATTAAAAGAGGTAATGACATCAAGGTCATTCTGGATATTTGTACATCCAAGGGGATTGGTGCCACTGTGCCAAAGCGTAAAGTTCCGGTAATAACCCACACCCATAATAGGTGCCCAGCCAATTTCTCCGCTTCCAATGCCCACATTATATTCAGACGTCTTAACGCAATTTGCATCATAGGTAGCCTGGTGGCGTAAGCCAAGTGTGTGACCAATTTCATGAGATGCTGCTTCGGCTATATTCTTAGAGCTATAATTCAACAATTCAGTAAACACAAATGCAGGCGTGTTATCGCCCCAGGTAAATGAACCCATGTAAGCAACTCCACCTGCACTTCCATACCATGATGAAGTAACGGTAAGGATCAACCGTATGCGGCGGTTGGCAGGTGCTGCCCAATATTTTGTGGAATCTGTTGTTACATTAACCTGGAAGGGCCTGTAATCTTCTGCCACCCTGTTATATACTTCAGTAATTTTTTCATTTGTAAGATTTGAAGAAGAGAGCAAAAGAGGGCCATTCCAATTCCAGCTGGTTCCCTGAACAAGATGGCCGTCAAAATCGAGAAATATGGTAGGGGAAGCAGCAGGCAGACTGCTCATGGGTGTAACCTGGGCAGAGGAGGTCATAGAAATGCCCAGCAGCAGTAACAGTAATTGGTAAAAGTTCTTCATTTTGGGTTGGATTAGGACGGTTGGATCGTTTTGGTTTGTCAATAAGTTCTGCGGGCTATTCATTCAATAAATCATAAAAATGTTTTTTCTTAAAATAATACCGTCCACTGATGATGGTTAGGTCATAAGCATCGCTGTTTTCCCTGCTCAGAATCCTTCCCATGTACTGATAGGTTCCATCTTCCCCGAAAATTTTTGTAAATGTGAGCACAGCTCCAGGCCAGTTTGAAGATTTTACAATAACACTTCTCACCCTTTTGTCTGCAGGATCTGATTTGGACACTACACTTCCCTTAAGAAGAAAGTTGTCGGCTAAACGAAAATTCATTCCGCTTCCTACAACCTGCAGAAGCAGGGATTCAAACTCCGTAACTTTTAATTCAAAAACATCAGGAAGATCGGCGAAAAGAAGTGATTTATTATAATCCGGTTCGTTGATCGGAATGTTCTGTGCCCCAGCAGTAAAAATGCACAGATGCAGAAGTACCACAAGGATACCTTTTTTAGTCGTTTTCATGGATTTGGTTTAAAAGCTATTACTAACTTTAAGGATCAGGATTGCCTACACAATATTGGCAATTTCCGTTTTAAATGAAAGTGCTTTATACAAATAATAAAAAAATTGGGTATTTACCCTTAGCGGGAAGCGTAAAATTGCCTTAATATTCGCCCATACTGAGCATCACCAGCGTACAGCCCAGCACGGTTTCAATATTTTGCTTTTCGGCCAGGTTCATCAACTCCTCATTTTCTGTTCCTGGATTAAAAATGATCCGTTTTGGATTCAGGCTTAAAATGTAATCATAATATTCCTGCTGATGAGTAGGATTCATGTATAAGGTAACAGTATCAATCCCTGATTCAGAAGCCATTTCTTTATGGATCGGAACACTTCCAACTTTACCCTCTTTTCTGCCTATTGCCACAACTGGGTGGTTGTAAGCAGACAACTTTTTTATAGCCAGGTGACTGTACCTGGATGGATTTTCCGAAGCCCCTAATACCAGTGTTTTTTTTGCCATTTTCTTACTGTCCATTATAATAAATTTACAAAGGACGTGCCTTAAAAAGAGCGGCCATGGGTGAGCCTGATTATGGGTTGTGCTAGAAAGGGAAACTGTTTAAAAAATCCAACAAAGCCATTGCTCTTTTCATTGCTTCCAAAAAAGGCCTGGAGCACCCTTCCGGATCTAAACCTAATGCCGAACTTCCGCTGCCATTCCTGCCTGTATTTCAATTCCATTTCTTCTCTCGTAATTTTTCCTTTGAGGAAAACGTCGGTCAGGTCTGCTGCGATCTTTCCGGTATGAAGTGCAATGCTCATTCCGTTACCACACAAAGGAGTGATCATTCCACCTGCATCACCCGCCATTAACACATGATTTTCTACAAGTGTTTTGGATTGAAAACTTACCTGCGAAATAGTGACAGGAAAAGATTCCTCCACTTTTGAATTCAGAAAGATTGAATTCAGATGAGGATTTCTGGATAGAATATTTGCTTCCATTTGTGCGATCTGGTTCCCTTCCTTCTTTAAATTAGCCGCAGTAGTGAGGTAGCATAAGCAATATTTATCACCTTCGATTTTAGAAATGCCACAATATCCATTTTCAAAATTATGCAGTCCGATCCTGTTTTCCGGCCAGCTTGTCTGGAGGTGGTATTTTACCCCGATAAAATTTTCAAGACGTTTATCCTGTTGATCAAGAAAAGCTCTTTTCCATTTAATATCGATATTGCTCCTTTTGCCAAATGAACCGACGCAGGTTTTTGAAATACATTCTTTTTGTACCCCTTCATTGTTATAGGAAACCCTGAACTTGCCATCAAAATCAATTGCATCTGCTTTTGTTTCCTGCATGATATGCACTCCCATTTTCTTCGCAATTTCCATCAGCGCGTGGTCAAGCAAATATCGACTGATGCCAAAACCTCCGGGCCTTAGCGACGACAAAAAAGAATTTCCGTTTGGCGCTGTAAGTTGCAATTGATCAATTTTCGGTAGCACCATGCCCTTAAGATCCAATCCAAGTTGGTTTAGGTAATTCCACGATTCCATTCCAATGTATTCGCCGCAAACTTTGTGGAAAGGATATTTTTCTTTTTCAATAAGCACAACCTGGTGACCCATGCCTGCCAGCCTGATGGCTGCAGATAATCCGGCCAACCCTCCACCAATGATGGCGGTATCATATGTTGTGACTTCAATCATTTTTTACAGTTACCAGCCATCTGAAAGCCCACATCCACTGGATCGAATAGTTGTCAATATCCGCAGCATGAAGCATCCCTTTTAAATCATTTTTACTGAATCCTCTCAGTACAGAAACGGGTGCATCATGTTTTACCAGATAGCTTTTTGAAAATAAATTTGTCAGCAATTGAATGCTTGCATAGGCAAGCAGGTTCCGGTGCAGATCATTGATAAAAAAACCTGTTGATGTATGCTGTTTCATCCAATTCAGCATAAAAATTAAATCATTCTCGTTGAAATGATGACAGAACAAAGAGGAAAATATAATGTCCGGTTTTTTGTCGAATTTATAAGCCCGGTAATCAGATATTTCAAAACGAATTCCTGAATTTAAAGGTCGGTTCCTGGCATAGGCAATACAGGCTTCGTTATGATCTATTCCAAGCAATTCAATTTGTCTTCCGTTCCGGGAAGCCCAGTTCTTTATGGCTCTTAGATTATCTCCGCCGCCGCAACCAATTTCTGCAATGCGTACGATTTCTGCTGTTTCCGGAATGAGAGATTGAATCCCTTTAATGGTGATGCGGTGACCTCCCAACTTATTGTTGATGACGTCCAGTTCTTCCATATTCTTTGCTATATCCGCAAAAGGAATATGAGGTGCATCGAGCAGCTCTTTTTTATTGGATCGTTTATTCAGAAAAATCATCAGAATGCGCCGTAAAAAGTTCAACAGTTAAACCAGGACCAAATCCAGCAGCTACCATTTTTTCAATCGGCTTTCCCTGCAACAGCATTTTTTGCAGAACAAATAAAATGGTAGCAGAGGAAAGGTTTCCAAATTCTTTTAAAACTGCATAGGAAGGAGCAAGCTGTCCGTTTGTAAATTTCAGGCTTTTGTGAATCGCATCCAGTATCCGTTTGCCTCCGGGATGTATGCACCAGTGACTCACAGGTTTATTGTTGGAAGTTTTCTCTAAAGCCCGGTCAACAATTGATGCAAAATCTTCTTCTATTAAATCTGGAATATAACCACTGAGTGTCATTAGAAAGCCGGAAGAAGAAAGTTCCCAGGCCATGTCCCGCTTCCCTTTCGTGATCACTTCACTATAAAATGAACTTAAAACAAGTCCTTTTTTCGGGTAGGCATTGCCGGTAACAAGAACGGCTGCGGATCCATCTCCGAACAATAATGAGGAAGCAATGTTATCCATTGTGTTTTCGCGCTGGAAATGAAGTGTACAGAGCTCCGTGCAAACAATCAGCACAATTGCCTGTTGATCGGCTTTGCAAATCGCATCTGCGATCTTCAGGGCATGTATGGCTGCATAACAGCCCATAAAATTTATGGAAGTTCTGGAAATCGTTTTTGGAAGATCCATGAGTTCCATCAATTGCAGGTCAAGTCCCGGTGCGCTCATGCCCGTGCAGCTGACCGTAATCAAATGGGTGATCTTCTTTGCATCATATTGGTGACCGAGGCAATCCCGAATGGCATCAACAGAAAGCAATGGTGCCTGTTTGTTAAATACGGCCATTCTTTTTTCCAGGGAAGGAAATGGTTCGAGATTTTCCGTTTGCGGGTAAAATTTCCAATCCTTTACTTCCCGGTTGTAATCAGGAATGACAGAATACCGTTGATCAATACCTGACTGCCCATACAGAAAGCGCAATTTTCTTGCTTCCACTTCATTCGAGGCATATACCTTCTGCATAAAATGCAGAATATCCTGCTGGGAATGACAATAAGCTGGAAGCGCTTTTCCTATGGAAACAATTTTACTCAACGATTCAGATTAAGAAAGATGAAAAATGCCGTGGTACAGGCGGTTGCCAATATGTTCATGTTCATGCTATTCCTAAAATCAGCTGCCAATTCATTTTTCCATACCATGTACATCCAATACAGAAAAAACAAGACCACCGGTAGCATGATCAACAAAAAATAATAAAAAAAGTTCTGTTGCCCCTGGCTGTTCATCAGGATGTACATCATGAAAGTTGCAGTAAGAAACAGGATCATGCTAAAAACAAAACTTCCTTTTTTCCCAAGTAACATACTGATGGTGGTAACACCATCTTTCCTATCTGCTTCATGCTGGTAAACCTGGGTCAGCGGATAGAGCGCGCCAATCAGTAAACTGGCGATGATGGGTGGAAGCGGATCAATCACCAGCGGTTTCCCTTCAGACATTGCATGGAAAGCAATATAATATATGAGAGCGCCCTGTAAAACAAAAACGGTAAGAAAGCCTGTGACAGGATATTTTTTCAACCTGATACCCCTGTAGCTATAGGCCCGGGAAGCCAGTATGTAGATGAATATACCCAGGGCAAAAAACCAACTGACAATAAAGCTTAAGCTCACAGCCACAACATCCATTACCAGGGTTACATGATACAATTGCTTTGTAGGTTGCAAAGGCTTTTTCAAGCCGCCTACGGGTGTATCATCCCGGTCCATAAAAGAATTATATCCGTTACTTGATGGATATACCAGCAAGTGAAGGATGAAGCCTACCGCAATAGCTGAACATGATACAATTGCTTTGTAGGTTGCAAAGGCTTTTTCAAGCCGCCTACGGGTGTATCATCC
>MWYV01000042.1 GCA_002050435.1 Chitinophagales bacterium 33-2 | reverse complement strand
GTACCATTCCAGTTGTTCTGGTAATTATTCGATTCAAATACTTTGGCGCCATAACGGTTGAAGATCTGTACCCTTGCTTCTCTTAAGCAATTGGGGTTGGTTACCCACCAGGTATCATTGATGCCATCGCCATTTGGAGTGAAGGCAGGCATCGGATCATCACAACGCTCAATCACATTGACAATGGTTGTAGCCGAATCAACACATCCCTGTGCCGTTGTCACTCTTAGCTGATAGGTGGTAGTGGTTTGAGGAGAAGCCGTGGGTTTCAGGATGTTCGTTGCCGATAGTCCCTGTGATGGTGTCCACAAATAAGTGCCCGGTTGGCTGGAAGATCCCTGCAACTGCACTGAGCCCCCCAAAATGATGGTCTGGGCAGGACCTGCATTCACCTGTACACCAGGAAATACGCTGGCATTCACTGTGGCCTGTCTGGTACAACTGCCAAGCGAAGCGGTTACCGTGTAGGTGGTATTCTGATTCACCGTAAGCACCGGGTTCCTGATGGCAGGGTTCGAAACACCGGTAGAAGGACTCCATGAAAACGAAGTTCCGCTGGAAGTAACCACAGGTGTGAAAGATGCACCGATACATAATGAAGTATCTGCAGGTGTTACCGATAAATTTAAATTATCATTCAGCCCGATCGTAACCAGGTTATTAATGGTACATCCGGAACTGTTCAAAACAGTAACAGCATAAGTTCCTGCCTGAAGATTATTGAAAACGTTGCTTGCTTGAGAGGTTCCTGCATTCAGGCTGTACTGGAATGTTCCAAGCCCTCCTGTTGCGGTTGCAGTAATGGTACCACCACCAGCGCAGGTAGCATTTGTAAAGGCTACATTAACTATTGGTGTGGCTTTTTTTACAAAAACCGTATCGGTAAAAGCAAATTCATTTGCAGGATTATTACAGCTGCTGTACACTACTCTCAATACAAAAGCAGTACTGTCAAGAGACGGACATACATTATTGAAATTTAGGTTCAGATGACCTGCAGCTCCTGAAGCCGTATCGGCCAAAGCAACCACTACTCCGTTAGCCACAAGTTCAGCTCTCTGGAACATAGTCGCCCCACCGGAAGGTGTAAAACGATAAGCTTCATTCATTCCTACAGTACCCCATTGGGTAGCATTCTTACCTGGAGCAGCAACCGCTTTTGTGCGGGTTTCATCCTGCACACCTAAAATGGTAAGTCCATTGTTCCAGGAAGTACAAACCGGTTTGTCCTTTATATACACTTCAACTACCCCGGTATTTTCGTAGAGTACCATTTGGTGGGTTGATGTAAAGGTGTTACAACTGGAGCCGAAGTAGGCCACATCATTATAACTGCCGATAAACCTTCTTGTAGGTGCTGTTCCTTCTACTCTCCATTCAATCTTCCTGTTTGTGGGAGCGGGGTTGTTGGAAGCCGCGGGGTTTATATCATGATAAGGTCCAAAAATGGAAGCTGGAGCATATACGGATGTACTCTGCGATTGTGGTATAGGTGTGGTAGCAGTAATCACATATCCACTACCCGTTCCTGCGCGGGTAAGGTCAAACGTAATGTTGGAATTCGATCCCATTACCAGGCCGTTATAGGTTTGCCCATAAAAGCAAAATGGAAAACCAGGGGTAATTACAGGGCTCCAGGTATCATCTGTATAAATGGTGGTAACCTCGGTGCCTCCTGGTGTTGAGTAGGCAAAAGGAAGGTAAGGCATTTGTGTAACTATGTAATCTGTAGTCTGCTTTATATGTGGAACGGTAGCAGTAATACTGATACAACTTGAACCACAGGATAAAGTGACATTCCTGTTGGGAATATCAAAAATGGTAGCCGGGTTTTGAGACCAGGAAAGAAAAGTGCACAATAAAAGTGGAAAAAGTAGAGATAATTTCCTCATACGCAGTAGTTCGTTTTAAATCGAAAAGTTTGAATTGGCTTTTTTAAGGAGAGGATCTTTGCCGGGAAATTTTCCCGAATTGCAGAATTCAAACCTACCGATTTTTTTTAAACGGTCTTGACTTTTTTTTAACTATTTAATGATTTTTAAACCAACTAAGAAGTTTTCCTTATTGTTTATTTATTGAATCAATCCCTTACATTTGCAGCCCTGTTTGAATAAGACAGCCCTGCGGGTGTGGCGAAATTGGTAGACGTATCAGACTTAGGATCTGACGCCGCGAGGCATGGGGGTTCGAGTCCCTCCACCCGCACAAGGTCCTTTCGGACTTCAAAGGAATAAAGGATCATGAATGCTTTCAGATGCTTTATTCCTTTTCCAATAATATAAAAGATATGGCAACAGTAACACAGCAGGAGATCGCCCCGCTTCATAAACACCTTAACGTTACAATCAATAAGGAAGACTATCTCCCGAAATTTGAAAAATCACTCAGAGAATACAGCAAAAAAGCCAACATCCCCGGATTTCGTAAGGGCATGGTGCCTGCAGGACTGATCAAA
This sequence comes from Chitinophagales bacterium 33-2, assembly GCA_002050435.1. Lineage (GTDB taxonomy): Bacteria > Bacteroidota > Bacteroidia > Chitinophagales > Chitinophagaceae > Flavisolibacter. The sequence goes on along the minus strand of MWYV01000042.1, from coordinate 83,558 downwards.
AAAATGTACGGCAGTTCCCTCTTCGTTGATGAAATTTTAAAAACTGTAGATCACGAAATTTTACAATATATAGAAACGGAAAAGCTGGATATTTTTGCCCAGCCACTACCGGTGGATCTGCAGATCGACCAACTGGATGTCAACCACCCGAATAATTACAGTTTTACTTTTGAAGTGGGTATGAAACCCGAGATCCGGTTACCTGAGCTTTCAGGAAAAGAATTGAAAAAATACAGGATCGATATCACGGATGCCCTGCTGGAAGAAGAAGTGCAGCGCCTGCGGAACCGCTATGGTAATATGACCGAACCGGAAGCTGTTGAAAATGATGAAAATGTATTGAACGTTCGTTTTATTGAATCCGATGCAGAAGGAAATGAGATCCCAGGCGGAATTCAAAAAGACAATTCTCTTCTTGTAAAATATTTTACAGAAGCTTACAGGCCTTCACTGATAGGAAAGAAAAAAGATGAAACCATCCAGGTAGATCTGAAAGATGCTTTTGAAAGTCGTGAAAGAGAATGGGTCCTGAATGATCTGGGACTTGATTCCTCTACAGATAAACATTTTAAACTGCTGATCACCAAAGTTGGTTTTGTTGAACCAAAAGAACTGAATGAAGAATTCTTCAACCAGTTGTTTGCCGGGGAGGAAATTAAAACTGAAGCTGACTTCAGGGAACGCGTTAAAAAAGAGCTTGAAAAACAATGGGAAGCGGAAACCCGCAACCAACTCCATCATTCCATTTATCACACCTTACTTGATAATACCGCAATTGAATTTCCGGCTGAATTTTTAAAGCGCTGGCTGTTGACACAGGGCGATAAAGACCAGCGAAAAACCCAGGAGCAGGTAGAACTGGAATTTCCAAATTTTATAAACCAGCTAAAGTGGACGCTGATTACAGAAGCCCTGGTTCAAAACAATCATATTGAAGTGCTCCCTGATGAGATCAGGCAATTTGCCAAACAACAGTTGCTGGGTTACATGGGCATGCAGAGCCTCGATGAAGAACAACAATGGGTGAGCGACTACATTGACAGGATGATGAAAGACAGGAAGTATGTTGAAGACAGTTATAACCGCATGCAAACCCAGAAGATCTTCGATTTTGCCGAAACGCAGGTAAAAACAGTGGATACAGTAATCTCCAAAGAAGATTTTGTGAAGATGAATGCAGAACATCAGCATAAGCACCATTGAGGGGTTAGGATTAGGGATTAGAGGTTAGGGTTTAGCAAAAGTGGCAATCTCCTGGCTGCATAACAGCGACATTCCCGTAGCTGCGGCATTCCCATAGTTGCGTAACAGCGACACATACCATTAGGCCTCTTAGGTTGCTAAAAGCAAGCAGCTAACAGCTTCAGCCAAATTGTCGGTTTTTTGCCTAAGCACGGTATTTGATTGCAACAATCCATTAAATTGCCAGAAATCTTAACACAGACGATATGAGTTTCAATTCAGAATTCGAAAAATATGCCGTGAAGCACAGGGGAATGTCGAGTAATACATTGAACAGCTACGGCAAATACATGGTAACCGCTCTTACTCCAAATATTATTGAAGAAAGACCAATGAATGTGGCTGTAATGGATGTTTACAGCCGGTTGATGATGGACCGCATCATCTTTTTAGGATACCCGATCAATGACGAAGTGGCCAATATCATTACCGCCCAATTGTTATTCCTGGATTCTTCTGATCGCACCAGGGACATCAATATGTACATCAACTCCCCTGGCGGTAGCGTATATGCCGGCCTCGGTGTTTATGATACCATGCAATATGTGAGTCCGGATGTAGCCACCATTTGTATAGGCATGGCCGCTTCCATGGGAAGCATTTTGCTGGCTGCCGGCGCCCACGGAAAAAGAGCAGCACTCAAACACGCAAGGATCATGATGCACCAGCCCAGTGGCGCCATTGGCGGACAGGCAACAGATATCGAGATCACCGTAAAAGAGATCCGTAAATTGAAAAGTGAACTCTACGAGATCGTTTGTCATCATTCCAACAAAAATGCAGAAGAGGTTGAAAGAGATTTTGACCGTGATTATTGGATGACCGCTCCCGAAGCTAAAGAATATGGACTGGTGGATGAAGTGCTACTGGTTAACCCACGTAAAGACAAAAAAGCAGAAACAAAATAAATCATTATAAAAGGACAGAGATGAATTTACAAGATCAATTAATGAATCGCTGGGGTAGTTTGGGTCCTGAACCTGGAACACCAGGAGAGCCCGATACAGAAGAAGAAGAAAAAGAAGAAAGAGCACAGATAGATACCCAGATGCTGTACAAACGCCTGGAGAAATATTTTTTTCAGACGCGTACCATTCACCTCTGGGGTGTGGTAGATGATAAATCTGCCAAAGATGTGGTTACAAAATTATTATTACTCGATGCCGACAAGCCAGGTGAAGAAATCAAATTCTTTATCAGCAGTCCGGGTGGCTCTGTTACCAGCGGTATGGTGATCTACGACATGATGAAGCTGATCAAATCCCCAGTGAGCACCATTTGTATGGGACTTGCGGCTTCCATGGGCAGTATTTTATTAAGCGCGGGTGAAAAAGGCCGCCGTTACATTTTTCCTCACGGAGAGGTGATGATTCACCAGCCTTCTTTGGGCGGACATATCCAGGGTGTGAGTGCCGACATGGAAATTCATGCTTTACAGATCCTGCGCACCAAAGAAATGGGTGCCCGCATACTGGCAGAAAATACAGGACAAACCATTGAGCGGATCAGGAAAGATTTTGAAAGAGATTACTGGCTGGATGCTGAAAAATCCATTGAGTATGGCATCGTAGATAAGATCATGGAGAAGATGAGCTATTAGGAGGGCAAAGGATGAGGATAAAGGTACTAGAGGGTGGCTGAGGCTGCCCTTTTTTATTTGTTTTCCAATTCGCTTAAGATCCTGTTAGAAATTGGAAGAAATGGCCCTGGGAAAGTGCAGAACTCCCTAAGCCTTAATACTTTCCCATTATTTAGCAATTAATTCCTTCAGCCCCGGTGTTTTTTTTATTTTTGTAGGCTCAAATGCAGCTATTGTTGTATTTAAATTGTTCTAATAACTAACGATGGCAAAAAATATCTTACACTGTTCTTTTTGCGGGCGTAGCCGCGATGAGGTCAAAATCCTAATAGCAGGCCAGGAAGGTCATATCTGTGAAAATTGTGTTGAACATGCCCGTGAGATCATTGATCAGGAATTACTGGTGCGCGATGAAAAATCTACCGGCGCTTCTGCTTTTAAACTTACGGTCAAGAAACCAATGGAAGTAAAAAAGTTTCTTGATGAATATGTGATTGGCCAGGATGAAGCCAAGAAAGTTTTGGCAGTTGCTGTTTACAATCACTATAAGCGTCTTCAATATAAAACTTCTGATTCCATCAAGGACGAAATTGAAATTGAAAAAAGCAACATTGTAATGGTAGGTGAAACAGGCACGGGCAAAACCCTGCTTGCCAAAACCATTGCCAAATTGCTGAATGTTCCTTTTACTATTGTTGATGCTACCGTATTTACAGAAGCAGGCTATGTTGGTGAAGATGTTGAAAGCATTTTAACCCGCCTGCTACAGGTTTGTAATTATGATGTGGCAGCAGCTGAACGTGGCATTGTTTATATTGATGAAATTGACAAGATCGCACGCAAAAGCGACAACCCTTCCATTACACGTGATGTAAGTGGTGAAGGTGTGCAGCAAGGCATGCTGAAACTCCTGGAAGGAACCGATGTACTGGTTCCACCACAGGGCGGAAGAAAACATCCTGAACAAAAACTCATTAAGATCAATACGCAAAATATTCTCTTTATCTGCGGTGGCGCATTCGATGGCATCGACAAAATCATTGCCCGTCGTGTACAAACCAACACCATTGGTTTTAATGTTGATAAGGAACTGCAGGAAAGCATGAAGAAAAACCTGCTGCGTTATGTTAATGCAATGGATCTTAAAAATTATGGTCTGATCCCGGAATTATTAGGAAGACTTCCGGTGGTTACCCATCTTGATCCATTAGATGCAGAAACATTAAGGGCGATTCTTACAGAACCTAAAAATGCACTGATCAAACAATACACAAGACTGTTTGAACTGGAAGGCATTAAACTTACCATCGATGAAGATGTACTGAACTTCATGGTGGAGAAAGCACTTGAGTATAAACTTGGCGCACGTGGGCTGCGCAGTATCTGCGAAGGTTTACTTACCGATGCCATGTATGAACTGCCTTCTTCCAAGGAGAAGTTCTTTAACCTGGATATGGAGTATGCAAAGCGTAAATTCGAAAAGAGCAAACTGAGTTTGCTGAAGGTTGCTTAATCACTAAATAAATAAAATTTAAGGAGTTATATGTTTGGATTCAATAGCGATAATACACAGGGCCAGGTAACAGAATTAAGAGACAGATTAAAATCAGAAGCACAATTGAACGATGATCAGGCCAACCAGGTTCTTGAAACCATCAAAAATTTTGTGATCGAAAAATATCCCATGCTCTCGGGGGCTGTCAACAATATGCTTGGCGGAAAATAATCTTATTCCAACTTTTTTTAAGGCGCTGCGTAAACAGGCAATTGTTTATTCTGCGCCTTTTTTGTTTTTTTATCCCATAAAAAATCCCGCCTTTTCAGCGGGATTATATCCGGGTACATTTTCGGTTTTTCCGTCCAACTATTTTTTAAACCTGCTGCTTAACTGCAACCCATAGAATTGCCGCAGTTCAGACATTTATAACAGGTTCCGCTTCTAACAGTGATATGTCCACAGGTGTTACATGCAGGCGCATCGCTTTGCATACTTCTTGCCGCTGCATTCACTGCATCCATCGACTTCTCTGATTTTAACGTCTGCTTGAATGCTTTTACACTTTGCGGAGATGCAGAAACGATCCTGATGTTCGATAACTCTGGTTGTTTTGCCGGTTCATCCCATTCTTCCTCACCTGTGTTTGAAACCTCAGGCTTATCAAGTATATGCACAAGGTCTGTTCTGTTGAGGTATTCATAACCCAGTGCGCGGAAAATAAAGTCAACGATTGATGTAGTGGAGCGTATGTTGGGATGCTCTACAAAGCCTGCTGGTTCAAACCTGGTAAATACAAACTTCTCTACGTATTCCTCCATAGGCACACCATACTGCAACCCAATGGAAACTGCAATGGCAAAGCAGTTCAGCATACTACGCATGGTGGCGCCTTCCTTTGCCATATCAATGAAAATCTCTCCTACCGTACCATCAGCATATTCACCGGTTCGTAAAAATATGGTCTGGCCACTGATCTTGGCTTTTTGGGTGAAGCCCCTTCTTTTCGCGGGCAAGGTTCTTCTTTCAACAATGCTTGCCAGCTTTCTTTTCAATTGCGTATCGGGTGAAGCCTGAACTCTTTTGGTTACCTCTTCCAGCAATTCCTCAATGGTAAGCTTGCCCATGTCAACGATGTTGGACTCCGGCACCTGCGCTGTTACCGATTCTTCAACTGCAACCACATCATCTTTTTTCTTTTTATCGCTCTTGTTGCTCAGTGGCTGCGATAATTTAGACCCATCCCTGTAAAGCGCGCAGGCTTTTAGCCCCAGCTGCCAGCTTAGCAAATAAGAATCAGCAATTTCTTCGATCACTGCTTCATGTGGCAGGTTAATGGTTTTTGAAATGGCGCCGGAAATAAAGGGTTGTGTGGCACCCATCATCCTGATGTGACCATGCGCATGAATATAGCGTTCACCTTTTCTTCCGCATTTATTGGCGCAATCAAATACCGCAAGGTGTTCTTCTTTCAGTTTGGGCGCACCTTCAACCGTCATGGTTCCGCAAACATAATCGTTAGCAGCTTCCACCTGTTCATCAGTAAATCCTAATGCATCCAGCAGACTCCATTCAAAATTGAAATATTGTTCCGGCGTGAAGCCTAACCGCTGCAGACAAGTTTCACCAAGATTATATACATTGAATACAAATCCTATTTCAAATGCAGCCTTAACTGCCTGGTCTAGCTTCTGGATCTCTTCGGCAAGAAATCCTTTTTCACTTAAAGTTTGATGGTTGATAGATGGAGCCCCTTCAAATGTTCCTGAACCCACTGCATATTTCACGATCGCTTCCATCTCCTTCTCATCATAACCCAGGTTGGTCAGTGCTGCAGGAACGGATTGATTGATGATCTTGAAATAACCACCACCTGAAAGTTTTTTAAATTTCACCAGTGCGAAATCTGGTTCAACACCCGTCGTGTCGCAATCCATTACCAGTCCAATCGTCCCTGTTGGTGCAATTACAGTGGCCTGTGCATTTCTGTAACCATATAGCTCTCCCATTTCAACTGCATCATCCCATGCCTTACATGCAGCCTTCAATAAATAATCAGGACAATACTGGGCTTTCAAACCCTGTGGTTTTACACTAAGCTGCTCATAGCTGTCTGCATCATAAGCAGCCAGTCTGTGGTTGCGCATAACTTTCAGCATGTGCTCCTTATTTTCTTCGTAGCGGGGAAATGCACCAAGTGTTGCCGCCAGTTCAGCCGAAGTTTTGTATGAAGTACCGGTCATGATGGCGGTAAGTGCACCTGCAATGGAGCGGGCTTTTTCACTGTCGTAAGGAATACCGCTCACCATGAGCATTGTTCCGAGGTTGGCATAACCAAGTCCCAGCGTTCTGTATTCATAACTCAGTTGCGCCACTTCTTTCGAAGGGAACTGCGCCATCAATACAGAGATCTCTAGTACCGTAGTCCATAACCGGCATACATATTCAAAGCCTTCAACATCAAAACTATTATTCTCATTACTATAGAACTTCATCAGGTTGGCAGAAGCCAGGTTACATGCAGTATTGTCAAGGAACATGTATTCTGAACAAGGATTGCTTGCCCTGATCTCACCACCTTCGGGACAGGTGTGCCACTCATTGATCGTGGTATTGTATTGAGTTCCAGGATCCGCGCATCTCCAGGCAGCATAAGCGATCTTGTTCCAAAGTTCCTGAGATGGCACTTTCTTCATTACACGACCATCTGTTCTTGCAGTCAGTTCCCAGTCCTCACCTTTTTCCAGTTTTTCAAAAAATGCATTGGGAATGCGAACCGAGTTATTTGAATTTTGTCCGCTCACCGTGCGATAAGCTTCTCCTTCGTAATCACTTGGATAGCCAGCATCGATGAGAACGCCCACTTTCTTTTCTTCTTCAACCTTCCAGTTAATAAATTTTTCAATTTCAGGGTGATCAAGGTCGAGGCAAACCATTTTGGCTGCACGTCTTGTTGTACCACCACTTTTTATAGCACCAGCTGCACGATCACCAATTTTAAGAAAAGACATCAAACCGCTTGATGTACCACCACCGCTTAATTTTTCACCTTCACCGCGAAGGTTGGAGAAATTGGTACCCACACCCGATCCGTATTTAAATATTCTTGCTTCACGCACCCACAGGTCCATGATCCCACCATCATTCACCAGGTCATCATCCACGCTCAGGATAAAACAGGCATGAGGTTGCGGGCGCTCGTAAGCCGAAGTTGATTTTTTCAGTTTGCCGTCTTTGGCATCTACAAAATAATGGCCCTGGGGTTTTCCTTTGATGCCATAGCTTTCGTGCAGGCCAGTATTGAACCATTGTGGTGAATTAGGCACACACATCTGGTTCAGGATGCTGTACACCAGTTCATCATAAAATACCTGTGCATCAGTTGCACCGGCGAAATAACCGTTACGCTCGCCCCATGCTCTCCAGCAATTGGCCATACGGTGTGCCACCTGCTTCACCGAAGTTTCTCTGCCCAGCGAACCATCCGCCTGCGGAACACCTGCCTTCCGGAAATATTTCTGGGCAAGAATATCTGTCGCGATCTGCGACCATTGTTTAGGAACTTCAACGTTATTCATTTCAAATACGACTTCCCCACTTGGGTTCCTGATAACGGAAGTACGGTAGTCGTATTCAAACTGAGCAAAAACGCTGATGTCGTCCCTGGTGAATTTGCGGTTGAAGGAGAGTCCCTTCTTTGGAGTGAATTTTTCACTTGCCATAAGCTGCGCGGTTTAAAAAATTTAAAAATGGAAATTGATCGTGGCTGACGACGAAAATATCTTTCCAAACCCATAAAATGAAGGCTTAGATATTAACAGCTGTGGATAAACAACGTGGGAAAATTGCATCGGCTGTCCTGACCTGCAAAAGACCGTTCAAGCGGATGAATTCTTTGATTTGAACGAAAATATTTTTTGCTGAAAGGAATAAATGGATTATCTGAGGGGAGGTTAGAGGTTTGCTTGCACTAATCGCTATGAGGGAAACTTATCTAGCATTGACTTCACCTGTCAAACCTTTTTTTTAGAAGCGGCAAATATTTTTCTTCTAAGCATCCGGAAGCATCAAAATAAGTTTTATCATATTTCATCCAGTTCTGCAAAAAAGCATCAGAATAAATTGTATCTATCGCAACACCATCCCGAAACCTTACAATTGCTGAACTAACACTAATAACTCCAGAGCTATCTTCCGAAAAGTTAGAAATCGATTTAGCTAAATTTTGAATTTCCTTCGGGCCACTAATTAACAACGAATCAAAACGTTCCTTGTGTTACCAAAAGAATCGTTCATCAATGGCAATCGGCCTTGAAATTTCATCGGTCGTTTATCTGACCTCCGTGTGCTCTGAGCCTCTGTGGTTATTGTATTTGCATTTCCTGAGTTAGCGCCTTCGCGGCAAATACACTTATACCAACCTTAAATGTTCCAACTAAAAGTTGAATGGTGTTTATCTGACCTCCGTGCCAACTCCGTGTGCTCTGTGCCTCCGTGGTTATTGTATTTGCATTTCCGGAGTTAGCGCCTTCGCAGCAAATACACTTATACCAACCTTAAATGTTCCAACTAAAAGTTGAATGGTGTTTATCTGACCTCCGTGCCAACTCCGTGTGCCTGTGCCTCCGTGGTTATTGTATTTGCATTTCCGGAGTTAGCGCCTTCGCGTCTTTGCGGCAAAAAACCTCAATGTTCAGGTGAATGGTCAATGGTGAAATATTGACCATTCACGATTGCCAATTCACACTTAACTTAACAATAAATTGAATCAGCCGGATGCTAATCCGCATTATACCCACCCTACAGGAATGTCGCAGGAGCGTCGGACCAAAAGCTTCTGCTGCGACTGACTTCCGACTATCCTCCGACCTTCTTCCTAACTGGTTTAATCCGGGTGTTGTCCCGAATTCACCATCATTGGTAAAGTTTTCGCATTTTTGCAGCTATGGTTGCCATACAGAAGCCTGTGTATTCCCTGCTCCTTGAAAAAAAACAAAAAGGTGAAAAATCCTTTGCGGTGCTAATAGATCCCGACAAAATCACCAGCGAAGGCATCAGCGAACTGGTTCCCCTGGCGGAAGCTTCGGGCGTTGATCTTTTTTTTGTAGGGGGCAGCCTGGTCATTTCAGATCAGCTGGATGTATGCATCAAAGCCATCAAGGCACTCAGTTCAATACCAGTCGTTTTATTTCCCGGAAGCCCTTCGCAGATAAGCAGGGAAGCGGATGCTCTTTTATACCTTTCTTTAATTTCTGGAAGAAACCCCGAATTGCTCATCGGCCAGCATGTGATCTCGGCTCCTTTTGTAAAGAAAAGCGGACTGGAGATCATACCAACGGGTTATATGGTGATTGATGGAGGGGCCGCCACTACCGTTTCCTATATCAGCAATGCCACACCCATACCTTCTGATAAAGCAGATATTGCGATGTGCACCGCCATGGCCGGTGAAATGCTGGGCATGAAACTCATTTATATGGATTCGGGTAGTGGCGCTAAAAAAGCGATATCTGAAGAAATGATCCGCACCGTGGCATCACAGATCGAAGTGCCTTTAATTGTTGGCGGCGGGATCCGGGATGCAGAAAAAGCTTATTTGAATTGTAAGGCAGGTGCCGATGTTATTGTGGTGGGGAATGCGATTGAAAAACAAGTTTCGCTTCTGAGCGAAATCGCAGCTGCAGTTCATGGAGTAAAAACCGTTACTGAAGGGCATTAGTCTTAATCATGAATTCTAAAAAAGATAAGCTTTTCAGCGGGGTAATTCTTCTGCTTCTCACTGTTACTTCTTTTCTTATCAAGCTTTCCCAAATCCCTGTTCGGATATGGGATGAATCAAGAAATGCCAACAATGCAATTCACATGCTGTTACATGGCAACTGGCTGGTACCACATTTCGAAGGTGCACCTGACATGTGGAATTCGAAACCGCCGTTGTTGATCTGGAGTCAAGCCATTAGTATGCATTTCGCAGGAATCAATGAATTTGCTATCAGGATACCTTCTGCACTTGCCGCTATCATTACGGTGATGGTATTGTGGAAATTTGCAGGAAAATATTTTAAAAATTACTGGGTTGGGTTTTTATGCGGGGCCGTACTGGCTACAAGTATGGGCTACGTTCAAAATCATGGAGGTCGTACAGGAGATTATGATGCTTTATTAATTCTGTTCATCACCCTCTACTGCACCAGTTTTTTTTATTGGATCTTGCAAGGAAGAGAAAAAAATTATTTAGCCTTCTGGATTTTTTTAATACTTGCTGTTCTCACAAAGGGGATTGTAGGATTGATGTTATTACCTGGAATATTACTGCTTGCCATAATTCACAAAAAAATCCTGTTCACTTTTAAGAATAAGATTACCTGGATTGGCGCTTTAATTTTTATTCTGACAATTGGTGGCTATTATTTTGGAAGAGAACAGGTGAACACGGGCTACCTGCATGCAGTTTATCAAAATGAACTAGGTGGAAGATACCTGGAAACACTGGAAGATCATAAGCATCCTATTGGCTATTACTGGGATAGGATGAAGGAAAGTTCTTATAGCTATTGGTTCTTTTGGATATTCATTTCTTTTATCGCAGGTTTTATACAACGCGAAAAAATGACCCGCGTATTTAGTTTTTTTAACCTGCTGCTGGTACTACCGTTTTTTTTCGTTGTTTCTTTTGCCGGAACCAAACTTGAATGGTACATCCTTCCTGTTTTTCCATTTCTTGCATTACAGATTGGCTGGTTTATTTATTTTATCTGGAAAAAGATAAGGGCATTTTCCCAAAGAATTCCTAAGTACGTTCTAGCTATTGTATTTTTAGGACTGATATTTTTCTACCCTGTATTTCTCGTACAAAATCATATTCACAATTTCCAGGAACAGCCTTGGGATTTGGAACCGCATCAACCAGCCTATTTTCTTAAAGATGCTCTTGAAAAAAAGAAGAATTTAAATGGATTAACCATAGTGTATGAAGGCTATACCTCCCAATTTCAATTTTATATTTCAGCATTTAAAGTAAAGGGGCAAAATATTTATTTGCAACAAAATGCGGAGCATTTAAAACCCGGAGACCGTGTCCTCATCAATCAGGAAATTATAAAAAAATCGATTTTGGAAAAGTATGCAGTGAAAATTCTGGAAGAAAAATTTGGATGCTCAATGTATCTTGTGTCAAGTCGTTATGAATAAACCCACGCTTAGCATTATAGTTCCTGTATACCATGAAGAGCAAAATATACCTTTGCTCCATTCAAGGCTGTTAACTGCTATGAAACTGATCTCAGATGATTTTGAGATCATATGGGTGAACGATGGGAGTTCGGATAATTCGCTTTTCTTAATTAAAGAACTGGCTGCAGCAGATAAACGCAACAAGTATATCAGCTTTACCCGGAATTTTGGACACCAAATGGCCTTAATGGCTGGTTTGGAAGCATGTAGTGGAAAAGCTGCGGTAATGATTGATTGCGATCTGCAGGACCCTCCTGAACTGATCCCTGAACTTTGGGAACAATATGAAAAAGGATTCAAAGTAGTTTACGCAAGAAGAAGGCAAAGAAAAGGAGAAAATATAGTTCGGAAATTCGCTATCCGCCTTTTTTACCGTCTCTTACACCGCACTACCCGAATCAGGATCCCGGTTGACACCGGCGATTTTCGATTGATAGACCGAAAAGTTATCGATGCGTTGAAGTCTATGCCCGAACAACATAAATATTTGCGAGGACAAATCGCATGGTTGGGTTTCAGTCAGATTGCAGTAAGCTATAACAGGGATGGAAGATTTGCAGGAAAAAGTAAATATGGATGGATCCGGCTTTTCCGGCTTGCGATGGATGGATTTACCGGGTTTTCAAATCTTCCTTTGAAACTGGCAAGTCTTGGAGGTTTTCTTGTTTCCCTTGTAGCCTTCATTATTATTCTTTATGCACTGTATTCCAAATTTATCATGGGCAATGTGATCTCGGGCTGGACTTCACTCATCATCAGCACCATGTTTATTGGGGGCATTCAACTGATCTCAATTGGAATCATTGGCGAATACATCAGCCGTATTAATTCTGATGTAAGAAAAAGACCATTATATATGGTGGAGGAAGCCAACCTTGATCTGTAGCGCCACCAGGTTGAAAGCATTCATGTTACTCTCTCACCCTGCCCGGCGTATCCTTACCGCTAACGATACTCCTGCTGCTTAAAGCAATCGCTTTGATGATCTCCACCATATTTTGCATGTCAAGCGTGGATATTTCATCACTTGGCTTATGGTAATGCGGCTCGTTTTCCATCTTAGCGGTTGATATGGTATGGGCCGGAACACCAAGTGCTGCCAGTGTTGCATTATCGGAACGGTAAAACAATTGCTGGTCGGGATAAGGATCCGGATGAAAGGTGAACGCGGTTCCTTTTAAATTTTTTTGAAGAATGGCACCCATATCCGATTTATCAAAACCCGTGATAAAAGCCGAGTTCTTTCCCCACTTGCTTTCAGTGCCTACCATTTCAATATTCATCATGGCCATGATCTGTGCCGGATTGTATTGCTGTGAAAAATATTGTGACCCAAATCCTCCAATTTCTTCAGCAGTGAAGGCTGCAAATATTAACGTGCGTTCCTGCGGACCCAGCTTTTTAAAATAATTTGCCAGCATGATCACCGCAGTGATACCTGCTGCATCATCATTGGCACCATTATAAATGCTGTCGCCATTCACAGGTTTGCCCACACCTATATGGTCGTAATGACCAGAGAAGATCACGTACTCATTTTTTTTGCTTTTGCCAGGAAGTACACCTACAATATTGGCAAACGGAATTTCGGTAAACGAGTGTTCCGCTTTGATCTTAAAATCTTTCGGAGTTCCGGTACCCAATATAAAAATGGTGGTGGGTGCAGTTGAAAATAGCTGTCTTTTTAAAAATGTAAGTCTTGAAAAGTTAGCAGCAAATGATGTATCCACCATCACGATGGTATTCTTCTTATTATGTGCCAGGTCATTTGCTTTGGTGAAAAGATTTTCACCTGCTTTTATAAAAGCCATTTCGTACCCGGCATTTTCATCTACTTTAAGATCTTTTACTGTGGTCACCACAATAATGTTTTTTGCTTCAACATCCTTATCGTCGATCTTAAGTTTAAGTTCAATCAACTTAGGTCGAAGCATAAGAAATTCCTGCCTGTAATTATTAGCTGTGATCCCCTGGAGCCCGGCCTTTTGAAATTCAGCAGCAATAAAATGCGCTGCCTTTTCTATATCTGGCGTACCGGCTTTTCTTCCCCTCATATCATCGGAGGAAAGAAAAGTTTCGATCCTGGTTACTTCAGAAACAGTAATAAGATCTTCTGCCTTTTGTGCAGTTAATTGAAGCGTGAGGAAGAGGGGAAGGAGGAAGAAAAAATTTTTCATTTTATATTTTTATGTAAGCTGTTGGTTGTTTCCTAAAAGCTAACAGCTAATGGCTAACAGCCTGTTACTTGTTACTTGTTACTTGTTACTTGTTACTTGCTGCTACATCCTTGTTCCTTAAAAAGACATCATCTCTTTGAACTTTACGGTTTGCCTTCTGCTCACCTCAATTTTTTCTCCGCCTTTCAGTTCAAGCAGCAGGCCACCGTTAAAATAAGGTTCAATTTTTTCAATCATTCTCAGGTTTACAATGTGTTTCCTGTTGGCTCTGAAGAACACTTTTTCATCCAGTCTTTCTTCCAGGGCATTCAGCGATTTCAGGATGAGTGGCTTATTGGAACCAAAAAATACTTTGGCATAGTTCCCTACACTTTCAAACAGCCTTACTTCTCCCAGTTTCACAAACCAGCATCTTTCACCGTCTTTTACAAATACCTGGTCGCTCTCCCCCAGCAAAGAATTACTGTCTAAAAGCGATGCGGTTTTTACCTGGCCGTTTGAACCGGTTCTTTTAATTTTTTCCACTGCATCTGCAAGTCGTTTTGGTTCTATGGGCTTGAGCAGATAGTCCAGCGCATTCACTTCAAAAGCTTTCAGCGCATACTCATCATAGGCAGTTGTAAATATCACCTGCGGTGCCATGTCCAGTTCCGACAACATATCAAAACCGGTTTTACCCGGCATTTGTATATCCAGGAAGATCAGGTCTGGATTTTGCTGTTCAATTTTATGAATGCCCTCTTCCGCATTGGAAGCTTCGTCGATCACTTCGATCTCGGGGTATTCCTGTAATAATTTTCTTAATTCCGCACGTGCGAGTCTTTCATCATCGATCAGAATTGCTCTCATGTTATATTTTTTAGAACGGTATTAAAACTTTTGCTTCCACCAGTTCATCATTTACCTGCCGGATCTGGAAGCTTGCCTTTTCTCCATAAAGCAGTCCTAGCCTGTCCTGCGTACTTGATAAACCAAAGCCACTATGGGAAGCGCCTCCATTGAGGTAGCCGGTATTTTCAACACTTAATGAATGGAAATTATTTTTAAACGATGATAATATCTTCACTACTCCACCTTTAACTTGTTTACTGATGCCATGCTTGATGGCATTTTCCACGAGCGTCTGTAACATCATCTGCGGCACCTGTTGTCCAAGAGTGGAATCGTCAATTTCAAATTCAACCTTTAACCGGTCTTCAAAGCGCATATTTTCAAGTGCGAGATAATCCTTTACAATTTTGAGTTCTTCTTCAAGACTCACCGTTTCACCTTTACCTGTGCTCAAGCTGCTTCTTAAAATGGTGGACAGTTCAGTGATGGCCCTTCTTGCCCTTGTTGGATTTTCATCAATCAGCGCACGGATGCTGTTCAGTGCATTAAAAATGAAATGCGGGTTAATATGAGCTTTGATGGTCTTTAACTCCAGCGATTTTACAAGCGCTTCCAGTTGCAGTGTATCCAGTTGCTGCTTCCTGCTTTTAGCTACATAGTGATACATGAAATAAATGCAGTTCCAGATAAAGATCAAAACAAAGGAAGAAGAAAGGTTATAAAAGAAATGGATGTGAAAGGGTGCAGGTTTCCCCGTAGGATACAAATCGTAATAAGCTTCAAATGGTGTTTGTGCAAGCGAAAAGAAAGAAGAAAAAAGAAGGGTTAAAATACCCAGCAGGATGATCTGGTGGTTGATGGGTCGGATCAGCAGTGCATTTCTTTTAATAATCAGGCGCATAAAATGAGAACTAATGATTCCCATTTCAAGAAAGAACAGCAGGCGGCAAAGCATAGTGGGTCTGAACTGACCAAAAAGAAAGGCAAAAAACAGGTTAATCAGTCCAAACAAACCCCATCCCAGGATCTGGAAGGTCCAATACCGCGGTAGCTTCAAATGCATTGTATAAAGATAAGTGAGGGTATCGGGTTCTGTACTCTATAAATATACCAGTGGAAGATAGGATATACAAATGGAGGAGCTGTTGGCTATTAGCTATTAGCTTTTAGTTGGAAGGGAAAAGGTTCATGTTCAAGGTACAAGAGGCAGGAAGGTACCAGGCTAACGGCTCACGGCTAATAGCCAGCTCACCCCAACTATTCTCCCCTTATTTTGTTAACGCTCGGTATCAATGCTTCAGTTGCCAAAAAAATCAAATATTTTTACCACTCAATTATTGCTAATGCAAATTTCAGCCGGCCCGTTACTGCAGGCGATCAATACACCCGACGACCTAAAAAAGATTCCCAAAGAACAACTCCACCAGGTTTGCCAGGAGTTAAGACAATACATTATTGATGTGGTGAGCGTGCATGGGGGCCATTTCGCTGCCAGTCTGGGTGTGGTTGAACTCAGTGTTGCCCTCCATTATATTTACAATACGCCATACGACCAGCTGGTTTGGGATGTAGGACACCAGGCTTACGGCCACAAAATCCTTACCGGCAGGCGCGAAAGTTTTATTTCCAACCGCAAATACAAAGGGTTGAGCGGCTTTCCTAAAAGAAGCGAAAGTCCCTATGATACCTTTGGGGTCGGGCACTCGTCCACCTCCATATCTGCAGCATTGGGAATGGCCATGGCAGCGAAATACAAGGGTGAGACCGACCGCAAATCTGTTGCAGTCATTGGCGACGGTTCCATGACAGCCGGAATGGCCTTTGAAGCATTGAACCATGCGGGGGTTACGGATGCCGACATGCTGGTGATCCTTAATGATAACTGCATGAGCATTGACCCGAATGTAGGTGCGCTAAAAGAATACCTCACAGACATCACCACCTCCCAGACCTATAATAAATTCAGGGATGAGGTTTGGAATTTATTTGGAAAACTTCCGGTGGGTAAAAGATTTACCCGCGAAATGGCCTCCAGGCTTGAAGCAGGCGTAAAAGGCATGGTTTCAAAAAACAGCAATTTATTTGAAGCCCTGAACATGCGTTATTTCGGACCAATTGATGGACACAACATCACTAAACTGGTGGATACCCTGAAAGACCTGAGAAACATTCCTGGTCCCAAGATCCTTCACATCATAACAGTAAAAGGAAAAGGTTATGCACTGGCTGAAAAGGATCAGACCAAATGGCATGCACCCGGATTGTTTGATAAGATTACCGGAGAGATCTTTAAAAAGAAATATGAATTGCCCCAGCCTCCAAAATACCAGGATGTTTTCGGGCATTCGATCATTGAACTGGCAGAACAGAATCCAAAGATCTTTGGAATTACGCCTGCCATGCCCAGTGGCTCCTCATTGAAATTCATGATGGAAAAAATGCCTGACCGGGCTTTTGATGTAGGCATTTGTGAGCAGCACGCCGTTACTTTGAGTGCAGGTATGGCCACACAGGGAATGAAGGTCTTTTGCAATATTTATTCATCATTTATGCAAAGGGCATTTGACCAGGTTGTGCACGATGTGGCGATACAGAAACTGCCCGTTGTTTTTTGTCTCGACCGTGCCGGACTGGTTGGTGAAGATGGCCCTACCCATCATGGTGCTTATGATGTTCCCTATTTCCGTTGCATACCGAATATGATTATTTCGGCACCGATGAACGAACAGGAATTAAGAAACCTGATGTTTACCGCGCAGCTGGAAACTACAGAATTGCCCTTTGTAATCCGCTACCCGCGCGGAGAAGGTGTAATGCCTGAATGGAAAAAACCTTTCGAGGCGATCCAGATCGGGAAGGGCAGGAAACTTAAAGAAGGCAGGGAAATTGCCATTCTTTCTTTTGGTCATCCCGGGAATTTTGCGGCTGCAGCCATCCGCGACCTCAGGCAGGAGGGTTTGCAACCAGGGCATTATGATATGCGTTTTGCCAAACCCCTTGATGAAGCATTATTACATGAAGCTTTATCTGGTTATCAAAAGATCATCACTGTTGAAGATGGGACCGTTATTGGCGGCTTTGGTAGTGCTGTAGCGGAATTCATGTTGCAGCATGGTTATAAGAACGATCTGAAAATGCTGGGCATACCAGACCGTGTAGTGGAGCATGGAACGCTGAAGGAACTGCACCGCGAATGTGGTTATGATGCTGAAGCGATTGCTGATGCGGTGAGGGAGATGGTTGGGACGGGAGTGAGCGTGGGGAGTTTTTAGGTTTTTAGGTGTTTAGGTGTTTAGGTGTTTAGGTGTTTAGGTGTTTAGGTGTTTAGGTGTTTAGGTGTTTAGGTGTTTAGGTGTTTAGGTGTTTAGGTGTTTAGGTGTTTAGGTGTTTAGGCTGGAAAGATTCATGATCCATTTTATTGCCTTGTTTCTTAAAAGTTTTTGTTGGATTTATTGCTTATTGGCCCTGACATTCATGAATTTCATCGTTGTGACATGGGCTGAAAGGGACATTCATTTTCAGTTCAACAAGCTAGTTCCTGAAGATCTCGCTAAATAGAAGCCTGCTAAAATTTATAAACGAGTATGCTTAATTAAGTGTGTCAATTCAAAAAATCTTTAAATTGACACAGCCTGTAAATATAATCTGAATGGTGATTGGGATGCCTGAATGTCGCTCCTTGTGAGCGCAGGGGTTTAAGGGAGCGTTCTATAGGAAAAACCCTTCTGCAAAACCATTAACCCCTAACCCCTAACCAAACCCTCTTCACAACAACCTCATATGCTCTTCATCCGTAAGTCCTTCTTCCACTTCATTGTATTCAATAATAAAATTGTTCATGCCTTCCCCTATGATGATCTTCAAAAACTTGCCCTGCACCAGTTCCAGCATGGATAAAAACATGAAGATGGCGTGAACCCGGTTTTCCACTTTTTCAAAGATCTTTTCAAATGAAAGCGTGCGCTCACTTTGAGCTACAGAAATGAGTTCGGTTTTGGTCTGGTCCATGGAGTAATTGTAGCGCACCACCGTATGTGTGGGTTTATTGAAGCGATCATGATAACGCTGCATCACTCTTTCAAAGGCCTTCATCAGTTTAAACATCGTGATGGTTTGCACTTCCGTTCCTTCACTGGCTTCTTCACCGATCAGTGTAAGTTCTTTATGAATGTTACCCCTTTTGATCATCAGCATACGATCGGCTTCCATTACAGCCATTTCGGCCGCAGCTTCCTTGTATCGCTTATACTCAAGGATCTTATCGATCAGTTCCTGCCTGGGATCAATTTCATTGCCAAGGGGATCTACTTCTTTTCGCGGCAACAACATTTTTGCCTTGATACGCATCAGTGTAGCTATAAATAAAATGAACTCGCTGGAAAGTTCGATGTTTAATGTTTCCTGCTCATCAATGTATTCAAGAAAATCTTTGATGAGGCGGGTAATTTGAATATTATAAATATCCAGTTCATCTCTTTCAATGAAGAACAATAAAAGGTCAAAGGGACCTTCAAATTGTGCTAGTCTTATCTGGTAAGTTAAACTCAATGGTTCGTATTTTATCCTGGTTAATTTGTGCAACCTGCACTATTAGAATTTTTATTGCCTGCAGCTCCCTGCTTATCTTTTACTTAACGAATCCCTGATCTCCATCAACAGTTTTTCCTGCAACGTATTTTCAGGTGCCTGTATCGCATCTGCTTTATTTTCCTTTTTCCTGCGCATTTTATTAATAGCTCTTACCATTAAAAAGATCACAAAAGCAAGTATGATGAAATTAATCAGGACTGTAATAAAATTACCCCAGGCGAAAACAGGCCCTAAATTTCTTGCTTCTTCCAATGGCAATCCTTTTGGAACTTCACCACCCAAGGGGATATACAGGTTGCTGAAATCGGCACTGAAAAAAACGCCTATTACAGGCATGATCAGATCCTTAACAATAGAATCAATGATCCTTCCGAATGCAGCACCGATGATGACACCGATAGCAAGGTCCATTACATTACCCTTTAAAGCAAATTCGCGGAACTCTGTGGCAAAACCCATGGTAGTTGTTTAAAGCTCCCAAGGTAATGATAATGCCTATGGTTTGCACGCCTCGAAAAGGTTAGTGGATATCTGGTCTGATTATCTGAATAACCTGCAGGCCTGCACCTGTGGATGATGAAAAAAATCATTTATTCGCAACATATACACCGCCCAGAATCATACCGAGACATCCTAATTGTAAAAGCGTAACCTGTTCATGGTCCCAAAGGCCCCAGAGGATTGAAATAACAGGAATGCCATAGGTTACCAGTGAAGCAAATAATCCACCTGCTCTTTTTATCAAAACATAAAAAACGGCGGTAGCTATTGCGGTAGCCACAATACCCAGTAAAGCTGAAGCCAGGATGGGCCAGCGTGCTTCCTCATCATACTGCCAGATAGAAAAAACATGCTGCTGCCAGCAGATAAAAAAAGCCCAGATACCAATAAAACCAAGTGAAACGGAAGCCATTTGCATAGGTGGTACTTCTTTCAGTTTATGACTCACCAGGTTTACATTAAAGCCATAGAGCAGGGTGGCCAGCAGAATGAGCATTGAATACCCGAAATCACTCATACTGATACTGCCTCTGGAAAAACTCAATAATACCAATCCAATAAAACCGATCAACACACCCACCAGTTTACGCCTGCTTACCTGTGAACGAAAAAAAAGAAAACCGATGAGCACAACAAAAAGCGGTGTAAGTGAATTCAGTATGCCGGCAAGAGAAGAATCCACATCCTTTTCTATGGCAATGGCAAACATAAATGCTGGGAAAAAAGTACCAAGAATTCCTGTGAGCAAAACAATCAATAGCTTGTCCTTTGGAATTTTTCCAAGACTATAAATACCAAAAGGGAGCAACACAACACCCGCAGCCAGAATGCGGATGGCACCAATCTGTATACCGGATAAATGTTCTGCACTTTTTTTCATCAGGATAAAAGAACTGCCCCAGATCACTGAAAGAAGGATGAAGATCAGCCAGTTGACCAACTTGTAATTTGTCATGGTGAGGAATGAGGAATGAGGTTCAAGGTTCAAGGGATGAGGGAAAGGGAAAAGGTTCAAGGTTCTAGGTTTTGATTACATGAAACCAATGGGAGGGTATTTTTCACCAACCGCTAACCTCTATTCGCTAATCGCTAACCTATACCACCATAATTTCCTTCTCCTTCTGCGCCAGGTGTTTATCTACCAAAGCAATATGCTTATCCGTAATTACCTGCACACCGGCTTCGGCATCCTTGGCCGCGTCTTCGCTGAGTCCATTCTTCTGCGCTTTTTTTATACTCTCAATCGCATCGCGGCGGAGGTTGCGGATTGCTACTTTGGAATGTTCGCCTTCACCCATACAACGTTTCACTAATTCGCGCCGGCGTTCCTCTGTTAGTGGCGGAAGGAAAAGACGGATCAGCACACCATCGTTCTGGGGATTGATCCCGATGTTAGAAGCAATGATGGCGCGTTCAATAGGGCTCAGCATATTTTTTTCCCATGGCTGCACGGTAAGTGTACGGGCATCAACTGCACTGATGTTGGCCACCTGGTTGATAGGTGTTGGTGAACCATAATAGTCCACTATAATACCATCCAGCATTTGAGGATTGGCCTTGCCTGCGCGGATCTTAGCGAGTTCCACCTCAAGGTGTGTGATCGCTTTCTGCATAGAATCTTCAGCAATATCAAGGGCAAGTGAAACGTCTTCAGCTGACATAACAAGGATTTTTGTAGCGCAAATTTATTCAATTTGGGAATTGAATCTAACCTAAATGAAAATCAATTAAAAGCGAAAATAATTCGATGCGCATTAAACTTTAAGTCATAGCAGCATGCGCCTGATTATTGGCGGTTTCAACTGCTCCCTCTTTCCCAACCTTATTTGTTGTTTACTGCTCAACGGCAGCGGCTTCGGGTTTTATAGAAACCACTTTAGTGGTTGAAGGCACCATGGTTTCCTTTGCAGTATAAAAAGATTTTGCGACCATCATTTTGCGGACAGGCTTTTTGAAATAAACAAGGGCACCCACAAGCGTGTACATGGTAAAGATCATCAGACTGATCAGCATGGTGGTTCCCATAGTTCTTCCAAAATAAGCCATGGCGATAAAAGAAAGATTTAAACCAAGGCAGCTCAGGGTCACCTGACTGTGATTCAAACCCCTGTCGAGTAACAAATGATGTATATGCAACCTGTCGGGAGCAAAAGGAGATCTTTTCCTGGAGATCCTGATACCGAAAACTCTGAGTGTGTCCAGTAATGGAATGGCAAGTACTGCAAACCCGATGGCAGCAGCCGATTGAACCGGGAATACGCCAGCTGAACTTCCGGCAACATTTATAAACTTGATCACAAGCACGGCATTGATCAATCCAAGTAATAGCGAACCAGAATCACCCATAAAGATCTTGGCCGGGTGATAATTATAATATAGGAAGGCAACCAGACAGGCAGTCATAGAAAAAGACAGGAGTGCATAAGCAGTCAGTCCGGCTGCAAGGAAATAAGATCCGAAGACTGCCGTGGTGAGTACGCCAAGAATTCCGGCCAGGCCGTCCACCCCATCGATCAGGTTAAATGCATTGATCACTACGATGATAGTAGCATAAGAAAGAACAATTCCAATCATTGCAGGAATTTGCTCAATACCCATAAAACCATACAATCCGTCGATACGAATCCCACCCAGGTGAATCAGGATCGCGGCCGCAGCCAGCTGACCCAGGAATTTTTTTGTTGGAGAAAGGATGAGGATATCATCTTTTAGTCCCAAAAAAAAGATCAACAGGGATGATGCCATGAAATATTGAAACTCAGGAACGTCTTTACCTGAAATGGAGATCAGTGTCGCAATGAAGAGACCCACAAATATGGCGATGCCACCAAGGGAAGCAATTGGTTTTGTATGGAGCTTCCTGGCATCCGGGAGGTCGAACAGTTTTTTTTCCACAGCCACTCTCATAATCGCCGGAATGGCAAAAAAAGTAATAATGAATGCGGCTGAAGCTGTAAGAAAAACGTTTAGCATTCAGCAGGGGTTTGGGGTGCAAAAATAGGTTTCATGGTTAAGCTTCACAATTTTATTTAATGTATCTGCTTAAAGGTTCGGCAAAGGTAAGAAGATTCACCTACCGTTTTTAATGAAAAGGTTGCACATTTGCAACTATTCCGAAAATTCAATTAACCAGGTCAAAAATTGCTAAAAACTTATGCCAGCCCTTCATGATATTGCAACCCAGGTAAGAAGAGATATTTTAAGAATGGTTCATGGTGTGAACAGCGGGCATCCTGGTGGGTCAATGGGGTGTACAGAATTGCTTACTGCCCTTTATTTTAAAGTGATGAAACACAGTCCGCAACCATTCAATATGGATGCAAAGGAAGAGGACATTTTTATATTGTCAAATGGCCACATCTCGCCAGTGTTCTACTCTGTACTGGCTCGCTCCGGTTATTTTGATGTGAGTGAATTGTCCACTTTCCGTAAGATCAATTCCAGGTTGCAGGGCCACCCTACAACACATGAAGGTTTACCGGGTGTTCGCATTGCCTCGGGTTCGCTTGGGCAGGGTATGAGTGTTGCCATTGGTGCCGCACTTGCAAAAAAGCTGAACAATGATCAATCCGTGGTTTATTCTCTACATGGGGATGGCGAATTGCAGGAAGGCCAGAATTGGGAAGCCATCATGTTTGCACCAAACAATAATGTCGATAACCTGATTGCTACCATTGACTGGAACGGGCAACAGATCGACGGACCTACCTATAAAGTAAATGATCTTGGTGATATCAAACACAAGTTTGAAGCTTTTGGCTGGATGACGCTGCAAATGAATGGCAACGACATGGATGAAGTGGTGCATACACTGGAAGAAGCGAAATCTCTTACTGGCAAAGGAAAACCCATTGCCATCATCATGCAGACCATCATGGGGAAAGGCGTCGACTTTATGGAAAACGACCATAACTGGCATGGTGTGGCCCCAAGTGATGAACAATTAAAAAAGGCTCTGGAGCAACTTGAAGAAACACTGGGAGATTACTGATCCTTGTTGTGTGCTTATTCTTCTCTTAATAAAAACTGCTGCCGGGCAGCCTTTCTTGCCGGTATAAAAGAAGCCAGGAGGGCGATGATGAAAACAGTTCCGCTCACCAGCAGAAAATCTTTGATCATCATTTTTACCGGGAAATAATCCAGCATGAAAGTATTTCCCTGCAGAGGAATCAGGTGAAACTTCATTTGCGCAAGCCCGATCAGGTAAGCCAGCAACATTCCTATACCTCCCCCCAATAACGCAAGTAAAATACCACTGCTCAGAAATATGCGCTGAATAAATGACCGGTCTGCGCCCAGTGCATGTAGTACCGTAATGTCTTTTTTCTTTTCCAGTACCAGCATCGTGAGGGAACCGATCATATTAAAAGCGGCCACTACCAGGATCAGGGAAAGTATGGCATAGATCATCCATTTTTCAATCTGCATAACGGAATAAAGACTGGCATTCTGCTCAAACCTGTTGCGTACCAGGTAACCATCACCTAAAATTTTCCTGATCTGCAGTTGCACAGGCGCGGGATCGAGCCCGGGCCTTAGGGCGATTTCCACTCCTCCATACACATCGGGATCCATAGACAGCATGTTCTTTACAAACTGCATATTGGTAAGGGCATAGCGGTTGTCGAATTCCTGCTGGATCATAAAAGTTCCCGAGGTATTCAGGGTATCATGACTCAATGCATTCAGTGGATCTGTCAGACTTACTTCGCCCTTCCGCGGCAGGTAAACTTCCAACGGAATAATATTCCTGTCTGTTTGAACCCCTACAGCGCTTTCAATCCCGGCTCCCAGAATGAGCAGCGCCTGTTCTTCGCTTCCTGTATTGAAGTTGCCTTTCACAATATGCTGTTCAATACTGTTGACGGATGTGTATTGATCATCAACACCCTTGAGATTTACGATCGATTGCGATTCGCCATGACGCAGCAGGGCTTTTTCTTCAACATATAAAGAAAGGTGGGCTATGCCTTTTACAGATCTTAATTGCGCAAGCTGTTCTGCTGTGAGGTTGATCTGTTTTCCGGAAACAGGAGAAATTTTTATTTCAGGATAAAAAGAAGAATACAATGATTTCACCAGTCCTTCAAAGCCATTGAATACACTTAGCACAAGTATTAGTGATGCAGTGCCGATCATCATCGCCACAATGCTGATCCAGGAGATCACATTGATCGCATTGGTTGTTTTTCTAGCTTTAAAATAGCGCCAGGCAAAAAGAAAATTCAATTATCAATTATTAATGATTAATGATCCAACCAACTGACCTGCACCTGAATCCTTACTCCTTATCCCTTCTCTCCTTATCCCTTCTCCCCCTCTCCTTCCTCATCCTTTTTGATCTGTTTAAACAGTTCTTCCATTTTAAATACCTGGTCAAGTGTATCATCCAGGAAGATTTTTAGTTCGGGAATACGTCGGAGCTGGTGCTTTACCCGTGCGGCCAGTTCCTTTTTTATTTCCCAGGAACGTTCTTCAATTTTTTTAAGTGCTACGTTCCTGTCGGCGGCATTGTAAATACTCAGGTAGATCCTGGCTTCCAGCAGATCTGGGGTGATTTTCACACTTGAGATCGAAACCATACCACCTTCAACAATATTTAATCCCAGGTATTGAAGAATTCCGGCCAGTTCCTGGCTCAATAAACCTGCGATCTGTTTTTGTCTTTTATTTTCCTGCATATTACCTGTTTCTTATTGTTTTGTTATCGGGGTGCAATTCGTCCACTTCCAGTTCCGTCCATTTATCACGCAGGCCAATCATGTGTTCCTGGTCGGCAAAGGGCTTTCGTTTCACTGCATATTTTAAAGTCATTTTTCCAAAATGATGGATAAAAGCCCCCAAAGCAATCTGGCAGGGCTTAATATCACCTGTTTCCTTAGCTCTTTTTTTTGTGCGCATGAAAAGATCGAAATCTGCCACCTGCATTCTTTCGTCCCACAAACCTACAATGTTCAGGCCACGCCGCGTCATCATTACATTATTACCAACAATACCTTCCACAACAGCATACTGGTGATTGCTGAATTTACGTGCACAGAACCTTTCCCAGTTTCCATACATCAGCCGGTGCATCAGCAACAGGTTTTTTCTTCCAAAGCCAAAGATCATTAAAGGATTTTTGGTCCGCTTCCATTTCCGGTCTATGGCCTGTGTTTGTTTTTTGTTTCCCAGGTTTTCAATTCCGGATGCTGAGATGATATCGGCACTATGAAGCGCTGCTGCCCCGA
Source organism: Chitinophagales bacterium 33-2 (assembly GCA_002050435.1). GTDB lineage: Bacteria > Bacteroidota > Bacteroidia > Chitinophagales > Chitinophagaceae > Flavisolibacter. The sequence continues at coordinate 57,680 of MWYV01000042.1, read as the reverse complement.
TCAGGATCTCGTCCCAGTGCGGAGCAAGAATGATGTCATTGTTCAGGAATGCAAGAAATTGTCCTGTTGCTTTTTTAATACCCTGGTTCTGACAATAAGGATAGGAATAATTCTGTTTGTTCCTGATCACCACAGCACCCTTTGATTCAAAGTACGCTGCCGAACCATCTTCCGAATCATTATCAATGATGATCAGTTCAAAAGGGTTCACCGTGTAACGGGCAAGCGATTCATAAAACAATTCATTAAATGCTAACCCGTTATGGATGGCTGTAATGACACTAATTAAAGGCATGTCGCATTATATATTATTCTTTGGCCCCGCACAGCAGGTTTTTCACGTATTTTGCAAAAATAACTTTAATAACTCCAAGAGTTTCATGAAAACCTTCCTCAGGCTTCTTCAATTTTCCAAACCGTACAGACATTATATACCTGAATACATCATCTACATTTTTTTCTTCGTCCTATTCGGGCTGCTCAATTTTGCACTCATCATTCCTTTGCTGGATGTTTTATTTGAAACTGGAGAAAGTGAAGCCATTACGGCCATGCCACCCTTCAGCTTTTCAGTTGATTATTTTAAGGCGGCTTTTTATTCAAGACTGAATTATTATATACAAACAACAAGCAAAGTGAATGTGCTGGTTTATGTATGTGCTGTTCTGCTGCTGTTTGTATTTCTTAAAAACATGTTTGGTTATCTCAGCCAGCGTGTGCTGACACGCATGCGGGTTTCGCTGGTAAGAAAGATCAGGGAAGAACTGTTCCGGCAATACAGCAGCCAGTCCCTGCAATTTTTTCATGCAGAAAAAAAAGGCAACCTGCTATCCATTATCAGCAATGACCTCGGCGAAGTGGAAGCCTCTGTTGTAAGTTCCATTCAAACGCTGTTCCGTGATCCGCTGGTGGTGATCGCCACATTTGCTTTTCTTTTTTACCTCTCCCCGCAACTGACTTTTTTCACCCTTGTATTCTTTCCGATCTCAGGGTTCATCATTTCCACCATCTCAAAAAAACTGAGAAAGAAAGCAAATGAAAGTCAGTCGCTTGCCGGCACCATTCTCAATCTTACAGAAGAAACCATCTCGGGTACCCGAATCATTAAAGCATTCAATGCAGAAAACTTTATTAACCGCAAGTTCAATATTGAGAACAATAAACTGGCAAGGATCATTAAATCGATTACCAATCAGAGAGAGTTATCATCACCGCTGTCGGAATTTCTGGGTGTAACAGTTATTGTGGTGATCATTGTTTATGGAGGTTACCTGATCCTGGAAGGGCGCAGCACCATGACGGCTTCTGAATTCATTGCCTACATCGGTTTTTATTACCAGATCATCAACCCTGTAAAAAATATTTCGGTTGCAATAACCAACCTGCAACGCGGACTTGTTTCCGGCGGCAGGGTTTTAAGAATACTGGATGAAGAGCATAAAATAAAAGAAGATCCAAATGCATTACCTGTGCGTGATTTTAATTCCGCTATTGAATTAAAAGATGTTGGATTTTCCTATAAATCAGAGAAAGTACTTGATAACATCAATTTTACTATACCAAAAGGACGCATGATCGCACTGGTGGGTGAAAGTGGTGCCGGCAAATCCACTCTGGCCGATCTCATTCCGCGGTTTTATGATATTACAGAAGGATCCATTCTGTTGGATGGAATAGATACCAGGAAATTAAAAGTGCATGATCTCCGTTCGCTCATTTCTATTGTTTCCCAGGAAGCTATATTATTTAATGATAGTGTTTTGAATAACATCACTTTTGGAAGTGATGTGGCGGATAAGGAAAAAGCAATTGCAGCGGCAAAAGCAGCCAATGCACATAATTTTATATCTGACCTTGAAGATGGATATGAAACAGGTATTGGCGACAGGGGCATGCGTTTAAGTGGCGGACAAAGACAAAGACTGACCATTGCACGCGCGATTTATAAAAATGCTCCGATCCTTATAATGGATGAAGCAACATCCGCACTGGATACCGAAAGCGAAAGGCTGGTGCAGGATGCTATTGACAGGATGATGAAAAACAGAACATCCATCGTGATCGCACACCGTTTATCTACCATCCGCAATGCAGATGAAATTATTGTACTTCAAAAAGGGTTGATTGCAGAAAGAGGAAATCATGAAGCCCTCCTTGAAAAGAAAGGCTATTATTACCGGCTGGTGCAAATGCAGGAAATAAAGTAATACGCGTTGCAAACCAGCAAATAAATCTTACTGGTACACCCTGATATAATCCACGATCAGCCATTGAGGAAAATTGGTGGTAGCATCAGGATTCCCTGGCCAGTTGCCACCTATAGCCAGATTAAAAATGAAATAAAACATTTCATTGAAAGGATAATTATTTGAACCCAAGGCAGATTTATTGATGGTCTGGAACAGGTTTCCATCTACGTACCATTTTAACAGATCTTCTTTCCACTCAAGTGAAAAAACATGAAAGGCATTGCTGAAATCCCCCTGTGGCAAAGTATAACTCATACCCTGGAAAATGCTACCAGGCCCAGGGCCATAATGTAGCGTACCATGAACTTTATTAGGTTCATGTCCGACCATTTCCATAATATCAATTTCGCCGCTCCTGGGCCAGCCACCAAAAACATTATACTGGGGTAACATCCAGAAAGCAGGCCATATACCCTTTCCTTTTGGAAGGATTGCTCTGATATCCACTCTCCCGAATTTGAACATTCTTTTAAAATACCGGAAGAACCGGCCATCTATTCAGGCAGGCATCCGGCTGGTAACTGCCATCAATAAAACCGACAGCCTGCTTTTTGGTGGCTATTTCAACCGGGTCAATAATCTGGATATTCAGAATAAAGTTCCCCAGATCTCCTACGCATGGAACAATTTTCATTTTGAATTTTCATCAACACTTTATGGCCAACAAACCAATATTGAATACAGTATTTTTCTAAAAGGGTTTGACAGGGAATGGAGCGAATGGAATAAAAAAACAAGTAAGGAGTATACCAATCTTCCTGCAGGTAATTATGTTTTCCAGGTAAAAGCAAGAAACAATCTTGGTAATGAATCCACCCTATCTGCTTACTCATTTACCGTACTGCCTCCATGGTTCCAGACAACATGGGCCTATATCGTTTATTCTATTTTGATTCTTGCAGTTTTTTACCTGTTTTATCTTCACCAGAGAAAAAGATTTTTTCAGCAGCGTGCAAAACACGAAGAGGAACAAAAAAGATTATTATACCTGCATCAGCTGGAACTGGATAAAAATGAAAAACAGATCGTGCAGTTAAAGAACGAAAAGCTTGAAGCAGAAATTCAACATAAAAACAATGAACTCGCTTCTAATGCCATGCACCTTGTTCAAAAAGGCGAGCTGCTGACAAAGATCAAGGAAGAACTTGTAAAATTTAAGAAGCTCGCCGAAAATGGAAAGCCTGCCGAAGATTTTAAAAAGATCATTAAGATCTTAAATGAAGAAGAAAAAATGGATGATGACTGGGAGCACTTTGCAATACATTTTGACAAGGTACACAGTGATTTCCTGATCGCACTGAAGCAAAAGTATCCCATACTCAGTGCCAATGAATTAAAGCTTTGTGCTTATTTAAGAATGAACCTATCAAGCAAAGAGATCGCGCAGCTAATGAATATTTCTGTTCGCGGGGTGGAGATCAGCAGATACCGCTTAAGAAAAAAGCTGGAGATCTCAAAAGAGGTCAATCTCTTTCACTTTCTCCTGAATTTTTATAAGAAAAATGAAGAAAATGCCGGCACCTAAGACCGCGCAACTTCTCCCTTGAACCTTGTACTTACCTTACTTCAGCACTTCCCTGCTGATCACCAGTTTCTGTATCTCGCTGGTGCCTTCACCAATAGTGCACAGTTTGGAATCGCGGTAAAATTTTTCTACGGGAAAATCTTTAGTATAGCCATAACCACCAAATACCTGCACCGCATCATTGGCAACTTTTACAGCAACTTCACTGGCATAATATTTTGCCATGGCAGCCACTTTGGTCATGGGTAATTTTTTTTCTTTAAGATCGCATGCCTGGAGTGTGAGCAGGTCGGCAGCTTCAATTTCAGTTGCCATATCGGCCAGCTTGAATGCAATTCCCTGGAAAGATGCAATCGGTTTGTCAAACTGGTGTCTTTCCTGTGCATATTGCAGGGCAGCTTCATACGCGCCTTTTGCAATTCCAAGTGAGAGAGATGCAATGGAAATTCTTCCTCCATCTAATATTTTCATGGCCTGCTTAAATCCATCACCTACTTCACCCAAACGGTTGGCATCTGGGATCACACAATTTTCAAAGATCATTTCAGCAGTTTCCGAAGCCCGCATGCCCAGTTTATTCTCTTTTTTGCCACCACTGAAACCCTTTGTTCCTCTTGTTACAACAAAAGCTGTTGCATTGTTTTTGGTGCGTGGTTCACCGGTCCGGCAGATCACAACTGCCACATCACCACTGCGGCCATGAGTGATCCAGTTTTTAGTTCCGTTAAGCACCCAGTTATCGCCATCCTTAATCGCTGTGCATTTCATATTCCCCGCATCACTGCCGGTATTGGGTTCTGTAAGTCCCCATGCACCGATCCATTCTGCAGTGGCCAGCTTTGGAAGATATTGCTGCTTTTGTTCTTCGTTTCCAAAACTTAAAATGTGCCCGGTGCACAAAGAATTATGCGCCGCAACACTCAGCCCAATGGATCCGCAGACCTTGGATATTTCTTCGATGATGGCTTTATATTCAAAATATGAAAGTCCGGCTCCGCCATATTTTTCCGGAACCAGCACACCCATCATTCCAAGCGCGCCCAGTTTTTTAAATACATCGACCGGGAATTCCTGGCTTTCATCCCATTCCATTACATGGGGCCTGATGTTTTGTATAGCAAAGTCGCGTGCGGTTTGCGCTACCTGCAGCGTTATTTCAGAGGTTTCGAAATTCATGGCAATCGTTTAAGCGCTGCGAAGATAGGAGAAATGGTTTTTAGTAGTGGGCCGGCCCTGCCTTGTGCTCTATATTCATTTCAACCATCCGCAATAACCTTTAGTGATCAGCGATTTTGTTTCATGCACAGCGCGATGCTGATAACCTAAATTTCGTATTCTTGCACCCTTGACAGCACCACCACTTAAAATAACTTTTTTAGGTACTGGCACCAGCAGTGGCGTACCCATGATCGCATGCTCATGCATCGTTTGTAATTCAGAGGACAAAAAAGACAAAAGATTACGCAGCAGCATACTGGTTCAATCCGCACGCACCAGTTTTGTGGTAGATACCACCCCGGATTTTCGCTACCAGATGCTGAGAGAAAAAGTAAAGAAACTGGATGCTGTTCTTTTTACACATCCACACAAAGATCATATTGCAGGTTTGGATGATGTGCGTGCCTTTAATTTCTTTAACGATCAGCCAATGCAGATTTATGCCAACCAGATGACGATTGAAGGCATCATGCGGGAATTTGCTTATGCATTTGCAGACAAAAAATATCCTGGCGTTCCCAACCTGGAGTTGAATTCGATCGACCTCCATCCTTTTATGATTGGTGACATTCCGGTCATTCCTATTATGGTATGGCACCATAAAATGCCGGTGTATGGATTCCGGTTCGGCAACTTTACCTACATCACAGATGCCAACAGGATCGATGAAGCAGAACTGGAAAAGATTCGGGGTTCGAAACACCTGGTGCTGAATGCGCTCCGGAAAGAAAAACACATTTCTCACTATACACTGGAGGAAGCGGTGGAAATGGTTCAATCACTCAACATACCGGAAGCTTATTTTACGCATATTTCACACCAGCTTGGACTTCACCAGTTGGTTGAAAAAGAGCTTCCTCCGGGCATTCACCTGGGATATGACGGATTGACGATTGAAAGCAGTTAAGCAGCCGATTCGTTGTTATGGTCTTCGTTCTGGTGACGCGCCAAATATTTTCCCATAATGTCATTAAAGATCTTGCTGCTTTCTGGCGACAGCGCTTCGGCATCGATCTTTAAATGAGGAATAAGATCCATCAGTGTATTGATGCGTCCTTCAAGCGGAAGAAATTTATTTAATACAACAACTTTTCTGTCTTCAAGAATACAGAAACCGCTTTGAAACGTACCACGCTCGTACCGGATGATGTATCCCACTTCCTCAACTATTTTTTCCGTTTTATCTAAAGTTGTTTGTGTGTATTTCATGTAAGAAAAGCAAAAATAAGAATTCAAAAATTAAGCAGATCATCCATTCCCTTTGCTCACCAGTTGTATCACAGGAATAATCATTTCTTCAAGACTCACACCTCCGTGCTGAAAAGTATTCTTATAATAATTTACATAATGATTGTAATTGTTGGGATAACAAAGAAACACATCCTCTCCGGCAAAAATATAAGAGGAATTAATAGAGGGTGAAGGCAGTCCGGCTTCTTTGGGTTCCCTGAATGCCAGCACCTCTTTTGGATCATAATTCAGGTTACGGCCATGCTTATATCTTAAATTTGTAGTGGTTTGTTTATCCCCAATCACTTTCACGGGATTCTTTACGCGTACACTGCCATGATCTGTGGCCAAAACAATCTTTACATTCTTGTCTGCAATTTTTTTAAGTGCAGTGTGCAGGGGTGAATGTTCAAACCAGGAAGCCGTAATACTCCTGTAACTGGTTTCATCTCCTGCCAGTTCTTTAAGCACTTCCATTTCTGTGCGTGCATGAGAAAGCATATCAACAAAATTGTAAACAATTACATTCAGGTCGTTATGTAAAAGATTGTGCACATTGTTCACCAGGTCGAGACCTGCCTGGTTGTTCAATACTTTTGTGTACGATGTTTTCAGGTCTGATTTTCCGATCGCTTTCAGTTGCGTTTTAAAAAAATCATCTTCATTCAGATTCTTTCCGCCTTCTTCATCATCATTTTTCCATTGTTGCGGGAACCGCTTTTCTATTTCTATTGGCAGCAAACCGGAAAAGATCGCATTACGTGCATACTGTGTCGCTGTTGGAAGAATACTGTAAAAACTGTCTTCCTCCACCAGCCTGAAACTTTCCAGGAAGATGGGCATGATGGTACGCCATTGGTCGAAACGCAGGTTGTCGATTAGAATAAAAAATGTTGGAACCCCCTTTTCCAGTACCGGGAAAACTTTTTCCTGCATCAGCGTGTGCGACATAACAGGTTTATTTTTTTCCTTTTCTTTTAGCCATGAGGTATAATTCCTGGAAATGAATTTAAAAAATTCTGTGTTGGCTTCACTCTTCTGTGTTTGAAATACTTCCTGCATCTCCGGGCTGTCGCTCAATTGAAGACTCAGTTCCCAGTGCACCAGCTCCTTGTAAATGCCCATCCATTCATTATAATCCGGGCTGCTGTTCAAAGCCATAAAAAGATTACGGAATTGCTGCTGGTAAGCAGTTGTGGTTTTTTCAGCTACCAGCCTCCGGTTGTCAATGATCTTTTTAAGGGATAACCAGACCTGGTTCGGATTTACAGGTTTGATCAGGTAATCCGAGATCTGGCTGCCAATGGCCTCGTTCATCAGGTTCTCGGTTTCGTTTTTGGTGATCAGCACCACAGGAATCTGTGCGTTCACCTCTTTGATCTTGGCAAGCGTTTCCAGTCCGGTGATGCCGGGCATGGATTCATCAATCAAAACAACATCAACAATATTTTCCTTGATATAATCAATGGCATCAAAACCATTGGTTAAAGTATGTACGTCGTATCCTTTGTTTTCAAGAAATATTTTTTGAGACTGAAGGCTTTCAATTTCATCGTCCACCCATAAGATCTTTGCTAATGACATATTCTAAATTTAGTCTTTTACCCAGGCTGCTTACCTATAATCAATTACAAATTCAAAAGTAAACATTCCCTCCTTCCCTTAATTTTGATTCTCAAGAATTAACTTCCCTCCATGACTTATGTCCGCAAGATCATCAATGACCCAGTATATGGATTTATTACAATTGATGATCAACTCATTTTTGACATCATTTCTCATCCTTATTACCAGCGGTTGCGACGCATCCACCAGATGGCTTTAGCTTCCCTGGTGTACCCGGGTGCGGTTCATACAAGGCTGCACCATTCTTTAGGTGCCTACCATTTGATTGGACTTGCCCTGCAGGAGCTGAAAAATAAGGGAGTGCCCATTACAAAAGAAGAAGAACAGGGTGCAAAGATCGCTATCCTCCTGCACGATATTGGACACGGACCTTACTCACATGCATTGGAGAAAAAGCTGATCAAAGGAGTGCATCATGAAGATATCAGCCGGATCATTTTCCAATTGTTGAATGAACATTTTGGAGGGCAACTGCAACTGGCCATGGATATTTTTAATGATGCCTATCCAAAAAAATTTCTTCATCAGCTGGTTTCAGGACAATTGGATGTGGACCGGATGGATTACCTCACCAGGGATTCTTTTTTTACAGGTGTCATTGAAGGTGCGGTTGGATATGACCGGATATTAAAAATGCTGACCGTTTATGAAGGCGAACTGATGATCGAAGAAAAGGCGATATATACAGTGGAGAAATTCCTTGTCAGCAGGCGGTTGATGTACTGGCAGGTGTACCTGCATAAAACAGTGATGGCGGCTGAGAAGATGCTGGTGCATATCATTGAAAGAGCCAACGAACTCATTGCAGGTGGAACTGCTCTGAGATCCGCTTCACCCAACCTCGATTTTTTTTTAAAAGAACACAATCCTGAGGATGATTTTATCAAACACATTGAAAAATTCGCGCGGCTGGATGATACCGATGTTATGTGCACGATCAAGAACTGGTGCAGCCACGAGGATAAAGTTTTGAGCATGCTGTGCAAAGGGCTGGTGGACCGGCGCCTGCTGAAAGTGAAGTTCCAGTCGGAACCCTTTGAGGAAACCTATATCCGGGAGGTGAGGGAAAAAACAGCAAATGATCATGGACTTTCGATAGAAGAAACGTCCTGGTTTGTGTTTACCGGTGAGGCAGTCAATACAACTTATAACCCGCTGGATGAACATATCCAGATCCTTTTTAAAGATGGTACCGTATCGGATATTGCCCGCGTGGATAATGCCCTGATCCATCAGCAGGTGATCGCCCCTGTTAAAAAATATTACCTTTGCCGCCTGAACTAAGGTGTTTTCAGTTTAAACTGAGCATGGTAAAATAATGACCACCTTTATTCCGTTACCACCCTTTATCGAATAGGATGCTATTTATGGTCCTTTTAGATTAATTTGACCTATTGATAATTTTATATGCTTTTTACAGCCGCCCAGATCTCACTGTTAGTGAACGGAAAAATTGAGGGGGACGCCGGGAAAACCGTATCTTCTTTTGGAAAGATCGAAGATGCATTTGAAGGGCAGTTAACCTTTTTAGCCAATCCAAAATACGAGGAATATTTATACTCCACTAAAGCCTCCATTGCCATTATCAATACACGCTATGAACTAAGGGAACCTGTAACACCAACCCTTATCCGGGTGGATGATGCCTATTCTGCTTTTGCGCTGCTGATGCATAAATTCCAGGAAATGGCCAAGGGAACGCTTACAGGCATCCAGCAACCGAGTTTTATTGCCGATACTGCCGTCATTGGAAAAAATGTGTATGTAGGCGCCTTCACCTATATCGGTGAACACGTGGTGATTGGAGATCATTGCAGGATATTTCCAAATTGTTTCATAGGCGATAATGTGGTGTTGGGCGAAAACTGTCATATTCAGCCTGGTGTTAAGATCATGCATGATTGCAAACTGGGAAATAATGTAAATATTCATCCCGGTACGGTGATCGGAAGTGATGGTTTTGGTTTTGCACCGCAAGCTGATGGCACTTTTAATAAAATTCCCCAGATAGGAAACGTAGTAATTGAAAACAATGTGGAGATTGGCTCTAATGCCACCATCGACCGCGCTACGATGGGTTCTACCGTTATTAAGTCGGGCGCCAAACTCGATAACCTGATCCAGATAGCCCATAATGTTGAAGTAGGCAATAGTACGGTGATTGCTGCACAAGCCGGCATATCGGGAAGTACAAAAATCGGAAATAATGTAAAGATCGGGGGACAGGCAGGACTGGTTGGACATATACAAATTGCCGATGGAACCCGCATCAATGCACAAAGTGGCGTAAGCAAATCGATTAAAAATCCATTTGGTTATGTTACCGGCTCACCGGCACAGGATTCAGCCACTGCCTTACGCAGCCAGGCCATTTTTAAGAACCTTCCTGAAATGGAAAAGCGTCTTAAATTCCTTGAAGACCTGGTGAAACAGCTGCTGGTTGAAAAAGCAGCATTTTCCCAAAACGGGTTTAAATAAGCTGCATCAATTCCCTGCTTACCTTTACCCTGTATGAAAAGGGATATCAAACAATTTACTGCAGGCCAGGTGGCCGAAATGATCAATGGAAAGCTGGAAGGCGATGCATCAACCATAATTGAAACCTTCGCAAAAATTGAAGAAGCAGGGAAAGGAAGCATCACTTTCATGGCGCAGGCCAAATATGAAACGTTCTTTTACAATTCCACTGCTGCTGTAATCATTATCCCCGAGCAGTTCCAGCCAAAAAATCCAGTTTCAGCAGTTTTGATCAGGGTGGCAGATCCCTATACTGCTTTTGTAACGGTATTGGAAAAATACCAATCACTACAAACTATTCGTCCTTCCGGCATTGAACAACCCAGTTTTATTGCACCTTCTGCTGCTATTGGTGCAGAAGTTTATATAGGCGCCTTCAGTTATATAAGTGAACATGTAAAACTGGGCAACCATTCCATGGTTTATCCGAATTGCTATTTAGGTCCCAATGTGCAGGTAGGCGATTATTGCGTTTTGCACCCGGGCGTGAAGATCTACCATGACTGTATCATTAATAACCACGTGGTCATTCATGCCGGTACCGTAATTGGCGCAGATGGATTTGGTTATACACCCAACCCGGATGGAAGCCTCAGAAAAGTACCGCAGCTTGGAAATGTGGTGATAGAAGATCATGTGGAAATAGGCGCCAATACAGCTATCGACCGGGCTACTATGGGTTCAACACTAATCAGGAAAGGCGTGAAACTGGATAACCTGATCCAGATAGCCCACAATGTGGTGATTGGTTATAGTTCGGTGATTGCCGGACAAACAGGCATAGGAGGCAGCACCAGGTTAGGAAATGGCGTGATGGTGGGAGGACAGGTAGCGATTGTGGAACACGTTGAAATTGCCGACGGTTCTAAAATCGGGGCGAAATCCAAAGTGACCAAAAACTTCAGGGAAAAAAATTCAAATATTAACGGCGACCCGGCTTTTGATTATGCACGCTCCTTAAAAAGCCAGGCAGTTTACCGCAACCTTCCTGAATTGGAAAAAAGGGTAAAAGACCTCGAACTAAAATCAAAAACAGATGCAGGAACTGCCGGGAAATAGAGGAAAAAACGGGTAAAAGAACACGCGTTTCAAATTCATTTTCAACAATCCCTTTTACAGCGGTTTTTTAACCATTTAAGGCTCAGCAAACCGCATATTTTCGGTATGTTTGCATGCACATAAACTGCACAAATTTTTTCCTCAATGAGCGATATTTTAGATTCCCTAGCGACACCGCCGCCTCCTGTTACTGTTCCCAATTACGGCGCCGATTCCATCCAGGTTCTTGAAGGACTGGAAGCTGTACGTAAACGCCCCGCCATGTATATTGGCGATATTGGTGTAAAAGGTTTGCACCACCTTGTATATGAAGTGGTGGACAACTCCATTGATGAAGCCCTTGCGGGTCATTGTAAGAATATCCTGGTTACGATACATGAAGACAATTCGGTTTCAGTGGAAGATGATGGCCGTGGTATTCCTACCGGTATTCATGCCAAAGAAGGCCGTTCTGCCCTTGAAGTGGTCATGACCGTTTTACACGCCGGTGGTAAATTCGACAAGGATTCTTACAAGGTTTCAGGTGGTTTGCATGGTGTTGGGGTAAGTTGTGTGAACGCACTCAGTAAAAGATTGCATGTGACCGTTTTTCGTGAAGGAAAAATATTTGAACAGGAATACCGGATTGGCGCACCCCAATACTCCGTAAGGGAAATCGGTGTTTCTGAAAAAAAAGGTACCACGGTTCATTTCTGGCCCGATGACAGCATTTTTATTACGCTCGAGTACAATAAAGAAATTCTTGAAAGCCGTTTGCGCGAACTGGGTTTTCTGAACAAAGGATTGCGCATCACCCTGAACGACCTCAGGGAAAAAGATGAAGAAGGTATTACCTATACAAAAACTTTTTTCAGCGAAGGCGGTATCGTGGAGTTTGTAGAAATGCTGGACAGCAATGCAGGCAGAGCCCCGCTGCTTCCCAAGCCCCTTTTTGTGGAAGGCAGGGATGAAAAAAATAATGTGGCCGTTGAGGTTGCCATGATCTATAATACCGGCTTCGCCGAACATATTTATTCTTATGTGAATAACATCAATACGATTGAAGGTGGTACACACGTAGCCGGCTTCCGTCGTGCATTGACAAGAGTTTTTAAGAGCTATGGCGATAAGAACGGCATGTTTGAAAAGGCCAAGGTTTCAATTGAAGGTGATGATTTCCGTGAAGGATTGAGTGCCGTCATTTCCGTAAAAGTTCCTGAGCCGCAGTTTGAAGGACAAACAAAAACCAAGCTGGGAAATAATGAAGTGATGGGAATTGTTGATACAACAGTTTCCAGGGTGATCGAGGCTTACCTTGAAGAAAATCCAAGGGAAGCTAAAAATATTATCCAGAAAGTGATCCTTGCCGCACAGGCACGGGCAGCTGCTAAAAAAGCCCGCGAAATGGTACACAGGAAATCCGTACTCAGTGGAGGCGGACTTCCCGGAAAACTGGCAGATTGTTCAGAAAGAGATCCGCAAAAATGCGAATTATATCTTGTCGAGGGCGACTCGGCAGGTGGCACAGCCAAACAGGGCCGCGACAGAAGTTTCCAGGCCATTCTTCCCCTGAGAGGTAAGATCCTCAACGTAGAGAAGGCCATGGAGCACAAAATCTATGAGAACGAGGAGATCCGGAACATGTATACCGCATTGGGCGTTACTGTGGGCACACCGGAAGATCCCAAAGCTTTGAACATTGTAAAACTCCGTTACCATAAACTGATTATCATGACCGATGCCGATGTGGATGGAAGCCACATTGCCACGCTCATCCTCACCTTTATCTACCGTTATATGAAAGAAATGGTGGAGCAGGGTTATGTTTACATCGCACAACCGCCACTTTACCTGATGAAAAAAGGTAAAGAGCAGGTATATGTATATAACGAAGACCAAAGAAAACAGGTGATTGAACGCTTAGGCGGAGGGAACGAAGGAAATGTAGGCATCCAGCGCTACAAAGGTCTTGGTGAGATGAACGCGGTACAGCTATGGGAAACTACCATGAATCCTGCAACAAGAACTTTAAAAAGAGTTACCATAGAAAGTGCGGCAGAAGCCGACCGTGTTTTCAGTATGCTGATGGGTGATGAAGTGGCACCAAGAAGAGAGTTTATTGAAAGCCACGCTAAATATGCAAGGATTGACGTATAATGAAAATATTTTTGAATAAAAAACCTGGGTAACTCCGGGTTTTTTTTATGCAATGAGTGATCGGCAAACTTGCATCATCATTGAAAATTTGCCCGGTAAATCATTGCTGCCTATCTTTCTTTCTACTTATGAATCAACTGCTGCTACTGCTGTTCTTAATATTTTCCCAGATGGTGGCGGCGCAGGGAAAATTAAGAGGAAAAGTGGTTGATAAAGAAAACTCAAGACCCCTTGCTGGCGCCAGCATTTTTTTAAATAATACTTCCATTGGCACAACTTCAAATGAAGCCGGTTTATTTGAACTGAATATACCTGCCGGCAAATACGACCTGGTCATTTCTTCTATAGGTTTTGAAACCAGGAACCTGGTCATTGAAAGCATGGATATCCCTTCATTTCTTGAAATAAAGCTTACCGTTAAAGCTCCGGAAATGGAAACAGTGGTGATCACCAGTTATGAAAAAGACGGCTGGGAAAAGTACGGGCAATTTTTTACAGACCAGTTTATTGGAATGTGTTCCGAGGCAGGACAGTGCAAGATCCTGAACAAAGAAGTATTGCGTTTCAGGTATGATAAAAAGGCAAATACACTGTTTGTTTCTGCACTTCAACCACTACAAATAGAAAACCGGGCGCTGGGATATACCTTAATTTATGACCTGGTGCAATTCGAATATAAATACCACGCACGCTACCTGGTATTCACAGGTTTTCCCTTTTTCATAAAAATGGAAGGATCAGAAAGCCAGGAAAAAAAATGGAAGAATAAACGTGAGGATGTTTTTGAAGGTTCCCTGCTGCATTTTATGCGTGCACTGTTTCGGAATCAATTAGAAAAAGAAGGCTTTATTGTACGCAGGCTGGTAAAGGAAGTGAATGAAGAATTTCAGCGCGTAAACAAAGTAATGGTATCCGGGTTTGCAAAAGACCGTTTATTTATGCGTTATCTCCCGAAAGACACAGCCGCTTATTTTGAAAAAGTGATGGAACAACCGCGTATCCGGGAACATTTGGGGAAAGAGATGATATGGGGAGACAGCATCGCTTTTATGGTTGACAGGCAAACGGTAGGTTTTGAATTCGACCATTTTCTCCACATTTATTACAAAAATAAAAAACCACAGAGCGCTTATTTCAAACTGTTTCCCAGGGCAGCCAGCCAAATCGTTTCTGAATTGACCATTACAGGACCCACCCACATTGAGCTCAAATCCAATGGTATGTATTTTAATTCCACGGACCTGCTGATTCTTGGCTATTGGGCCTGGTCTGAAAAAATTGCTGCCATGCTGCCTTTTGATTATCAGCCACCCCAAAGGAATTAATTAATTTCAACTGAATCTGCTTTCTTTGCGGGCTTAAAGTTGATCCATGCGCCCGTTTCATATCCGATGCTTTATTTTTTTAATCAGCTTATTGACCGTATGCTCTGCGTCTGCACAGGATACTTTGCTCAGCTTTAAAACATCAGGTGGTTTTACAGGTTATGGTTATGAACTGAACCCGGGCATCCGTTACAGGGTAACTTATTTCGCGGGAGATTTCTCTTTTCCGTTTGGAAATAAAAAGAAAAAAAACTTTTTGTCCTGGTATCTCGAACCACAGCTGAATCTTGTAAGTACCGGACGTACCGACATAGAGTTTGGAACCAATATAGGCCTCCGATATTTTATCAGGATAGGTAAAAACAGCTGGTTTTACCCTATGATCGGGTCCGGCCCTCATTTTATCACCGCTGAACTGGAGAGACAGGCCACAGGTTTTATATTTTC
Source organism: Chitinophagales bacterium 33-2 (assembly GCA_002050435.1). Lineage (GTDB taxonomy): Bacteria > Bacteroidota > Bacteroidia > Chitinophagales > Chitinophagaceae > Flavisolibacter. The sequence continues at coordinate 42,348 of MWYV01000042.1, read as the reverse complement.
CGACAATTTTGGCCTTGGGATCTTTAAAAAGATCAAAAGCAAAAATTCAATTTTGCTGAATCTCCAGCTACGTTACCGTCATATTTCAAATGCCAGCTTTAAAAAGCCCAATTCCGGAATTGATAACATCAACCTGATCCTTGGCTTATCAAAGATGCGATTATAAGCAGACTGGTCAATTAGTTAAATGAAGTTTTGGCCTTTGATTTGCCGAAAAAACGTAGATTTAAAGATTACTAACCTTAAAAATTAATGATATGTCAGACGTGCAACTTACCGCTTACAATGTAAAAACTAAAGAGAAAGGCGTTCCGATCATGGATGCCGTTATTACGAAAACTGCAAAAGGTGCTTATATGGCCCAGGGCCACGATGGCAAGGGTAATAAACTTACCACTTTATGCAATGAGGCAAAAGCTATGGCAGCGATTGAAGCCGGTACAGCAAAAAAAGGCTGGGAATAATCATCCTTCAATACATTAAATAAAAGCTGTTAACCCAGGTTAACAGCTTTTATTGTTTATACAACTTAAAGGAATTCGTTTTACCTCCGGTTGTTACCTGCAGCAGGTAAATACCGTTCGCAAAAGCAGCAGAAGAAAGATCGATCTCTATTTTTTGAGGTAAGCCATTACCCGATTTTACCTCCTGCTTCACCAGCCTTCCCTTTACGTCATAAAGGCTTACCATTACTTGCGCTCCGACATTGGCCTGGTAATATAAATTAAACAAGCCTGCAGAAGGATTTGGATAGACCTGCCAAAGCCGCGCCTCATCAAAACTGATTTTTCTTACAGGAGAAAAGCTAAAGCTTCCATCTTCATTCACGATCCGCATCCTGTAAAATAGGTCGCCCTGTTTATCTGGCTGCTGATCCAGAAATGTATATTGCTTTTCTGAAATGGAGTTCCCGGTGCTGTTAACAGTGCCGATCTTTGTAAAATTGCCTGAAAGCATATTGTCGTTACCCCTGGCTAGTTCCAGTTCATACCTGCTTACATTATCCTCAGCAACCACTTTCCATTGCAATAAAACATCAGCCCCGTTTTTAGTAGCCGTGAAGGTCATTAATTTTACAGGAAGGGTGCTCATGGTGCTGAAGCCTCCGTTGCTTAACCAGAATTCGGAAAAACTGTTCACTGAAAATTCAGCATAATAGCCTTTATCAAAAGGAACGATGACCAGGTCTTTATTTTGGATAAAAGCCCATAAACCCTGTTGATTGTCGCTGATCGTTCCGTTTTCGAAAGTAAGATCCTGGTCGGAATATTTAGAAACACCAAGTTTATAGGCACTTTCCGTTTTTAAACAACCATTACACCCCGTAGCTTTAACCAAAGTGTCGGTTTCAGCATCCAGAAAATAAAACCGGATCTTAACTGAATCTGCCGGATTTTTTTGTGCAGGTTGAATGGTCAGGTTCCTGTGGTGATAATACTGATCGCTGGTATACCTTACTGCTCCCTGGAATATAAAAGCGCTTACTGAAGTCGTACCCAGGTTTTGATTTTTTGGATGAATGGATGCAACCAGTTTTCCACCTTCAGTAAAATCAACCCAGTTATTGCCTGATACATTGGAAGATATGGGAGTGGTCATGGTCAACCCATCATAAATACCATGAACATTATCGTAAATATGAATGTCGTCAATGGCAATGCCTTCGCGATCCAGTCCTTCATCTGATTTAAACACAATCCGCAGGCGCATTTTTGTCAGCCCTACAGGTAGTGGAATAGTAGCCACATGCCAGCGCACAAAATTTTCCTGGCTCCACACCTGCGCAGTAGCCTTGTTGTACCAGTTGGTTCCGCTGCCACTGGCACCCAGTTTATTCCAGGTAATACCATCTGCAGAATATTCCACCCATGCCGCATCGCAAATCGTGTTGCCGCAATCTTCAATATCAAGTGAAACACTGAAGCTCAATGTGGGAGCAGCCATCCCTGTTGTATTAAAACACGGAGAGTAGAGAAAGGATTGTTCACTCGCATTATGCACCGTATTCAAAGAAGTCTTCCACGCTTTACTTCCACTTGCAGCAGATTTCATTTTATAAGATGCAATTGTTCCATATTGCCAGCTGGATCTTGTTCCACCTGTATACCATTGCCCGTCACCGTTTTCAAAATTTTGCAGGTATGGATAACTGGTGATCATGGAAAGATTTCTTACCTGCACGGAAAGGGTATCATTATCGCTGAAATTATCTGATGCAAGATCTACAAGGGCAACAATGGTATAAACACCGAAAGCAGAAAGATCGGCAGTTGCAGTAAAATGATATTGAAGATTGGTTTGTGCGGGAACAGAACCAATTGTTTCACTGATCCAGTTTCCGTTATTGATCTTATACCGAACAGGAATATTAAATAAACTAACATTGGATGTATTCCTTACCGTTACACTTACCACACTGCCACTTCCCATTCCACAATCCGTTTGCGTGGGAGCATCTATGGAACGCAGCTGCATATCGTCGGTCACCTGATAAATTCTTACATCATCAAAACTATAACCCGCACCCGTCCAGCGATCACTGGCAGATGTAGTGCCGTGTTGTCCCCAACGCACCTGGAAACTGCTGCTGAACTGTTGTGAAGCAGCTGCAAGTATATTGGAAAGCTCGATGCTCTCAGATTTTTTATACGTTCCGGGGCTGTTCTGTTGCGCAAACAGGTCAAGCACTTCGATCCATGGATCCATATCACTTCCTCTTATCCAAACCCTGTTTTGTGCATGATCTTTTTGTCCATGATTCAGGAACCTGAAATCAAGCCGGAGATCATGGGTGCCCACCTGGTAATTCCCCAGGTGAAAAGTACCAGTAAGGTAATTTGTATTACCCGACGAAAGGTTTCTCTCACTGTCCAGTGTCAATGCTTTTGAACCCGAATGTGCAATGCCTGTATTTACAAAAGTCCTTAACCTTCCAATGGCAGCGCTTTTGGTATAATCATAGCGCTCCAATCCAAATAAACCAACCGTGTCTTTCATATACACCAAACTGTTGGCGGTTTCCATATCATCCGTAAAAGGCGTTGACAGGTTAATTGGGTCATTGGCCAGCGTTCTTACCAGAACACTTAATGTATCATTTTTTGAAACTGGATCGCCTGCCTGGTTGTTGACAGCAACTCGTAAGAGGTAATTACCTGGCGCGGAAAGATCTGCTGTGGTTGAAAAATCATGGAGATAAAGGGCGCTCCCTGCCAATACAGCTGTATTGTTTTCTGTTTGCCATATACCGCCATTGATGGAGTAACTGACAGAAAAATTATTTACGGCTACATCATCCAAATTTTTTATTCTCACCGAAACCACCGAAGCCCCACCGGGAGCCGTGGAAGTTTGCAACCTTCCTGAATAAGGTGCCACAACTGCATCGATCTTAAGATCATTATCAGAAATATTGCCTGCACAACTTCCATTATCTGGTTTACGAATGATGGCGGGACCCCTTAATCCTGGTTTACCATTGATCCTTGGTCGTACCGTTACCAAATAATTGCTGTCTTTTGATAAGCCACTGAAAGTATAACTGTTCAAAGCTGTAGTGAAAATTGTTTTCATATCATCACCCACCAGTTGCATCACTTCATAATCGGTGGCCCCTGCAACGGCTGTCCAGTTCAATTTAATATAGCCTTCGCATTGAACAGCATCCAAAGTCAAGGCAGGCATGCCAATAATAATGAAAGGACCAGAAACAGAGGTTTCTCCGGTTCCCTGTTTTGTAATCCTGACCCTTGCTTTATCAGAAGTGATTGCAGGTGTTGTCCATGAATAAAAACCACGGTTCACATCAATGCCGGCTACAATGGGTGACCATGTTGCGCCATCATCAGTAGATAATTCAATATCAGCCAAACCAGCATTCAAACCATTGGCTTCCCAATTGATCTTTGTAACACCTGATGGTAACAGTTTGCTACCCTGTGTGGGATTGGTCAGTGCAAGTTGCACTGGCACCAGGTCATAAGCAATAAAATATTCCTGCGAAGGATTTTCATTAATCGCGGTTCCATTGATCCGGATGGTGTAGGTACCCGCAACAGGCTGATTGATAGTAACCTGTTCGTTATTATTCAACACATCAACACCAGTAATTGCTATATTATTTACATTCAGCATGGAAGAATCCAGGATGCGTGGTAACACGGTCTGGGATGAAGGGGTGAGCACCTGCAGGTCAAGATCATTTACAAGTGCTTTGCTGCTTAACATCGATCCCGCAGGATCGTTCCAGTACAGCATTACTTTCAGTTGAACTGTATTGGGTGGAACAGTAATGGTATGATTTACCTGTGCCGCATGTGCAACACTGCTGGTAAAGAACCAGTTCTTTTCCATCATTTCCACGGTTCTCAACAGATTCATCCACCCGAAACCATTTTTATAATCCGGACCTTCATTGCCTTTATCGGTGGCTCCATTTAAAAGAAGGGCCTTCACCAAACCATTTTTCGGATTGGCACCGCCATGAAGCTGCCTGTAACGCTGGTATAACAGTGCAAGTCCCCCCGAAACACCGGGTGCTGCCATGCTGGTTCCATTATTATTTGAGTAATTATTATTCGACCAGGTAGAAACAACGCCCTGCCCCATTGCAGTAATATCCGGCTTAAGCCTTCCATCCATCACTGGTCCGCGGCTACTGAAAAAAGCCACTTCACCCGTATCGTTGGTTGCGCCGACGCCGATGGTATTTTTTGCGGACTGATAACTTCCTAACACAGTTCTAAAACCTGGCATAAAAGGAGAACAGGTAATATGTCCGCTGTTTCCTGCAGCAAACACATTGGTGAGATATGGATGATCAAAAGCCATCTGGTCAAGAGCCCTGGAAAGCAGGTCGTAAAAACCATGGTACGAGCAGTCAATAATATTTCCATAAGAATTGTTGGTGATCACCATTCCATAATCCTGCACATAACTTGCAGCATTTCTAAGTATGCCAGAGAAAGCCTGTGTGAGGATGGTGGCTTTTGGTGCATACCCCTTGTACTGTTCATATATGTTTCCCGCTCCACCTAAAGTTCCAGAAACATGGTGACCATGATTAGCTGCCCCGGTGGGTGAACGGTTGATGTACCGGCCTGCAAAATCAAAATGCGTTTGAACATCAGCGTTATCTCCTACTCCTGCCACCACGCCTTCGCCATTCAGGCCTCTACCACCTTCTGCCAGCGGCAGGTTGAGCACATTGGCCCTGCTGCCTGCCATACTGTTCCCGTTCAGAATCTGGTCGGCAGGAGGTGCCACCTGCACATATTCAACAAAGGGGAGCGCTGCCAGTTCTTCCAGTTTAGGAACCTGAACTCGAATCGCAATAATTCGATAAGCCTGTTGATCGATGGATAATACTTCAACATTTATTTTCCGCAGTTCTGAAAGCACTTCTGCAACAGAAAATGTTTTCGGAAAACTCAATAGTGCATCAACAGAACCGTTCTTTTTGATGGCCCAGAGGGGAATTTTTTCATTTGCCAGAAATGCATCCATCTTATATTTTGGTGAAAGAACAAAAACAGCACGTACACCAGTTGTTGATAATACTTCAATGGATAATGCCTTTGATATGCTAACAGTATAAGCGCTGTTGGAAATAAAATGAAGCAGGTCCACTCCATAGGCTGAAAGCTTTTTTTTATCTGTTTCAGCAGGTGTGTTATAAAATTGCAGTACGGCAAAACCCTTTTGGTGAAGTCCGAATACCTGCTGGTTGAAACTGTCAATAAATGAGGGCCTGATGTTGGATTCGGGCAGTACGGCACCGTGCCTGAAATGGATGGAATAATCCTGTTGCGCAAAAGCAGTAGAAAAACTCAGGGCCAGAACGGCCAGCAAAAGCTTCAGGTTCAGTTTCATGGATATTTATTGGAAACTTAAAAGTATAAAAAATAATGGGTAAATGGTAGGTGGCGCCTACATTACAGCTCCTGCTTTAGGCCTTTCAGCCACATCTTTGTGCATTCTTTGTAAAAAACTAAAGGCATCCTGCATATCCTTTGCCGGATCCACAACAATATAAAAATATTTACCTGCCTGTTTGAGTTTTGCCTTGTTGGTACCTGTCTGCAAATAATCCAGGATCCTTTTAAAGGTTTCCGATTCAAAATAGGGCGAATCATGCCTGTTGATGAAATAACATTTCAGCAATTCGTTTTTCAGGATCAGTCTTTCAAAACCCATTTCCACTGCCAGTTTACGGCATCTTACTGTAATAAAAAGTTCCCTGACCTGCGCAGGCAAGGCTCCAAAGCGGTCTGTGATCTCCTTTTCCATGGCCTGCAATTCTTCTTCCGATGAACAGTTGTCCAGTCTTGAATACAGTGATAGCCTCTCCGTAATATTTTCAACATAAAAATCCGGGATCAGGATCTCAAGATCGGTATCAATGGTACAATCCTGTACAAAATCATCCTGCCTGGATATCTCCTCTTTAAAGAGGTATTTAAATTGCGATCGTTTCAATTCCCGAACGGCTTCTTCAAGGATCTTCTGGTACATTTCAAATCCTATTTCAGCCATGAACCCACTTTGTTCCCCACCCAGCAAGTTTCCTGCACCGCGGATATCAAGGTCGCGCATGGCGATCTGGAATCCACTTCCGAGTTCACTATGCTGCTCCAGTGTTTGTAATCTTTTGCGTGAATCATTGGGAAGTGTGCTCATTGGAGGCGCAAGCAAATAGCAGAACGCACGTTTATTGCTTCTTCCCACTCTTCCTCTTAACTGGTGAAGATCACTCAGTCCAAACTGGTGGGCACTATTTACAAGGATGGTATTTACGTTCGGGATATCCACCCCGCTTTCAACTATATTGGTACAAACCAGTACGTCATACTTCTTTTCAATAAAGTCCATGATCCTTTCTTCCAGTTCATGTCCCTCCATCTGGCCGTGCGCATAACCAATACTCAGGTCCGGACAAAGTCCCTGTATCAACGCCGACATTTCCGGGAGGCCCTGTACGCGGTTATGAATAAAGAATACCTGTCCTCCTCTTTCTGTTTCAAAATATATGGCATCACGAATAAAATCTTCCTGGAAAACCCGCACTTCAGTTTGAATAGGCTGGCGGTTGGGCGGTGGCGTATTGATGATGGAAAGATCGCGTGCCCCCATTAGGCTGAATTGTAAAGTGCGCGGAATGGGTGTTGCAGTTAATGTAAGTGCATCAACGTTTGTTCGAAGTGATTTGATTTTTTCCTTATGTGCTACTCCAAACTTTTGCTCTTCATCAATGATCAGCAAGCCCAGGTCTTTGAACTTTACATCTTTACCAAGAATGGCATGTGTGCCCACGATGATATCGATCTTTCCTTCTTCGAGTTTTTGTAAAGTGAGTTTTTTTTCTTTTGATGATTTAAACCGGTTCACATAGTCTACTGTTACCGGAAAATCCTTCAAACGTTCAGTAAAAGTTTTATAGTGCTGAAAGGCAAGAATGGTAGTTGGCACCAGAATGGCAGCCTGTTTTCCATCAACTACAGTTTTAAAAGCAGCACGCACGGCAATCTCTGTTTTACCAAATCCAACGTCACCACAAACCAGTCGGTCCATCGGTGATGCGGACTCCATATCCTTTTTCACGTCTGCAGTGGCCTTGCTCTGGTCGGGCGTATCCTCGTAAATAAAAGAGGCCTCCAGTTCCGTCTGCATGTAATTATCCGGTGTATGCTGAAAGCCTGTTTGCGTCTTTCTTTGCGCGTAAAGTCTGATCAGGTCAATTGCAATTTCCTTTACTCTTGTCTTGGTTTTTTCTTTCAGTTTGTTCCAGACATCGCTTCCAAGTTTATTTACTTTAGGAACTGTGCCTTCCTTGCCTGTATATTTCGCGATCTTATGCAGTGAATTGATGTTGACATAAAGAATGTCGCTGTCTTTGTAAATGATCCTTACCGCTTCCTGCAATTTTCCATTGGCTTCAATTTTCTGAAGCCCGCTGTACACACCAACACCGTGGTCTATGTGGGTTACAAAGTCGCCCGGCTGCAATTCGCGCAGGGCTCTGAGGGTTAAAGCCTTGTTTTTATTATAGGCCTGCTTCACCTTGTATTTATGGTAACGCTGGAAGATCTGGTGGTCGGTATAACAAACCATTTTCAGGTCTTCATCAATAAACCCTTCATGAATAGAAGTAGCAATAGGTGTGAAAGTAATGGCTTCTTTCAGGTCCTGGAAAATGGTATACAGCCTTTCGTGCTGCTTTGGATTTTCTGCAAAAAGATGCAACTGGAAACCTTTGGCTTCCCAGGATTTCAGGTCATTGATCAGTAGATCGAATTGCCGGTTGAATGCGGGTTGTTCCCTTGTATGAAATTCAATTTCATATCCTGCGTTTTCAGGTTTATTTCCAAAATGCAGCAGGTGCTTATGAGAGAGTTGTTCAAAAAATATTTCCGGATCAACAAATTCTTCAGGGTTCAGCCCTTTTTTGATCATTTTGTCTTCCTGCTCTTCTTCTCGACCTTTAGACTTGTCGTCCATCAATCGTAAAAAATGCTGAAGGTCCTCGGCTGCCGTTAACAATCGCTCTTTTAAAAAAACTGCGTCCTGCACCCAGAAAACCGTGTTGGGAGAAAGGAATTCCAGGATGGAAACCTTGTCTGCATCATCAAACTGTGTATCTACATTCGGAATGATGTTCACGTGAAGCAGGCGCCTTTCACTCAATTGGGTTTCGGGGTCAATGATCCGGATAGAATCCACATCATTGCCAAAAAGTTCAATTCGGTAAGGCTTTTCATTTCCAAAAGAATAAATATCAATGATGCCACCTCGTACGGCGAACTGACCGGGTTCATAAACAAAATCCGTTCTTTCAAAACCATAATCCACCAGCTTCTTGAAAAGAGCATCGGGATTGATTTCGTCTGCGGTTTTTATTGAAATGATGTTTGAAGAAATAGCATTTGAAACCACCACTTTTTCAAACAGTGCTTCCGGATAAGTAATAATTGCCCCGGATCTTTTTCCGGTTGGTGTTGAAAATTTCGTGAGCGCTTCCGTGCGCAGCATGATATGGGAAGAGTTGAGGAGGCGAAAATTTTTCCTGTTTTTATAGGAAGAGGGAAAATAAAATACATTCAGTGCCTGCGTTAGGTTTTCAACCGAATTATGAAAATAAGCGGCGTCCTCTTCATCATTACAAATAATAACATGGTTCAGATGATCACATGAAGCATGCAGAAAAACTGCCGAAGCCAGAAATTGAGATGAACTGCCCTGAAGGTTTTTAAGATAGCCCTGTTGCGGTTGGGGTAAAGAAAGCCTGTCCCGGAGCTGATGTACCAGGGGGGATTCAAAATACTTTTCCAGTAAGGCGCTGCAACTCATTAACCGTCTCCCGTATTAAGGGCGGCAAAGATAACTTTCCGCTTATTAAAATGCGGCTTTGGCGCTTATGATTATGTTAACTTCAGAAATGGTATTGGCTGATACCTGCACCGGTGCAATGATGTTGTTTCCATCAAAACTATTGGCATAATAAAGGTCATCTACTTTTGTAAAAAGGGAATATTTTCCCGGAGGAAGGTCCGTAGCAAAAAACCCATTTTTGTCGGAAACAATCGATTTTATAAAATTCGACCGGATGGCACGGTAAAATGGTTCACTGCCCGTAGCATCTACCTGGTTGAGGCTGGTTGCTTCATAGATATAAATGCGGGTCTTTATCCCTTTTGGGGGTGCGGGTTCCCTTTCGGGAGAAGGCATTTGATTTCCAGTGAGTTCAGCTACCTGCCCTTTGATTCCCTGTTGCATGTTGTTAAGTGATTGAATGTTATTACTTGAACAGCAGCCTGTAATCATCAGGTAAATGTAAAATAACCCAAAAATTGCCTTCATAATAGTAATTTAATAACGAAAGTATCTATTTTAGTGAACCCTAAGAGGGATTTAATCGTCTGCCATCAACTTATTAACCTTTATGATTAAAAAAATTGTCCTGACTGCGCTCGCATTCCAGGTATTTTCAATTGCCGTATTTGCTCAGACAAGAACAAAAGAACTTGTTTTACAAAATACCGCACAGGCCCATTCTCAAAAAGAAATCGCCAACTTTAAACTTGCCCTTCAATTGGCTGAAGAAAAAGGCTGGGCACCCAGCTTTACTACCGGCAACGGCAATATTGCTTTTCTTGTAGGAGTCCGTCCCGACGGGTCGCCAATTTACCTGGCTACTGAATCAAATGTAACCGCAGCCAATACCATAGGTGTGAATCACCTTTGGGCTGGTGGAAGCAGTGGTTTGAATCTTTCGGGTTCTTCTGCCAATGTAAAGGACAAGATGGCAATTTGGGACGGCGGTAGAGTGAGAGCTACTCACAAAGAGCTGATCAACCGCGTAGTGCAGCTGGATGGTGCAGCAAGTAACAGTGACCATGCCACGCACGTTGCCGGAACCATGATGGCTACTGGAATTAATCCTAACTCAAAAGGAATGGCGCATGGAATCCAGGGCATTGTGGCTTATGATTTCAATAATCATGTAAGTGAGATGTTTGGAAAGGCAGCTTCCCTGCTTGTTTCAAATCACTCTTATGGATCCATTACCGGCTGGAGCTATAATTCTTCCCTTACCAGGTGGGAATTTCATGGAGCTGTAGGCGAAAACGAAGACCGCAATTTTGGTTATTATAATTCAGAAGCCCAGTTATGGGATTCTATTGCTTATAACGCTCCTTATTATCTTATTGTAAAATCTGCAGGGAACAACAGGAATGATAATGGTCCTGCGGTTGGTGCAACTTTCTGGAGAAGAGATGCTTCCAATACATGGGTATCTGCTCCAAGGCCTGAAGGCATCAGCAGTAACGACAGCTATGGAATCATTTCCACTTATGGAACCGCTAAAAATATGCTTACCATCGGTGCTGTAAACGGACTTGTTAACGGCTACCAGGGTGCGTTTGGAGTTTCAACCAGTTCATTCAGCAGCTGGGGGCCAACAGATGACGGCCGTATTAAACCCGACCTGGTTTCCATGGGCGTGAGCCTCAATTCTACTTTTGCTACCCATGATTCTGCTTATGCTACCATCAGCGGAACCTCAATGTCGGCACCCAATGTTACCGGCGCCATGCTCCTGTTGCAGGAATATTATTCCCAGCTGAACCAGGGTGCTTTTATGCGTGCATCCACACTAAAAGCAGTTGCGATTCATACAGCGGATGAAGCAGGATTTTTTGCAGGACCGGATTATACTTTCGGATGGGGATTGGTGAATGCGAATAAAGCAGCCAACGTAATTAAATCAAAGAACCTTGGCTCACACAGGATCATGGAAAATGTGTTGAACAACGGCCAGACTTTTACCACAAACATTGTTGCTGATGGCCCACTGACTTTCACACTGGTGTGGACCGATCCCAAAGGAACGGTGATAACTTCAAACATTTTGAATAACCCGGAACTGAAGCTTGTTCATGACCTGGACATGAGGGTAACAAAAGCAACCACTACTTTCAGTCCATGGATCCTTGACCCGGCCAATCCTTCATCGCAGGCAACAACGGGTGATAACTTCCGCGACAACGTGGAAAAGATCAATATCAACGGCGCTGTTGCGGGTGAAACCTATACCATCACCATCAATCATAAAGGCAATTTACAAAGAGGAAGCCAGGCTTATTCGCTGATCATTAGCGGTGTAGGCGGACCTGTTTATTGTGCTTCCGGTGCAACATCCTCAACGGGTGCAAGAATCGACAGCGTTTCTTTCGGAGGAATTGCCAAACAGAATCCAGCTGGTTGTACAACTTATACCAACCATACATCAGTTACCGGTTCGGTGCAGCCTGCTCAGGTCCTGCCCATTTTTGTAGCATTGAACAGTTGTGATGCTGGTACTGCCAATAAAATAGCGAAAGTATTTATTGACTGGAATGCCAATGGAAGCTTTGATGATGCAGGTGAACTGGTGGCCACAAGCAATGTGATCGCAGGAAACGGAAGTTTCACTGCAAACGTAACAGCTCCTGGTAACATCAGCGTGGGCAATTCAACAACCATGCGCATTGTAATGGTAGAAACTTCTGATGCAAGCACGGTTACCTCATGCGGTGTATATGCAAATGGCGAAACCCAGGATTATACGATATCATTTACTGCACCTGCAAATGATATGATCATCACCGCTGTTGAAGGACCAAAAAACAATGCATGTGAAAACCCTTCCCAGTTTGTAACGGTGAAGATCAAGAATAATGGAACTACCGCTAAAACAAACATACCTGTAGCGCTTGAGATCAAAAATGGTACTACTGTAGTGAGTACGATCACTGGCATGTTTACAGGAACCATTGCGGCAGGAGCCACGGTAAATTATACTTTCCAGACACCTTATAACAACCAGGCAGGCAATACCTATACTTTTAAAGCAACTGTTTCAGACCCAGCTGACCAGGTGACTTCAAATGATGTATTTGAGACCAATGTTTCCATTGCACAGAATCCTCCGGCTCCTGCTGCAGGAGGCGTGATTTGCGGATCAACTGCCATGATGAAAGTAACCAACCCTGTAGGTGGTGCCCACTATTTCTGGTATGCGGATGCTGCTTCAAATACGCCATTTGCAACAGGCGTGTCTGCAACTACTACCAGCATTCCCGCAAATAATACTTTTTTTGTAGGAAGTGGTGCAAGAGGTACAGTTGGACTGTCATCTAAATCTGCTTTTGCGGGAGGTGGCAGTTATGTAAGCACCACCGATCTGACCACCAGCAATTACATGCGTTATACCAGTGCGGTTCCTCTTGTACTGGAAACTGCAAAATTGTATATCAAACAGGGCGGCAAGATCAATTTTATTGTAGGTACGCTTTCCGGCACTACGGTAAATGTCATTTCAACAACCACTATTGATGTTTATCCAACCAGTTCAAATCCTTCAGGAGGCAACCAGCCCAATGATCCGAACGATGTTGGCGCAGAATACCTGCTGAACCTGAGTTTACCAGCAGGAGACCATGTGATCCTGGTACAAACACTTGGTGATGCGAATATTTTCAGAAATGATAACCTTACCGGAAATCCTTACCCTTATTCTATTCCGGGTATCATTTCTTTCACCGGCAACAGTGCGGGCACTAATTTTCAGAATTTCTACTTCTACCTCTATAATATGAAGATCAGGACAACAGGGTGTATCAGTCCTAAAACAACTGTAGTTACGTCAGTTGCCCCTGTTCCTACTATTACTCAGGCAGGCGATTCATTAATGAGCAGCATTGCAGTTGGCAATCAGTGGTATTTAAATAATATATCGCTGAATGGTGCAAACGGGCAAAAATACAAACCGCTTGCCTCTGGAAATTACACGGTAAGGGTTTCCGATAGTTATGGTTGCGAAATGACATCTACCGTCTTCAACTTCATTGGAACTTCCGTGGTAAATCTTCCTTCATCGGAAATTGGGCTGACCGTTTCACCTAATCCAAACAAAGGAAGCTTTGTACTGAGGTTTAATGTTGAAAAAAGAGACGATCTTAAGATCGAGATGTTCAACATACAGGGGCAGAATGTAATGAGTAAATCATATTCCAGGTTCCAGGGCTTATTTACAGAGCAAATGAACATCAGGAATATAGCTGCAGGGCTGTATGTGATCAGCGTACGTCATGGCAACAAGGTTTATCATTCAAAAATTGTAGTCGAGTAATTCAGGCATCATATTTAAAAGGCCGTTCTTCCAAGGACGGCCTTTTTTTATGCGTTCTCCTGTTCATTTTGCTGGCATGTGTTTTTAGGTATTCTTATGGCTTTCCCAAACACCTTCAATAAACTGAAACCCATCAGATGAAAAATAAATTAATTGTGGCAGGTGCTGCTGCTTTAGTGGCTACACTTGTTATTACATTTTCCATTGATAAGCAAGAACCCCTAACGCCGGTTGTAAAAAAGGAGAAAAAAAGAAAGAGCGGCGCTCCTGCAGGCTATTTTGAAGCCCGTGCTTTATATGATCTTGAAACACTGAAAGATCCTGCTACCGGAAAGATCCCAAGAGGCATATTTGAGCTGGAAGCACAATTTGCGCGCACGCTTCCGGTTAAATCCGCCGGCGGAAACCAGGGAGGCACCGGAGTGGAACAGACAAATGTGAACAACGGTTATATTCCTGCCGGGCCATTTAATATTGGGGGCAGAACGCGGGCCGTTGCCTATGATGTGCGTTACAATGGTGGTTCCAACAGGGTGGTAATCGCTGGATGTGTGAGCGGTGGACTGATGCGCTCCACGGATGGCGGCATCAACTGGACCCTGGTGAGCCCACAAAATGATATTCATAACCTTACCGCGCTAGCTCAGGATCCCCGGCCGGGTTTTCAGGATATCTGGTATGCAGGTGGCGGCGAATTTCAGGGAAATACCGCCTCACAGATAGGTGCACCCTATCTCGGATATGGCATTTGGAAATCGACAGATAATGGAATTACCTGGAACAAGCTTACCCTAAATGTCACAGATCTGAATGGCGCCGTGCTTGGTGCAGGCCAACTGGAAATTTTTGACCATCCTTTTGATATCGTGCACAGGATCGTGGTGAACCCGGTCAATGGTCATCTTTATGTTGCCGGTCACCGCAGGCTGGTACGATCTACCAATGCAGGAACCAGTTTTCAGGTAGTGTTTGCGGGTTCAGCGGCGGCCAACAGTGAAACCGGCCAGATGGACATTTATATCAGTAATGCCGGCCGCGTATTTCTTTCCGTGAACGGCGGATATCCCGAAGCAGCGACCAGGGGATTATGGATCTCGAGCACAGGCGACCAGGGATCGTATGTACGCATTGCAGGCGGACAAAATCCAGGAGTCGATTCCGTCACAGGATGGAGAGGCAATTCAACCAATGGAAGGGGTAGAAGGATTCTTGTTACACTTGCACCTTCCAATAATGATATCGGCTATGTTTTTTATGAAAATGGGCTAAGCAGTGATCCACCTATTCTCCAGCCAGAGGCAGATCTCTTTCGCTTCGAGATCTCAGGTAGCAGTATCAACTGGAGCAACAGATCCCAGAACATGCCTGATTTTCCGGGTGGAAATCTTTCAGGTTCTGACCCACTTACAGTACAGGGAGGTTATGATATGATGGTGAGGGTGAAGCCCAATGATCCAAACACGGTTTTCATAGGCGGCACAAATTTATACCGGTCAACAGATGGCTTTACCACCAGCAGCAATACTGCCTGGATCGGAGGTTATGCAACCAATTTTACTTATGGATTGTATCCTGAAAGTCATCCGGACATTCATGAAGTAGCCTTCAACCCTGCAGACCCCAATGAAATGATCTGTGCCAATGACGGAGGCGTTCAGAAAACATTGAATGTAAACGCTACACCGGTTAGCTGGATCATGGCCAAATACCAGACACTTCAATACTATTTTGTAGCCATGGATCCTGGTGCAGGCAGAAACAATTTTGCAGGCGGGTCGCAGGATAATGGGGTGCGGCTGAGAGACAGGTTGGGAATTTTGGGCACACCACCTGCCGACAGCAATAACCATAGACTAATTTTTAGTGCAGATGGAACATCAGTAGGTTTTTCGCGGTACGACATGACCACCCAGCAGCAATTCCTTTATGGGGGTTACCAGTTAGGAAATATTTTCAGGTACAGGATGTTGCCTTCCACAAATCTTACCAACATAAGGCCCAATAACCTTACAACCAATCCTTTTTACAGTACGGGCTTTGGAGAGTTTGTGACCAATTTCAGGCTGAACCATGATAACACTGAAGATCTTTTTTATGTCAACTTCAACCGGCTGTTCCGAACCATTACAGCCTCCAGTGTTACAGCCGGAGGATGGGAAGAACTTACCGGTGTATCGAATGCAATAGGACTTGGAATTCCCACAAATCCCAATTCCATCCGCGCCATTGCCTTTACAAGGGGGCCTTACCATTCGCAACATGCGCTTTATATCGGCACCACTAATGGAAAGATTTTAAGGATTGATGATTCAAGGAATGCAGCTGCGGCAGCTGCACCGGCAGATATTACTCCTCCCCAGCTGATCGGAAATGTGCAGGACATTGCAGTGAATCCAAACAACGATGATGAGGTCATTGCCGTTGTTTCAAACTATGGGATCTCACTGGGAAGTTCATTGCAGAATATTGTAAATATCTGGTGGACGAACAATGCCAAAAGCGCTGCTCCAACATGGAGACAGGCCGAAGGGAATTTGGGTGGAACACTGACTTCAGGATTTATTTCAGGAAGGAGTTGCATTATCGCTACCAAGCTGGATGCTTCCAACAACCCTGTAACAGAATATTACGTGGGTACAGGCGCCGGTTTGTTCAGCACGGTTAACCTTGGACAAACATTGACTTCGGGCGCATCGCCGACCTGGGTAAGGGAAGGTGCCGGCACTTTAAATCTTGCAGTGATCGCTTCCATGGTTTACCGTCCGGCGGATAATGTGCTGGTAGTAGGAACGCATGGTAACGGGATGTATTTTACTTACCTGGGAACACCCAACTGGGTGCCTACACAATTCAATAGCGTACAACCGGTTACCAATGACAGGAATTTTATTAAAAATGTATTTCCAACAGTTTCCCGCAACCAGGTTTATTTCCAGACTGGAAACATGTTGGCTGTAAAAAAACTATTCATCGAGGTCACGGATATGAATGGAAAGATCATCCACAGAAGGGAAACCCCTTATTCAAATGGGAATATTGATCTGTCCGGATTTGCATCAGGACCTTATATTTTAACCTTGTATAGTCATGATGGAAGATTCCGGCATGTTCAAAAACTTTTTAAACAATAGCTTTATATCTGTGTCAATCCTTTCAATCTTTAATTATGAATAAATATTTCCTGCTTCTGGCGTTCTTATTCCTTTGTTTATATGCATCTGCACAAACACAAGGCAAATCAACCATCTATGCTTATAAACAGGATGTTTTGCCTGGAGCCAATCGAGGTGTAATTACCGAAGGAGGAAGTGAAGTGCAGGCGCAGGGATCTTCAGGAAAGAATTATTTTATTTATATAGCATCCTCTTCAAGAATTTACCCTGCAGAAATGTGGATCAACGGCGTTGCTTATTCTGTAAGGATGGAGATCATCAACAATACACCAGTGGAGATGGACCTTAGTTTCAACCAGGAGAAAAAGCAACTGGTGCCTAAAACAGCGCTAAAGGTATTAAAGCTTACACCGGCCCCTTATACTCAAACAAAATATTTTGGAGATATCAGTCGCATTGCTGCGAATAATGAGCTGGTGATCGTTTACAAACAGAATGGAAAATTTTTTTACAACAGTGTAAAAAACATGAAAGAACTCGAAGCAGCGGCCATGCAGTAAAAAAAGGAGGCCAGTAAGAATACTGGCTTCCAACCTAAACCGTCCGACTAAAATATATGAGGTTTTTACCTTGTTTTTTAATTAGGATATTATTTCCAACTACTGTGCCAATAGCCAAAAATTGTGGATAACTTAAAAACGTATATTTAGATACGGATCGTATTTCATAATCTGTTAAATAACTGCTATGGCATTGCTACCCTGGAGCACAGGAATCGTTACACGCATAGAAAACGAAACCTATAACACAAAACGCTTCTGGATACAAATACCTGAACTGGAATCCTTTGATTTTACACCAGGTCAGTTTGTTACATTGGACCTTCCCATTCATGAAAAACCAAATAAAAGATGGCGGAGTTATTCAATTGCTTCCTGGCCGGATGGAACCAATGTAATTGAATTGTTGATTGTTTTCCTCGAAACAGGTGCCGGCACCACCTACCTTTTCAATGAAGTACATGTAGGTTCTCAACTTACACTGCGTGGACCACTCGGCTTGTTTATATTACCCGAACCTATTCAGAACGATCTGTATTTTATTTGTACAGGAACGGGCATTGCACCTTATAGAAGTATGTTGCATCATATACAGCGACACAACATTCCACATAAAGACATTCACCTTATTTATGGAACCAGAGAAACAAAAGACCTGCTTTACCTTGAAGAAATGAGAAGGCTGGAAACTGAAATAAGCAATTTCCATTATGTACCTACTTTATCAAGAGAAAAATGGGATGGATGTTGTGGTTATGTACATGCCGTATATGAAAACCTGGTGCACCAGAAAATGAATGGAGCGTCTTCACCGCCACCTGCTCATTTTTATTTATGTGGCTGGAAAGTTATGGTGGATGAAGCAAGGCAAAGAATTACCGGACTGGGCTATGATAAAAAAGCCATACACCTGGAATTGTACGGTTAAAAATTATATCCAAGACTCACACCACCAAATAACTGGATAAGGTTTTTTCCAATTAAAGGACTGAATCCGGCTCTCCATGAAAATCCACCTTCCTTTGGCTGCCTTCTGTACATGAAAGAAACAGTTCCAAACAGCTGCGATTGTTTGCGGTCATAAAATTCCATGATGTCCATTTTTTTGGAAACATAAGTAAAACCCGCACCTGCTTCAAGCGCATGAGAAGAATTTTCTTTTCCAAAAACATAATTGAACTGCACCGGAACTGTGATGGCTGAAGTCAGTTCCCAGTTCATCTGTTGTTCTTCCTGCCATCCGGTAACGAATCCCAATCCTGCCCTGCCACCAAAGCCAAACCTGCTGTTGCTGAATCTTCGGTCAATGTTCAGGGAAAACATAATTCCGGGTCCGCCCCCTTCTGCAAAAAAAGAAGATTTGCCCTGTACCACGGGAGTATTATCGGATTGAGCGGAAGAAACCGTGGAAATAAATATCCCCATTATAAATGCAAAAATGTATCTCATAAGATTCGTTTAAAAAAGAATGCAGTCAGTAATCTGCACAATATAAGACTTGTGCTATGTAAAGAAAAAAAGGACGTATCGATTTGTGAAATGGTGAATGTTCAAAAGTCAATGGTCAACGCTATTTAGGCAAGTACAACCATTGACCATTCACCATTGACCATTCACTTACCTTAACACCAGGCTCACGCATCACACATCCATGGCTTCCTTAACAATATTTTTCACCTGGTCCAACGGTATTCTTTGTTGTTGCATCGTATCGCGATAACGGATGGTAACCATATTATCTTCTTTGGTCTGGTGATCTATGGTAACGCAGAAAGGAGTTCCCAAAGCATCCATGCGGCGGTATCTTTTTCCTATTGTATCCTTTTCCTCATAAAAACAATTGAAAACAGGCTTACAATCATTCATAAGCGATCTGGCAATTTCAGGAAGACCATCTTTCTTCACCAGGGGAAGTATGGCCAGCTTGATGGGTGCAAGGTGTACAGGGATTTTCAACACCACGCGGCTGTCCTTTTTTTCTTCTGTACTCAGATCCTGTTCTTCGTAAGCTTCACTCAGCACCATCATTACTGTACGATCAACACCTATGGAAGTTTCTACAACATAAGGAATATAATTTCCGTATGGTTTACCGGATTCATCGAGGTCATTATCGAAATACTGAATTTTTTTTCTGCTGAATTCCTGGTGTTTCTTCAGGTCGAAATCCGTGCGTGAATGAATGCCTTCCACTTCCTTAAAACCAATCGGGAAATCGTATTCAATATCACAGGCGGCATCTGCATAATGTGCCAGCTTCACATGATCATGAAAACGGTATTTTGATGCGGGAATACCCAGACTTAAATGCCATTGCATTCTTTGCGCCTTCCAGTGTTCATACCATTGCATCTGTGTGCCGGGCCTTACAAAAAACTGCATTTCCATTTGTTCAAATTCCCGCATACGGAAAATGAATTGTCTTGCTACAATTTCATTACGGAAAGCTTTTCCAATTTGTGCGATACCAAAAGGAATTTTCATCCTGCCTGATTTCTGCACATTCAGAAAATTTACAAAAATGCCCTGTGCGGTTTCGGGTCTTAAATAGATTTTATTGTCTTCTTCATCGGAAGAAACTGCTCCAAATTCGGTTGAGAACATCAGGTTGAATTGTCTTACATCTGTCCAGTTGGCCGTTCCACTTACCGAGCAGATGATCTTATTGTTCTCAATTAATTTTTTTATTCCATCAAAATCATTTTCCGCAAGCAGGGTGTCCATTTCTTTTAAAATGATTTCTGACTGGTCCTGGTGGCCCTGCTGTTCCAGTTCTTCTGCCTTCCCTTCAATGAGATGGTCAACCCTGTAACGTTTTTTACTATCCTTGTTATCGATCATGGGATCACTGAAATTGTCAACGTGCCCGCTGGCCTTCCAGGTAGTAGGATGCATGAAAATCGCAGCATCAATGCCCACAATATTTTCATGCAACTGCACCATGCTTTTCCACCAGTAATCCTTGATATTTTTTTTCAATTCGCTGCCCCACTGACCGTAATCATAAACGGCACCCAGGCCATCATAGATTTCTGATGAAGGAAAAATGAATCCATATTCTTTGCAGTGCGAAATAATTGCCTGGAAGCGGTTACTGTCAGTTGCCATAATGGCCGCAAAGATAGGTGCAGGGTGATTTCTACCCAACCATAACCTTTTGGCTTACCAATGCCCTGTTCTTTTTGTCTCGTTCTTAAAAAAATAAATGGCCAGCCCCAACAAAACAGTACCTATTCCAGGGCCGGATTGTTTTTCCTTCCGGGATTTGGGCCTAGGTGCGGATGCCGCACTATGTAATATGGCTTCGCGTCTACTTTGCTGCGGAGGAACAGGCTTAATGTTGCGCGGTTTTCTGTCAGGATCAGCAATTACACCATCATTTGCCTTCTCTTTTCTTTTTTTATAGGCCATGGAATCATGATCCCAATGTGCATAATGGTTGGGTGTTATATTTACTCCTTTATCAAGCGCATAGGTTTTAGTGAATTCAGCCCCAAAGTAAAGGATGATGGAAGAATAATAGATCCAGACAAGTAACACTACAAAAGATCCCGCTGCACCATAAGTACTTCCTATATCGCTTGTACTGATGTAAAAAGATATTAAAAACTTACCCAGTAAAAATAAAATAGAAGTGGCCAGTGCTCCCGGGAAGATATCTCTCCAGCGAATGTGTGCATCGGGCAACACACGGAAGACCACTGCAAAGAGAACAGTTGTAATAGATAAACTGAGGATCCAGTTGATCACCGTAAAAACAACAACGGTAATATCCGGGAAATAAACTTTTAACCTGTCGCCGATCCCGGAGATAACTGCCGTAACCGAAAGTGAAACCAATAGAAGAAATACCAGGCTTCCAATAAGACCAAACGAAAGCAACCGGTTTTTAATGGTCCTCATGATACCAACATTGGGTTTTGGTTTCAGTCCCCAGATCATATTAACCGAATCCTGCAATTCTGCAAACATGGTGGTAGCCCCAACAAGCAAGGCAATAATGCCGATGATGGCAGAAAAAGTTCCGCTATCGGCCAGTGAAGCATTTTTGATCATATCCTGAACCTGCATGGCCGCATCATGACCAATAAATCCTCTTATTTGACCGTAGATCTCACCTTCCACTGCCTGTTGCCCCAGGAACAAACTGCTGAGGAAAATGATACAGATCAACATTGGGCCAAGGGAAAAAATAGTATAATAAGCAAGAGAAGCACTCAGTTTTGGAACTTTGTTTTCAGAAAATCCTTTCATTGCATCTTTCAAAGCTTGCCATACCAGTTTCAACGAAAATTTCTTCATATCCAAATTTTCTTCAGGAATACAAAAACGTAGCCAGAGCAAAAATAAATAAGCTGTTTTAGACTGCAGATGCTGACTGAAGAATGCAGTAAATTAATCTATTGAGTAGCAGTAGCTGACTGATTAGCTGAGCTTTTGATTCTGCTGGTGCCTGTCTGAATCTCTTGAGGTTTTCTTGATAAAATTTTTTTCAAGTGCCTGGTCGAGGTTCACACCTGTTTGATTGGCTATGCAAAGCAGCACCCATAGTACATCAGCCAGTTCATCACCCAGATCGTTTTCTTTTTCTGCATCCTTAAAAGATTGTTCACCATATTTCCTGCTCATGATCCTGGCCACTTCACCCACTTCTTCTGTAAGTATGGCCATATTGGTGAGTTCATTAAAATAGCGTACCCCGGTGGACTGTATCCACTGATCCACTTTTTGCTGTGCTTCTTGAATGGTCATATCAATTCAGTTTAATTTGCATGAGTGTTGCGATCGAGGCAGCTCTTTGTTTCATTAGCTCCGCGTTGGGTCCGGAATATTTTTCATTTATGGTTGCATGAAATAATCGGATCCACTGATCGAGGTGTTCTTTTTTGATCGTTGATTTGTTGCTGATGTGCTGGTGAATTTCCATCACATTTTTTTTGTAGACCTGCGCATTCAATACAACCGATACCCAGAAATCGGCAATCACAGGTATATGCGTTTCGAGGTTGATGGGAATCACCTCTGTAAAAAAATGTCCAATAACAGGATCCTTTATTGCTTTATCATAAAAAGCAAACAGCAGTGCTTCAATATCATTCCTGTTTAAAATATCCTGCATGTAGTACCCAAATTTTAGAACGCACTTCTCTTGCACCTCATACCTCATACCTCATACCTTGACCCTTGTCCTTCCCTAACCTCTCTCCTTCGAATCGATCAGAATTGTAACCGGCCCATCATTCAATAATTCCACTTTCATATCCGCACCAAAAATTCCCGTTTCGATTTTTTGTGAAGCCAGACTTTCCAGTTTTTTTATCATTTTTTCATACAATGGAATGGCCACTTCCGGTTTAGCCGCACGGGTAAAACCCGGACGATTCCCTTTTTTGGTAGCAGCAAACAAAGTAAACTGGCTAATGAGCAGGATGCTTCCATGGATTTCTTTTATGGAAAGATTCATTTGCCCTGCCGCATCGTTAAATATGCGCAGCCCCATGATCTTGCCAGCCAGCCATGCTATATCCTCATCATGGTCTGCATCCTCAATTCCTAACAAAACAAGCAACCCCCGGTCAATAGCGCCATGCACATTTCCTTCAATTGTTACACGGGCATGTGCCACTCTTTGAATAACTGCACGCATACCTAACTAAGTTAAGGAACGAAGATAGGAAGCAAAGCAGTTGATAATTCTAAGACGTGTTTCAATATCATTTAAAGCAAATGCACATCAACCTCATATAAAATTGGATAGCTTTGCAGGATGTCGATGTCGATTTCCTTAACCGCTGAAATACAAATCCAGACCACACGAAGTGGCGGTAAAGGCGGACAAAATGTGAACAAGGTGGAAACCGCTGTTATTGCCTTTTTTAATATCAGGAATTCTGCATTATTAACTGAGGTACAAAAATCAATGCTTGAGGAAAAGCTGGCCAACCGGATAAATAAAGAAGGCCAGTTGGTAGTGAAAAGCCAAACGCACCGCACACAGCTATCTAACAAAGAAGAAGCGATTAAAAAGATTCACCAGTTGATTGAAGCTGCACTTCATAAGAAAAAATTGCGCATTGCCTCCAAACCATCCAGGAAGGTTAAGGAAATCAGGCTTGAACAAAAAAAATATGCGGGAGAGAAAAAGCAGGAAAGAAAAAAATTACGTCCGAAAGACCTTTTTTAACAAGGTCACTGTACAAATATTTTTAGCTTAGTAAAAATTTATTTCTGAAATATAAGCTTGTCATAACTGCTCTTGTCATTCTGGTATTTTCGGGTGCAATGTTACTTGAAGGATGCCGTAAAACAGATGTTCAAAAAGGCAGACCCCTGGCTTTCAATGTGCCCGCAGGTTTTCCCCAGCCGGTTTATAATTTTCAGCAAAATCCCACAACAGAGGAAGGGTTTCTTCTGGGAAAAAAATTATTTTATGATGGCCGTCTTTCAAAGGATGGGAATTTCGCCTGCGGATCCTGTCACCAGCAGGTGGCCGCATTTACAACTTTTGATCACGACCGCAGCCACGGGTACAATCATGCACATACATTAAGGAATGCCCCTGCACTTTCCAACCTGGCATGGTATCCTGCCTTCCGGCAGGACGGAAGTGCTGCATCACTGGAATCGGTTGCGCTTGCACATATACTTGCATCAGATGAAATGGCGGAATCCATTCCTTCCATCGTTCAAAAATTAAAACAGGATGCAACCTATAAAAAAATGTTTCGTGAAACCTACGGGTCTGAATCCATCACACCAGATAAGATCCTTAATGCACTTACCCAGTTTCTTGTACACATGGTTTCAACCGATTCAAAATATGACCAGGTAAAAATAGGGACCGTTGCATTTACTGCACAGGAACAGAACGGGTATGCCCTATTTCAGTCGAAGTGCGCATCCTGCCATACCGAACCGCTTTTTACTGATTTCAGTTACCGCAATACAGGGCTGCCAATAGATGCACAGTTAAAAGATTATGGGAGGATGCGCGTTACAGGGAACAAGGCAGATTCACTGAAATTTCGTGTGCCCAGCCTGCGCAACCTGGATTATTCTTCCTATTATGCACATGATGGAAGGTTCAGTGTTTTTCGGATGATGATCCAGCATTACCGGAGTGGTGTGATTCAAAGTCCCAGTCTTGATCCTCTTTTAATCAATGGCATTCCCATGACCATGGCAGAAGAAAATGACCTGGTCGTTTTCCTGCGCACACTTTCCGATCCGACTTATATTAACAATTCCAGGTTTGCAGAATGATCGCTATTTTCCCCTGGCAGCATTACATTTGAAAAATAAAATTAATCGTTGAGCGGAATTAAAAAACTTGCAGGGCAAACAGCGATCTATGGATTAAGTACGGTATTGGGCCGTTTCCTGAATGTTTTTATCACTTTCTGGCTCACCCATATATATGGCGCGGAAATCTTTGGCGTTTTTACTCTTGCTTATGCCTATGTAACTTTTCTCAACGTGATCTTTACCTATGGATTTGAAACCGCTTACTTCAGGTTTATTCAGCGACCTGAATATAAAGATGATGTTTTCAATACCTCAATGCTTTCTGTAATTCTTACCACGATCGTGTTTACAGGAGCGATGTTATATTACACGCCACAGATCGCTGATCTCTGGAAAATTCCTGAAAACTCGGAATATGTTACCTGGTTTGCCTGGATCATCGGAATGGATACACTTGCTGCTATTCCATTTGCCAGGCTCCGGCAGCAGGGCAAATCATTAAAGTATGCAGCCATCAAACTGCTGAACATTTTTATTTATGTGGGTATCACGTATTTTTTTATCTCGTTGGCACCAGACATTCTCGCCAAACATCCCGATAGTTTTTTATTGGTATTGTATGATCCCGGCATTCAGATCGGGTATGCTTTTATCGCCAACCTGGTTGCCAGTGCAGTGACCCTGCTATTATTGTACAGGGAAATATTGAGTGTGCAATTGAAATTTAATTACCGGTTATGGAAGGAAATGATGTTGTATTCCTGGCCCCTGCTGATCGTTGGACTTGGTGGAATGATCAACGAAGTATTGAACCGCATATTGCTTGATTACAGGTTGCCCTATTCATTTAGCGAGAATAAAAGAGCTGTGGGGATCTTCAATGCTAATTTTAAAGTGGCCGCTCTTGTCAATATTTTTATACAGGTTTTCCGAACGGGCGCCGAACCTTTTTTCTTTAATGAAGCAGGAAAGGACAATGCAAGACAAACCTATGCGCGGGTGATGAAATTTTTTGTGATGATCAGCTGCATTATTTTTCTTGTGGTGGCTTTATTTGGAGATACGATCTGGGGCATTTACTTTGTTGGAACAAAAAATCATCCCGAATATGCAGAAGGTCTGGGTGTAATTCCGGTAATTGCACTTTCTTATGTTTTCCTGGGCATTTATTATAACCTAACGGTATGGTATAAGTTAACAGACAAAACAATTTACGGTGCTTACATAACACTTACCGGCGCGGTCATAACCATTCTGCTGAATTACTACCTGATCCCGGTGATCGGCTATTGGGGAAGCGCATGGGCTACCCTCGCCTGCTACGGTTTTATGATGGTGATCAGCTATTGGCAGGGACAAAAACATTACCCCATACCTTATGCATTGAAAAAACTCACCGCCTATATTGTAATTGCCATCATCGTTTTCATGGTTTATTATTTTGCAGGAACGCTTACCAGGAATCATTGGGTTTTGATTCCATTTGCCATTTTACTTACGGCTTCCTATTGTTTCTTCCTTTCCAAAGTGGAACACCGCGAATTCAGCCGCCTGCCATTTATCGGTAAATTTTTTAAACCAGGAGTAAAACCAGTTCCCGTACACAACCAGGCCTCTGATAATATGAAAGCCTGATCAGCCTTTTACAAAAGGGTTCGAGCGCATTTCCGCCCCAATGGTAGTTGCATCACCATGTCCCGGGTAAACAATTACTTCCGGTGGTAAAGAGTAAAGCTTTGCTTTGATGGATTGTTCAAGTGTTTCAAAACTTCCTCCAGGCAGATCGGTACGGCCTATGCTTCCTTTAAAAAGCACATCGCCTCCAATAATAAACCCATCCGCACTGCTGTAAAAACAGATACTGCCAGGCGAATGCCCCGGAGTAAATAATACTTCCAGCTGATCATTACCAATTGCCACGGTAGCGCCTTCATTCAAAAAATGAAGAGGACCATCATAATTTTCAAATTCCATCTGCCACATTTTGCTGGATACGGGGCCAAATTGAAGGATTTTTTCTTCCAGGGGATGAAGATGCAATTCAAGTCCAAACGTCTTGTTAATCAGCCGGTTGCCGAAAATATGGTCGAAGTGGCAATGGGTATTCAACAACAAAACCGGCTCGAGCGCCTGGTTTTTTAAAAAACCGATTAATTCCTGCTCTTCCTGAGCAAAATAACAACCAGGGTCTATAATACAAGCCGCTCCTTTTTCGTTGTAGACTACATAGGTATTCTCCTGGACTGGATTGAAGGTAAATCGCTGGACAGTTAACATGCAGGTTTTTTGTATTTTTAGATGCAATTTACTATCAATAACCCGGAGCAATAATCATTCTGTAATTATACAACTATATGACGAAGTCGACAGGCCGTTTGGCCATGGTGAGTTTTTTCTTTTTTGCTTTCCTTAATCAGACCCAGGCCCAGGTGAATGCGGTGGAGTTCGGCAAGAACCGTGTTCAATACCAGAAGTTTCAATGGAAATTTTACCAGACAGAAAACTTTAATACTTATTTCAGCCAGGACGGACTTGAACTTGGAAAATGGGTAGCGCAGGTGGCTGAAAAAGAATTGCCGCAGCTGGAAGAGTTTATTGAATATGGTTTGCAGAGAAGGGCAAATATTGTGGTGTATAACAGTTTTGACGAAATGCAGCAATCCAACATCGGGTTAGGGATCGACTGGCAGGGGAATGGAGGTGTTACGCGGCTGGTGAATAATAAATCCATGCTTTACTTTGATGGCAACCACGAAAACCTGCGCATCCAGATCAGGCAAAGTATTGCAGGCATCCTGCTGGCCAACGTGCTTTTTGGAGATGACCTTGGAGAATTTGCTGCCAACCAAACATTGCTTGATCTTCCAAAATGGCTGACCGACGGATATATTCAGTATGCAGCAAGAGAATGGAGCACAGATTTGGACGACCAGTTAAAAAATGCACTGCTTGGTGGAAGCTACCGGAACTTTTACCAGTTTGCTTTTGAAAAACCGCAACTTGCAGGCCACGCTTTCTGGTATTATATCGGCAATAAATATGGCAAGTCTAAAACCACTTACCTCCTCTATCTTTCACGGATTTACAGAAATCTGAATAGTGCTACACAAAGGATCGCACAGAAAAAATTTAAAGATGTGCTGAGAGACTTTATGACAGAAATGTCAAACCAGTATTTTAAAGATGTGCGCGGAAGAAGATTAATGCCCAAAGGACAATTATCCGTTACAGAAGAAATAGGCAAAAAAGATTTTATCCGTTTCAATGCCAATCCTACCCCAAGAAGCCTTGCTTATGCAGTAGTGGAATTTAAACAGGGTAAATACAGTGTGGTATTCAGGCCAAATTTTGTTGACAGAAAAGTAATTCTGCAATATGGCATCAGGTCTCGCGAAGATGAGATCAATCCAAACTACCCTATTCTTGCCTGGGATGGAAAAGGCACCAGGCTCGCGGTAGTGTATAATGAAAAAGGTAAGAACCGTCTTTTTGTTTATGATGTAGTGAACCGCATCAAAGTGGTGAACCAGGAACTGCCGATGTTCAGCCAGGTGCAGGATGTGAAGTATATGTTGGATGCCAACACACTTATCTTCAGCGCTGTAAAAAGCGGGCAGACAGATATTTTTGTTTATAAAATTGACAGGCAGACCACAGACCAGATCACTAATGATATTTACGATGACCTGGATCCCTCATTTGTAGCTTTTCCTGGTAAAACAGGGATCATCTTTTCAAGTAACCGCCCTTCAGAAAACGCGATGAATGCTGATACCGCCATCACGGCCAATCCTTACAATATTTTTCTTATCGATAACTGGAACCAGTCAGATTTCAAACAGATTTCCCAGCTGACCAATGTAAAATTTGGCAATGCCCGTTATCCTTCACAATACAATACATCACACTTTACTTTTGTGAGTGATGAAAATGGGATCAACAACCGCTATGCAGGTTTTTTCCGTTCTGAAAGAGCTGGCCTTGACACACTTGTTTTTATTGGTGATGAAGTGTTGCGCAATCCACCGCAACAGGAAGTGGACAGTGTGCTCCTCAACTGGAACAAAACAGATATAGATTCTGTTGGATTTGTTTCATTCACGAATGATTCATCCTATGTATTTCCATTAACCAATTACCAGTCTGGTTTACTGGAAACCCGCACGGCAGGCGATAACTCACTTGTGAGCGAGGTTACACGACAGGGCGATTATAAATTTCTTTACCGTTTGCGCGTAGATGAAAACACTTTGCGCAGAAGGAATGTAACGGCCAAGCCTACCGAATATATGAAGTCGCTCCGGGACAGGGAAAGGATCATCAGTGGAAGGAATGAAGATGAAGGAATGACTTCAGACACGACCACGCAAAAAGAAGGTGATTTTTTCCAAAATGAATTCCAGGATGAAAAACGAGATACCAGTTCTAGGGTAGGACAAATATTTGAAACGCGCGAAATTGAACCGGTGCCTGTTTTGCAAAAAGCGAAATTGTATGAATACCGGCCACCAAAATTCTTTAATGATTATATCGTAGCAGGATTAAATAATAATGTTTTTGCAATCAATAAATACCAGCCTTACCAGGGCGGTGCCGGACCCATTGATCCATCCAATGGTAATGATCTGAATGGATTGATCAGGATGGGGACTATTGATCTTTTTGAAGACATTAAAATTTCAGGTGGCATCCGGGTTGCTCCGAACTTAAGAGATAATGATATTCTTTTTGAATATACCAATTTGAAAAAAAGGATCGACTGGGGTTTTACTTTTTACCGCAGTAGTAATGAGGCCCAGGTAGATACTTCTTTCGGACGTTTCAGGGATCCTTCGATGTGGCCTTTTGTAAAACAGTTTTCCAATTATTATTTGGCCAGGATCAGTTATCCCTTTGACAGGGTGAGAAGCCTTAGGATGACCATCGGGCCGCGCTTTGATAAAATGATCTTTCCTGCATTTTCTGTAAATGATCTGAAGCAACCCGACCTGCGCAAAACCTATGGACAATTGACCATGGAGTACGTGCATGATAACACGTTGAATCCTGCACTCAACATCTGGCAGGGCTTAAGATGGAAAGCTTATTTCGACTGGTTCACACAGTTAAATAAAGTGAGATCCACAGATGGAAAGTTTTTATTTAATACCGGTTTTGATGCAAGACATTACCTGCCGCTACACCGGAATATCATCTGGGCATTACGTGCGGCTGGTGATTTTTCATGGGGCAACCAGAAAGTGATCTACTATCTGGGCGGTGTGGACGGATGGCTCAAAATAAGGGAAAATGTGAAGGTGGATCAGAATACAAATGAATTGTCCTACAGAT
Organism: Chitinophagales bacterium 33-2; assembly: GCA_002050435.1. Taxonomy (GTDB): domain Bacteria; phylum Bacteroidota; class Bacteroidia; order Chitinophagales; family Chitinophagaceae; genus Flavisolibacter. Next base: position 12,430 of record MWYV01000042.1, on the reverse strand, counting down.
ATTTCGATCCGTCCAATACACCTGACCCCGATGCACAATATGCTTACCAGGCACTGGCGGTTAACTTAAGAGGTTTCAAACAGAATGTAGCCAACGGAAATAATAATGTGGTGATCAACAGTGAGATCAGGGTGCCGGTATTTTCAACGCTTTTGAAAAGGCCGATCAATAATGCTTTCCTGCGCAATTTCCAGGTGGTTCAATTCATTGACCTGGGAACGGCATGGAATGGCGCCTATGATAATTTTGAAAGACCTTCTGTAAGATTCCAGGACCCTGCAGTTCCTGCAATAAGTGTAAAAGTAAAAGCGGGAGGTATTGGTCCGCTTGCAGGCGGCTATGGCTTTGGCGCACGCAGCACGCTGCTTGGATATTTTGTAAAATTCGATGCGGCCTGGCAAATGAATGGTTTCTTTAGAGGCAAACCCATGACCTATATTGCTTTAGGGCTTGACTTTTAATAAAAACGCTTTTAATAAAAAAACCCGGACATGTCCCGGGTTTTTTTTGGTTTGGTTTGAAATTCATGTTTAAAAAAACAGATGATCACCATTGAATTTTTTTGGAAAAATGCATGATCACGGCAAGTGCGGCAAACAAACCAAGGCTTCCCAGCAGTAATGAAAAGTCCTGCATCTGCAGAATGGTGAAAATGTATATATACAGCAGCATTAAAATCCCGGACATCAACATTGTAATTTTTGAACTTTTCATCAGTCCCTTTACAAACCATCCGATCAAACCAATAGTAAAAAAGGAAGCGATAAGATAGGCGATGTTGAACCCGGTATATTCGGAAAAGGATAACAATAAAGTATAAAACAGGATGAGCGCTATGCCGATCAATCCATATTGAAAAGGATGCACGGAGGCCTTATGATTCAGCTCTATTAAAAAGAAAGCAGCAAATGTGAGAAGTATGCATAAGATCGCGTATTTGATAGAGCGCATGGATTTCTGGTAACCATTAACCGGGATGAAAAGTTCTGCGCCAAAAGAAGAAGTATGCACATTGGGACCGCTAACTGAAACTGCAGGATGAAATTGCCTGAGTATGGAAGATTCACCCGTCCATTGCTGAGGAAACTTACGTTTATGACTATGCGATTTCCAGGTGGCGGTAAAACCGGAATCACTTACATCAGAAGTTTGTGGTAGTAACTGTCCTGTAAAACTTGGATGCGGCCATTTTGAATTTAGTTCAACAGATGTAGCTTTTCCTAGGGGAGTAAATAATAATTTTCCAGATCCGTTCACATTAAATTCTGAAGCAAATTGCAAATTTTTAATTTCCTGTGGACCGGTTAATGGTAGTTGCGCTACAAGAATGTCTTCACCCATATCGGAAACCTGGTTGGAAAAAACAAGTTCCTTCCCCGCCCAGTCCATTTTTAATTCATCATTAAGTCCGCGGGTATCAGAAATACTCATTCTTACAAAAGCTTCTTCCCAAATAACCTGACCTGGATCCAGGTTAATTTTTGTTACATCAACTTCACTAAATGATCCGTTGAGTTTTATATCTGCGGAATACAGCATTACTTTATAAATTCCCCGGTGTCTTTCCGCAGGCACCAAGCCCGAGCGGATCTTCAGTTCATCCGGAAGAAAATAAGCCAGCTGGCGTGATGATTTTTTCTGGCTGCTGTCGGTAAAACTTCTGTAAGGTAATACGAGAATGGGACCGGTAATTGATTGATTTCCAGCCCATTTATCACTCACTTCTGCAATGGCTGCTTCCTGTCTTTGTTCTCTTTCTTTGATCAGATCTTCTACATAATATGCAGGAATTTTTAGTAACAATGCAATGAGTGCAATAATGCCTCCTTTGATGAGCCATTTGCTTCCTGTCCAGGCTTTCTGAATAATTGTTTCCATTTTTATTTGATTTGATTTTCTGATTCCATTTTTTTTGTGAGACGATAGCAGGCATAAAGTGGCAGCGCGCCAAGAACACCGAATGAGCAGTCGATCAACTGCCAGCCAAAAGGAATGCCGCGGAAATAGCCTGCAATAAATGCAAGGGGCAAAACCAGCAGGCAGGCGATCAGTCCCACCTGAACCACCCAAATGTTTTTCACCGGTTCACGGTAAGGGCCTATAAATAATATGGCGAGAATAAAATGTGCAAATGCCAGCCAGTCGTAACCATATAACAGGAAGGGATATTTTGCTTTCACTTCCAGGTAGGCCTTTAAAACCTTATCGATCCAGAGATACAGGCTGCTGTTTTCTGGAATGTACCTGAGCAGCAGCGTAAGTTCCATATCAATCGGAATTGCGGTTACACCACTCAGGAACAACATCAAAATAAAAAAGCTCATGATCCATCTGTATCGTTCGAGGTGCCGGCTCTTTTTCATTCTAAATATTTAAATATCAATTAATAGAAAGTGCTTTGTATTTCAAAGTATAAGGACAAAAAAATTTATTTAATTCCTTTGATTATTTTTTCAAGTGCTGCAATATGTTCGTTAAATGCTTTTTCTCCTGCACGCGTAACAGAATAAGTAGTGTTCGTTTTTCTTCCAACAAATCCCTTGTGTACTTTTAAAAAGTTTTCTTCTTCCAGTGTTTGCAGGTGTGTGGCCAGGTTTCCATCGGTTACCTCCAGCATCTGTTTCAGATCATTAAAACTGATGGCATCATTCACCATTAATATACTCATCACACCCAGCCTGATGCGGTTATCGAAAATTTTATTGAGTCCAGCTATGGGATTGTTCGCTGCCATTAACTTTCAGTTTTGGGATTGCGTTCATAATTCCACCACATAGCAAATCCGTAAATAATATGTAACAAACCAAAACCAATGGCCCAGAAATATAAACCAGCGTGTATGAACTGTGTGGAAACCAGGCCGAGTAATACCTCGCACAATCCAAGGTACCTGATCTCATCAAGTGTATACTTGCTGGCGTTGATCAGTGCTAGTCCGTAAAACACCAGGCATGCCGGAGCCACAAAACGCCATTCATTAAACTGCAGCATGGAAAGAATAAAAACACCACCGGTCACCAGCGGGATCATCATGTTCACCACCAGCATCCTGGAGGAATGGTTCCACAAAGGCATTTTATCCCTACCCGCTCTTCTCCACGTAAAATAATAAGCCGAAAGAATGGTGATGCCCAATACAGCAATGGCTAATAAAAACAGTTTGTTTTTTAGCGCATTGAAATTCTGATTTGTGTATCCTATACCGCTATATGTGCCATAATAATCCTCGATCCATGTATAGGCGATATAAGCACCGATTAGTGCCCAGAAACCGGCAGCTATGCCGCTTAAGCCGCTTAAGGATATAAAGCGCGAGGATCTTTGCATCATTTTCCTGATGTCCTGCAGCGCATCTAAATGTTGGTTTTCTGAATCCATAAAAAGCACTTTGAATTACAAAGTAAATCAATTTATATCAACAATTTTTATTTTTTTCAGATAGCCGACAAAATGATGGCGGCAGCATGCCTGATCTCTTCTTCCGTAATTGTCAGCGGAGGCGAGATCCTCAGGAAACCCGGTTGAAATAAAAACCAGTCGGTAAGCAATCCCTTTTCAATGCAGCGGTCAATTATTGTTTTACAGGTTCCTGCATCACCAAAATCAACCCCCATCCATAATCCAACTGATTTAATTTGTTTGATACCAGGATGCACCAGCAATTGTTTAAAGAGTGCCGATTTCATTTCCACCTCCTCCATCATTTTTTCATCAAGGAGTACGTTGAATGCAGCCATGCCTGCAGCACAACATACAGGATGCCCTCCAAATGTGGTAATATGACCGAGCACCGGGTTATCAGAAAGTTGCTGCATCACCAGGTTGCTGGAAATAAAAGCGCCCATGGGCATCCCACCTCCAAGGGCTTTTCCAAGCAGCAAAATATCAGGAAGTATACCGAATTTTTCGAAACCCCACAGTTTACCAGTTCTTCCAAAACCTGCCTGGATTTCATCGAGTATGAGTAAGGCACCAGTATCTCGGCATTTTTTTTCCAGCGCCTGTATCCATTTCCTGTCAGGCTCCAGTATTCCGGCTTCAGCCTGGATGGTTTCAGCAATCACACAGGCAGTTGCTCCGGAAATCCTGTTAAGGTCTTCAAAGCTATTGTAACGCAAGTGGTGGATACCGGGTAACAAAGGCCTGAATGCATTCCTCCAGTATTCAGACCCTATGATACTGAGCGCTCCCTGTGTGGATCCATGATAAGAATCTTCAAATGCAACAATCTCTGTTCTGCCGGTAACTTTTTTGGCAAGTTTCATGGCACCTTCTACTGCTTCAGCCCCTGAATTGGTGAAATAAACCGTATCCAGGGATGCAGGCAGGTAACTGGTGAGTAAGCGGGCATATTGCACCTGCGGACTCTGAATAATTTCACCATACACCATAACATGCATGTACTGGTCAACCTGCGCTTTTACGGCTTCCACAACTTTCGGATGACGATGACCGGTATTGGCCACACTGATTCCTCCGATAAGATCCAGGTATTTTTTTCCGGTTACATCATAAAGCCAGCATCCTTCAGCGCGCACAATTTCAAGCGCCAGTGGTGCATTGGAAGTTTGTGCAAGATGCTGAAGAAACATTTGCCTGGTATTCATACAGCGAAAGTAAATGCTGGTTGCTTAATATCCTTAACCCTGAACCTCTCACTTCACCCCTCTCACCTTGCTCCTTACCCCTTACCCTTACCCCTTGCTCCTCTCCCTTCGCCCCTTATTCCTAATTTCGCTCCAACTTATTTTTTATGGCTATTATTTTACCTGTTGAAGCACATCACCCTGCCTGGGGAGAAAAATGTTTTATTGCACCCAATGCCACGATCGTTGGTGATGTGATCATGGGAAATGAATGCAGCGTGTGGTTCAATACAGTGCTCCGTGGTGATGTGAACAGCATTCGTATCGGCAACAGGGTAAACATCCAGGATGGAGCGGTCATTCATGCTACTTTTCAAAAAACCAAAGCCATTATTGGCGATCATGTTTCCATTGGCCATAATGCCATAGTGCATGGCTGTACCATTCACGACCATGTTTTAATTGGAATGGGCGCCATTGTTATGGACAATGCCGTAGTGCACAGCAATACCATTATTGCTGCAGGGGCGGTGGTGCTGGAAGGAACCATCTGCGAACCAGGATCGGTTTACGCAGGGGTGCCGGCTAAAAAAGTAAAGGAAATTGAACCTGAAAAGATTGAGGGTGAGATAGATAGGATTGCAAATAACTATCTAACGTATGCCCGCTGGTTCGATGCTTCCAATGAAGCGGGTAAACAGTTTTGAACCTGTGATTTTCATGTTATCTTTATACAAACCAGATTATGAAAACTTTTCGATTTGCCCTGATACTTTTTTGCTTTACCCTTGGTTTTGCTTCCTGCAGCTTATTCAATAAAAATAAATCCGGCTGCGGTGATAATGGAAAAAATGTTGGTGCCGAGAAAATTCTTGATGGCGCCCCCAAAAAGACCCCAAAGTTTAAAGTGCATTCTTAGCATCAGGCAGCAAACGGGCTGGTTCAATTGTCCTATATCCGTCAGGCATTAAATTTAAAATAGTTTGCTATGAACCTTACCCTAAGAACAACTTTAGGTTGTACAGAAGCCGTTATCGATAGCGATGGAACACTGAATCGCTTTTACCAGATCGCGGGAATACTTATCGATGAACTCAAAATTATTTTTACAGAGAAAGAAGATGATTTTGATGCGATCAACTGGAATTTCCTTCTTGGCCGACACCCACTCACATTACAGTACAGTATTTACAATGGCATATCCATGTTTCCTACAAAAACAAAGGATGCCCATAAACGTGACAATAAAGCTGTAGTGGAACTTGCCAGTGTGCTGAAATTAAAAATGTTGAATTTATCAAACCCAAAATCCTAAACAGCATCCCTCAGTATTTCTTTCCATCCAGTGACTCCAGGATATTGTAATAACTCACATAGCGGTCTTCATCAATCATTTCATCAATAACCGCCTGTTTAATTGCACATCCGGGTTCATTGATATGAAGACAGTTGTTGAACTGGCAGTCTCTTAACCTTGTGCGCATCTCGGGAAAATAACCAGACAGTTCCGGTTTTTCAACACCCACAATTCCAAATTCTTTCATGCCTGGTGTATCAATGATTTTACCGCCAAACGGAAGGTCATACATCTCGGCAAAGGTTGTGGTGTGCTGCCCCTTCCCGCTCCAGCCGCTTACGTCCTTCGTTTTTGCCTGAACACCCGGCAGAATTCCATTTATGAAAGTTGATTTACCAACTCCACTGTGCCCGCTTACCAAAGTCACTTTGTCTCGTAAAATTTCTTTCAGTTCTTTATAATCTTTCTGTTCCCTGAAGCTCGTGGCAATTACTTTGTAGCCAATGCTTTCATACACATCCCTCAGCTTTTCAAATTTTCCCATTTCCTTTTCCCTGTAAAGGTCAAGCTTGTTGAAAAGCACCATGGCATGCACATGATACATCTCTGATGTAACAAGGAACCTGTCGATAAACCCGGGGGAAGTGCGCGGTTCTTTTAACGTAGCAATGAGTAAGGATTGATCCACATTGGAGGCAACAATATGCTGCTGGCTTTTGATGCGTGGCGACTGGCGGTTGATGTAATTTCTCCTATCCCTGATCTGTGTGATGATTACAGAATTTTCTTTTGAATTCTCAACATCAAATTCAACCACATCGCCAACTGCTATCGGATTGGTGGATGTAATGCCATCAAGTTTGAAAACACCTTTCATCCTGGCGTTCCAGGTCTTTCCAGCTGCATCTTTGATCTGGTACCAGCTACCGGTACTTTTATAAACAATAGCCTGCATATCAGGGAAATGTACGTAATAAACTGTATCGCAGTATCAGTTCAATAAATAAGAATAAAAGCGCAAGCGCAATGAAATAAACAAACAATTCATCAAACCTTTCCCGGGTGATCACTTCCACTTCAGATTTTTCCAGTTTATCGATCTGGTTGTAAATGTCCTGTAACCCCTGTGCATTGGTAGCCCGGAAATAAGCACCACCGGTTTGAGTGGCGATCCTTTTTAGAAGTACTTCATCAAGAAAAGCACTGCTTTGCGAGCGAGGCACACCTCTTTCGGCGATCTCTCCGGCCCTTGCCCCCATGCCAATGGTATACACTTTCACTTCTTTGGCCTTTGCGATTTCCAGCGCAGTCACCGGATCAATGATGCGCGTTTCCGGTGGCTGCTCATTTCCATCCGTCAGTAAAATGATTACTTTGGATCTTGATTTACCTGAACTTAACCTGTCAACCGATGTTGCCAAACCTTCCCCGATCACGGTTCCATCCTGTAACAAACCAGGGGTAATGGCACGCACATTTTCGAGCAGGGCTGCGTGATCAGTTGACAATGGAAATTGTGTGAAACTCTCACCTGCAAAAATTACAAGCCCGATCTGGTCCACGGGTCTTCCTTTTACAAAATCGGCTGCCATTTGCCTGGCGACAGATAACCTGTTGGGTTGAAAATCCTGGGAAAGCATGCTGCCGCTGACATCCATACATAAAATGATATCAATGCCTTCACCTTTATTTTTTGAAGTTGTGTGTTTGACCTGTGGTCTTGCGAGTGCAACAATGATACACCCAATAGCAATTAATCTTAACCAGAAAGGAAGATGGAGTGAGTAGTTTTTGCCCGTTTTCACCCGGAACCAGCTCAGCGTGGAAACCATCATGGCAGGCTTTACCTTTCCGGATCTGAAATACATCCATGCCAATACAGGAAGCATCAGCAGGAAGGGCAGTACCCAATAATTCTTAAACCCGATATTTTGTAACCATTCGTAAAGCATTACCTATTTTTCTCTATAACAGAAATATTTTCTTTCATACTATTTGTTGCACGCAGTTTTTCCTGTTCGGTTGTTTCCAGCCTTGCGTATTTCGCCAGGTCACTCATCCTCAAAACCTGTGCAAGTTCTGTATATTGATCCTGAGAAAATTGAATTGCCTTCAATTGAATGACCAGATCATCTGTGATTTTTGAATAGGACCTGATGCCCTTCCTGTTTTCAAGGTATTCCCTGAAAACATCAACCAACTCAGTGAAAAATATTTTTGAATCCGCAGAAGGATCGAGACCGGCCAGGTCTTTCATCGCCCGTTTATACGGATCTTCAGCCGGGGTTTTCTTTTCCATGGCCTTTTGTTTTGTTCCAGGGAAAAACAAAATGAACAGGATCAGTAAAAGCCCCAATGCAAGCAAATACCAGATCCATGCAGGTTGTTCCGGTTTGGGCACATCCATGATATCTTTTATATCGTGGTATGGTTGATCGGGATCCATTGAACTATATCCAACTTCCATGGCAATGGGCTTGCTGCGTGCATTCTGAAAAACAAGCTGTGGAATATTCCAGCTGCCGCTATCCCAACTGGTGATTGTAATGATTTGTTCCAGCCTAAGTCCATTAAAGGAAACAGCGCTGTCAATTCCGGAACGGTTCAGCACTTCAAAATGCGGAAGGGAATCAATTTCAGGAAATGCTATGGATGAAGAGGCGGGAACAATTGCCTGCAGACGCATTTGCACCGGTTCACCAATTACAATGCGGTTTTTATTGACCAGGGCAGAAAAGGAGATCACCTGGGAAAAACTCAACCCATAGCTGGAAAGAAAAATGATCAATAGAATAGCCTTCTTCTTCATTTCTTATTTCTGCTGATAAAAAACCGGCGCAGCACTTTTACATAGTCTTCATCTGTTTTCACATGAAGCAGGTCAGCACCTGCTTTTTTAAATGCCTCTTTAGCATAATCTGTTTGCCGGAAAAATTCCTTTTCATATTCATACCGTACCAGTTCACTTCCTGTATCTACCCATTGCTGCGCACCTGTTTCCGCATCTTCGATCCGCAGCATGCCCACATCAGGAAGGTAACGGTCCATGCGATCATATAACTTAACACCAATGATATCATGCTTATTGCCCGAAACGCGCAAGGCATGGTGGTAATTGGTATCTATAAAATCGCTCAGAATAAATGCAATGCTTCTTTGGCGGGTGGTGTTTTTAAAATACTTCACCGCCATACCCAGGTCTGTTCTTTTGTGCTCACTATCAACAGACAAAAGCGCGCGCACAATATATAATGCATGATTTTTCCCCTTCCGCGGAGGAATATATTTTTCTATTTTATCGCTGTATAAGATCACACCAACTTTATCAGCATTATTCACTGCAGAAAAAGCAATGACGGCTGCAATTTCAATTGCCAGTTCTTTTTTTGTTGATTGAAGTGTTCCAAACAGCGAGCTGGCACTAACATCCACCAGCATCATTACGGTCAGCTCCCTTTCTTCTTCAAATACTTTACTGTATGGATGACCAAACCGCGCCGAAACATTCCAGTCGATAAACCTGATGTCATCACCCGCGGCGTATTCACGTACTTCTTTAAAAGACATGCCTTTGCCTTTAAATGCACTGTGGTATTCGCCTGTGAAAAGATCCGTTGTAAGCTTTTTGCTTTTGATCTCCAGGTGACGCACCTTTTTTAATATTTCAGCTGTTGTAAGCAATTTATGGAAGGTTGATCTTTTGAATAATCTGCTCAATGATGTCTACAGCAGAAATGTTTTCCGCTTCCGCTTCGTAGGTAAGTCCCAGCCTGTGCCGTAAAACATCGTTACAGATGAAACGTACATCTTCCGGTATCACGTAGCCTCGTTTTTGAAGAAAGGCCTGCGCCTTTGATGCCAGTGCAAGGTTGATACTTCCTCTGGGTGAGGAACCATACGAAATGAGGGGTTTCAATTTTTCAAGATTGAAAAGCTCAGGGTTACGCGTAGCAAAAACAATATCAAGAATGTATTGTTCCACCTTTTCATCCATATAAATATCGCGAACCATCTGGCGTGCATTCAGGATCTCATTTACTGAAACCACCTGGTTAACGGTTGGATAAGACAATCCCTGTACATTCTGGCGTATGATCAACTGCTCTTCTTCCCTTGAAGGATAACCCACCACCACTTTCATAATAAAGCGGTCCACCTGGGCTTCCGGCAACGCATAAGTGCCCTCCTGTTCAAGTGGGTTTTGAGTTGCCAGCACTAAAAAGGGTTCATCGAGTTTATAAGTGGAATCGCCAATGGTCACTTGTCTTTCCTGCATGGCTTCGAGCAATGCGCTTTGCACTTTAGCCGGTGCACGGTTGATCTCATCTGCCAGAATAAAATTGGCGAAGATGGGACCTTTTCTTACAACGAATTCATTGCGTTGCTGATTATAGATCAGTGTTCCTATCACGTCGGCAGGCAAAAGGTCGGGCGTAAACTGGATACGGCTGAATTTTGCATGGATGGCCTGAGCCAGTGATTTGATCGTAAGTGTTTTAGCAAGACCCGGAACACCTTCAAGTAAAACGTGCCCGTTACTGAGCAGGCCAATCAGCAGGCGGTCCAGCATAAAAGACTGCCCGATAATCACTTTTCCAACTTCCAGTCTTAATGTATCAATGAAACGGCCGGAATACTGGATCTTTTCATTCAGCATCCGGATATCTTCTGAAGTTCTTACCATAGTTAAGGTTTAGGATGGTTTGGTCTTTGCAAATAACACGCCTAAAAGGGGAAATTATACAATTTACCTTTTGTCTCCGCTTTTATAACACATAATAAAGAATAATTCAAAACGTTTACTTATTATCTTTAAACCCTTATTAAACACTTATGAAGTTCCTTTTTCCCGCAATAATTTTTGTTCTTGGTTTTGCAGCCTGTAAGAAGTCTGACCCAGATCCTGTAGTAACCAATACAGATCTGATCACTTCTGGATCATGGAAATTTGAAACCGGCGGAATTGATACAGATGGAAATGGAAGCATTGACCTCACAATGGGGGCAGGCCTTCTTGCACCCTGCATTGCAGACAACTTTGCAGATTTTTCCGCAAATGGAACCGGCGTGGCCAATGAAGGCGCAACCAAGTGCGATCCTGCTGCACCCCAGACAGAACCATTCACCTGGGCTTTTACCAATAACGAAACAAGATTGAATATTACCGGATTAAATTTATTCGGACTGGGAAATAATTTTAAGATCACGACCCTTACAGAAACCAGGCTGGGTTTATCGAAAGACACTACGCTTCCGGGATTTCCTGCAGCTATTTCACTTGTTGTTCATCTTAAACATTAATGAAACATATTTTTCCAATGGCGGCAATTCTTTTGACCGCCAGTTTTTTTTCCTGTAAAAAGGAATACAGTTTTGAGGGTGGCAATTTTAAAAATTGCATCAGCTGCACCTATCTACCCGTATGTGACAGTTCGCAATATGTTTATGTGGACTCAACACCCACAAGTGTGGATACGCTCCACAATACCATGTACATCCTTGGTGACAGTACCATTAACGGAAAGCTTTTTAAAAAGGTTTCCGGCTTTGCTACTTTTAATACGGGCCTTTATGCAAATTGCGACAACCAGGATTACAGGTTGTTATTTCCGCTGGCAGCATTAGGTCTCAACCTCGATTCAATTGTTAATGACCTGCTGCAACAGGTTCCCATACCCATACCACCCGGACTGATATCGGTTCCATCTACTGTGGAAACATCTGTTTTAAAAGCCAATCTCCCTACCAACAGTACCTGGACCGATGTAATTTACCAGGTGAATATTCCTTTTCTTTTTAGTTTTTCCATGGGACTGGAGTACACGCTTTTAGAAAAAAATGTTCCCCGTACTGTTTATCAGAAAACATATAATGATGTCATTCATGTAAAAAGTGTTTTGAAGATCAATTCAACCCAGATCAATATTCCGCTTGATTTTGAGATCGATTATTATTTCGCTAAAGACGTAGGCATTATTGAAGTGCATATTACTGAAGCCAATGCAGTTACACGCGTACTTAAACTCCACAGCTACCAGCTTTAAGAAAGATATTTTGCAACAATAGGCAATCTTCTCCCTGTACCAAAAGCCTTGCTGCTTACACGAATGATGGGACAGAACTGGTTGCGTTTGTACTCATTCGTATTAACCAGTTTGAGGATCCTGTTCACAAGTTTTGCATCATATCCTTCCGCAATGATCTCTTTGGGTCCTTTGCGCAATTCAATGTATTCAAATAAGACTTTGTCGAGTATATCATATTCTGGAAGACTGTCACTGTCTTTTTGCCCCGGTCTTAGTTCTGCGGAAGGTGGTTTTACAAGTATGTTGGCCGGTATAATTTCTTTATCACGGTTGATATATCGGGCCAGTGCATACACCTGTGTTTTGTAAAGATCGCCGAGCACACTCAGTCCCCCAGCCATATCACCATACAAAGTTCCGTATCCGGTAGCCAGTTCGCTTTTATTAGAGGTGTTCAGCAGGATATAGGAGAATTTATTAGCCAGTGCCATTAATAAATTACCCCTGGTGCGGCTCTGAAT
>MWYV01000034.1 GCA_002050435.1 Chitinophagales bacterium 33-2 | reverse complement strand
CATTATAGATGTTCAGAAATAAAGCACCGTAACAAGGTAATACAAGCCCTATACAGAGGCTTTTTAGTAGGGCGATAAAAGTTTAATAAAAAATTGGATTGAACGCCTGTAGCTATAAATGGATTTAATATGGCGGTTTTTATTAAAAAATGTCAAGACAAGCTCTTTTAAGAACTTTTTCAACAGTTTTTTATCAATAATGTTCATCAGTAAGGTAAAAACAAAATGAGTGTAATAAATGCGGTAAGAAATAAATTGATGCAGCGAATATTTGCAGTGGTACGAGACGAGAGAAACTATGTGGAAAACTATCAATATCAACGGGAATAAACAGATTAAAACTTATTTTTTTTAATCATGGAAAACTTTGCGAAGGCTGGATTTCTGTGTTAAGTCTGCCAGAACAAAAGCCGATTAGAATTATTGATGTTGAAAATAAGAAATATAGCTCAATGTTGAACCTGCTGTTTATAACTGTTGCTGGTTAGCGATTTGTTGCCGATTTCCTTACCGTCTGCCAGCCTATTGCAAAACCGCTGTTAGGCGCATGTTTGTCTAGAACTACATAGCTTGTCTGGAAGTTTCGCTCTTCTTTTTGCATGTAGATTTTTGTACGGTCAGCGTACATATTAAGCTGTCTGTCGGTGGTGGTGATTTCTCTTGTGTAGCAATAGTAAAGTCGTGATGTGTCTGACTTGTCAAAATCTTTGAGTTTGACTACAAATCGGATCGTGTCTGCAGGCTTGATTAGCTGCAGCGTGTACCAAGTAACACAACTGCCTTCCCAACTTAAAAGGTCATGCAAGTCATAGTATTCACCTACAGAAGGATTGCTGCAAGGATAAGTCCTGGCTAAGTTCATTGTGTCTTTGTTGTCAATTTGACTTCTTGGTCCAAGTTTCAAAAGAACAGGTACCGTATCATTGTTAACTAATGTCACGGCAAAGTACCGACCTGAAAATGTATCTGGCTGGCTGATAGTGGTAGCAGTTTGCGGTCTTCTGGTTGCCCGTTGTCCGCAAGCAAAGAGTGTCAAAAAGCAGAAAAGTAATGATAGAAAAAGAGATTGTCTCATTGCTGTCTGAATTAACGAGAAAGGTTGAAATAAATTCTGACTAACGTTTTTTATACCTGCTATTAATCAAGTGGTTACAAAGCCAAGGTCGTCAGGTTTAAGATCCAATTTAGCAATGTTTTTTCTGATTTTGTCTATCACTTTAGCTTTTCTTTTCTGGTCAAGAAACAGATATTCAGTTGGAGTTGTGTAGGCGATTCCTTTCGATATCATGTTCCAGATGATAACAGCGAGCTTTCGTGCAGTGGCACTTACGGCCGCTGTTCTGCCTCTGCGGTAAGCCACTCGTTTAAAAAAATCAGAAAGGTGAGTGTCTTTTAAATTTCCAATGGCATTGGCTGCATTTCGTAAAGCAATTTTCAACCGGTTGCTGCCTTTGGGTATTTTATTACTTAAGACTTTTCCCCCACTTATTTTATTATTGGGTGCCAGCCGCAGCCAACTTGCAAATTGCTTGGCGGTTTCAAATTTTTTAAAACCTTCCGGGCCAACTTCGCTCATGATGGTTAAAATAGTGGCGTGGCTGAGGCCTTCTATTTTCATTAAATCTACTCCGCCAAAATATTGGAAAGCAGCCTGGTTTAAGTCAATGCCCTTTAATGCATTTTTGTTTACCCGTTTATGTACCTTGTCATCGGTACGAAGTTTTTTTTTACCGGGTCTGTGTTTATCTGCACTTTTAAAAAACTGTTGATTTGCTTATCACAGTCTGCTATCTTTTTTTGAAAAAATAAATAACTGTCATATTCTTGTTTTAAGCCAAACAGGTAATCTTTTCGGTTGTTCCCCTTTAAGGCTTTTGCAATTTCGTCATAAGATTTTTTGCAGTTGCCATGACGGTGTTCGGCAAGCTTTTGAGGGTCAAGATTGCCATTGCAAATGTCTGCGATGATGGCAAGACCGGTAAGTCCGCAAACATCTTTTACTACTACATCCAATCTGAAATTGAGCAACTTTAGATACTTCTGCATTTTGTGTGTTGCTTCCACAGATAATTGCAGCCAGTTTGTTCTTTGCCTGCAATAAGTTCGCAGGGTTTCTGTAGTGTCGTCGGGTAAAAAACTTCCGCTGAGCAATCCAATGCTGTGCAATTTTTGAATCCACCTTGCATCTTTTACATCTGTTTTTTTGCCTTTGATGTTTTTGGTAAACTTGCCATTACAAAGAGTTACATCGAAACCTTGTTTAACAAGTTCTACATACAGGTTTTGCCAGTATGTGCCTGTGCTTTCCATGGCCACAGCATTAATGTTGTGGCTTTTCAAATGGTCGCAGATAGCAGTTAAATCCTCTGCATAAACACCAAATTCTTTTACTTCTTCCAGTCCCTGGCCTACCGCCACAAAGTGAGAGCGACTACCGATGTCAATACCTGCGCAACGAGGATTGATAACATCCATTTCCAATTTTGTCATAATCATCTTTTTAAAATGAAAAAAAATGACCCTAAGAAAATGCAGTATAGATTATAAATTATTCTGAACGGGGTTGCTCCGATAAATCGTGGCACCACCACTGAATTCATCAACTGCCAAATTAAATTGACATTGCATTTCAACCAGAATGACGCACGGGGTTTTAAACCACCAATGTTTAACTCGGCCTTGCAAAGAGTCGCCATAAAGTTCGGACTGTTCATCCGTTAGCCAAAGAATTTAATTCTGTTCCGGAATAGGGGGGAATTGCGCCTAACGTTCGGGGCTTTGCGAAGGTTGGGCAATAGAATTCCAACTGCCCGCTTGGCCCATTAAAGAGACATTTTTATTAATGCCAAATTACTATAGCGGAATCATATTCTTCAGCCCAACTTTTGCAAAACCCATGTTATGCGGCGTTCTTTGACAACGGCTTGATTGCTTTAATCTCCGGTTCTTTAGCTATACTCACTTCTTCCAAATCAAAATCATCTTGCAGCCCCAGCCAGAACTTAGCAGAATTTCCAAAATATTGGCTTAGTCTAAGAGCTGTATCTGCGGTAATCCTTCTGTTTCCCTTTAAGATCTCTGAAATCCTGGTTTGTGGAATGCCTATATCCTTTGAGAGCTTATAGGCTGTAATCTCGAATGGAATCAAGAATTCTTCCATTAATATTTCACCTGGATGAATGTTCTTAAGGTTTGCCATTATTTAAGTTTTTAATGGTAGTCAATTATTTCAACTTCTGAAGCATTGCCAGAGTTCCATTTAAAAATGATTCTCCACTGATTATTGATGCGAATGCTATAGAAGCTTTTCAGATCGCCCGCAAGTTTCTCCAATCTATTAGCTGGAGGAATTTTGAGGTCGTTCAGGTCTACCGCATTATTTATCATTCTAAGTTTTCTTCTTCCGACTTCTTGAATTTGTAATGGCAGCTTTTTTACTCGTTCACCAATCCAAATGCTCTCAGTCTCTCTATTTCCAAAGCTTTTGATCATGCTAACGGTCGTCAATAGTAACGCCAAAGGTAAGTAAATTAAATGAGTCGACCTATATTTTTGCTTTTCCCATATAAGTTCTGGTGATTATATCAGGACGGTAAAATACAAAAAAGAAAGTGGTGTTTTTGCTGACGACTCCAGGAATGAAGCCCACTGCCTTTCATAAGGGCTTGAAAGGCTTGCAAAACCTTGTGAAGGGTTTCCTAACCTTTTGAGCAAAGGGGATGTATAGGGTGACGATGTAATTTTTTTATTCATGAATGAAAGTTAAGTGAGAAGAAAGAACCCGGATCGTCCTGACAGGTAGCATTGCTTAGGTATAGCTTAGGTATAGCTAGTGTATAGCTAGTGTATAAGCTAAAAGATTTGGGAAGGGCAGGGGATTGCTTCGTCGCTCCTCCATCGCTCGTCCCGAGGACGGCCTTAGCGCCTTTCCGTCTTCGCGGCAAACAGGGGCGGCATTTAATCGTTGAGTTGTTTAGCTAACCCCCAACACCTCCCGCATGGTAAATACTCCCTTCTTCCCGGCTATAAATTCAGCAGCGGCAATAGCACCCGAAGCAAATCCTTTCCGGTTGTGCGCAGTATGTATGATCTCTATATCATCAATATCGGAACTGTATTTTATCAAATGGGTTCCGGGTGCGGGATCGGTTCTTTCACTTTTAATAAACAGATCTTCGGGCGATTGTGTTTTTGCTTTCACCCATTGTTTTTTCCATTCAAGTTTTGAAAGGATCTGTTCTGCTATGGTAACCGCCGTTCCGCTGGGCGCGTCTTTTTTGGCTGTATGATGAATCTCTTTGATCTGCACATCATAATCGGTTTGGTCCGACATCAATTCTGCAAGCTGTTTGTTGATCTCAAAAAATATATTCACCCCAATGCTGAAATTACTGGAATGGAGAAAAGCCGTGTTTTTTTCAATACAATATTTCCTTGCATCCTCCATGCGGTCATTCCATCCTGTAGATCCTGAAACCACCGCAATGCCTGCATCCATGCATTTTCTTACATTTTCAAATGCCGCTTCAGGGCTTGTAAATTCTATGGCAACATCAGCCATCGAAAAGTTTTCAACAGTAAAAGCATCCAGGTTGCTGCTTGAAACCTTTAAAACAATTTCATGTCCTTTTGCAATGGCCATTTCTTCAATCAACCTACCCATCTTTCCATATCCGATCAAAGCAATGCGCATAGATTATTTTATTCCTATGATGAAACTAATTCCGGTGGTACGGGCCATTTCACTATAACCGGGTTTAAATTTAAAACTCAGATCAGGACTCACATCAAAACTGCGTAAGTGTGCATCCACCGTTGCATCCACTACATTTAATCCCCAGAAAAGCAGGAAAAATAAAATGGAAAAATCAATGTTCCTCCTGTATTCATCCCTGAAGGTGCGGATAGCATTGATATCAACCACCCTGTAAAATTCTCTCAGGGTATTGTAATTTGATGAATCGCGTATGGGTGGTGAAGCTTCCACTCTTGCCCTGTAAGCAAACCTTAATTCGCGGTAAGTTTTTAAATTAAAAACAAAAATGGCACCTGTAGTTCCAAGTGCTCCATATATTATTGGAATCTTCCAGTATCTTTTATTGTAGGCCTGTCCCCAGCCTGGTAAAATGGCAGATCTTATAGCGGCCTTCCTGGGTGAGTGATTCAGTAATACAGAATCCACCGCTGAATTATTTGTGATAACCGGGCTCTCAATGCGAATCGCGGAGTCAACGGTGATTAAATTTCGCAGACTGTCGGACTGCGCAGATAGGTGCAGTGCATTTAAAAGGAAAAAGCTGAAGCAAATAAAAACCTGTATGTAATATTTGCTTTTATTCAATGGTGACATTCATTTGGTCCAGTAATTTGTTCAGTTCTTCCAATGAATAATAGTCGAAACTTATCTGGCCGCTTCCGTTCTTGCTGTGTTTTAATTTCACTCTTGTACTAAAGTGTGAACACAATTTGTCTTCCACTTTTTTATAAGATTCGGGCATGGCAGCTGCTGCCGGTTTTTTGCCTTCTTTTTCTTTATAAAGATTTCTTACCAGCAATTCGGTTTGTCTTACTGAAAGTTGCTTGGTTTTGATCTCATCAAAAATATACAGTTGTTTGTCGATGGTATCCACATTCACCAACGCGCGTGCATGACCCATGCTGATCTCTCCGTTTCTAACAGCCACCTGTATGTCGGGCGGCAATTTTAAAAGCCTCAGGTAATTGGTTACCGTGCTTCTGTCCTTACCCATTCTTTCTGCCACCTGCTCCTGGGTATGATCCAGTTCTTCCATCATTCTCTTATAGCTCAAAGCAATTTCCATGGCATTCAGGTCTTCCCGCTGCAGGTTTTCCAATAAAGCCAGTTCCAGCAATTCCTGGTCATTGGCCTGCCTGATATAGGCAGGAATATCTTTCAACCCTGCCAGTTTGCAAGCCCGCAGCCTTCTTTCACCAGAGATCAGCCTGTATTTATTACCATGCAGTTTGGAAACAGTGATGGGCTGAATGATGTCATGCAGTTTAATGGAGTTGGCAAGTTCCTGGAGTGCCTGTTCATCAAAATCCCTGCGTGGCTGTTTTGGATTTGTTTCAATGTTTTCAATGGGCAAACGCAAAATCCCTGTAGCGGCTTCCATTGCCTGTGGTTGTAATTGTCCTGTAGTATTTTTTAAATCGGTATCAATGCTTTGGAGAAGGGAGCGGATGCCTTTTCCCAATGCATCTTTATTTTGTTTCGGCGTACTCATTATTATTTATTGGATGGTGATGAACCGTTGACAAATTTAGCAGATGCCTGTGTTAAGAAAACGGCAATGCTGCAACCCAACTTATAGTTCGATGATCTTTTCTTCCTGAGGGATCTTTGTCATATTGTTTTTCTGCAGGATCTCCTTGGCAAGGTTCAGATAATTCATGGCTCCTTTACTGTTGGCATCGTAAAGGATCACGGGCTTTCCAAAACTCGGTGCTTCACTCAGGCGTGCATTCCTGTGGATGATGGTGCTGAACACCAGGTCTTCAAAATGCCTTCTTACTTCTGCCACTACCTGGTTGCAAAGTCTTAACCTGCCATCGTACATCGTCATCAGTATGCCTTCAATCACCAGGCTGGTATTGAGCCTGCTTTGAACGATCTTAATGGTATTCAATAATTTTCCAAGTCCTTCCAAAGCAAAAAATTCGCACTGCACCGGTACGATCACCGAATCGGCTGCTGTAAGGGCATTCACAGTGATCAGCCCCAGGGAAGGCGAGCAATCCACAATAATGAAATCATACCGTTCCTTCACCGATTCGATCAGTTGTTTTAAAACCATTTCCCTGTTGGGGTAGTTGATCATTTCTATTTCAGCTCCAACCAAATCAATATGAGAAGGGATGAGGTCCAGGTTTGGAATATCCGTTCGGAGAATTACATCTTTGGCTCCGGCATGATTGACCATGCAGTCGTAAAGGCTATAGGTAATGTTCTGAAGATCAAAGCCTACACCGGTTGTGCTGTTGGCCTGCGGATCGGCATCCACCAGCAAGGTTTTGTATTCCAGCACCCCTAAAGAAGCTGCCAGGTTAATGGCAGTCGTAGTTTTTCCAACTCCGCCTTTTTGATTTGCAACACCTATTATTTTGGACATTTAACCCTTTAAATTTTATATGTCAATGCTTTCACCAATAGCCGGTAATAATAATATCAGCCCGGCATCGGCAAATGCTTTCTTAACTTTTTCGTGATCAATTTTAATATAACCGAAGGTATCGTAATGAAGACCGACAATCTTTTTGCACTGGATCATTTCTGCCGCAATGATGGCATCTTCATAACCCATAGTGAAGTTATCGCCGATAGGCAATAAGGCAAACTCAGACTTTCCCCACCTGGGCACCAGCTGCATATCCAAGGTAAGCGAGGTATCGCCACTATAATAAAAGCTTTTGCCTTCAACAGTTACTATAAATCCCATCGGGTTTCCACCATAACTGCCGTCGGGCAGTCCGGAAGAGTGTTGTGCCACCGTACATTTCACGGTTCCAAAATCAAAAGTCTTTTTGCCACCTGTATTCATCGGGTGCGTTTTCTCCACACCTCTTTTATTCAGCCATTCAGACACCTCATAAGATGCCACAACGGTTGCATCTGTTTGCCTTGCCAGTTGCACACAATCGGCGATATGATCTGAATGTCCGTGGGACACCAGGATATAATCAGCCTCAATGGATTCCAGTTTAATATCCCTGGCAAGCTCATTGGGCTTAATAAAAGGATCAAAAAGGATCTTTTTTCCCCCGGCTTCAATTAAAAAGCAGGAGTGTCCATAATATGTAAGCTTCATAATCAACACTTTCGGGTCCGGGCAAAAATACGGTTTCAGCCGCCAAAACTAAGATTGTGTTTTAATTATATCATGCCTTTGAAAATCTTCGGTTATTTGCATTTTTATGAGAAGTTCACCTACCTGGATCTTTTTGGCCGGAATTATGATTTTACTGGATTTTTATGTTTTCCAAATCGTAAAAATGCTGAGCCAGACGGCTGGTTCCCGCACCAAGACCATTATTTACGTTAGTTATTGGGCTTTGTCCCTGCTGGCCCTTGCCCTGCTATTCCTGCTCCCTTTGTTCGAGAACTTTCCAAAAACCACAAGAAGTGTGGTCTTTGCTGTGTTGATTGGTTTTTTTCTTTTTAAACTGATCGCCTCCGTATTTTTCCTGATTGATGATATCAGAAGAGGCATACAATGGCTGGCCGGAAAGCTATTTTTCAGGGGCACAGAAGGAGAAGACATGCAGGATGGAAAAATGAATCGTTCCGTGTTTTTGTCATGGCTGGGAATCGCAGTAGGGGGGAGCCTGTTTTCTACACTGCTCCTCGGTTTTGGCAACAAGTATAATTATAAGGTGAAGCGGGTGTCAGTAAAATCACCCAACCTTCCCCAGGCATTCAAAGGAATGAAAATTGTGCAGATCTCCGACATTCACTGCGGAAGTTTTACAGATACACAGGCTGTTGCAAAAGGAGTGGAGATGGCAAATGCGCTTCAACCCGACCTGATCGTTTTTACCGGCGACCTTGTAAATAACAAAGCGGAAGAAATGGATGCCTACAAAGAGGTTTTTGCAAAATTGAAGGCACCGATGGGGGTGTATTCCATTTTAGGAAACCATGATTATGGGGATTATGCGAAATGGAATCATCCCTCGGAAAAAGCCAGCAATCTTGAAAAATTGAAAGCCCTACAGGAACAGATGGGATGGAAGTTGTTGATGGATGAACATGTTGTTCTTGAAAAAGGAGATGAAAGCATCGCCCTGCTGGGAATTCAGAACTGGAGTGCGCTGAGCAATTTTCCTAAATATGGAAACCTGTCCAAGGCGTATGCAGGAACTGAAGATCTTCCATTTAAAATTTTGCTGAGTCATGATCCAACACATTGGGATGCGGAGGTCAGACCAAAATATCCTGATATAGATCTGATGCTGGCCGGACATACACATGGAATGCAGTTTGGTGTTGAAATTCCCTGGTTCCGTTGGAGCCCGGTTCAATATGTTTACAAACAATGGATGGGACTTTATAATGAAGGCCCGCAAACTTTATACATCAACCGCGGATATGGTTTTATAGGTTACCCTGGAAGGGTTGGGATTCTGCCGGAGATCACTTTGATTGAACTTACATAATATCAGCAAATCATAAACGTTTAGTTAAGTGAAGGGCTTATTTAAGAATAAAATAAGTTTTAATGGCATTATCCTTGACAAAATTGCAAAAACTATGTTTATGAAAACAAAACTCATTTTTATCCTTGCCTTTGTTTTTTTCTCTCAATCAGCCATGGCGCAATTTCACATTGGCGTTAAGGGCGGCGCCAACATTACAAAGGTGGATGGAAAATCTTTCAGTGATGAATTCAGGTATGGATATCATCTTGGAGGATTTGCAGAAATCGGACTTGGAAAAAGACTGGCTATCCAACCTGAGGTGTTGTTTAATCAGTTCAACACGCGCGCCGACAGCAGCTTTAAAAGCGTATATCAGAACGCAGTTGATTTTTCAGGTTACCAAAATGTGCAACTGAATTACCTGACCATTCCTATTATGGTGAATTACAAACTGGGCAGTTTGCTTACACTACAGGCTGGACCTCAGTTTGGTATTTTGATCGCACAGGATAAAAACCTGATTCAAAACGGAAAGGAAGCCTTCAGTAAAGGAGCATTTTCCATGGCAGGTGGTGCCCAGATTAATTTAAGTAAGCTGCGCCTTACAGGAAGGTATTTTGTAGGATTGAATGATATCAGTGACCTGGATAACCAGGAAAAGTGGACGAACCAGGGTTTTCAGTTGTCCCTTGGACTGGCCTTTTAATTCACTTAAAAGAATTGCATCCCTCCCTCCGGAGGGATTTTTTTTCTGCCATATAGGCATTTTTTTTCTGCTGGCACTAATGTTGAACCGCAGGTTTTCCTGGTTACATTTGCCAGTTCTGCCTGGGGCAGTTATCATAAAAAATTGTTGCGTGTGAATTTTAACCTGAAGTCCGAAGAGGAATTGGATTTTCTTCCCATCATTCCTTTAAATGAATCTGATGCAGAAGCAAATGAGAAGATCAATATACCTGAGGAAATTTGTTTACTTCCTTTAAGAAATACGGTGCTTTTCCCAGGTGTAGTATTGCCCATTACCGTTGGAAGGGATAAGAGCATCAAAGCGGTGAATGATGCATACGCATTAAGTAAGCTTATTGGTGTTGTTGCGCAAAGAGACAGCAGTATTGAAGATCCAGCAGCAAAAGACCTGGAGCAGGTGGGTACCGTTGCCAAAATTGTAAAGCAGATCAAAATGCCTGATGGTGGTACTACGATCATCATCCAGGGTAAAAGTCGTTTTTCCATTCAGGAGATCACTTCTGAGGAACCTTATTTCAAAGCAAAGATCCAGGTGATCGAAGAAGAAGAGGCACCGAAGGATCCCGATTTCGAAGCTTATGTTTCCAACATAAAAGACCTGGCAACAGAAATCATCCAGCTTTCACAGAACATTCCAACAGAAGCTTCGGTGATTCTAAAAAATATAGAAAATCCTTCCTTCCTGATCCATTTCGTTTCAAGCAATCTTACCATAGATATCCGCGACAAGCAAAAATTGCTTGAGCTCAATAATATCCGTGAAAGAGCGGATTTGCTGATGCAGTTTCTTCAGAAAGAATTGCAGTTTGCGGAATTAAAAAATAAGGTTACCAATAAAACCAGGGCGGAGATCGACAAGCAGCAAAGAGAATATTTTCTTCAGCAGCAATTAAAAAGTATCAAGGAAGAATTAGGTGGCGATCCTAATGAAAGAGAAATAAAAGAATTGCAGAAAAGGGCAGAGACCAAGAAGTGGCCCGATGCCGCTAAAGAAACCTTTAAAAAGGGCCTTGAGAAACTCGAAAGAATGCATCCGAGTACACCCGATTATTCGGTAGTGTATAATCACCTTGACCTCTTACTGGATCTTCCCTGGAATGAATATACAGATGATGTGTATGACCTGGAAAAAGCAAGAGAAATTCTTGACCATGATCATTATGGAATGGACAAGATCAAAGAAAGGATCCTGGAATACCTCGCTGTGCTGAAATTAAAAGGCGATATGAAAAGTCCGATCCTTTGTTTTTATGGTCCTCCCGGAATTGGTAAAACATCTTTGGGAAGAAGCATTGCCAATGCCATCGGCAGGAAATATGTGCGGTTAAGTTTAGGCGGCATTCATGATGAAAGTGAGATCCGCGGACACAGGAAAACCTATATCGGTGCGATGCCGGGAAGGATCATGCAGAACATCAGAAAAATTAAATCATCCAACCCGGTAATGATCCTGGATGAAATCGACAAAGTTGGAAGTGATTTGAGAGGTGATCCAAGTAGCGCCTTACTAGAAGTTCTGGATCCTGAACAGAACAATAGTTTTTACGACAATTATCTTGAACTTGAATATGACCTGAGCAAAGTTTTATTTATTGCTACTGCAAATAATCTTCAAACCATTCAGCCTGCATTGCGCGACCGGCTGGAGATCATTGAACTGAGCGGATATGCGGTGGAAGAAAAAATTGAGATCGCCAAAAGGCATTTAATTCCAAAGCAAAAAGACGCACATGGCCTGAAGGATAAAAAATTTAAAATGGCCGATAAGGTCATTGAGAAAATTATCCAGGATTATACCAGAGAAAGCGGCGTGCGTGAACTGGACAGGCATCTTGCAGCTGTGATGCGCAACATCGCCATGCAGTTTGTTACGAAGGGAACCATTAAACAGGTGGTAACCGTAGAAGATGTTGAAACCATTTTAGGAAGATCGAGGTATAACAATGAAATGTATAAATCGGCTACCATTCCGGGTGTGGCCGTAGGACTGGCTTATACTTATGCCGGCGGTGATATTCTTTTTATTGAAGCTTCCTTGAGTGATGGAAAACATGAACTGAGGCTTACCGGCAACCTGGGAAATGTTATGAAGGAAAGTGCTTCCACGGCTTTATCTTACCTCAGTGCCAATGCAAAAAAACATGGCATTGATCCAGAAATACTGGAGAAAAAGGCGGTGCACATACATGTTCCGGAAGGAGCGGTTCCCAAAGACGGACCAAGTGCCGGCGTTACCATGCTGACTGCACTGGCGTCTGCATTTACCGGGAAAAAGATCCGGCCTTATCTGGGGATGACAGGAGAGATCACTTTGCGCGGACAGGTTTTACCTGTTGGGGGGATTAAGGAAAAAGTGCTGGCTGCAAAAAGAGCAGGACTGCGCGATCTGATCCTTTGCTGGATCAATGAAAAAGATGTGCAGGAGATCAACCCCGATTTTATCAAAGGCGTACGCTTTCATTATGTAAAGACCATGAGCCAGGTACTGGAATTTGCATTAATGGATTGATGATAAACCTTAATTTAGACTTTAATACTTTCATCTGCACCGGCTAATCATCATATATTTTCTTTTGTTATCCTGCGCGGCAGGCAGCCAAACGCTTGGTGGAAGTGCAGCTTATAATTTTTTAAAACTTCCTTCCAGTCCACTGCTAACAGCATCAGGAGGTGTTAATACTTCCTATTTTACCAATGAAGCCGGATTGAGTAGTAACAATCCTGCTTTGCTGAACGAGGCGCTTCATAGCCAGGTGAATGTGAGCTTTAATCGTTTTCTTGCCGGCATTAAAACCTACAGCACAACTGCTGTAACCCACCACAGTGCAAGTAATACCAGCTTTGGCGGTCATATTTACTTTGTTGATTATGGTTCCATTCCACAGGCTGATGCGGCTGGCAATGTGAGCGGAGAATTCCGCCCGGTTGATTTCCTAATCCAGGTAGGCGCTGGAAGACGCTATTTGGAAAGATGGCATTACGGAATGAATTTTAAATTCATTCAATCCAGTTACCAGCAATTCAAATCAAGTGCACTGGCTTTTGATGTTGCAGTGTTGTATCGCGATTCTGCGAATGGTTTTACAGCTTCATTGCTTGCGAAGAATATGGGATTCCAGTTAAAAACTTTTACTGGCGAGCAGGAAGAACTTCCTTTTGATCTTCAGTTGGGCATCACCAAAAGGTTAGCCAATGCGCCCTTTGCATTTTCAGTAACCGCACAACAGGCACACCGGTTTGATCTTAATTATAATGACACGGTTTTTAATAATGAAAATGAACTGTCTCCAGGTAATGGATTTGTAAATAAGCTCACGCAACATTTTGTAGTGGCCTCGCATATTTACCTGGGAAAGCAACTGGAAGCCACTATAGGTTATAATCATTTGAGAAGATCGGAATTGAATGCCGGCAGCTCGGGTAATGGGTTGAATGGTTTCTCTATGGGTTTGCGTGCAAATTTCCGGAAGTTGCAGATCCTGTATGCACGATCGAATTACCAGCGCAATATATCATTCAACCAGATCGGAATTACGGTACAACTGAACCAGTTTTTTGGTGCAGGAGCCTTATAATCAACAATAATTATTTCTTCATTGCTTAACATCTTCCTCCTTTTTTCCTGAAAGGGTGGAGGAGGCATTGAATTAAGCCTATGCAACTCTATGCGATCTGGTTGTGCAAGGGTTCTCCGTGCTGTATTGCTCCACCTTAGGTTTAAAGATTTCTTAGGAAAAATCAGGAGCAATAAGGCGCAAATAACCATTCTAATGTTTTATGATGATGTGCCTTGCCCGCAGATCGTGCGAATGAACGCAGAAGACCACAATAGCGAAAATCTGGGTAATCATGAGGAGGTCTTTTTTTTGCCCGCTGATCGCGCTGATGAACGCAGAATACCAATCAGCGAAAATCTGCGTAATCTGCGGGAGGCCTTTTTGTTGCCTGGCTTTAGTCAAGTCAATAGTCAATGTTCAAAAGTCAATCACCACGGGGAATTCAGCAGCGGGGCAGGTACGAGGCCCGCCGGCCTGAGGCAAAATCTTAATTAAAACTGATGTTAGATTTTTCCCCGGACAGCATTGATCTATTGACCATTGATCTATTGACCATTGACTATTTGACCATTTTATAAACTTCAAAAGCCTCCGCAAGAATGGTGTTGCATTGAATGCCTCTTACAACAGCGAGTGAGCGGATAAATTCAGGATTCATGTAGGAACGGCCAACCTGGGTTTTGTATTCTTTTAAAGCCTTTATTTTTTTAGAAAGATCTTCTTCTGAAATCTGTTCAAAATAATTGGGCTGGAACCGGGTGTTGTTCCATGGCAATTCATAGCCAAGGATACTGGCATTTTTAAATGCACGCATTCCTTCGGCATATACGGACTGGTGATCCTGGTGAACATCATGCCTGGCAGGTAATAAAACCAGGTGAGGTTGGAAATGATGGTTGATCTTTAATAATTCCTCGAGAATTGCCTGCCTGTTGTCTAGAAGTTTGCGTACTTCAAAATCAAAAAAAATGGTTTCATGCACACCGAGTGCGGAAGTAGCCTTTCTGCACTCTTCTTCAAGTGCATTTGAAGGATGTTCCTTAGGCAGGGACTGTGCGCAGGTTGAAAAGGCTACATAAGTGACTTTTTTGCCTTCTCTTACAAATTTTGCAATGCTGCCACCACAACCAAGTTCGCCGTCATCGGTGTGTGGTGCAAGGATCAGAATAAGATTTTTATCCATCAGCGGTTCAAATAAATTGTAGAATCTTTTAATAAAGGTAGTTGTTGTCTGAATTGCGTGTTCAATACCACCCGAAACTGATTCACCGTTGACATGCCCGCGTAAAATCCCTCATAGTTTTTATTGGGAAGTTTTACCATGTTCAGGTTCATAAAATGGTATTTATGATCAACCGAATCATTCGCGTATTCCCTGAAAGCATGATCACTCATCAACATGATCAAAGGTGGGGTTTGCGCATGCTTCATGATATGGTCTGTAAGTTTGAGAATTTTCTGATTGGTATATTGAAGGAATTCAATATAAAGCCGCTCATCCACCTGCCTGGACTCTTCCAGATCTTCCAGGGCATTTGGTTTTCCCTTGCTGTCGAAATAATAAGGATAGTGTGGCATTTCAAGGTGGGTGTAAACAAACCGAGGAGCTGTAACAGAAGGTTTTGCAATTTCATTCCATGTCCGGTTGTAAAGGTCCTGTGTTATTTCAAGATTATAATAAGCCATTCTTTCAATCTCTGACCGGATCTTTAACTTCGTAACCAGATTAAACCGGATATCTCTTGTCATTCGCGTAAATAAAGTTTGTTCCCTGATCAGGTCTGTGCCTGATTTATAAAATGAAGTGGAACGGTAAGGCAAATCATCAGCAAAACGGAATATGCCGAAATTGAGTGTATGGTAACCCTGTTGTTTAAAAAAATCAACCACCGGGTTGTCGTTGATCAATTTAAAACAGATGCTGCGATCAGAAAGGCTCCGGTTGCTTTTTTCTAAACCTTGCAAATAATCCATCGAAAAAATAGAGGCCATAGTAAAGGGCGTGTAATTGTAATTGCTGATGGTACTGTCCACCACATGAAATCCGCGTTGGCGCATTTGATTTTCAAAAAAGCTGTTATCAAATCGAAAATGTTCCTGCAGAGGAATTTTTCCTGAATACCCATCAGCAATGATGAGAAAAATATCTGGTTGATCACAACGCCCACAGGCTACCAATTTGATTTTATGGTGCGCTTTATCCTCCCTTCCTGTAGAAAACGAAAGGGTAACAACATCTATCAGGATGAAAACCAGCAACAGTAAATTTAAATAAAGGGTCAGCGTTTTGAAAGCAAACTTCTTTTTTCTGAACCTGACCAAAAGAAATAAAAAAACGAGGAGCGCCAGAGGCAAAAGGAAAAGGTATTTTACAAGAAAAGTTTGATCAGCAAAAGATTTTAAAAAATCATGAAGAGGACCAAAGAATATATGGAAGGCCAGCACCATAAAAGCAAGTAGGAAAGCGGGTCGCCAGGATCGGATTAAAAGGAAAAAAAACAGGGAAAGCAGCACCGAATATCCCAGGTATTCCATCAGCAACACCAGGCTTACACCCACCGGGATGATGGGATGATTCACTACAAATCCATGAAACACAAAATAAAGGGGGAGGAGCAGTATATAAAATGGAAAGCTTTGATATCGACGTAACAATTGATTCATGAAAGGCAAAAAAGGAAATAAGTTTTAAAAAGCGACAAATTAAGAATAAAGTTTTTCTTTGCTGCTATTAGCCCGAATTATGGAGAAACTGGTTTATATAGCAATGAGCGCCGACCTGATACACACGGGGCATCTGAACATCATTAAAAAGGGTAAATCACTTGGAAAGGTCATGATCGGGTTATTGACCGATGAAGCCATTGCCACCTATAAGCGGGTACCTTATCTCAGTTTTGAACAAAGAAAGGAGATCATTGAGAACCTGAAACATGTTGACGAAGTGGTGGTGCAGACCACCCTGGATTATGAATCCAATCTCAGGAAATATCAACCCGATTTTGTAGTTCATGGTGACGACTGGAAAAATAGCATACAACAATCCACCCGCAAAAAAGTGGTGGAAGTTTTAAAAGAATGGAATGGTGAGTTGGTAGAAATTCCTTATTCAGCTGGTATCAGTTCTACCCTAATACAACAATCCATTAAAGAAACAGGCATAACGCCAGACAACCGGTTAAAAAGGTTGAAAAGAATTCTGTCTGTAAAACCTATGGCCACTGCACTTGAAGCGCATAATGGATTGAGCGGATTGATCGTGGAAGAAACGGTTTTTGTTGATGAAAGCGGGAAGCCTTCAGAATTTGACGCCATCTGGTTAAGCAGTCTGACAGATAGTTTTTCAAAAGGCAAACCAGATACGGAAGCTATTGATTTTACCTCCAGGCTTCAAACCGTAAATGCGATCCTGGAGGTTACCACCAAGCCCATTATTTTTGATGGTGACACTGGTGGACGCATCGACCAGTTTCCTTTTATGGTCCGTTCACTTGAACGACTGGGCGTTTCAGCTGTGATTATTGAAGACAAGATCGGGCAGAAAAAAAATTCTTTGCTTGATGAATCCTCCGTTCATGAGCAGGATTTTATTGAAGATTTTTGCCAGAAGTTAAAAACCGGTTTGGATGCAAGGGTTACAGAGGACTTCATGATCATTTCAAGGATCGAAAGCCTCATACTTGGAAAAGGAATGGATGATGCACTGGCAAGAGCCAAAGCCTATGTGGCAGCAGGCAGCAGTGGCATCATGATTCATAGTAAACAAAAGGATGGAAAGGAAATACTGGAATTTGCCAGAGCATTCAGGCAATGGGCGCCACATGTTCCATTGGTGGCCGTACCTACTATTTATAATGGTATTGATTGGAATGAACTTCAAACCGCGGGTTTTAATATCGTGATTCAGGCCAACCACCTGCTGCGCAGTGCTTACCCGGCCATGAAACAAACGGCATTGTCAATTTTGGAAAACCGCATGTCGTTGCCTGCAGAAAAAAATACGATCTCCATTCCTGATTTTTTTAAATTGATTCGCTGACCATGATCGATCCAGGAGCATTTATTAATGAATTGATAGAAAATGAAATTCATTTTTGTACCGGCGTGCCGGATTCATTATTAAGTGGATTCATTCAGGGGTTTGACCATGACGAAAGGATCACACATAAAATTGCAGTAAATGAAGGTGCTGCCCTTGCCAGTGCTTCGGGTTATCATCTGGCTACAGGAAAAACAGCGCTTGTTTATCTTCAGAATTCCGGCCTGGGCAACCTGATCAATCCACTTACATCGCTTTGCGATGCGGAGGTCTATGGTATTCCTGTAGTGATGGTGATTGGTTGGCGGGGTAAACCTGGAACCAAAGACGAGCCGCAACATGTAAAAATGGGGCGCATAAATAAAGACCTCCTCAATGTTCTTGAGATACCATTTGTTGTCCTGGAAAAAGAACTGCAGGATGATTGGAAATCTGCATTGAGATCCATCATACAAAAAGCGAAATCCGGTTTGCAGCCGGTTGCAATATTAGTAGGAGCAGGAGTTTTTGAAAGCGGGAAAGGTTATGGTGATAATCAGCTGGAATTAAGTTCTGCCCAGGCTATAGCGCTGTTATATGAAAACTGGCAGCCTTCCGACATCGTGCTTTGTACTACCGGTAAGATCGGAAGAGTATTTTATAAGATCAACCAGGAAAGAAAAAAGATCGGCCGCTATTTTTTGAATGTAGGTGCCATGGGACATGTGTTAAGCCTGGCAACTACATTGGCTACAAACAGAAATGAACGTGTCATCGTGCTGGATGGCGATGGAAGTCTGCTGATGCACATGGGCGCGCTGGCAACGGCTGCCGGAATTTCAAATCTGCAATATATACTGTTGAATAATGGCGCACATCAGTCCGTGGGTGGACAACCCACTGCGGGTTTTGATATTGACTTTGTAACCATCGCAAAAGGTTGCGGTTTGAATGCCATCAGTTGCAGCACAGCAGAAGATTTAAAAAATGTTGGAGGGTCCAGACAGGGTTTTATTGAAATCAGGATCAATACCAAAACAGACGTATCACTTCCACGACCCACAGCAGCTCCTTCGGAAGCAAAGCGTAATTTTATGGCGCAAATGAAACAATCAAAAGGTGATGAAGGCGCAGGAAGTATATAGGGGAGCAGGCAGCTTGCTGATTGCGAACCTTGCGCAAATAAAACAGGCACAAAACATCCTGGTTGTACAAGGAAACCACGCACCGGGAAATTCCATCGTTTTACAATTGCAGCAATTGCATCAATCGGTGGAGGTTATTTTTACACCAGCTGGAATTTTGCAACTGCATGCAATTCCCAAAGTAAATACGCCTGATGTGGTCATTGCTATAGGCGGAGGAAGAGTGATCGATTATGCCAAAGGGATTATTCACCATAATCATTTAATAGAAACATGTTTTATTGCAGTTCCCACAACGGCAGGATCGGGAAGTGAGGCCACACCATTTGCTGTGTTTTATCATTCATTGGAAAAGAGCTCTCTCGAAGCTGATTTTTTATTACCAGGTATTGTGGTGCTGGATCCATTGCTGTTGTTGGATCTGCCCGGGAAACAAAAAGCTGTTTCTGCCGCAGATTGTTTTTCTCAGTGTATAGAATCGATTTGGAATAAGCGATCTACGCTGCAATCAGAAAGTTTTGCACTGGACGGAATTCAAATAGCAAGGGAGAATATGTTCGCTTATGTGCAGGGGGCAGACCCGGATGCAGGAAGGCAAATGCTGGAAGCCGCTTATTTATCTGGAAAGGCGATTGCCATTACCCGCACTACCGGACCGCATGCACTTTCCTATTATCTCACGGCCCAACACCAGGTGCCACATGGACAAGCTGTTGCGCTCTTTCTTCCGGTTTTCTTTTTGTATAATGAATCGGCATCACCACCACAACTCAAAAAAATTTACAATGCTTTGGGTGTTGCTTCTTCATTGGAAGCTTATGAATTTTGCAGCGGTTTTTTTAAAAGTTGTGGACTGATACAAACCTTACCGGATTTGAATGTGGGGCGGATCGACATTGAAAAGCTGGTGGGTTCAGTAAATTTGGAAAGATTCGCAAACAATCCAAAACCTTACGACAGCCAAAAAATAATTGAACTGTTAGCGCAATATTTAACCTGATATGTTTTCAATTTTCAGTGAATTTAAAAGGGTTCAAAAACTGGTGGATCAAAAGTTCAACATTATATTTTTTGTTGAAACCCATTATTATTTTCAATACATCGAACACCTTTTTAATGCTTTTGCGGGGCAAAAAGGAGTACGCATTGCCTATATAAGTTCCGATAAACAGGATCCTGTTTTGCAGGATAAAAGAGTGGAAGGATTTTATTTGAATGCAACACTGGCAGGTGCATTTCCAAAATTACAAGCCGACGTAATGGTCATGACAATGCCTGATCTGCAAAACTTTCTTTATAAAAGATCCGAAAGGGTTGGTAAATACATTTATGTTTTTCATGCTTTGGTAAGCACACACCAGCAATACAGGGAAAATGCATTTGATTATTATGATGCAGTTTTTTGCACCGGTCCCCAACAAGTGGAAGAGATCAGCAAAAGGGAGTTGTTATTTTCATTACCACCTAAAGAATTGGTTTCTTATGGTTATCCTTTCCTGGAGCAAATGAAAAGCCAGCCAGGTGAAGTTCCACTAAAAAAGATCCTGGTGGCTCCGAGCTGGTATGAGGAAGGTTTATTGAATCAACATATATTTCCTTTGTTGGAGATCTTTAAAAATATACGCATGGAAATTTGGCTGAGACCGCACCCCGAATTCATCAAACGAAAACCAAAGCAATGGAAGAAAATAGAGGAACAATCAGCAAAAGGAAGCATTCACATTGATCTTTCGCCATCGGTTTATAATCATTTTTCTGAATCGGCCATCCTCATTACAGACAGATCCGGAATTGCATTTGAATTTGCATTCAGCACAGGAAGACCGGTAATTTTTATCGACACCCCACTCAAACAACAGAATCATAGTTGGCAAAAATTAAATATTGAACCACTTGAAAACCGTTTCCGGTACCAGGTTGGAAAAGCTGTGTTGCCAGGAGCAATGAATGAACTGGCAGGTTATATGAACCAATTACAAACACTTCAGCATGAAATGGAGTCTTCGATAAAAGATACCGAAACAAAAATGGTATTCAACAAAGAATACCATTCAAACGGAATTAATTATATCAATGATCATTTAAGATTCTGAACCTTTCTTTTTGTTGAAGAACATCTTAATCCTCCACCAGGAAGTTTTCAGAAAAAAACCAAGTCCCATTGCTGCTGCAACAAGGGCCTGCAAAAGATAACTTCCACTTCCCGGATCGATATATAATAAAAATAACTGCATTAGAAATAGCTGAAATTGGTTTCAGGTGTCAAAGTTAATAGAGTTTCATACATCAATTGAATGGTTTGCTCAATATCGCTTTTATGTAACATTTCAACCGTTGTATGCATGTACCGGAGTGGAATGGAGATCAGCACCGACGGACAACCATCATTTGCATAGGCAAATGAGTCGGTATCGGTGCCCGTACTCCTGGAAACTGCTCTTAATTGAACCGGGATGCCGCTTTTTTTAGCAACAGCTTCCACCAGCTCCAACAGTTTATTGTGCACTGCCGGCCCATAAGAAAGTGAAGGGCCTTTACCACAACTGGTTTCGCCTTCAACAACTTTATTGATCATCGGTGTTGTAGTATCATGTGTTACATCGGTAATGATGGCTACATTGGGTTTGATCCTGCGTGCAATCATTTCTGCTCCGCGTAACCCGATCTCTTCCTGAACGGCATTCACCACGTATAAACCAAATGGAAGTTTCTTTTTATTTTCCTTCAATAATCTTGCTACTTCAGCGATCATAAATCCGCCGATGCGGTTATCAAATGCCCTGCCTATATAATAATCAAATGCCAGTTCGTCAAAACCATCCTGGTAGGTAACCACGGCACCAATGTGTACGCCCAGGTCTTCCAGCTCTTTTTTACTCCTTGCGCCGGTATCCAGGAAAAGATTCTCAACTTTAGCTACGGGTTCCTTTTCAGCATTACCGATCCTTGTGTGAATGGCCGGCCAGCCAAAAACGGCTTTCACCTGCCCTTTTTTACCATGTATCCACACCCGCTGTCCCGGTGCGATCTGGTGATCCACGCCGCCATTTCTTTTAAGGTAGATCAGGCCTTCATTGGTCACATAATTTACAAACCAGCTGATCTCATCTACATGCGCTTCAATCACCACTTTAAAAGGGTGCTTTGGATTGATGACGCCTACAGCAGAACCATAAGGATCTGTAAATACTTCGTCCACATATGGTTTTATGTATTCCATCCAGAGTTTTTGCCCCCTGAATTCAAAACCTACCGGTGAAGGTGTATTAATATAATTTCTGAAAAATGAAAGAGATTGATCATTGATAACAGTTCCCTGTTTCTTTTTACCCGCTTTTGCCATGCTTCAATTTATCGGGCAAATTTAGCTAAAACCAGCATTGCTGCCGACAAGATCATGATCCCGTCTAAAACAAAATAGTAGAGGTAGTCTGAACGGTGCCTTTTAAAATAATTAAAAAGCAGGCTGAGGGGTATTGCCGGTAAAGTAAGCAGGACCACTTCCCAGGGCTCCTGGTATTGAAAAAGCATCGTTGAAGTGATGAAGAAAACAATGATACAGCTCCAAAAAAGCCTGTTAATGGATTGTTCACTTAAAACCGTGACCAGGGACCGAATCTGTTCCCTGCGGTCTGCTTCCCTGTCCCTGAAATCGAAAATGATGCAGATGGCATATATGAACAGGAAGCGGTTCAGTAAAAAAAGCATAGACACCGTTTCTAAATGATAACCGGAGATAAGCAGGGGGAGCAAAACAGTGACATGGGTCCATGCTAAGGCCAGGAAAAATGTTTTTCCAATAGCGATGGTTTTTAAAAAGCGAAATGCAGGAAAAGGAATTTTGGGTGCAGAATATAAAAAGGTAAGAAAGCCGGTGAGTGCAAGAAGCAAAAAATGCCGGACCAGAAAAAAACTAAAAAATGCGGCGAAAAGCAGCGCCGCAATGGTAAGGGAAGCATGCAGTTTTTTGTTGTGAACATTCCAGCTCATTCTTTCTGATGGCACTACGGGATCCGCAGTAAGTAACCAATGAAAATTATAGGAAGCCATGGTGCCGGAAAATATAAAACCAAACAGCGCAAGTGGGGGATGAAATGAAAATAAAATGGAAGTCTGCCAGGCCATGAGCGTTGCACCTAGGGAAATAAAAATACTGGAGTAAATGAAAAAATTAAAACAGTTTCTAAGCAAGCGCACTACCTGATCACAATTACGCTCACAAAGGCGGTATCGCTTTTATTTCCGGCGGCATCTTTAACATAGAACTTCAGGTTCATGGTATCTCTTTCAAATTGCTGGGGGTTTGAACCTGGGATATTGATGGCGTTGATGCCAAAGACCAGTCCATTCTGGTATTCAAGATCCACTTGTATCTCACCTTTTGTGGTTACAGGATATGGGGGAATTTTATAAGGAACCGGTGGCCTTGTAACGGGCAGTTTCTTGTTCAACCTTTGCCTGATCACAAAAATGGAATCGGATACGTCGCCTTCTTTATCAGTAAATTCAAGCGTCACTCTTAAAACACCATTAACCGGAACAATGTCGGTATTGGTTGAAACAACTCTCAACTGGGGTACGGTTTCAAATTTATCTTTGCTGCAGGAAATAATCAATGCTACAAGGAAAAAGTAAAAGATTGTTTTTTTCATAAATCGTATTCAAATTTAAGCTATGCCACCGGAAATACCTAAATCACAGATTCTTGCTGAAAAGGTATTTTCCATCAGCAACGATGAACACTTCCTGCGTATTGCCCTTGAAGTATATCAATTCCAATACCATAACAATTTATTGTACCGGCAGTTTTCTGATGCGCTGCGCAGAAATCCATTAAATGTGCATGTCCTGGACGCCATTCCCTTTCTTCCGATATCCTTTTTTAAAACCCACCAGGTGATGACCACCCGTTTTGACCCGGTTTTGGTTTTTGAAAGCAGCGGCACTACAGGTATGGAGCGCAGCAGACATTTTTTAAAAGATACATCCCTGTACAGTAAAAGCTTCAGGCAGTGTTTTCAGCTGTTTTTTGGAAGGCCTTCTGATTATTGTATCCTTGGACTTTTACCTTCCTATCTTGAAAGAAAAGGATCTTCCCTGGTTTATATGGTAAATGACCTTGTTGAGGCCAGTGGCCATGTAAACAGTGGCTTTTACCTCGATGCCTATGAAAAGCTGTATCAAACACTTACACAGCTGGAGGCCCAAAGGCAAAAGACCCTCCTTTTTGGAGTGAGTTATGCATTACTTGATTTTGTGGAAGCATTCCCTTTGCAGTTAGCATACACAACGGTTGTTGAAACTGGAGGGATGAAGGGAAGGAAGCAGGAAATGGCCAAACCGGAATTATATGAAATTTTAAAAAAAGGTTTTGGATTGAAAGTGGTTTATTCTGAATATGGAATGACCGAATTGCTTTCCCAGGCATACGCCGTTGATGGCAGCTATGTAGCACCGCCATGGATGAAGTTGTTGATCCGGGATCCAACCGATCCTTTACAATACCTGGAAGAAGGGAGGGCAGGAGGCATTAATATCATTGACCTTGCCAATATTTATTCCTGCAGTTTTATTGCCACAGATGATGCTGGCCGTCATTCAGGAAATTCGGTGGAAGTGCTGGGAAGGATGAATAACAGTGATATCAGGGGCTGCAGTTTGTTAGTTGCAGGCTAAATTCGTAGATCTACGCATGTTTATTCTGTAATTTTTCTAATGCCTTATTGGGTTTCTTACGAGGCACTAAGTAAATACCATATTGGAAAAATAGGGTAAGAGCCCAATTGCACAGACTGATTATCCACCTTAGATTTGTATTAGAAATTGATCGATACCCAATCCAATGAAAACCAAAACCAACTATCCAAATTCCATGAAAAGACCAGGTAAAAATCAATTTCTCCAATATCCATGAAATGAGCCCGTTTTTATCCAAACCCTAAGAGAATCCGCGGGTCAAACCGCAATCCTATCCAATCCTTTGAAAAGCAAAAGGCGTCCGACTATGAAAAGAATTTAAAATTAAAAAATTCTCGCCTTAAATAATAATCCCTTCTCTTCAGAGGGGATTTTTATTTGTGTATGGATAGATGGTAGAACAGTTGTTGAACAGTTGTTGAACAGTTGTAGAACAGTTGTTGAACAATGGTTGAATAGAGGTTGAACAGTTGTCGAATACCCTCCGTGAAATCTCTGTGTCTTTGTGCCTCCGTGGTTCCTTCTTTGCGCCTTCCCGCCTTTGCGGCAAAAAAACTAAATTCAGTTGAATAGTTGTTGAACAGTGGTTGAACAGTTGTTGAACAATGGTTGAATAGTTGTACCCTCCGTGGATATCTGTGTTCTTTGTGCCTCCGTGGTTCCAAAACTTGCGTTTAATTCTTTGCACCTTCGCGCCTTTGCGGCAAAACTTTTTATTCAGTTGAATAGTTGTTTAACAATGGTTGAAAAGTTGTTGAACTGGTTCATATAGAAGCAACAATCTCAGCCACAAAGAAAAAAAATTTCACTTGCTGTCGCGCTTATAGCATCTCGGGGCACCAAACTTGTATAGAGAGAAAAAAGTTTAAGCTAACAATAAAAATTACAACTATGAAAAAGACGATGCTCTCTTTGTTATTGGCAGGAAGTTGCGGTGCAGCTCTGGCACAGGTAACTCAATCCGGTGATACAACAAGAACAAATGTGTATAATACCACCAATTACAACATGGATCACCAAAAAAACCAACATACGTTTCTGCGGGATACCATGACCACCACGGCTGATTACAGCGCTTATGGTACTACCTCAGCCGCAGTTCCCATGTCTGTTCAGGGCTATTTCGACCGTGATTATCCAACAGCAGGAACCGTAACCTGGAGAACAAAAGGCGACTGGTATCATGCAACCTATAACAACCAGGGCAGGTATTCTCATGTGTACTATAACCAGGCAGGAAAATCTTTTACTGTTGCTTTACCCGTAACACAGAACTATGTTCCGGATGATATAGTAATGCGGGTGAGTAATATGTATGGCGATCTTGTATATGATATTGCTACAATAAAAGGTGCGCAAGGAAAGGATCTGTATCATGTAAGAACACTGGAAAATGGCCAGTTAAGATCTCAGTGGATTGGTGATGATGGATCAACAATAACAGATCCATACAGGAATGAAGATACTTCTACAGAGCATACAAATCAGATGAATAGCAATCAGCAGCAGAGCCAGCAAAATAATCAGCAGAACAACCAGAACCTAAACCAGGTTCAGGATACTTCAGCAAAAAATAACAGTAAGTCTCCGGTAAACAGGGAACAAACTCCATTAACGAATGATCAGCCTCCTGTGAACAATCAACCAGCACCTGTGGATGATGACCAGACAACAGGAACAGATGGTTCAACTAGTGCTGTTCTCGAAAGGAAAAATAAAATGAAAAATCATAAATCTTAAACCAGGGATTAAAAAATTCCCGGTAATTTGTTAAAACAAAAAACCCCGCGACTGCGGGGTTTTTTCATTAGTAAGAAAATGGTTACTGAATAATAATCTTTTCAACATTCATTAGCTGGTTGGAACTGTTCACAATTCGAACAAGATACGTGCCTTTTGCTACCTGCGAAGGCAACCTGTATTCCTGGGTTTGTTGTTTACTGTTTACCTGGATCATTTGTTTACTTACCTGTTTGCCGGAAAGGTCAAGCAGTTGCACTTCATACCTTCCTTCAGGGTAATCAGACATTGACAAACGTGTTACTGAATTGGTTACTGGGTTTGGATACAATGAAAGAGAAGGTTCAGTGGTTGTTTCATTGCGGATCGATCTTTCCACTGCTTTGCCCAGCACAGTTTCCCTGGCCAGCACTTCTTCTTTTTCTGTTTCTGTTGGTTTTTCTTCTTTTTTCTTTTTGGTTGAGATCAGGTTGGCATTGGCAAGATCAGAAGCATTGAAAACAGATCCTTCAGCAGAAACTTTTTCAGCCTGCAAGGATACAAGATCAAATCTGTAATAACCTTTAGTAGAAGTAGAACTAGTAACAATGATCCTGTCCTCTTTTTCAACTACAGCTCCATTTGTAGTGTATCCCTCAGGTAATCCTTTAATACTGCCAAGATATACTGCAACACGTGTTTCAATCGAAATCCTGTACACACGGCGGTTGGCGGTAATGAGAATTAAATTTCCAGCATCGTCGGCTACCAGGTCACCACCATAAGCATTTCTACCACCAACAGTTAATTTTCCGTTGGATGGATCATCCGTTACCGGTCCGAGGTTGGTGATCACAGGATTCTTTTTAGTGGTGAACTGTATCAGTTGCTCTGCATTATTGGTAAGCGCATATCCCTTACCGTCAGACGCCATCACCATACGGGTGATCTGGTTGTTGACATCTCCATTTCCGGAAACTTTTCCAAAGGCTTCATCTTCAAAATAAAATACAGAAGGATTTTTTGATTTCAGATCTATATACCGCAGCTGGTTAATGCCCATGGGTGTATAATAGAGCCGCTGATTTTTTTTATCGAAAGCGCAAGCTGCGGAGGTGGTTGCAAAAGGAAGCATTTTGTTTACGGGCTTCCTTTGCATGATTACGTGTCTTGTTGTTCGGCCATTTACAGTATGCACCGTAGTGGTGTAAGCGCCGCCCTGTGCGGACTGGGGAGTCACAGTGGTGAATTCATCCTTTCCCAGTATCGTGACCACCGGTTTGTTATTTGATGTGCTGATTTTTTGCGCTACCGGTGTAGCTTCAGAAGATTCGTTTTGCGTGATGGGTTTTCCTGTTCGCGCATTGAGTCTTCTTACTTCAGATGTACTTTGATATACAGGGCTGATGACCTCACCCGTAGTTACATCTACCAGGTTTACCTCGGTCCAATTGCGTTGCCCTTTTTCAAGTCCGGTAATGGCATAAGCCGTGATGCGTTCCGGTTTTTTCTGTGCCTCTGCTGTTAAGATAATTGCAGAGGAAAAAATGGTGAGTAGAATTTTTTGTTTCATGCCTAGTTGGTTTATAACCTTAAATTACGACAGCTTTCGTCGATATAAATTATAAGAGTAGATTTCTTTTTGAAAATTTACATGAGTGGTAAATAAAAGCCCGTCAGTAAACATCAGTTTTTGTTATTCCTTTGCTGTAAATCTGTGTAATCTGCGGGAGGACTTTTTTTTGCCCGCTGATCGCGCTGATGAACGTAGAAGAGCAATCAGCGATAATCTGCGTAGTCTGGGGGAGGCCTTTCTTTTTGCCCGCAGATCGCGCTGATGAACGCAGAAGACCATTCAGTGATAATCTGCGTAATCTGCTGGAGAACTTTTTTTTGCCCGCAGATCGCGCTGATGAACGCAGAAGACTAATCATCGATAATCTGCGTAGTCTGGGGGAGGCTTTTCTTTTTGCCCGCAGATCGCGCTGATGAACGTAGAAGACCAATTAGCGATAATCTGTGTAGTCTGCGGGAGGCTTTTTTATTGCCCGCAGATCGCGCTGATGAACGTAGAAGACCAATTAGCGATAATCTGTGTAGTCTGCGGGAGGCTTTTTTATTGCCTGTTCTCAAGGCTACAGGCAACAAAAAGGTTGTTGGCCAGGTAGGAGGCCCGGCGGCCTGAGGCAAAATAGCTTATTTAAAATTGATGTTTGATTTTTTACCAGACAGCAGTGAGGAGGGGATAGGGTAGAAGGAAAAGGAAGCATTAAGCTTTAAAAATCATTTGGCGCGGCGCATTTTTTCCAGTACTGCATAATTACGCTGATGGTTTTTTCCAGTTCGGCCATGGAATTTTGTTTTACAAAAAATCCCTGGGCGGACATGCTATAAGCTTCAATAACGGATTTTTGGTTTAAGGCGGTAGAGAAGAAAAGGTATGGGATGCATTTGATCTGAAGATCCGCATCGGTCTTCAATTTATTTCTTAATTCAAACCCATTCAGTTTGGGCATGTTAATATCAGAGAGAATCAGGAAAGGCAACCGGTCGGTTGTATTGAGATAGTCCAACGCTTCCTGTCCATCAAAGAAATACAAAATCTCGTTCTGGTAATTTAAATTTTTGAACACTTTGTTCAGCATTTCCTGATCGTCTGCATCATCCTCAATCACGATCACTGGTCCATTCTTATTCATCAGCCTGTTTTTTGCTAAATATAAGAATTAAAAATAGCAAGGGAAGAATATAAAAAATAGATAATGCATCAGATTGACAGATGGGGAAGAATACAGTTTTGTAGCGTTTTTGGTTTTCTAATTGTCTGCCTTGCGGGCAGGCGCGTGCCGCCTTAATATAAAAAGCCGCGTGGAATACTTGTCTAATGCACATCTTGTAACCCTGCATTTGGGATATGATACTTTTTAGAAAGCGTAGGGATTTTGTTTATTTAAACTATACCCTATCGGGTATAATGAATTTGAATTTGACTATTGTGACCGAAATGGTATAAATAAAGAATAACTGTCGTGATTCCAGAAACACTGCTGTCCGGGGAAATTTATTTGATTTCGAAACGCGCAATGGTTCTGGCGTTGTTGATGATTACTTCTACCGGGCCTTAGATTTTGCAATTGCAATAACCTAATGGAGTTTCTTTGTCGGACAGCAGACCTATTTTAAATACATCTTCCACCTTTTTTCTTGAAAAAAAAAGGTGGAGCCCCCCTGCGCTTCGCTTCGGGGGCAGGCAAAAATTCAAGCGCAATCAATGCGGAGCAGTATCGGTTACAAGTTGTCTTAGGATGATTGCGCAAGAGAGCCCTCCGTATGATAAGACAGGTGCAACACCCCGCGTCCTGATTATTTAAAAGTCTGGATGCGCTGAATTGCTCCATCTTAGGTATGATGATTCTTCAAGTTACAAACAGGAGCAATGAGGCGCGGCAGCCACCCAAAAGTTGTAAGAGAAAATCTCTGAGCATTCTTAAAAATCAAAAGAATTCAATTAAGCTATAGTGATTGAATCACTCTCCAAACCAAATAAGGGGGCTTAGGTTTTAAAAAAACAACATCCTTCAAGCCCACACTGAATTTCAGCGACTGATTTGAGGCTATAAAACTTTCCCCAGAAAAAAGTGATCCAGAAACACAGTTGTCCGGGGAAATTTATTTGATTTCGAAACGCGCAATGGTTCTGGCGTTGTTGATGATTACTTCTACCGGGCCTTATATTTTACAATTGCAATAACCTAATGGAGTTTCTTTGCCGGAGAGCAGCGCTATGATAAATGCATCTTCCACCTTTTTTCTTGAAAAAAAAGGTGGCCCCTCCTGCGCTTCGCTTCGGTGGGCAGGCAAAAATTCAAGCGCAATCAATGCGTAACAGTCTGTTTTTACCAGATACCTTCGGATGATTGCGCAAGGGAGCGCACCGAAAAATGAAAACAGGTGCAACTCCATGCGATCTGATTGTGCAATCGTTCTTCGCGCTGTATTGCTCCACCTTAGGGTTAAAGATTTCTTAGGAAAAATCAGGAGCAATAAGGCGCACACAACCACCCAAATGTGATAAGATGATGTGCCTGGAATTTCTTTTGGTGAGAAACCCTGGATCTATTTGACCCCAGTACCTGCCTTGTTACCCTCAGATCGCGCTGATGAAAGCAGAATACCAATCAGCGAAAATCTGCGTAATCTGCGGGAAGCCTTTTTGTTGCCTGGCTTTAGTCACCACGGGAATTTAGCAGCGGGGCAGGTACGAGACCCGCCAGCCTGAGGCAAAATAGCTTAACTAAAAGTGATGTTTGATTTTTACCGGACACCAAATGATTCACTATTGACCATTCACTATTGACCATTGACCATTGACCATCGCCCATTCATGTCATTTTGAAACGGCTTCTTTTCATTCCCATAAAAAGTTTTTAAAAACTTTGGCTAATCCGCCATTTTAACTCAACCTGTAGTATACAGTGAATTCTTAATGAGGATGTTATTCTACATTCTATTTCAACCGATTACAGTGATCTCTTGAATTACTTATTACAGAATGCTGGCATGTAAATAGCATCAGTAACTACATGATTAAAAATATTGAAGATGCATCTTGTGCCTTCCTGCACAAGGTTGACCTGGTATGCTTTTCCCATTTAAGATGGGGATTTGTTTTTCAAAGACCTAACCATTTGCTAAGCCGATTTTCAAAACATCAGCGCGTTTTCTTTATTGAAGAACCCATTTTTCACAATGATGAAGAAAAGGTACACATTGAAAATTATAATGAAAACCTTTACATTGTAACCCCTCATTTAAAACATGGATTGAGTGAAGAAGAAGTTATCAGCAAGCTTAAAAAAATTATAAAGAATTTATTTACCAAAATGCAGGTGAACCGCTATTTCAGCTGGTACTACACCCCTATGGCACTTCCATTTACGGAAGACCTGACACCTGAATTGGTAATTTACGATTGCATGGACGAACTGTCGGCATTTAAATTTGCTCCGCCCCAGTTAACCATCAGGGAAAAGGAACTTTTCAAAAAATCAGATGTTGTATTTACCGGAGGACATAGTATTTATGAAAGTAAAAAATCACAGCACCATAATATTTATGCATTTCCAAGCAGTATCGATAAAAATCATTTCGGGTCTGCAAGAACTTTGAAAAATGAACCTGCCGATCAAAAAAACATTGCAGGTCCAAGGTTTGGATTTTTTGGAGTAGTTGACGAAAGGTTTGATATTGAAATGCTGGAAAAAGTGGCCAGTGCAAGGCCTGAATGGCAGTTTGTGATTCTTGGACCTATCGTTAAAATAGATCCTGCAGACCTTCCGCAATACGATAACATTCATTACCTGGGTGGAAAAAAATATGAAGAATTGCCAGGCTACATTGCCGGATGGGATATTGCCACGATCCCCTTTGCAATGAATGAATCAACAAAATTTATCAGTCCAACAAAAACGCCTGAATACCTCGCAGCAGGAAAGCCTGTGATTTCAACTCCAATCAGAGATGTTGTTTCTCCTTACGGTGATCATAAGCTGGTACATATTGTAAGCAATGCTGAAGAATTTATTGCAGCAGCTGAAATCGAGCTAAAAAAGAAAAGCAGGAAACGCTGGCTAAAAAAAGTTGATGAATTTTTATCAGGCAATTCATGGGACAGAACATGGAGCCAGATGGTAAGACATATTGAAGAAGCAATGAATAAATCAGTTAGCACTAAAGTGAAGGAGAAATTATATGTTTGATTATTTGATTGTAGGCGCCGGCTTCGCAGGTAGTGTACTGGCAGAGCGGCTGGCAACTCAAGCCAATAAAAAAGTGCTGATCATTGATAAAAGAGATCATATCGCAGGAAACGCTTATGATTATTATAACAACGACGGCATACTGATTCATAAATACGGACCTCATATTTTTCATACCAACTCAAAAGAAGTTTTTGAATACCTGGGACAATTCACTGAATGGCGTCCTTACGAACACCGTGTTTTGGGAAGTGTTGAGGGACAACTTGTGCCCATACCTATTAACCTTAATACGATCAACCAACTTTATGGTTTGAATCTTAACAGCTCAGAAGTAGAAGATTTTTTTGCTTCCAAAGCTGAAAAAGTGGCGGGTGTAAAAACTTCTGAAGATGTAGTAGTGAGTAAAGTGGGAAGGGAATTGTATGAAAAGTTTTTTAAAGGCTATACAAAGAAGCAATGGGACCTGGATCCATCAGAGCTGGATGCCAGCGTAACAGCAAGGGTACCTACCAGGACCAACAGGGATGACCGTTATTTTACAGATACA
Source organism: Chitinophagales bacterium 33-2 (assembly GCA_002050435.1). Classification (GTDB taxonomy): domain Bacteria; phylum Bacteroidota; class Bacteroidia; order Chitinophagales; family Chitinophagaceae; genus Flavisolibacter. Next base: position 54,636 of record MWYV01000034.1, on the reverse strand, counting down.
TACCAGGCCATGCCTTTACATGGATATACCAACATGTTTCGTAAAATGCTCACACATCCGAATATCAAGATCATGCTGAATACGGATTATAAAGACATCATTGATATCATTCCATTTGCAAACATGATCTTCACAGGACCTGTTGATGAATACTTTGACTACTGCTATGGCAAACTTCCTTACAGGTCATTGGAATTCAAGTTTGAAACGATTGATAAAGAAGTTTTTCAACCAACAGGAACGGTTAATTATCCAAACGAACAATTGTACACAAGGATCACAGATTTTAAATACCTCACGGGACAGATCCATCCTAAAACAGCGATAGTTTACGAGTATCCCAAAGCAGAAGGCGATCCTTATTATCCTGTTCCCCGACCTGAAAATGCAGAACTGTATAAGAAATACCAGCAGTTGGCTGCTTCAAAAGACAATGTATATTTTGTTGGCAGACTGGCTACATATAAATATTACAACATGGACCAGGTAGTTGCGCAGGCGCTTACCACGTATAAAAAGATCAAGCAACATGAACCTGAAACACAATTGAATGGAAAAACAGTATTGCAAACAACCTGAAATATGGGGCGGCATTGAATGCACCATTAACAGGGTAAAAAACAGGTTTTTCGATCAGCTTCACTACTCCGGCCATTATTACCGGAGTAGTGACATTTTAGAGCTGTCTGACCTGGGCATTAAAAAAATGCGCTATCCTGTTTTGTGGGAAAAGCATCAGCCGGAAGAAACCACAGCGATAGACTGGACCTGGACCGAAGGCCAATTAAAAACCCTTCGGGACCAAAACATAGATGTGATTGCGGGACTGGTACACCATGGCAGCGGTCCATCATTCACCAATTTGGCCGATCCATTATTTGGAAAAAAATTATCGGGTTATGCGCGTGCGGTGGCTGAAAAATTTCCATGGCTGGAATATTATACACCCATAAATGAACCATTGACAACTGCCAGGTTCAGCGGATTGTATGGCATCTGGTATCCACATAAAAAAAGTGCGCGTTCATTTTTCATGATGCTGCTCCAGCAATTAAAAGGAACCGTGTTATCCATGCAGGAGATCAGAAAAATTAATCCGGAAGCTAAACTGATTCAAACAGAAGATCTTGGAAAAACATACAGTACGGATTTACTGAAATACCAGGCACATTATGAAAATGAAAGACGCTGGCTGACTTTTGATTTGCTGTGCGGAAAATTTGACCATCATCATTTTCTTTGGAATCATTTCCAGGATCTGGATATTCCAAATGAAGATCTCGAGTTCTTTCTCAGCAACCCCTGCCCTCCTGATATTTTTGGCTTCAACCATTACCTCACGTCTGAAAGGTATATTGATGAAAGGCTGGCGTTGTATCCTGAGCACACACACGGATCGAATGTAAAACATAGATATGCAGATGTGGAAGCAGTAAGGGTGCAGCTGGAGGAAGCAACAGGCATTGAAGTATTACTCAGGGAAGCATGGCAAAGATTTAAAGCACCTATGGCCATCACCGAAGTTCATTTACATTGTCACCGCGAAGAACAAATCAAATGGTTTAAACATGTAAATGAAGCAGCAATACGTACCATGGAAGCCGGCATAGATATCAAGGGTATTACCACATGGGCTATGCTGGGTTCTTTTGGCTGGAATAAACTACTTACTCAGAATGGCGGTGATTATGAACCAGGGGCTTTTGATGTGAGTGGAGGGAAATTAAGGCCTACTGCCCTTGCTTCTTATATTAAGGATATAACAAAACAAAACGCGAACGATCATCCCCTCGCCAAAAGTGATGGCTGGTGGCAAAGAAGCTGCCGGATTGCTTATGGACCCACAATAAATCCTGTTCCAAAGAAAAAGCAAAAGATGGAACCCATTATTATTATCGGTAAAAATGGAACATTAGGTAAAGCATTTGCGCGCATTTGCGAAATACGTTGTCTTCCCTATAAATTGATCAGCAGAAATGAATGTGATATCAGTAATGCCAGGGAAGTGGAATCGCTTATTGATGAATATCAGCCGTGGGCAGTGATCAATGCGGCAGGCTTTGTACGTGTGGATGATGCAGAGAAAGAATGTGAACCCTGTTTCAGGGACAACTGCAGAGGACCTGAACTGCTGGCAGCAGCAACAAATAAAAAAGGCATCAGGTTGCTTGGCTTTTCTTCTGACCTTGTTTTTAACGGAAAAAAAAAGAAACCTTATTTGGAGTCGGATCCTGTTCATCCACTGAATGTTTACGGTATGAGTAAAGCAGATGCTGAAAGAAGTGTGCTTACTCTAAACCCAAATGCACTTATGGTGAGGACCAGTGCGTTCTTTGGTCCATGGGATGAATATAATTTTGCACACTATATAAAGACTTCTTTGGAACAGGAAAATTTTATCCCCGTAGTTTCCGATATACTTATATCCCCTACTTATGTCCCGGATCTCGTACATGCTTCTCTTGATCTTTTAATTGATAGTGAAAAAGGCATCTGGCATCTTGCGAATAAAACTGCGGTAAGCTGGTATGAATTCGCACTGAAAATTGCTGCATGTTTTGAGCTGGACAGCAGTTTATTAAATCCAGTACCTGCAGAACTGATGAATTATGCTGCCCGACGACCGGTTAACAGCGTTTTGGGAAGTGAAAAAGGACAATTGCTGCCCTCCCTGGAAGATGCACTGGAAAGGTTTAAAAAAGAAAAAGCAGCAAGTGATGGAGTCGTTGCTGTTTCTGTTTAATCATTCAGATCCCTTTAAAAAAACTGCCTGCTGCTAAGGCGCGAAAGCGTAAAGATTTAAAATTGTAAATGAAGGGGAACAGCTTCAACAACTGTTCAACAACCGTTCAACTAAACATTAAATCGCCAACATCCATAAAAAATTGGCATTAACTCCCAGAATTCATATATTTGCATCATTGTTGCATTAGCTAATTATGGAAACGCAGGCATTAAAAGAAAAGATGGACAAAATAGGTGTGGCTGTTTCACTGGGCTGCCTGGTGCATTGTGTGGTGCTTCCGTTGTTTGTTACCTCATTGTCGCTTGCCGGACTGGAAATTATGAGTAATCTATGGATCGAGATCATGATGATCGTAATTGCTGCATCAGCTGGTAGTTATGCGATTTTCCAGGGTTATAAAATTCATAAACAAAAAACAGTTTTGTTTCTTTTTGTTTCTGGCATTCTTTTTCTTATTACAGGTAATACTCACCTGGCTGGTTTGCCTGAAGCCATGTTTAAAGGATCAGGTGCTTTTCTATTAATTACAGCACATATCATTAATTTTCGGCTGGGAAGGTGCGGCATTAAATTATAGATTTGAAGAAGACAGATCACATAAAATCGCTCTTTTCACTGGTGCTGATGCTTTTATTTTTGATCAGCATCACACCTAAAAAATATTTTCATGATCTTATTGCAGATCATACAGACGATTCTTTAACTACCATCAACCACGCAACATCAGTAAACAATGCAGGGATCAATTGTCATTTCCAGAACCTGGTTGTTGAATCACCCTTTACGTGGTACCCCAGTTTAATAAATTTTGGTTTTGTACCTGAAAATGCGATTGAATTTTCAGTTGACTTACCGTTTTACCTCTTCAGACATATTCTTTCAAGGGATAATAAAGGTCCGCCTGCACTTATTGCATAGCTACCATTATTGATCATCCTAAATGTCAGAATTTGAAATATTTTATTTGTTTGCTTTTTGCATTCCTCTCTTTTTATTCGAATGCACAGGAATGTGTTTCCAGGTTATCAGGTCATGTGCACAATTCATTTACACATGAGAACCTGGACAGGGCAACGATTACAATTGTTGAATTGAATCGGGTAAAAATCACAAATAACAGGGGTGACTTTGTTTTTGATTCTCTATGTAATGGTAATTATACCATTCGGGTAGTGTATAACCAGCAGGACTCTATTTTTCAAAGTATCTCTGTATATGGAAACCGTCACCTGGACATTGATCTTCCTTTGTTGCAAAATACGCTATCAGGCATCACTGTTTCCGCACAACGCACACACCAGGTCACCGGAATAAAAAAGGAATTAAGCGGAAGGGAACTTGAGGAGACCAGGGGTCAAACGCTAGGTGAAGCATTAAGCCGGATCAATGGCGTAAGTATGCTTCAAACCGGTGCCACCATTTCTAAACCTGTTATACATGGCCTGCATGGAAGCCGTATCCTCACCATCAACAATGGAGTGCGCCAGGAAGGACAACAATGGGGAAATGAACATGCACCTGAGATCGATCCTTTTATTGCCAACAGGCTCACCGTAATCAAAGGTGTTGAAGAATTACGTTATGGTTCCGATGCCATTGGTGGTGTGATCCTTGTTGATCCAAGGCCGTTAAGAAACCTTCCCGGTTACCAGGCCGAATTGAATACGGTTTACTTTTCCAATAACAGGCAATACGTTGTATCAGCACAATACGAACAACAACTGACCAAACGTCCTGAATTTACTTATCGTTTACAGGGAACTTTAAAAAAAGGCGCCAATACCACCACTCCGCATTACCGATTGAACAACACCGGGAATGAAGAAAAAAACTTTTCGCTGTCGGGTGTGTACAGGAAGAACAGGTTTATATCCGAATTGTATTATAGTTTTTTTGACACCAGGATCGGATTGTTTGAAGGTTCTCATATAGGCAATCTGACAGACCTGGAAGCCGCTATTGCTTCGGATAAACCTGACCCGGTTTTTACAGGAGAAAATACTTACAGGATTGGGAGACCTTACCAGCGGGTGCAACACCACCTGGTTAAATCAAGATCCGTTTTTCAAACCGCAGGAAATCACCGGTTTAGTTTTTTACTTGCTGCTCAATTCAACGACCGGCAAGAGTTTGATGTTACCCGTTCCCAAACAACTACAAGACCACAACTCGACCTGGGCATTTTCACTGTTACAGAAGAATTGACCTGGGAGACTGCAGGACCTGTACATTTCAACAGGATAACTGGCCTTACTGCCATGCAGCAGCAGAACCGGTATTCAGGCAGGTATTTTATTCCTGATTACAACAGCAACAGCTGGGGGCTGTATCATATAGAGCGGTGGAATCATCTTGCATGGGATGCGCAGGCCGGGATCAGGATCGATCATAAAAATATCAGCACAAGCAGGATCACAGGAGGTGGCGCCGTGCAGGAAAAAAACGATTTCCAATACACCACTTTTGCATCTTCCTTAAATATCGGAAACAGGATCGACGAACATTGGCGCGTTAACGGAACCCTTACATTGTCAAACAGGGCGCCGCATGTAAATGAATTATTGAGTAATGGTATTCATCACGGCACATCAACCTATGAACAAGGCAACCGGGATCTGAAACCGGAAAGGTCTTTAAATTTTTCATTCAACAACACATTTACAAGTGAATCAGGGAATGTGATACTTGAAGGCAGTTTTTATAATAATAATATCAAAAATTTTATTTACCTGCAGCCTAAACCTGATGAACCTGTGTTAACGATTGCAGGTGCCTTCCCTAAAAATGTGTATGAACAGGCCGATGTGCGTTTGCGTGGTTTTGACCTGCTGGCTTCCTTCAGGCCTTTTCAAAATTTTGAATGGAATAACAAATATTCACTCCTGCGTGCAAAGAACAATAACATAAACGACTGGCTGATACGTATGCCATCTGACAGGTTCCAATCTGAATTCATTTATAATTTGACAGACAGGAAAAAAATAAAAAACGCATACATTTCCACCGAAGCAATCTATGTATGGGAACAGACACGTGTTCCAGATGAAAGCAACGGGAAACAGGATTATAAGTTACCCCCTTCCGGCTATTTCTTATGGAATGCAGATGTTTCGTTAAGTGTGCTCGCCGGCAAATTTCCCCTCATTTTTGGCATTGGACTTAGGAATATTTTAAATACAACTTACAGAGACTACCTCAACGCGATGCGTTATTTCACAGATGAAGCAGGAAGAAACATCCAGTTCAGACTGCGGATCCCAATTAATCAAACTTTTTAATTTTTAAATTTCAGACTATGAAGCAGAATCGTTTCTTATTAGCATTGCTCTCCATGACTTTTATTTTTTCCGCATGTGAAAAAGACGATGGAGAAGGTAATGATGAAGAAGTGATCACCACACTTTCAGTAAAACTCACCCCGGTAGGCGGTGGTGCAACTTCAACGTTTAGTTTTGATGATCCGGATGGCCCGGGAGGAATTGCACCAACAGTTGACGCCATTCAACTGGCTGCAAATACAGTGTATAATGTTTCCCTTGAATTATTCAATAAAACATTGAACCCACCTGCTAATCTTACAACTGAAATTTCTGGAGAAGCCGAGGCACACCGGTTTTATTTTGAACCTTCCGCATCAGGTAATATCCAGGTAACAGGACTTGACCTTGATGGAGCAAACATTCCCCTTGGATTGAACAGCGTGTGGTCAACTGGAAATGCAGCCAATGGAACCATGAAGATCGTATTAAGGCATTACAGTGGTAATCCACCCAATAAAGCCGTGTCTGACCCTGTTAACAGCAATAAATCTTCAACTGATATTGAAGTAACTTTTAATACAGTAGTAAATTAAATTTCCGGCCGGGAACATTCCGGCAATCCAATTATAATTTCAGGATAAGCAGAATAAAAGGCAGGAATTCCTGCCTTTTATTCGTATGAGTAACAGGTAGCCTGGAGACATGCAGACTGATAAGGTAAAGATGCTGTGGAGAACTTTAAATTTATTTCCAAAAATGATTTATGTTCGGGGTCATTTTTATATAGCTTTACAAAAACCCTTATCTCCGATGGAGAAACGAACCCTGAAATTCCAATGTCTTATTCAAATGGCAAAGTATTCCCAAAAAGTTTCCTCTGGTTACCTGATGAATACAAACAATTATACACTCACGGGTAAATTTTCGGATGAAGAATTAACTCAAGCCATGAATGAATACCAGGCAATGGTAATTGAAACCACGGATAAAGTATTCAGTTATGAAAATATTTGATGCTAATTAATGGATAAACCGGGCCTTCTTATATAACTGGCTTAATTGTGGTCCCTGCGGGTTCTTTTGTCCGAACACAGCTTTAAATTCATTTCCCTGCCTCACAACACCTATCAACAGGCCTGTACTTCCAAATAATTTATAATAGTAAAAACTGATCTCATGCTGTTCAGGCATTTCCAATATCATGAGCGGTACACTTATGGTTTCCATAGCCTCTTCTGATAATTCATTGAAGCCAAAAGATTGTCCGTCAAAATTTTTAATTGATTTTGGAATGGAAACGAAATTTCCGAAAGGATCATTAGCGCAAAGACCTTGCTGTTTCTCAATGGCGAGTTTTTTGGTTGGCATGTTTTACCAAATGCAAAAACAAGGCCACAGACTCAGCAGGAAAATAGAAATTAATTGCGTTTTTCGAAAATTTCAGAAAGGTCGATCGCATTTAAATAAGGAGTAAGTTCTTCAACAGAACTGAACGAACGGATGTAACCGATTTCAGCTTCTGTTTCATCATAGAACATTTCAACATAAAAACCTTCCACCTGGAAAAGGAATACAGCAAATGCACCTTCGGATCGCCTGGCAAGAAAAACACCATGGCAGGCAAGTAGGGAGGTTTTGGTTTGTTTCGTCTGATATTTGAATTCTTTGATCTGCATATGGAGCTTTGGATTTAGATTCAAGTTATTCAAAAATTACCGGTTTTTTAAAAATAATGCGGCCAGATGGAATTTTTATCAGGTAAAATCCGCCAGATAGAGGTTTAAAAACACGAAAGGCGGTGGCCTGATTTTTATTGTAGTTCCAGGGCAGACCAGTTAGAAATTATCTTCATCATCCTCTTCCTCATCAAATTTTTCAAACTGTTCAGCCAGTGTAGCATCAAAAACATTATAATTAAAATCCATGGTATATTTTCCGATTGCATACACAAAAGCAAAATTAAGATCATACAAATCATCCTGCGTAAGCCAGTCCTCTTCTGTTGCGAGCAGGATCCAATCATAAAATATGTCGCCATTCCGGTCAACAACCACTCTATTTAATTCCTGAAGAGGGATTTCAAACTTATTATATCCATCACCTTTAAACGCAATATTTTTTTCACTTATTTCCCAATTTCCAAATACCATAATTCTTTTTTATAATTTATCAACCAGGGGACGCACCCCAAATAAAATGCTTTTCTAAAAACTTTATTTTAATAACTTTATCCCCACGACCCTTGCAAAATAAGATGAGCCATACGAAACCAGCCCGGGATTTAGACATAAAATCTATTATCCTCGCCGATGATGATCGCGATGATCATGATTTCTTTAAAGATGCACTTAACCAGGTTAAGCCAACCATTAACCTTACAATCGTAGAAAATGGCGATGAACTTCTTTCATTGCTGAAACACTTCATTCCTGAATTTATTTTTCTTGATCTGGATATGCCATGCAAAAATGGTTTGGAATGCCTTACCGAGATCAGGAATAACCTTGTTTTAAAAGATATACCTATTGTTATCTTTTCCAGTACTTCGAGACCTGCCAATATTGATACCGCCTATGAAATGGGCGCTGATCTTTTTTTTATCAAACCTTCCAATTACAGCGATCTGGTTTCGTCTATCAGCGCCATTTTAAAACTTGACTGGACCAAACCTTCTATTGTAAAAGAGAAATATTTTATCAACGGCCGTTTTGTTGCCTTCCTCTGATCAGGATTCCATTTTATCCACGATCTGTACATTCCACTTATTCCTTATCAGGTATGTGGCCAGTATCATTTTCATGCGCTCAAGCGATATATCAAGATATAAAGCCAGCATGGCAAACATATTGGACCTGTCATCATCAATTCGTCCATCCAGCAAAACAACTTCGCTTACCATTGCAAGCAGTGTTTCGCGGAATTCTTCTTCAATAAAACCAGCAGCAAATTCAATGATGTCTTTGGGTTCATTTGTTGCCTGTAAACTGATTGCTTTTTTTGTAAGTTCATTCAGTTCATGACCGCGAAATCTGGAACATAAAACAATGGCCCTCGACAGGTGTTCGATCTGCTGCTCAGAAATTATTTTTGAAGGATGCATGGCCGCAGAAAATAATATCGCTACCGCAGCTTCCTGTTCATTGTGAATGGCTATAGACATAATATTGATTCATCTTATAAGCAGCCCGGTTGGTTGCTGCCGCGTTATTTCCTTCGTTCCGGTTCTTTTGTCTGCTCTATTATGGCCTCATTGAGTATTTCTTCAACATGCTGTATCCATACAGGTAAGGAAGGTGTTGAAGTGATCCATTTCCCTTCTTCATTTCTTGACATCTGGAAGTTGACCCTGTTTCCTTTATCATCCGGTACGTCAACCTGGAAATTCAGGTCGTTAGATTGTGAAAGCTTCCTGAAATTAAATTCCCGTTGCCGCTCCCCTGCCTTGATCACTTTTGAAAAAAATATTGCCATAATATGGATGGATACGATCCTTTTAAATACTTATGCCTTTGTGTTAATGACTCTGATGATCCTGAGTTTACTGAATAATTTTACAACAGGATAAACAGGATCGAATTCTCCTTTTTGATATGCAAAATTTGTACGGGATGGAAACTTGTGATGGTTATTGTGGTAGCCTTCGCCCAACATCAACAGATCCACTTTAAAAAGGTTTTTAGAAGTATTGCCGGTTTCAAAATTGGTGGAGCCATATTTATGAGCAAACCAGTTAATGATCATACCGTGCAAAGGCCCCATAAGAATGTGAAAAGGAATCAGGAGATACCACCACGCTGAAGGTGCAAAAGCCACATAAAACCATACATAAACCCCACTCCACAAAATCCGCGAATACCATGTATTTCCCCACCAGTCGAGCCAGCGCCATTCAGGTACATTCCTGGTAAAGCGTTCTTCCACAGGAACACGGTTCTTTAATATATTTACATATGTAATACTGGTTCTCCACATCATGGCCACCAGGTTTTTATCGTACGAAGGAGAATGGGGATCATTTTCTGTATCTGTGTATGCATGATGGATCCGGTGAAGAATGCCATAAACCCTGGGACTCATATAAGAGGAACCCTGAGTGATGTAAGAATACACATAAAAGAATTTTTCCCAGAATCGGGTCATCGTAAATGCGCAGTGGGCTGCATAACGGTGATGGAAAAAAGATTGCGCAAATAGTGATAAATACCAGTGAGCAATAAAAAATAAAAGAATCAATACCACAACTAAAGGAAATTTTTAATTTGAAATCCGTGACCTTGCAAAAATCGTTTAAAATCAGCTAATTCAGCGAAAAACCTTGGCTAATCCCTTTCGTGGGGTCCAATGACCTGTTAAAAAATCATTTGATTAATTAAGGTTAAAAATGAGCAGGTGCAGGCCTTGATGCTGTTGCACCTCATCTGTTGGCAGGATATTTACACTAATAAATTCATGAGGATATTGATCATTATTTGTATGTTGTTACATGCTGGGCTGACGAGTTGCCGTGAGAAAACAGAAACGGTATTGCCCGTGTTCAGAGATCGTTCCATTAATATTTCCAATGCCTTTTCGGATCTTTTTCTTGATAGCCTTCAACTGGAGGTCTTTATTAAAGAGACAAACCTTGATGAAGCTGGAGCGTCAAACATGAGGGAATTTTATAATAACCGTAATTTCCAGTTCGCCTGGTTTACCGAGGATGGACTGGCAGAACAGGCTGCTGCCTTCTGGAACCTGCACATCAGCTTTACCCGGTATTCCGGCGATAGTTCACTCGTGGACAAACAATTGCACCAGCAGATGCAGTTATTGATGGATGAGTCAGATGCAAAACTGAGTGCCGAAGTCCTTACGAAAACCGAATTGCAGCTTACCCGCCATTTTTTTGAATATGCCGCCCATGCATTTGAAGGAAAAGTGGATCCAAAAGAATTGCAGTGGCATATCCCACGTAAAAAAGTTGATGCCCTGAAGCTCCTGGATACCTTAATCGCCACAAAAGGCAGAAATCTGGATGCATGGGTGCCATTGAATGTAAATTATCACAGACTGAAGGAACAGCTTCTGGTCTATTATGATCTCCAAAAAAACCATGCAGCGCTGATCATTCATACGGGCGACAAAAAAGTTTTAAGAAAAGGCGATAGTGCGGCAGCCATTCTCCAGGTAAAACAAATATTGTTTTCATTTGGTGATCTGAAAACCAATGATCAGCATCCTTTTTTTGATGCTGAACTGGAAATTGCGGTTAAACACGCGCAAAACAGGTTTGGCCTCCTGGCAGATGGCGTAATTGGTCCTGCCACTTTAAAAGAGCTGAATGTACCTATGAAAAACAGGATCGAACAGATCCTGATCAATTTGGAAAGAATGCGCTGGATGCCAAAAGAACCTGAAGGCGACCGGCTGATTGTAAATATTCCAGATTACAAACTCCATGTATTTGAAAAAGGGGAAAAGGTGTTCGATATGAATGTGGTAGTGGGAACTGCTGCAAACCGGACAGTTGTATTCAATGATGAATTAAAATATGTCGTATTCAGTCCTTACTGGAATATACCCAACAGCATTATAAGGAAGGAGATCATGCCTGCCATGCAGAAAAATCCCGGATACCTCAGCCAGAATAATATGGAACAAACTGGTACATCGAATGGTATTCCTCAGATCAGGCAAAAACCCGGACCAGGCAATGCATTAGGGAAGGTAAAGTTTATTTTTCCTAACAGTTATGCCATATATTTTCATGATACCCCTGCTAAATCGCTTTTTTCGAGGGAACAACGTGCATATAGTCACGGGTGTATCAGGCTGGAAGCACCCACGAAACTCGCGGCTTACCTGTTAAGAAATGATCCTTCATTCACCGATGCAAAGATCGATGCGCTGATGAATGCAGGGAGTGAAAAATGGGTGACACTGAAAGAGCCTGTTCCTGTGATCATCTCCTATTTTACGGCATGGGTAGACAGTAAGGGTGTACTGCATTTCAGGGATGACATTTATGGACATGATAAAAGAATGGCGGAACGATTGTTTACCAACTAACATTAACCTGTATCTTATTTTATAAACTTCCTGCTTTCATATTCATCAGGTCAATCATCAGGTTGAAAGAATCAAGAGAAGACGAATTTACCTTAAATGGTTTGATAATATATCCTGAAACACCCAGTTCATTTGCCCTTTCCTTATCAACCTTTTCATCGGAAGTCGTAATAATAAAGCACTTAAGTTCTTTCCATTCTTCAGTGTTACGAATGGTGTTCAACAGCTCAATACCATTCATTCTTGGCATATTAATGTCGATCAGCACCATATCGGGTAACTCATCGAAATGCTCCTCGTGATTTCCATTTAAAACTTCAAGGGCCTCTTCACCGTTTTTCGCAACGATCATCTTATAAAGGATGTTCAGTTTATCAAGAGAACGTCTGATATCCATGGCATCAAGCTGGTCGTCTTCAACAAGCAGAATTCTAATAATCTTATTCATTACTTACAGATTTTTTCCAGGTAAAGGAAAATACAGATCCTACACCAGGAACAGATTCAACAGATATGGTTTCGTTTCGGGAATCAAGTATCTTTTTTACAATAGCCAGGCCAACGCCTGTACTTTCCACTTGCTCCTTTGCATGCAAAGTTTGGAAAATAACAAATATCTTTTCGTGATAATTTTTGCTGATGCCGGGCCCATTGTCTTTAACAAAAAATTCATAGTGGTTTTGAAATTCCTTATGGTAAACTGAAATAACCGGTTGCTCTTTATTGTTATATTTAATCGCATTGGTAATGAGGTTTGAAAGCACATGAAAGAGCGGAACCTTATGTGTATAGATAACCGGCAGTTTAGGTGAAAGCTGCACCTTCATGTTCGTTTCCAGATTATAATTCTCCAATACTTCATCAACAATTTCTTTAATGTTTACTGCTTCCAACTGCTGCTGCTCCTTACCAATTCTGGAGTAAGACAGCAAACCCTGGATCAGGTGCTCACCTCTTTCTACCCTGCCTTTGATTAATCCCAGGTATTCTTCTACCTTAGGAGTCAGCTCCTCATTATGATCTTCTTCTATCCACGTAACCACATTACCAATTCCCCTTAATGGGGTTTTCATATCATGAGAAACAATATGCGCAAACTGGTCCAGCTCGCGGTTTTTTCTTTTCAACTCATTAAAAGATCCGGACAACATGGATGCCATGTGATTCAATGAGCGCGCAAGACCGCTTAACTCATCCGTTCCTTGTTCTTCTGTCTGAACCTCAAAATTTCCGGATGCGATTGCATCTGCCATGCGCACCATTATAGCGATCCTTCTGGAGATCCGGTAAGCAAGGAAACTTACCACGGAAAAACCAGCAATAATGGATAAAATAGTAAGGGAAAATGAAATGGCTTTTGTTTCCTGGATGGATGCAGATAATAATTGCTGTCGTTTTTCCCTGGACTCATATTCAAGGCTAATGAATTCCCTGATCTTTCGGTTCAGCACCAGGTTGATCTGACTTTCATCACTGACATACATTTTTTCCTTATACAGGCGATCATAGTATGCTTCATTCTTTACAGACTTTTCTGCATTGAGTTTTGCATCGCGCAATGGTCCGGTGAACTCATTGATCCATTGATTATTTAATGAATCAATTTCAACTAACAAGGCTTCCTGGTTAGAAGTATCGGGAAGAATAAGCGCGATCTCCTTGATCAATGCTGCATTCTCTATGGAAGCAGAGTCGTAAGCCTGCAGGAAATAATTTTCACCCGTAAGCAGAAAGCCTCTTAATCCGCTCACCATGTGTACAATGTTACGCTGAACCCTGTTGGCGCTCCTCATCATGTTGGTAGACATGGTCATGTATTCCGTATTCTCGCGCACTTTTTCTGATTGCCTGTAATTGATATAGGTAGTTACTGTAAATAACAGAAGGATCAGGGTAAAACTCAGGAAGATAAGGTGTGATATCCTCATGTAAAGTTTTTGGTTTAGCGTTGCAATGATAGAAAATTTTTTCGAACCATCATGCAGAGGCAGGAACCAGGTTGTGTTTCAGTTTGAATGACAATTATCTATTTGGATGTTGCGATTCACTCCAATAAGTTATCATGGCATGTAGCATACTCTTCAATTTTTCCAAGGTATTCGGTTTTATAAAGAAGCCTTGCACACCATAGCTATAAGCTTTCATAATCGAACTTGATGCGCCGCTTGTAGATAAAAATATAAATGGGACGCATTTTATTCTTAACGTCTCATCATCATAGATGATTTTTTTCAATTCCATGCCAGGAAGTCTAGACATATTAATGTCGCACAGAATAAAAAACGTTTTGCTATCTGTTGCCTTAATGTACTCGATAAATTTTAAACCATCATCGAAAACGATTATTTCATTTTCAACGTTCAATTCCAAAAACGCCTGCTGCAACAATTCCAGGTCGTCTTTGTCATCGTCAACAACGATAATTGGGTTTTTGTTTATTTTCATCAGTTCTTGTTGTGGTATAAACTTATTAGGGGGCTGAATAAGCAAGTTACTGCTATTCGCTTATCCAAAAAACTGGGCCACTCCCCGGAATCATTTTTTGAGATTCCTTATCTTCACTTACCGAAACCAGAAAATTGCCTTCTTTTTCACCCTAACGATTTTGCCAATGAAAAGGTTATTTATTCTGTCCAACCGGTTGCCGGTCACCATCTGGCATGAAAAGGATCAGATAAAGGTTTCCAATTCCTCAGGAGGATTGGTATCAGCGATCAGCAGCTACATCAACCACTCCGGAAACACCGGAACAGAAAAATTCTCAGAAAAATTTTGGGTAGGCATACCTGGCTGTTCCGAAAAAGTATGGGAAAGCGCCACTGTACAGCTTACTGATGATGCGTTCGGTTATCTTCCGGTTTTCGTTCCTCCTAAAGCTTACGACCAGTATTATAATGGGCTTTCAAATTCCGTATTATGGCCTCTGTTTCATTATTTTCCTTCCTATGCTGAATACAATGCCCAGTATTTTGACAATTACATAGCAGCGAACGAGGCCTTTGTTGCTGCTTTGCTTTCAAAATTAAATGATGATGATATCCTGTGGATACACGATTACCATCTGTTGCCGCTGGCAGGAAAAATAAGAGCCCACTTTCCTAAGATCACGATAGGTTTTTTTCTGCATATTCCTTTCCCCTCATTTGAAATTTTCAGGCTCATGCCTTCCCGATGGCAGGAGGAATTTTTAAAAGGAATGCTGGGCGCGGACCTCATAGGATTTCATACGATTGATTATGCCTCGCATTTTCTTGAAACCATACAGATGGTTTTGAATATCGAAAATGAACACCATATTGTTAAATACCAGAACCGGCTTATTAAAATTGATGTTTTCCCGATCAGCATTGATTACGAAAAATACAATTCGGCATATAAACTTCCTGAAGTAGCCTCGAAAAGAAAAACTTACAGGGAACAATTTAATCAGCAGAAGATTATATTTTCTGTTGACAGGCTTGATTATACCAAAGGTGTTTTCTGCAGGCTGAAAGCTTATGAAAGATTCCTGGTAAAATACCCCGAGTTTAAAGAAAAGGTAGTGTTTGTAATGGTAATTGTTCCCTCCCGTGATACCATTAAAAAATATGCGGAAAGGAAAACTGAGATCGACGGTTTTATTGGAGATTTTAACAGCCGCATTGGGAATATTACCTGGAAGCCGGTAAACTACCAGTACACGCACCTGGACTTTCATGACCTGATGGCCCTTTATACCGCCTGTGATCTTGCATTGATCACACCATTAAGAGATGGGATGAACCTGGTAGCAAAAGAATTCATCAGCAGCAGACAGGATTTGCAGGGAGTGCTTGTGTTAAGTGAAATGGCTGGTGCTGCGCGCGAATTGACCGATGCGCTTACCATAAATCCAAATGATATAGAAGGAACAGCAGACAGCATCAGGGCAGGATTGCGTATGCCCGCAGAACAGCAGAGTAAAAAACTGGTGAACATGCAAAAGCGGGTAAGGCAGTATGATATTATTGCATGGGGTGAAGATTTTATGAATGAACTCTCGCTTATTAAAATCAAACAAAAAGAATTTGAATTTAAATTCCTGAATCCTGAAGCAATTGAAGCATTGATCGGTAAATACAAAAGCAGGAAAAATCGTTTGCTGCTGCTGGATTATGACGGCACTTTGGTGCCCTTTTCCGCTGTACCTGAGCAGGCGGCCCCGGATCGTAACTTATTAAAACTTTTACATCATCTTTCTGAAGATCCGGGTAACGATATTTTTATTGTAAGCGGAAGAGACAGTGGTTCGCTGGACAGGTGGCTGGGGCATCTAAATATTAATATTATTGCTGAACATGGTGCAAAGTTCAAAAGAAAAGGCAGCGGATGGAAAACCTCCATTGTTTACATGAGCGATGAAAACTGGAAGCAGAATATTTTGCAGGTGATGCAAAAATATGAACTCAGGTGCGCCAACACTTTTATTGAAAAAAAGGATTATTCTGTTGCCTGGCATTTCAGAAACGCAGAGCCGGAACAGGCAAAGGTGCGGTCTGCAGAATTGTTCACCGAATTAAATGATTACAGCAAGGATCTGAACATCCAGGTATTTAAAGGCAACAAAGTTATTGAAGTGCGTATAAAAGGAATGGACAAAGGCTATGCGGTTAAACAGATCCTGAAAGAAAAGGCTTATGATTTTATTCTTGCCTGCGGCGATGATTATACGGATGAAGATATGTTCAGGGTGCTCACAAAATATGATGAAGCCTTTACGATTAAAATTGGATATGAAGCATCTTATGCACAATTTAACCTCTATACACCTCAAATGACGGTAAGCCTGCTGGAAATGTTAAGCAGGATTCCTGTTGCCGGCAATGAATTAAGGCTGAAAGAAAAGAATGCCTGATGCATCCCAGGTTACCAGACCATCCTATTGCCGATTCATTTCTTAAGATGAATTAAGTGCTGCTAGTAATATTTTTGGATATCCACCTTAAATTTTTCTCATGAAAAATTAACTGAAGGGTGTAGAATTTGGTGACCAGCATTGTTCCCGGTTCATGCATTCACAATTGGATCCAATTTCGAGCTATTGAAATTTGGCAGACGGGATGGCCATCGGCTCCCAAATCAGTTTTTGATTCCAGACAAAAGATTGCGCAGTTTATAGGGGCAAAATCCCCTTGCCGGCAAATCTATTTAAGAAAATTTCCAGGTATTATGGGGGAAAGATGAGGTAGATTGTTCTGCCTTTTAAAAAATGAGGGATTGGATAAAAACGGGCTGCTACTATGACCGCAGGAGGGGTCTATTGGTTGCATCAGCCAAAGTATTCTGTAATCTGCTGAATGGTTTTCTCCCACGCATTTAGGTTGTCAGGCTTGGACAGAACTTCTGTTCCCAGGCTTTTATAAACTTCTTCATTGCGGGAATCCCGCGAGGCGGAAAACATCAGTACGGGAATCAGACAATACATGTCATCTGACTTCAGATATTGCAGTGTTTCTTTTCCATTCAGCCTTGGCATGTGAATATCCAGCAGGATCAGGTTAGGATAGGCTTCTCCATGCTTTATGGACTGCAAAAATTTTATAGCCTCAAAACCATCCTTCACTGAGCAACATGTGTGATGGTGCCCGGAATTCGTCATCATTTCCTTTAAGATAACAATGTCGTCATCATCATCTTCCACGTAAAGGAAATAAGGATTGTTTGCCATGATCAATCTGAAAGATGAGTGACTATTGAACGTGAGATCGACCGCATGAGCGACTGGGAGAGGGTATTGTCTAAAACACTCACTGTTTCAAACCCATCAAATCCTTTATATTGAATACCGCCCTTGGGCAATAGTTGCTGTAATTCCATATCCATCACCTTGATGGTAAAATTGAGGTTATTATTCTGGTTTACCACAGTAACAATGGCATCATAAATCTGATGATTAAATTCGAAACTTGTTGTGAAGATTCTGGCCATAACAGCAATTATTAAAGTGAACAAAGGCTCTTGCTGCTAAACGGAGATCGTGTGTTATTGAATTAACAGAGGAAATGAACCGGAATGAAAGGTAGTTTTTTAAAGCCGCCCCACCATTGGAAGAGTTAATATTATTGTTGCAGTTTCCTGATTTTTAGTTTCTAATCGTTCAACACAAGTAGGAACCGATATATACCGCTTTCCCTTGTGTGATTTCCAAACTGAGCAATTTAATGATAAACCTCCTCAATAAATTGTAAAATTCCCAATTATTGCCCTGTTTATTGCAGGCACATTTTTTTTATATCCATCTCTACAATTTGTTCCTACCCTTTTAAAATTCCAGTTTTTTCATTTAATCATTCTTTTTAATTATTTTATTATGGAAGGTAACAACAACCGTAACGACCAACAGGATGTTCGCCAGAAAAGCCGCAGAGGATTTGCGGCAATGGATCCTGAAAGACAAAGACAAATAGCAAGTGAAGGTGGAAGGGCAGCACACCGCCAGGGCGTTGCTCATGAGTGGACTGCAGACGAAGCCAGAGAAGCAGGAAGAAAAGGCGGGCAAAATTCCAGGGGAAGCCGTAACCGCGATTCACGTAGCGGCGAAGCTGCTTAAAAGTTAAATCATAATAAAGAGGCTGTTTTTCATGACAGCCTCTTTATTATTTAATCGGATTATATGTATTCTTATTTTAAACTGCAGTTCTAAGCGCAGTTATTTTATCCATTTCCTGCTGGTGCCTGTTTATACATTCCGTTACTGAGGTGATATTTTCGATCAGTACAACGATCAATGCATTTGGTTTTCTAATTTTAATGGCTTTTTCCACTGCATCACATTCACACCAGACATAAGAAACCGGAATGGCCATGTTTATTTTTCGGATGCCTTCTGTTAACAGCCGGTCAATTTCTTCGTGGGTTCTTCCCCTCAGGTCATTATCATGCCTGATAATGATCTCATCAAAAATGCGGGCAGCTTCTTCTGCCAGTGCTACAATATCTTCATCCCTTCTGTCGCCTACGCCTGTGATCACACCTATTCTGGAAGCTGCCTCCATGGTTTTAATAAATTTTCCCAGTGCTTTTAATCCATGAGGATTGTGGGCATAATCAAGTAAAACCGAAAAATCTTTGAGGTGAAAAATATTCATTCTTCCAGGGGTGGTTTCCTGAGAAGGAATAAAATTCTGCAAAGCTTTGCGGATGGTGCTGATCCTGATATTATGCGTGTAAGCAGCAAGTATGGCTGCCAGCGCATTGGCAATATTGAATTCCGCTTTTCCATTAAAGGTGAGAGGAACATTCTTTACTTCCTCCACCGGCATGATTTGATTGCCCAGGCGCAGGATCAGGTAACCGTTTTCCAGATAAGCTGCCAATCCCCCTCTACTGCAATGCTCCTCAATGCGGTAATTATCGCTATACAATGAAAACAATGCAAGATTGCATTTTAGGTTTTCCTTCATTGCATAAACCAGATCGTCATCGGCGTTCAGGATGGCATAACCATGAGGAAGCACAGTTTCCGGGACAACTGATTTTACGCGCGCCAGTTTTTCAATGGTATCAATACCACCTAATCCAAGATGGTCTTCTGCCACATTAGTAACTATGGCCGTATCGCAGGCATCAAACCCCAATCCGGAACGCAGGATGCCTCCTCTTGCGGTTTCAAGAACCGCAAACTCTACAGAGGAATCTTTTAATATCATTTGTGCTGAACCAGGTCCTGAGCAATCGGCTTTTTCTATCAGATCATTATCGATATAAATGCCATCGGTGGTAGTAAAACCTGTTGTTAATCCTGCCTGCCCTGCTATATGCGCAATCAACCGCGTGGTGGTGGTTTTGCCGTTTGTTCCCGTCACCGCCACCAAAGGAATCCTGCCATCTCCATTCAGCGGGAAAAGCATATCCAAAACCGGAGCTGCCACATTCTTTGGCTGTCCCACCGTAGGTTCCAGGTGCATACGGAAGCCTGGTGCTGCATTGATTTCAATGATGGCACCGCCATTTTCTGTAATGGGAGATGAAAGATCAGCGGCCATCACATCGATCCCACAAATATCAAGACCGATCGTTCTTGCCGCGCGCTCAAAAAGTTTGATATTTTTCGGATGTACTTTTTCAGTTACATCCATTGCCGTTCCTCCTGTACTTAAATTGGCTGTAGGTTTTAATGTGCACGCTTCACCAATTGGTAAGATGGAATCAAGGTTATATCCTTTTTTTTGTAAAAGCTCAATACAAACATCATCAACATCGATCTTTGTAAGCATATTATCATGTCCGAATCCGCGCCCTGGATGCTGGTTGATCTTATCAATCAATTCGCGCAGGGTATGCCGGCCATCACCTATTACCATTGCAGGTGTGCGGAGTGCGGCAGCAATAAATTTTTTATTTACAAGAAGTACCCTGAAATCTTTGCCTGCAATATATTTTTCAACAACGATCTTATCTGAGATTTTTCTGGCTCTTTTAAAAGCGGTAAGCGCCTCATCATAAGATTCAATATTTATGGTAGCACCATTTCCATGATTTCCGTCGAGGGGTTTGATCACTATGGGGTAACCCAGCTCTTCTATCAAATCTTGAAGTTCTGAAACAGATGCAATTACACCACCTGCGGGTGCGGGTATATTTGCTGCAAGCAACATTTGTTTGGTACGGTCCTTATCACCTGCAAGGTCAGTTGCAATTATCCCCGTATTGCTGGTGATCGTAGCTTCTATCCGTTTTTGCCTGCATCCATATCCGAGTTGAAAAAGAGAATCACCATCAAGACTGATCACGGGAATGTTTCGGCTTTTTGCTTCCTTAACAATGGAGGCAGTACTGGGGCCCATTTTACTGGCATTCCACAACCGCTTTATTTCTTCCACTTCGGATGAAATCATCAATTCTGATGAACGATTTGCAATTAGGGCTTCTACAATTCGAATGGCCGCCTTGCCGGCATAAACACCTGCGTCCTCTCCTACATATTCATATACGATATGATAAACACCTTCTTTGCCTGTTCCTCTTGTTTGTCCGAAACCCAGGTCCATTCCTGCCAGGTTTTGCAGTTCAATGGCAATGTGTTCAATTACATGTCCCATCCAGGTTCCCTGATCCACTCTTTCAAAAAATCCTCCCGCCACACCTTCACTGCACCTGTGTTCGTAGAGAGAAGGCAACAATAGTTGAAGTTGGTCTTTAAAATCGGGATGTGTATTGGTGGGCCGGAATTCCATTTCTTCCAGGTCCATTGTCAGTTGAATGAGGTGATGCCGTTTAACTGACCAGAAATTGGGTCCTCTCAGGATTTTTACATCAATTAATTTCATAAATAGGCTTGAATCTTATGGTATTATAAAAAATTTTATACCAGAATTCATCAAAAGCTTCCATATCAATAA
Source organism: Chitinophagales bacterium 33-2 (assembly GCA_002050435.1). Taxonomy (GTDB): domain Bacteria; phylum Bacteroidota; class Bacteroidia; order Chitinophagales; family Chitinophagaceae; genus Flavisolibacter. The sequence continues at coordinate 33,223 of MWYV01000034.1, read as the reverse complement.
AAAACCTGGATGGCATGCTTTTTAGAAAATTAAAGTATGCAGCATCCTAAAGGATTTTTAATTGCGGTTGGCGGTGCAGAAGACAAAGGCAAAGAAGAAGAAAAAGAAAGGCAGAACAGTCTTGATTTTTTTAAAGAAGGGATTCTTCACCAGATCATTCAACTGATTGGCAAAAAAACAGAACCCAAAATAGAGGTCATAACCGCTGCTTCCACTATTCCTGATGAAGTAGGGCAGATCTACAAAAAAGCTTTTAAAAAATTAGGATACATTGATATCGGGCATCTGAAAATCACATCACGCGAAGAGGCAGACAGCAAGAAAGTATTGGAAAGACTGGAGAAATGCAACTGCATTCTTTTTTCAGGCGGCGACCAGGTGCGCCTGTGTTCTTTACTGGGTGGGACAGAATTTCTAAACATTACCCGGGAACGTTACGAAAAAGAACATTTTGTGATTGCTGGTACCAGCGCAGGTGCGGCAGCCATGAGCAATACCATGATTTGTGGAGGTGATGAAAGCCAGGCTTACCTGAAAGGCCGGGTAGAACTCAGTATGGGTCTTGGCTTTTTACAGGAAGTAATTATAGATACCCATTTTGATGCGCGCGGCAGGTTTGGCAGACTGGTGCAGGCTATTGCATCACAACCTGGCGCCATTGGAATTGGGCTGGATGAAGATACAGGTGTGATCATAGAAAAAGGAACGCGCCTGAAAGCCATCGGTTCGAGCAGTGTGGTGATTGTAGATGGCAGCAGTATCAAACATAATAACATAGCTGACATCAAAAGCGGCATGCCCATTTCAGTTGCAAGCCTTCAGGTCACCATTATGAGCAATTTGGATGTATATGATATCAAAACAAGGGAATTTAAAGGAATAAAAAATGCTCATCATGAACAATCATAACAAATAAAACTATGGGCATTCAAATCGCCATGAACCCGAAGTAATATGGATCATTTGATGAATTGGTTCATGCATTCACGCAGGAATGAATCCAGTACGATCCCGAATTTTTTCTTAATAATAATGTATGACCAGGAAGTTCGGCATAGCCGCAAAACCTTTTCGTTAAGAAGGCAGCTATTTCCTGATTAGAAAAATTGGGTTCTGGGACGTGCTACAAACGCTCTTTACACTGTGGTGGTTGCGAGCTGCTCGGACTTGATCATTTCCACGTCTGGTTTTGATTCGTCTACAAGCGCTACCTTCCCACGGTTCTTTCTGACCACCCGGCTCCACAAAGAAAGTTCACGGTCGAAAATGAAACGCAGCCATAATTTCGTCCATGAATTATGTGAAGCAAGTGAATCGTAATAACCAGCAGCCGTGTTTTTAATTAGAGGAAGCTTATTCCACGGAACGGAAGGAAAATCATGGTGCTCATTATGGTATCCCACATTGAATGCCACAGTATTTAACGGTCCGTAATAGCTGTAGGTTTCCTGTTCCCCCTGGGTTAGGTAGTGTTCCTGAATCCAGCGGCCACCCAAAGGATGCAAGCCTACAGAAAAGAATAAACTGGCGGTTAAAAATACAATGGCTTTTGGACCAAGAAAATACCAGATGGCAGCAACAAAAACGATTTGTACGCCCCAGTTCAAAGCGATCCAGCTATCAAACGGTTTGATCTCTTTTAAACGGGCCACACGGAAAGCCTGGAATAAAGGGTAGAATAAAAACCAGATCACCTTTCCAATAAAATAATTGTTGATCAGTTTTGCTTCCCACCTGTTGGGAAGGTCGGCATCCAATTCATGTACACCTTGAAAACTATGGTGTTTAATATGGTAACGTTCGAAAGAAACTGAACTTGGAAATACCTGGGGTATATTGGCAAAAATACCGGCATACCTGTTGGCAATGGGATTTTTAAAGATCAGCTTGTGCGCACACTCATGGATCATTACAAATAAAGCATGATCTACGAAAGCCCCTACAAAATAGGCAGCTACAAAAATTGCCCACCAGGGTTTGTCTGCCAGGAACCAGGCACCAGCTACCTGAAAACCCACGAGGAACAAAATAAAAAGGAAGGTCCCTGGGTTTTTACCGATCAACTTCCTTACATCAGGATGCTGCTTAAGAATTTGCCTTGTTCTTAACCGATGTGGCTCTGAGCTATCTGAATAGATAAAATCTTTCTTCTGCATACTTCAAATAAATAAGGGGATAAATATAGGAAATGATGCAGCGCCATTTCAAGGAAATCGGTGAGCCGGGAGTTAAAATATGCCTATTGGCCTGGCCAAGCGGCCAATCAACTATAGGTGAGTTCCCTTATATCGATTGATTCGAGATAAGGATCAAGGTGTTGCATACTTTCAAATGCCCTGAAACCCTGGATCATTTCATAAGTTTTATTAAAATAAACCTCCACGTAGAAATGCTGTACCTGGTAAAGAATGATCTTGAAGTCTTTATAAATCCTTTCAGCCACCATAACTCCCTGGTCAAGTAATACATCTGCCTGACCCACTTCGTTCATCAAATTAAATTCCTGCACCTTCATCGCTGGCAAGATAAACCCCCGATGGTTAGTTTCCAATGTTCCTGCAGCGCTTTTTCAGATATTTTTTTTTGGTATAAATACCCTGCTAGTTTCCAAACACCGTTAATAAACTAATATTGAAGACAGGATTTTATTTTTGATGGCGGGCTGGCACATTAATTATGCCTTAGTAAAACTTTAAAGAAGGGACCTATGACTCAATTGGATGATAAGATACACTGGTATAAAGATGCGATTATATATGAACTGCACATAAAAGCTTTTAGTGACAGCAATGGCGATGGGATGGGGGACTTTAAGGGCCTGATGCAAAAACTGGATTATTTGCAGGATCTCGGGGTTACAGCAATCTGGCTCCTGCCCTTTTATCCTTCTCCGTTAAAAGATGATGGCTACGATATTGCTGATTATTACAATATCAATCCTTCTTATGGAACCATTGCCGACTTCAAAATATTGCTGGAAGAAGCGCATAAAAGAAACCTGAAAGTGATCACAGAACTGGTCATCAACCACACTTCCGATCAGCATCCCTGGTTTCAAAAAGCCAGGCGTGCACCAAAAGGTTCACCGGAAAGGGATTATTATGTGTGGACAGACGATCCGAACCAGTACCGCGACGTACGGATTATTTTCCAGGATTTTGAAGCATCTAACTGGACATGGGACCCGATTGCCCAGCAATACTACTGGCACCGTTTCTTTCATCACCAGCCCGACCTGAATTTTGATAATAAAAAGGTGCAGGAAGAAGTGATCAGGGTGCTGGATTACTGGTGTGAAATGGGTGTTGACGGATTTCGCCTGGATGCGGTTCCTTATTTATTTGAAAGAGAAGGTACAAATGGAGAAAACCTTCCTGAAACCCATGTATACCTGAAAACACTGCGATCGCATATAGACCAGCATTTCCCGGGTACAGTATTTCTTGCTGAAGCCAATATGTGGCCTGAAGATTCCGCTTCTTATTTCGGTAACGGAGACGAATGCCACATGAATTATCATTTCCCGGTAATGCCAAGGATGTTCATGGCCCTGCAGCGCGAAGACCGTTACCCTATTACTGATATTTTTGACCAAACCCCTGCCATTCCGGATACCTGCCAGTGGGCGATGTTCCTGCGCAACCACGATGAACTTACGCTTGAAATGGTAACGGATGAAGAAAGGGATTATATGTACAAGGTGTATGCAAAAGATCCAAAAGCACGCATTAACCTTGGTATCCGTCACCGGCTGGCACCATTGATGGATAATGACAGGCGGAAAATTGAATTAATGAATTCCCTGCTCTTTTCCATGCCTGGAACACCGGTGATTTATTATGGTGATGAAATTGGTATGGGTGATAATTTCTATCTCGGTGATCGCGATGGAGTCAGAACACCAATGCAATGGTCGCCAGACAGGAATGCAGGATTTTCTGCTGCCAATCCACAAAGTCTGTACCTGCCTGTGATCATCGATCCGGAATACAATTATGAAGCAGTTAATGTTGAATTGCAGAAAAGAAATACTTCTTCACTTTTCTGGTACATGAAGCGCATTATAAACATGCGCAAAAAATACAAGGCATTTGGAAGAGGTGATATGAAATTCATCAATGTTGACAATCCAAAGATCCTTGCTTTTACAAGAAGTTATCAAGATGAAGACCTGCTGGTGGTCGTCAACCTTTCAAAATATTCGCAAGCCGCGGAAGTGGATCTCCATTCATTTGCGGGTTACACTCCTGTAGAAGTTTTCAGCAAAAACCAATTTCCTGTTGTAAAAGAATCACCTTATTTCTTTACACTTGGTTCGCATTCATTTCAATGGTTTGAATTAAGAAAAAGAGAAAGCGAAACTTTGCACCCGGATAAATTGCCCGAGTTGCAGGTGAATTTTATAAATGATCTTTTTGAAGATCCGTTTAGGTCCATTCTTGAATCCGAGATCCTTCCGGCTTATATACAAAGAGCAGAGTGGTTCGCATCAAAACAAAAAAAGGTATTTGCAGTTTCCATGTCTTTGCATGAAACCATTGAACTTCCTTCAGGTGCGGTATATCTTGTAGTTATTGAAGTGCAATTTGAAAGTGGACTTCCTGAATTTTACCATCTTCCTTTTAGTTTTGCAAAAGATCCATTAAAAAATATATTAAGAGAAAGCTGCCCCCATGCATTTATTGCGCACCTGATTACTCCGGATGCAGAAGGCATGCTTACAGATGCATTTTATACGCCTGAATTGCAACACTGGCTGTTTGAAAAACTTGCGGGCAATTCCATTGTAAACCTTAAACATTCTGTATTGCATTTCACTGCCAACAATGCGTTGAAAGATCATTTGGCCAACCATCCAGAAATCCGTTCTAAAGTACATGCAACAGATTACAAAAACACTTCAATCACATTTGATAATGCCTATTTTCTTAAAATGTACCGAAAGCTGGATGCAGGTATTCATCCGGATGTTGAACTCACTACATTTATTACAGAAGATACCAATTACAGTAAGGTTCCTGCATATATAGGAAGCATTGGCTGGATGGGAGAAAAAGAAACATGGTCGATGGGCATGATGCAGGCCATGGTAGAAAATCACGGAGACGGCAGGACTTTTATGATCGAGCGCCTTCAGAATTTTATTGAAAGAATACTGGCTGGTAACAGGAAGAAAATACCAACAGATCTGAAAGGGAGCCTGATTAATCCTGTATTATATGACCAACTGGATAATGAAATGCAGGTCTTACTTGGAGGCCCGGCTTCTGAACAGGCTCGTTTCCTTGGAAAAAGAATTGCAGAAATGCACCTTGCACTGGCAGACAAATCTGGTAAAGCTGGTTTTCAACCGGAAGCATTTTCGCTTCATTACCAACGCTCGCTTTTTTCTTCCCTGCAATCCCTGGTAAGAGAAACCTTTAATCATGTTGATAAAAATCTTGACCAGCTACCAGCAGGTGAACAGGAAGATTTAAGGTCCTGGTCGTCAAAAAAAGAAGTGCTGCTTTCGATATTAAAAAGGATCTATAATAAAAAGCTGGATGCAAAAAAGATAAGGATCCATGGAAACCTGCACCTCGACCAGGTACTGTTCACCGGAAAAGATATCGCCATACATGATTTTGGTGGGGACCCTTACCGCAACTTCAGTGAAAGAAGATTAAAACGTTCACCACTAAGAGACGTGGCTTCCATGGTGCGCTCGTTTTACTATGTTGCCTACGAATCCATTCTTGCCACCACACATGTTCCAAAAGAAGAGATCCCTGATCTCCTGCCTTTTGCACCTTTGTGGGGTCATTACATGAGTGGGTTTTTTACAGCAGCATATTTTGAAGTGATCAGAGAAACAGACCTCATTCCTGAAGCAGATGAAGATATTGAGGTGATGCTGGAAACCTATATTATTGAAAAATCATTATTAGCCTTAAACGGAGAGATCAGCAAAAGGCCGGATCATGTTATGATCCCGATTAAGTTGCTTGAAACCGCATCAAAAAATTTATTCAGTGCTTAAACTAAAACTCCCCCTGGTTCGGGGGGAGAATATTGTCAGGCGGATGAGTGGTCTTAATGGGGGTTATTCATTATTGGACGCCTGTGGAATTCAATGGATCTGGATCGGTTTTTTTAGGAATTGGTTTTGGTTTTTCTAAGGATAAATATTTTCATAGCGTTATTGGTAAAAAAAAGAAGTTGCCTGATATTGGATTTTGGCGTGGGCCATTTGGTTTTTTTAAGGACTGGTTTTTTTGGTTTCCCGGATATTGGAATGTTTGATTTGAATCAAACAACTTCTGACACAAAACTAAGATGATACACCACACCAAACAATGGTGGTTTTGACCTATTATCGGGATGATGTATTTACTGATAATGTTGAGAATACAAACGGATGTTTCCCCGGATTTAATGGTAAAACTACTTATTGATTGTGGAGATAAAGATTTTACCACTATCCTTCAGCACTTTATATATCCTGATTCCTTCTTCTGCAGGACCTGCAGTTACTTCACCTGAATGCACATGAAACTGACTGCCGTGCCAGGGACACTGAACTGTGCCACACATAATGGCTCCTGCTGCAAGTGATGCTCCTTTATGGGGACAACGGTCGTCAAACGCAACAAAACCATTTTCTGTAAGTGCCAGCACCATTCTTTTGTCTCCTTTATGTACCAGGATCATTTGGTTGTACTTAAGATCCTCTGCTCCTTCAACAGCAAAAGTTTCCGGTGCATCATCGGGAATAAATACTTCCTTCCATTTGCCTGAATGCGCATATCTGCGGTCAACACCGATCTGGTTACGGTAAACAAGGGTGCCTCCCATCCATCCAGCAATAAATAAGAGAATGGATCCTGTAAATTCCATCAGAAGCAAAATGCGCATATCTGCATTATCTCCTTTTCTGTAGAACCAGGCAATTGTGAAAATAATGAGCATGAGTGTATTGAGGATGCCATGCCGGATGCCTCTCTTTCTTGCAGAACTATCAGGAGGCACAGTTTTATTCAGGTCAATCAACCCGGGAATGGCTGCAAGAACTGCAAAGCCTATCCCCGCAACCTGCATATAAAATGAAGTTTGATATAAAGCCGGTTCTTTAAAGACAAACCCATACAGATCAAAAAGAAAACTACCGATAAGAAATGCAATAGGAAAGGGAACCAGAATGGGGTGAATCGGGTGTGATTTAATATGAGCAGTGCTACGCATGCTGGAAAGTATAAAACTCTTATGCCAGCCTTACCGCTCGCTGTTCATACGACCCCGCCGGTCAGGATCATAAACAAATCTTACCCTGGCTGATTTTTCTTCCGTAGATGACAAAAATAACTGGTAACGGTCTTTTCCTGCGGTAACAATGAGAATGGCAGTGTTTGGAGGAATAGATCCCAGGTTTTCTGCTACCATCTCCACTTCCTGGAATGGATTGTTCTGGTCAATGGTCACAAAAGCAGTTATGGGTTTGGTTGAAAGCCGCTGGTGGGTGAGAATGGTTTGTCCGTTTACCCGCACCGTTATGGAATCACCATCCACTTCCGCATTATCATAAAAATCAAGTCGCAGTTGCCCGGTATCCACAGCAATTTCAGGAATTTCACGAAACACGGATTCTTTAATCCGGGAAAGAACAATAGAACCATCCTGGCAACGGATACGGGAGTTCATAATATGGCCGGTCCATCCTCCAGTAAGGATTTCCTGTGTACCATTGGTGCTGTAAGTAAGTTCGTATCTTTTTATACATACCTGGCAGTCGGGCCTTATTTTAAAAGTGGTGACCAATCCTTCCTGCACAATCAGCTTTTTTGTTTCAGGATCGTAACTTCCTCTGAAATCTTTTTTCACATAATTGTTTACATCAAGATAGTGATAGGAATCACCCCAGACCTCATTGCCTTTTATTTTGATCTGAAGTTCAATATGGTTTACAGGAAAACATCCACCGGTCATGGTAAGCGTACCTTTCCAATACCCGTTCAGGTTTTGGGCTTCCAAAATGGTGCTGAAAAAAATGAGGGCGAAAATTAAGGATAACCAGCGTTTCAAGGCAGGAATTTACTATTATTTCCTGCGGCGCAAATGATAAAATTATGTGAATGGCAACCTCCTTGTTTAACCTGTTAAAAAGTTCAAATTAAATATGCAAATTAGCAATTAAATCCTCAGTTTTTATTGCTCACGTTGCTTTATGCACAATGCCGGAGAGCAGTGAATGGTCAATGGTCAATCATTGCTGTCCGGGGAAAATTATTTGATTTCGATGAAACGCGCAATGGATCTGGCGTTGTTGATGATTACTTAAACCGGGCCTTAGATTTTGCAGTTGCAATAACCTAATGGAGTTTCTTGCCGGACAGCAGCGCTATGATAAATGCATCTTCCACCTTTTTTCTTGAAAAAAAAGGTGGCCCCTCCTGCGCTTCGCTTCGGTGGGCAGGCAAAAATTCAAGCGCAATCAATGCGGAGCAGTATCGGTTACAAGTTGTCTTAGGGTGATTGCGCAAGAGAGCCCTCCGTATGATAAGACAGGTGCAACACCCCGCGCTCTGGTTATTTAAAAGTCCTGAGGCGCTGAATTGCTCCATCTTAGGTATGATGATTCTTCAAGTTACAAACAGGAGCAATGAGGCGCGGCAGCCACCCAAATGTGATAAGATTAGGCCTGGAATTTCTTTTGGTGAGAAACCCTGGATCTATTTGACACCAGTACCTTCCTATTGTTGCCCGCAGATATCGCGGATGAACGCAGAAGATCCATCAGCGAAAATCTGCGTAATCTGCGGGAGGCTTTTTTGTTGCCCGCAGATCGCTGCAAACATGATTTACCTGGGAAAGTGATTAAAAAAATTTATTCTATCTTCGGTTCATCCAAAAATCCGGGTATGAAACCGATACTATTCTTCCATTTTCTTTTGCTATCCTGTGGATTGTTAGCCCAGGACAAAACACAAACAGGGTTTTTAATCCTTTCTTCTGAACGATCCGGAACGCCTTTTGATTTTTTCTTTTCCTGTTCTGTCGATACTACAAAAACGGTGAAGCAAAACATGCTTTTAATGCAGGGAGGCGCCGCTATGCTTGCTTTTATTGATGCGGAAGATTTTGAAGATGACCTTGTGGATTTTGCAGATACGCTGGAGAACGAAGCGCTTGATGTGCGCTTTGCCAATAACATGAAAAATGTTCTGGTGATTCCTGTTGAAGTTGATCTTGCAGATATCAAAAAAGCAAAATTTGCCCGGAATGAGAAAGATGTGCTGCTAGACTGGCCCGTGAAATTTTTTGGCCGCACACTTTTCAGTTTTTATAATGCAAGGCAAACTGCTTTTAAAAAGATCAGGGTGCTGCAATTGAAGCAATCATAAACCTTGTTTTTAAGAGTTGGTTTTATATTTTTTAAATCCTATTTGTTTCTAGCGGAAGGTTTTCTGTTGTTTTATTATTGAACTACTTTTCTTCCTAACTTTTTCATCCACGCCACTTCAACAACAAATACACCGAAGTCTTCTACCACTTTTCCTTTCATGTGATAAAATCCTTTACCGATGAGCGGCGATCTGTTCGCTACATCAGGAAAGTGCACGGTATCCAGCCAGTTGCCCTCCTGGTCGAGAAAGGTACCAAACTGCATCAACTGTTTTTTAATGGTAACCACAGGTTTTTCGGTAACATAATAACCAATTACTTCCACCTGTTTTCCCAGGTAATCTTTCAGTTCGCGTGCGGGAATAAAAATATGCAGCTCTGCATCCACAAGACCAAACGGATCGGAAAGCGGAAATCCCAGCAGCTCCATTTCATCCATTGCATCTTCCAGAGCGGTTTGTTCAAGCTTCGGCAAACTAAAGTTCAATGGCTTTGAGGCAAACAAAGCATTTCCCACTGCCGTTTTTTGTTTTACATGTTTGTGCAGAAAATTGGCTTCCCAAAGCAGTTCTTTTTTATTCCTTCCTGTAAACCGCAGCGCGCCGATCCTGATCAGCATATTCAGTTGTTCCATGCCTGTTGATGTTCGCTCAATAAAATCCTGGAGGTGCATATAAGCGCCGCCTGTATTTCTTTCATCGAGTATTTTTTCAATGGTCTTCTTTTCCAGTTGTTTCACGTGAATAAAACCTATATGTACATCGCTGCCACTAATATTGGTGAGTTCATCACTGTTATTCACGCAAGGCGCATGCACCACACCTCCTGCCCTTCTTAATTCATGGAAATAAAATTCAGTATCATAAAAACCACCAAAGTTGTTGATCACAGCTACCATAAACTCGCGTGGAAAATATGTTTTAAGGTAAAGACTCTGGTAGCTTTCCACTGCAAACGAAGCCGAATGGGCTTTTGAAAAAGAGTAACCTCCAAAACTTTCTATTTGACGCCAAACTTCTTTTGCAATGTCATCCGTATGACCTATTGTGCGGCAATTTTCAAAAAACTTTTCACGGATCGCTTCAAACTCTTTTCTTCCCCTGTATTTTCCGCTCATCGCTCTTCGCAACACATCGGCCTCTCCCATATCCAGCCCTGCAAAATGATGCGCCACCTTGATCACATCTTCCTGGTACACCATCACGCCATAGGTTTCTTCCAGCAGTTCTTTCATCTTTGGATGCAGGTATTCAAATTTACCAGGATTGTGAAATCGGTAAATGTATTCGCGCATCATACCTGATTGTGCAACGCCGGGGCGAATGATGGAACTGGCTGCTACCAGTGTTACATAATCCCCGCATTTTAATTTAAACAGCAGTTGACGCATGGCAGGACTTTCAATATAAAAACAGCCGATAGTGTCCGCACGCCTGATTTGTTCTGCCACTTTTTTATCTTTTTTGAATTGTTCCACTTCTCTTATATCAATGGAGATGCTATGATTTTCTTTTACCAGCTTAATGGTTTCTCGGATGTGCCCCAGCCCGCGCTGTGAAAGAATATCGAGTTTATACAATCCAACTTTTTCTGCAACAAACATATCGATCTGCGCTGTGGCAAATCCTTTTGGTGGAAGATCGAGTGCAGTGTACTGGCAAACAGGTTCTTCGCTGATCAGCATTCCTCCAGGGTGAATGGATAAATGATTGGGAAAATTTTTTAAAAGTTCACCATAGTAAAGAATGTATTTCTGGTATTTATCTTCCTTTAATGTTGCTTTGGGATTGGAAGTCAATTCATCAATCTCTGATTTGGGAAGTCCGAAAACCTTTGCCAGTTCACGAACAACGGCCCTGTACTGGAAGGTACTGTACATGCCAAGCAGCGCCACATGGTCTTTACCATAACGTTTGAAAATATAATCGATCACTTCATCCCTGTCCTGCCAGCTGAAATCAATATCAAAATCCGGTGGTGAGGTGCGGTAGGGATTGAGAAATCTTTCAAAATAAAGATCAAGATCAATCGGGTTCACATCCGTGATCTGAAGGCAGTAAGCAACAATTGAATTGGCTCCTGAGCCTCTTCCCACATAATAAAATCCGCGGCTCTGTGCATAACGGATCACATCCCATGTGATCAGGAAATACGCATTGAAGCCAAGATCATTAATAATCTTCAGTTCTTTTTTTACACGGCGGTCTGCTTCCTTATTCTTTTTTCCATAGCGGTAATGCAAACCATCAATGGCGAGTTTCTCGAGCAGGATCCGGTCATCTTCTGCGGTGGATGAAAAAACTTTTTTGTTCTTGTCGGTAAAAAGATCCACTTCATAACTGCAGCTGTCGAGCAACTGCAGGGTATTGGTCACAATGAGGGGATACTGTCTGAAAGCTTTTAAAATTTCAGCGGGTGAAAGAAAATATTCATCTGCTGCCGCGATCGATGCAGTTTCCTGCCTGCTTAAAACGATGTTTTTGTCAATGGCCCGCAGCAGCCTGTGAAGGTTGTAGCCTTTCTTATCCTTATAAGTTACAGCCTGGCAAACTACAAACCTGGAAAGGAGGTTTTTATCAGCAGAAAATATTTTATTCACTTCCGACACACGCAGCCCTATCTTTTCATTGGGTGCAAGCAATGAGGGTTGTTTTTTTCCCAAAGGATAGATCACCCAGATGTTTTCAGTCCAATGCGTTTCTTTAAATATTTCCTTATGCTGAAGATGGTGCGAAAGGTAGCGGTTGATCTCCAGCAACCCGGCCTTGTTTTTTGCAAGAAGGATGAACATCAATTCATCATCGTTTCTTATTTCCGCGCCCAGCACAGGCCTGATGCCTTTTTCGTGGCATAAGGTAAAAAAATCCCACCAGTCAGATGTGTTGTTGATATTGGTGAGTGCCATGGCGCTTGCGCCTTTTTCGGCAGCTTCATTTACCAGCGCTTCGGTACTGAACGTACCATAGCGGTATGAAAAATATGTTTTGCAATTCAGGTACATGATCTTATTTTAAAAATCCACTTGCACGCATCACCATGTATTTACCAAACCTTCCGTTAAGCTTGTCCATTTCCTGGTACAGCCTGATCATATCATCACGATCATCAAAAAGGCAGATCTGGTAATTACCTGGAACGAGGTGCATAAAGCGCACGCCTAAAAGCCGAACCAGCAAACGGCGGTCGTATAGTTTGGTGAACAGGGTCTTCACGGTCTCAATCAGCACATCATCCAGCGCTGTGTAGGAAATGCGCACCTGCTTTGTGATGGTATCGAAATTGGAGTACCTTATTTTAAGACTTACACAACCTGTGAGTTTATTTTGCTGGCGCAGTTCATAGGCGATCTTTTCTGTCATCTGCACCATTTTTGCCTGCATGAAACTGATATCGATGGTATCTGTTTCAAAAGTGGTTTCGGTGCTGATGCTTTTTTGTTCACTGTAAGGAACAACAGGGGTGTCATCAATTCCGTTTGCGCGCCGCCAGAGTTCAATGCCATTTTTTCCCATCAGGTTTTCCATCATCTCTACTGGTATCTCGCTCAGCGTTTTGATGGTGCGCACACCCATTTGCCTGAAGAGCGCTGAGGTTTTGGATCCGACCATGGGAAGTTTATCCACTGCCAGTGGTGCAAGAAATTTTTTTTCATTTCCAAACGGGATCTCCAGCTGGCCATTGGGTTTGGCTTCGCCGGTAGCCACCTTGCTTACCAGTTTATTGGTGGCGATGGCATAAGAAATGGGCAGGCCTGTTTCACTGGTAATGGCTTTTTTTAATTCCCGGGTGTACAGGCTGCAACCAAAAAATTTATCCATGCCCGTCATGTCTATATAAAATTCATCTACAGAAGCTTTTTCAAACTGCGGCACTCTATCAGCAATAATATCCGTAACCACGCGCGAATATTTACTATAGCTTTCCATATCACCGCTAATGATCATGGCTTCGGGGCACAGGCGCCGGGCCAGTTTCATTGGCATGGCTGAATGCACTCCAAACCGGCGCGCTTCGTAGCTGCAGGCCGCCACTACGGCACGGTCGCTCCGTCCTCCTACCAGCAGAGGCTTCCCTCTGAGTGCCGGATTCTTCAGGCATTCCACGCTTACAAAAAAAGCGTCGAGGTCAAGGTGGGCGATCGTTCTGTGTGCTGAAATGAACATAATTCCTGGGTTACAAACCTGCGGCCAAATTACTAATATTTTTAGCATTATGGGATTTATTCGTTCCTCCCCTTTATAAAGCAGGATAAAGAAGACGCTTAAGCAGAGGGGTCTGTACGCGGGGAATGGATTTTGCATCAAATAGTAATTCAAATTAAATTTTTAAAAATGATGAAAGCTTTGACCGGAAGATGGGTGTATGCATTGTTCATAATGATGACAATGGTATTATCTGTTTCATGCAAGAACAAGAACCGCGATGGTGATATCCAGACAGCATTTAATTCAAAGACCCAAAACGATCCGGCACTTGCAGGCGTCAGTGCCATGGTAAATGATGGTGCAGTAACACTTACAGGCTCTTGTGCAGATGAAACCTGCAGAACCAATGCTGAAAAAACAGTAAAGGAAATTGACGGCGTAAAAAAAGTAGTGAACAACATCCAGATCGCGCAGGTGCAGGTAACAGATGATGCGCCGCTCCGCTCCAGTGCAGAACAAACTGCAGACCGTTACAGCGGTGTAAACGTTGATGTAAATGAAGGTATCATTACACTGAGAGGTACTATTGAAAGTCCGGAAAAATTGCAACAGCTGATGATGGATATGAATGCACTCAGACCAAAAAGAATCGATAACCAGTTAGTCATTAAAAATAAATAACAATGTCACAGCAAACAGGTTCATTACGTGGTAAATACCAGCAACTGATCGATGCAGCTACCCAGCAGGGTGTCAGCAACCTCCAGGTAAGACAGGAAGGAAATGTTTTGTATATAGATGGCAATGCGCCGTCGGAAGATGTAAAAAAGCAGTTATGGGAGATCTATGGACGCATTGATCCCGATTACCGTGCAGGTGACCTGATCATGAATATTCAGGCATCAGGTTCGTCAAATGACACAGGTAGCGAGGAATATACCGTGGTAGCCGGCGACAGTCTTTCCAAGATCGGACAGAAATATGGTGTGAGCTGGAAAGAGATCTATGAAGCCAATAAAGACCAGGTAAAAAATCCTGACCTGATCCATCCAGGATGGAAATTAAAGATCCCTTCGAAGAAATAAGAAAAACGAGCCTTGTGCTCGTTTTTCTTTTACTAAATGTGTTGTTTTTTAAAACTGGAAATAAATAAATGAATCGCTGCTTTTCTGGCTTAGGATCAGCGCGATCAGCATAAAAGCCCAAACCACACCAACTACCCACCACCGTGTTTTTTGCGCCACTTCCATAACGCTGGTATTGCGCATTACCCAATGGGTTGCCACCAGTGCAATCGTTACCACAGTTACCTTAATTATATTAATGGTAGGCAGCACAGGCGCTCCTTCCGACAAACCAAACATGGATCCCAGCAACCGCCAGGCAGTTGAAAAATCATTCGACCTGAAAAATACCCAGGTAACATTCACAAGAAAAAACGTGAGCATGGCAGCAAAAAATAATTTCACTTTTCGCTTTTGAAAAAATGCAGGTGCAAATGATGCTGATTTGATCACTGCTGATACCTCTTCCATTGATGTTTCCTCTTGAACTGCGCCGGTCTGTGCTGGTTTGGGCCTGAACATTCTTTCCACGCATAAAAAACTGCCATGCAATGCGCCCCATACCACAAAGGTCCACGAAGCGCCATGCCATAACCCGCCCAGCAGCATGGTCATCATCAGGTTGGCATAGGTTCTTATGGCTCCGTTCCTGTTTCCACCCAATCCAATGTATAAATAATCTCTTAACCATGACGAAAGGGTAATGTGCCACCTGCGCCAGAAATCAGAAAAACCAATAGCCGCGTAAGGATACCTGAAATTATCGGGAAGGCTGAACCCGATACAGGCTGCAATACCAATGGCGCAAGTAGAATATCCTGCAAAATCAAAAAATATCTGTCCCGAAAAAGCCAGCACTCCTAACCATGCATCGAGGGCAGTTAATGAGCCCGAGGCGCCAAATACCTGGTCGGCTGGTTCTGCAAGCATCGTATCGGCCATAACCACTTTCATAAACAAACCAAGTGACAACAAAAACAAACCTTTTAATAATTGGGCTGCATTTGCCGTGCGTGGCGTTTTAAATTGCGGCAGTAATTGTGCAGGTCGCACAATCGGTCCTGCAACCAGCTGCGGGAAAAAAGTTACAAAGAGGGCAAAATCCAGAAACGATTTTTCCGGTGTAATGCGCTTTTTATACATATCCAATGTATAGCAAAGGGTTTGAAAAGTATAAAAAGAAATACCCACAGGTAAAATAATACTTGGTTTGGCAGGCTGATAATTAAATCCCATTGCATTTGCAAGCAGTGTAAAATTTTCGAGCAGGAATCCACCGTATTTAAAAAACGCAAGCATTCCCAGGTTCAATACCAGGGAGACCACAAGCAACGATCTTCTTTTTGTTTTTCCTTCTGTATGAAACAGTTTTTTACCAACAACAAAATCAACAACAGTAGAAAGCCACAACAAAATAACAAAAGGCGGGTTCCACACTGCATAGAATAAATAGCTGGCCAGAAGAAGATTTGTTTTTTTGATCTTCCATGGAAGCTTTGTTGCATTGTGCAACACCAGCAGGATTAAAAAGAAAACAATGAATGTATATGAATTAAAAAGCATGGTGGTTCATTTAAATTTTGGTGTAAAAAAAGAGCCGCCCTGTCCAGCACTTAAAGTTTTTACCAGGTGTTGCGTGTAAACAATGGCATCGGCCGGACTGAGGTGCGACATCTCGGGGCAGATAAAAGACGCTGTTCCCGGATCGTCTTCGTAATGTACGCCCTGTGTGGAGGTAAAAGAAAGCAATTGATCCCAGTAGACATTTCTTGGAAAACCGGCTTTAGTGCCCGCTTCCATAGGACCACTTGCTGGTGTTCTCACAAAAACAACTTTTCCACCTCTTTCCTTTATTTTGTCTGTGGCCTTTTTTATCCTGGTAAAATATTGCTGAAGTGTATCGCCTTTAATGGGTGGTGTTTTAAAAAGCTTTCCAAGTCCCATCCAGATGGCCGTCTGCCGTTGCACCTGTATTGAATCATTCATAAAATCCTGCGTCATAAAGGTCTGCCGGTTATAATTGGTTACTTCAAAACCTTTTGGAAATGGAGGAAATCGAAATACATCTTTCCTGTTTTCCAGTTCGAGATCTTCGAGCAGGGCCGTAACAGAATATTTTCCTTCTTCAAGGAAAACAAAATTAGCTTCCAGCGCATGATTGATTTTGGAACTGAATTTCTGCGAGGGTGTCTGGTTTTTAAAATATTCGATCCCTTCAAGAGCTGAGGAGGAAGCTTGCGGGCCAAGGGAAAAGAACAAAGGTTCTGTAACATCAACAATTAATTTGCCTTTGAATTCAGGGTCGTCTGCAAGGTCCTCCAAAAGGGGAACAGGATTGGTGCCAACCATGGATAACTGGATCGCTTTTTCACCAGTGAGTTTTTCCCAGGTTGGAATATCCAGGTCAAATTTGATCCTGGATGAGCCGATAAATACAGTGGACTTGTCCGAAGGAAGATAGATCTCTGCCCTGCTTTTCGCCCAAAGGGCTTCATCATCATTAAAAGAAACGGGTGCGCCTTTGCTGCGCCAGAACAGCTCCCATGAAATGACAAAAGCAGCTACAAGAAATAAAGCAAGAACGCCTGCTTTAAAGAAAGATTTACTTTCCATAATTTTTGATATTAGCTTGGTTATAATTGTTAAATAAAATAATTCATCAGGTGGAAGATTCTTCACCTGCCACTGTTTGAAACATTACACTTCCAGTAATGATTGGCCTGTATAAAGAATGATCTTTAATTTACAGCCCATACCCGGTGCAGATTCGATCAGAAATTTACCATGGTAATAGGCGATCCGGTGCTGAATGGTGCGCAATCCGAGGCCTTTCTTTACTTTATTCAGATTGAAACCCTTTCCATTATCATGTACTTTGATACAAACCTTACCATCAAAATACAGGATGTGAATGGTCACTTTTGTTGCACCAGCATGTTTAATGATGTTGTTCAGTACTTCCTGTAAAATTCTGAAAATTGCGATCTTGTCTTCATTAAGCAAATGGGAATAGTTGCGCCCTTTGCTGCTTTTAAAACTTACCTTGACCTTTCCTGAACAATTCACATTCTGGATCAATTCTTCTATGGCTTCCGACAATCCAATGTCCTGGATGGCAGACGGATTTAACTTATGACTGATGCTGCGGATCTCCTGTATTGCGGTCTTTAGATTTTCGTAGCACTTCACCACCAGCACTTCAGCTGTATCATTTTTGTCTTTCGCCATTTCCAGCATCAGCTGGCAGGAGGATAATATCTGGTTTACATTATCATGCAATTCGCGGGACAGCGCCATTCTTTCGTTCTCCTGGGCTTCAATGATGGAACGCACGATCTCCTGCTTTTTGCGGAATTCATTCACCACAAGTTTTTTCTGAAGGTCTCTTTCTTCCGTAATGTCAATGGCCCAGCCACCAACCATGTCCTGCCCGGCAGACTTCATGGGGAATCTCGATATTTTAAAATAACCTTTTGTTCCATCATCCCTGAAGCCCTGACTGATGGTTTCAGAAATCAATTGGGTTTTATGCACCTTGCGGATCTCGCGGATATAATTCATCACAAGACTTTCCGGAAAAAGGTCGAAAAGGTTAGACCCCAGTTTTGATTTATCGAAACCAAATGCATTTAGGTATTGCTGGTTCATGAACAATACATTGCCGGAGATATCTGTGATCCATGCACGCAGCGGCGCATTTTCAACAAACAGCTCAAACATTACCCTGGAAATATGGCTGGCTTCTTCAGCCTTCTTTCTTTTTTGTTCTTCCTCTTCCAGTTTCTTGCTTAATGAAACATCCTCAATCAAAATAGAAACACCACTTACCTGATCCTGAATTCTTAATGGCATGAAAGAACAGCTGATCCAGAAACCGTTATCCTCCGAAATAATATGTTGCTCAAAGGAAGTGGATTCTCCATGCAGCGATGTATGCAAATGATCCCGGAAAACGGAAGCATCCCCCAAGGGCATAGCATATAAACAATCGCTAATTTCGTAGGTATTACCGATAATGGATCTGATCAGGAGTTGTGCCGATTCATTGATCAGCAGTATCGTACAGTTCACATCAATAATAATAATGCTTTCTTTCACAAGTGGGAGAATGGCTTTGTCCATTAAAAACTTTTCACTTAAAAAAGTTTTGTTTTCTGATGTGCGCAGCACTTGCGGTTCCATTGATTGCTATTGTTTGGTTTATAGGACGAGCATTCCTATTTCTGTGGCAGAAGGTAAAGCAATCGGTGATAATGGAAAAATAATTGTATGTATTCTTTTCTACATGTGGTTAACAATCTTAACGTCCAGGCCGATTTTTTCATTTTCCTATATCTTGCGGAGCGAAACCAAAAATGGGTGATATGAAGGCTAATTATTTCATTACGATACTGTTATGCTGCATTTGTGGCAATGCATCAGGGCAGGGAGAGGCCAGATTCAGGCTAAATGAAGATGGGCGTCATTATTTTAAATTCTCCCTATTGTCACAAGCCTGGCTTAGGTATGCCAATCTAAACCAGGGCTCCCTGGTTTATGGAAATGAAAAGAAATCGGTTACTGATATTGGCATCCGGCGTGCCCGCCTTCAGGCATTTGGAAAGATTGCAGACCGCGTTTTTATTTATGCGCAGTTCGGAATGAATAATTTTAATTACCTGTCTGAGCGTAAAACTGGTTTTTTCATCCACGACATTCATGGAGAATATGAAGTTATCAACAACAAACTTTCTTTGGGAATGGGTTTAACGGGATGGAGCGGGCTTACGCGATTCGCCTCTCCTTCTGCAGGCAGTATTTTGGGTGTGGATGCGCCACTGTTTGAACAAAATACAAATGATGTTACCGACCAGTTTTTAAGAAAGCTGAGTGTATTTGCCAAAGGCAAACTGGGCAAACTGGATTACAGGGTGCTGATGAGCAGTCCAATGGCCGTGCAGCGCTCCTCCGGTTATGTGAGCACACCAACTTTATATTCAAATTTTTCGGCACTGCCTCCTGAAATGCAGTGGCAGGGATATTTTCAGTACCAGTTTCTTGACCAGGAAAGCAATGTCACAGCTTATACTACAGGTACTTACCTTGGAACAAAAAAAATATTCAATATAGGAGCTGGTTTCCAGGTGCAGCCTGAAGCAATGTGGCGACTGGAGCAGGGAGATACTACTTTTTCAGCGCTTAAAAATTTTGCTGCAGATTTTTTTTATGATGCACCGATTGGAACAGGAGGCAATGCTTTCAATTTTTATGGAGCTTATGTTTATTCTGATTTTGGGAACGGGTATTCAAGAAACCTGGCGCCTATGAATCCTGCGAATGGATCAAACAATCCGCAGATCTTAAATGGCAGTGGCACAGGCTTTCCCGCTTTTGGCACCGGTCATATTGTTTATGGGCAGCTGGGATATAAAACAAAAAATAACCTTGTGGGTACTACTTCCTTTCTGCCTTATGTATCGTTGCAGTGGGCAGACTATGACAGGTTAAAAGAAAATATGCTTTTCTGGGATGCGGGCATCAGCTGGTTATTAAAAAACCATGCAGCAAAATTAACCGCTGCTTACCAGAGCCGTCCTGTTTACCAACAACTACCAAATGAATTTGAAGCAACAAAGACCGACAGGAAAGGCGCATATATTCTGCAGTTCCAGGTGTTATTAAATTAAAAAATGTTCAAACATAATTGTCTTTATAAAATAACTCCAACAGGAATTTCATTTATACAAAAGTCAATACTTTTTCTCCAAATACCTCGATGAATGTTTCTGGTTTTTGCCAACATTATGCAGGATGATCCTTTAAAAACCAAGTTTTTTTTCTGTTCGATCCAGTCAATATGTTGCTGCACATCATTTGATATGCGTACCACTTCATTCATCTGTGCGTATGAACCCATTCACCAAGCGCATCGAAATGTTTCACCTGTCAAAGATCGGCAAGTACAGAGCCCTCAAAAATATTTGCCCGCCACGGGTCATAATAAAACCAGAAGCCTCTGCAAGATGAACCAGATTTAATAATTCAGAAGGGATGAATTGTTCATGGGAAGCATGATATCCTATCATGCATTATTTTTTTCGACCCGGAACCAGCGGTAACCATAACTATTGATGCACATCTCTTGTTCAGTATCGTTATTGAATTCACGGTCACTGAATACATCAAAAACTTCACCCTTTTCAATTCCTGATTCAATGAGGTTGCAATTTATATGCTGATCAGAAAGGTTGTGAATGAAATATATTTTTTCATTTTTCGATGCATAAGCATGTATCAGCAAAGGTTTATTTTTTGACAGTAAAACTTCCAGCTTACCAATACCAATCTCCGGCACCTGTTTCCTGGTTGTAACCAGTTTTTCAACCCAGCTTAGTAAAGAAGAATCATCGTGTTGTGCCTGCATTACATTGATGGTTTCATATCCAAAGCTGTTCTCCCTGATCACAGGGTGTACCAGATCTTTTTCATCTGCATCCGAAAAGCCACCATTTCTTTGCTTTGACCATTGCATCGGTGTGCGCACACTGGTTCTTCCATTCAGTGAAAGATCATCACCCATTCCGATCTCATCTCCATAACGCAGCATGGGTACTCCAGGCATGCTGAAAAGAAGGCTGTAGGCAAGTTTTTGCATGCCAATGTGACCCTGGAACATTGTAGCCAAACGCCTGCGTATGCCATATCCGAAAATGCGCATATTTTCTTCCGGCGCAAGTGCATCCAGCACCGCATTCATATCCTGGTCCTGGAGAAGTTTTAGATTCAGTTCATCGTGATGCCGCAAAAAATTAAGGAACTGGTTGTCGGCCTGAAGTGCGGGTAATGCATTCATTGCCTCTGCAAGGATGTTTGCGTTGCCTTTTACAAGTGAAAGAAAAATATGCTGGTTCAGATAAAAATTAAAAATCATCTGCACACGGTTTCCGTCATCGAGAAATGCACTCATTTTTTTCGGATCTCCATTTACCTCGGCAAGAAGAATGGCATCCCGTTTTTTTGAAAGTGCGTAACTGCGCATATCATTAAAGAAACTGTATAGTTCTTTGGGATCAACATCATCCTGCCCATAATCTTCTATCATGATCTCAGCGGCATCAACACGCAAACCACTTACACCAAGTTTCAACCAGAATCCCATGATCTTTAATATCTCTTCGCGCACCGCGGGATTGCCAAGGTTAAGGTCTGGCTGTTCTTTATAAAACCTGTGCAGGTAATACTGGCATGCAGCATCATCATAGGACCACATGGTATCTTCTTCGCCCTTCAGCATGAGATTTTTCCTTTGAAAAGATTTTGGTTCATCAGACCAGATATAATAATCGCGGTAGGGTGAATCTTTATGTTTTCTTGCGTCACGAAACCAGGGATGAAGAATCGAAGTATGGTTTACTACAAGATCGATAAGCACGCGAATACCCAGGAGATTGGCTTTTTCCATGAAAATGGTAAAGTCGCCCAATGTGCCAAGGGAAGGGTCAACACTATAATAATCCATTACATCATAACCATTGTCCCGGTTGGGTGATGGATAAAATGGAAGCAGCCAGATACAATTGATACCAAGTCCAGCAAGATAATCCAGCTTTTGCAGGAGCCCGGGAAAGTCACCTATTCCATCGCCATTGGAATCATAAAATGTTTCAACGTCGAGGGAATAAAAAACGGCATTCTGGTACCAGTGTTGTTGGGTCATATCATTCATTGGCGGAAAAAGCAATGGTGGACAATAGGGCATTTGCTGCCTGTCTTGAATCAAGCCTCGTATGTTGCACAACGATAGGCTGGTCTGCAATGAACACACTGGCATAGTCGGTATCCAAAGGAACAGGTGCAGGATCTTCCAGGTCATTGAAACGGAGATGCAGGGTTCTCTGGGCAGGCACTATAACATGATAAGGCCCAACCGGATCTTTATCTTTAAAATAGAGCATGATTTGGACCCTGGCTGCTGCTTCATTTGTATTGAGGATGCACGCGGTTTCATGGCTCGTCATAGCAGGTTCTGGACCTGTGCTTTCTGAAGGAATATAACCCTCAGCAATAGCCCAAATTTTCTTTCCGATTCCTGTCTTCATTTATTTTTCTTTTCAAACAATCAATTTCCGGACCTGAGGTAAACAACAAGGAGGAACTCAGCAGGTTTGAATTTTGTAACGTCGCGTTGGTGGTACTTTTAGGAATCGCAAGGCTTGGGAAACTTTTAATAGAAAAGATATTGACTGCTCAGGTTATTTACTTTCCGATAGAATGATTGGTGGCTGGAACTTATTTAATTTTGTTGAAGGCTTCATGAATCTCCATCTCCTTAAATTGAATTTTGAAAAAGAAATTTCATCTAACAGTGTTGCATGGGACTGGGGTCTTCATTGAATTTTCCATACTACTGCGGGCCGACAGATATTTTAGTTCCCGCAAAAGCAGTTATAAGAAAACCTCATAAAAAAACCCGCAGCAAAGCGGGTTAATATAATTTAAAATCCTTTGTACCTAAATTGTTTCTTCTCTTCATCCCATCCCATTTCATGCAAGGCAAACGCAAATTTTAAAGCAGTGAGTTTCTGCCTTTCAAATCTGCCTGAAGCACCTCCATGCCCTGCTTCCATATTGGTTTTTAAAAGAACAGGATTTTTTCCAAGGTTGAATTCCCTGACCTTCGCTACCCATTTAGCCGGAGAAAAATAGGGCACCTGTGTATCATGTAAACCCCCGGTTGCCAGAATGGAAGGGTACTGAGCAGGCTTTACATTATCAAGTGGAGACCAGCTTAACATATACTGATAAAATTCCTTGTCATTTGGATTGCCCCATTCGTCGTATTCGAGTGTCACCAATGGAATATTCGGATCAAACATATCGCTGATCACATCCATCCAAGGAACTTCTGCAATGATGCCACGGAAAAGATCGGGGCGCATATTTGTAATAGCGCCCATCAGCATGCCGCCTGCTGAACCACCATTGGCAAACAGCTTGTCTGATGCTGTATATTTTTCATTCACCAGGTGCTGTGCAACATCAATAAAATCAGTAAATGTGTTTTTCTTTTTCAGTTGTCTCCCTGCTTCATACCATTCACGGCCTAATTCCTGTCCGCCCCGGATGTGTGCAATACCATAGACAAAACCACGATCCAGCAGGCTGAATATGGCACTGTTGAAATAGGGATTTGATGATGCCCCATACGATCCATAGGCAAAAAGCATCAAAGGATTACTGCCATCTTTTTTAAAATTATCTTTTCTGTAAACAAGTGTTACCGGAATGTTTGTACCGTCAGTGGCTTTGCTCCAGATCCTTTTGGTTTGATAGGCACTTGCATCAAATCCACCTTCAACTTTTTGCTGCTTTAATAACTTCTTTTGCTTCGAATTTAAATTATAGGAAAACTCTGATCCCGGCGTTGTCAGGGAGGCATAATAAAAACGGATACTGTCTGAACTCCATTCATCAGTAGCCATCGACATTTCAGTAATAAATGCTTCCTCTGAAAATACAAGATCGTGCGTTTGGTTGTTGTTCCTGTTGGTGATGGTGATCTTGGGTAGCCCTCCTTTTTTAGACTGCACCACCAGGTGATTTTTTAGTACGTAATATTCATCAATAAATTCATCCGCTTTATGCGGTACAATATCTTTCCAGTTTTTTAATGATGGATCGGCAACCGGCGTGTTTACCACCTTAAAATTTATTGCATCCTTATTGGTGTATAAATAAAAAACATTACCCCCATAATAAGAAGGAAAATATTTCAGGCCTTTTTGTCTTTCCTGGATCAACACAGGTGCTTTTCCAGGTTGGGTAGCATCAATAAACCGTGCTTCTGAAACATCTGTTGAATTTGAAATAATAAAAATATAGCGATTGTCCTGCGAAGCAGAAAGGCCAATGCTGAAGGTTACATCATTTTCTGTATAAATTTCTTTGTCTGTTTTTTGATCGGTGCCAATGATGTGCTGCATCACTTTGTAACTACGCACTGTTTTATCAGCAATTGTATAAAACAGTATTTTACTATCAGAAGACCAGGCCAGGCTGCCGGACATTGGATAGACCACTTCTTTTAATAATTTCCCGGTGTGTAGATCTTTGATAAATAGCGTGCCTCTTCTTGAACCGGTTGTATCAACTGCATAGGCCATGTAGCGGTTGTCGGGACTCACCCTCCGATTCCATACCAGGAATATATTATGGTCTTTTGCAAGATCTGGTACATCAAGAATCAACTCCTCTTTGGCCTGCATATTATTTTTTCTTCGAAAATATTTCGGGTATTGTGCGCCGTTTTCGAACCGGGAATAATACCAGTAGCCATTGCTTTTTACAGGCAATGATTCCATTTTTTGTTCCATGCGACCCACAATCTCTTTATACAATTTATCCTGCAAGGCCCCGGTTGGTTTCATGTAGGCTTCCAGGTAAGCATTTTCTATTTGCAAGTGACTGATGGTAAATGAATCCGGGGTGTTCAGCCAGTAGTAATTATCCACTCTTTTATTTCCATGTTCATTAAATTCTTTAGGAAATTTTGAGGTAATGGGCTGGGCGTGCACCATAAAAAACATAAAGACCAAAACAGAAGTGCATACTGATTTCATTTTGCAGATTTTCATAAAAGGTAAGGAAACCAGATAATATCACCCATTTCGAATTGCAATTTTTAATGAATCCTGAAATCCAGATGGGTCAATATGTGGGTTTTATTGATTAGGCCGGCTACTTAGGCAAATACAAAAACAGTAATGCTGCCAGTACGGCGCCTATGATTGGCCCTGCAATGGGGACCCAGGCATAACTCCAGTCGCTGCTTCCTTTATTTCCTATAGGCAAAATCGCATGCATGATGCGGGGACCCAGGTCTCTTGCTGGATTTATGGCATATCCTGTTGGTCCGCCAAGACTTAACCCGATGGCCAACACAAGCAATGCTACTGGCAGGGCATCAAGGGCGCCCAAACTGCTGGAAGGTGCAATAATAAAGAGTACACCAAGGATGAGCGTAAAGGTTCCAATGATCTCGGTAATCAGGTTATGACCATAACTTCTGATGGCAGGGCCGGTACTGAAGCAAGCAAGTTTTATTGCTGCATTGTCCGTTTCCAGGAAGTGCTGGCGATAGGAAGCCCATACACCTGCAGCCCCGAGCATAGCTCCGGTTAGTTGTCCTGCAATATATAAAGGCAACTGGCTTAAAGAAATTTTGCCGGTAATCAATAGCGCAATCGAAACTGCCGGATTTAAATGGGCGCCGCTTAATTTTGCCGCTACAAAAACGCCAACAAAAACTGCCATGGCCCAGCCAAGTGTTATTATGATCCAGCCTCCATTATGGCCTTTGGTTTTATTTAAAACTACGTTGGCCACCACCCCGTTGCCAAGAAGGAGTAATAGAAAGGTTCCGATGATCTCGCCAATAAAAATATTCATTGCTGTTATTTATGATTCTGTCCATGCAAGTGCTGCGCGAATGGCCTTGTTCCAGTTATGCACATGTTCCTTTCTTTCATCATCATTCATAACTGTTTCAAAAACTACATCCGACTCCCAGTAGCCACTGATTTCTTCCAGGTCTTTCCAAAACCCAACGGCAAGTCCTGCAAGATAAGCCGCACCCAATGCTGTTGTTTCGGTAATGCGTGGACGCACCACTTTTGTATTCAGCATATCGCTCTGAAACTGCATCAGGTGGTTATTGATGGTTGCGCCTCCATCCACTCTCACTTCTTTAATAGCCAATCCGGCATCTGCCTGCATGGCCTTTAAAACATCCATCACCTGGAATGCAATACTTTCAATGGCTGCCCTGGCGATGTGGGCATCTGTTGTTCCACGGGTTATACCAACGATCAGCCCACGTGCATGCTGGTTCCAGTGAGGAGCACCCAATCCTGTAAACGCCGGCACCATATACACACCGCCATTATCTTCTGCCATTGCCACCAGTGGTTCAATATCTTTAGACCTGGTGATGATCTTCAAACCATCTCTCAGCCATTGCACCACAGCACCAGCAATAAAAACCCCGCCTTCCAGTGCATACTCCACTTTTCCATTGAGCTTCCATGCCACTGTTGTCAGTAAATTATTAGCTGAAGTTACAGGCGTTGATCCTGTATTCATCAACATAAAACACCCGGTACCATAGGTATTCTTTACCATTCCGGGCTGAATACACATTTGTCCGAACAAGGCCGATTGCTGGTCACCGGCAATACCACACACAGGCAAACTCACAGCGGTTAGAACCTGCTCAGTATATCCATAGATCTCACTGCTGGAACGCACTTCCGGCAGCATGGACCGTGGGATCGTAAAAAGATCCAGAAGGGCATCATCCCATTCCATGGAATAGATATTAAACAGTAAGGTTCTTGATGCATTGGTTACATCTGTTGCGTGAACTTTTTCATTTGTAAGTTTCCAAAGTAACCAACTATCAATTGTTCCAAAACACAATTCCCCTTTTGCTGCTCTTTCTCTTGTTCCATCTACATTGTCAAGGATCCATTTTACTTTGGTCGCTGAAAAATAAGCATCGGTTACAAGCCCTGTTTTTTCCCTGATCATGGTTGAAGAACCATCCTGTTTGAGTTCATCGCAATATGCAGCTGTTCTTCTGTCCTGCCACACAATGGCATTGTACACTGGTTCAGATGTTCGCCTGTCCCACACAACAGCAGTTTCCCGCTGGTTGGTGATCCCGATGCCTGCCAGATCAGCTATGCTGATCCCTGCCTTTACCACAGCTTCTGTAGCTACACTGATTTGGGTGGACCAAATTTCTTTAGGGTCATGCTCCACCCAACCGGGCTCTGGAAAGATCTGGGTGAATTCCTTTTGTGCAAGCGAAACTATATTTCCTTTTTTATCAAAAACGATTGCCCGTGAACTTGTTGTACCCTGGTCAAGCGCAAGAATATATTTTGCCATGATGCTTTGCAATTTAGTTTAGTTGTGCAAAAAGATCCGGATAATCAGTAATAATCCCATCCACTTTCATCCCCAGTTGTTTTTTGATCTCATCCAGGTCATTAATTGTCCATGGGATCACCCTGATGTTTTTATCATGACAAAATTTTACAAGTTCCGGAGTAACCAAAGAAAAGTGCGGACTGTAAATAGAAGGAAAAAAACCAAGCTGGTCGAATTGTGCCTGCAAGGTTCTTTTATCAGAATCTTCTATGAGCAGGGCTGTTGTTATAGCAGGATACTTCCTGTGCATTACTTGTAAGGCACGGAAATCAAATGATTGAATGGTGGTGCGGGATGAAATGCCAGCTGATTTAATCACCTGCATGGCAAGGTCAACAAATTCTTCAACCTGTGGGTGCTTCTTACCATCATTTTCCGGTTTGGATTTGATCTCGATATTATACAGCATTTGCTTTCCCTTGCTGGTTGCATAGGTTTCAGATGCTTCGATCAGGTCTGACAACAAAGGTTTGTACACGGCTAATTTTTCCTGCCGCGGATAGAGCGGGTGTGGCTTTAGACCAACATCATATTTTTTGATGCTGTCATAATTCATGTTGTATAACAGCAGTGCGGAAGCAGCTGCCTTTGTCAATGTTTTACCCTCCGGGTTGGTAGTAATGTTTTCGCTGAAATAGGGATCGTGTGACACTACTACTTTTTTGTCTTTTGAAATTACAAGGTCCATTTCAAGAGTGGTCACATCAAGGTCAATGGCTTTAAGCATAGATGGAATGGTGTTCTCAGGCATTAAACCCCGCGCACCACGGTGACCCTGTTTATCGAACTGTACCATTGTAGCGCCATTTTGCTTTGCCGTATTGCATCCCATCATATAACATGAATATAATACAAGAACCAGGTATTTTTTCATGGCTTTAATTTTTCAGATAATTACCCTTCTTCAGGAGTTCAGCCCACAGCGCATAGCCTGCAGCATTTAAATGCAAACCATCATAGGTATATTTTTTATCCAGCTTTTGATCTGCCCCTGAAAAATGTGAATGCAGATCGATCAGACAAATCTTTTCTCTTTCAGCCATCTTTTTTAATTCCTCATTAATGTACAAGATGTGTTCATCTTTATTGAACTGGTTTCTTGAAGGCTTAAATTCATTGTTCACAGGAAGAATTGTCTGAAAATAAATTTTTGTATTGGGTGATTCTTTTTTGATCCTGGTGATCATCAGCTGATAGTTCTTCAGGATAAAACTGTCAGGCACATTGCGGGAAATGTCATTGATGCCAATAAGTATGAACACTTTTGCAGGTTTCCCTTCGGTCACCTCATCCAGCCTGTCTAAAATACCAAATGAAATATCGCTGGATATGCCACGGTTACGTACATTCGGATTTTGCAATAGTTCATTCCAGTCAACACCCGATGTAATGCTGTTGCCAAGGAAGATGATATCTTTTGAAGAATTAGGATATTGCCTGAACTGGTCCACGATTAATTGCCAGTTACCTGGTTTATATGTACTGTCCCAGGGTTTGGATTGTGCATGACAAAAATAATTTATAGCCAGCGACAAAACGAATAAGATAATTTTCATAGTAACTCAGATTTTTTCTTTTGCACGGAAAACATTACCAAACCTGTCTGTTGCCACTACCTCGATCTCTTTTGCTCCTGCAGGAATCACTGTTCGGAATAAATGACTGGTAAGTTGCGGCTCGGCAAAACCTCTTGGCTTTGGAAGATTCGGACCCAGCATGAGTTCATAAGCCAGCGGATCAAAACCTTCAAACTGTTCCAACGGTCCTTTACTCACTCCATCAACAAAATACTCATTTTTCCATGCAGGATCGTAATTCCAGATGTTGGCAATGAGCTGCTTTTCTGAATGATTGAATTCCTTTACATATAATTTCATCTGGTATTCCGCTTCCTTTCCTGTTGACTGGTAGTGCCATTGCAGTGAAGTGCCTTTTACTTTATAAACTCCATAACCTGATGGCGTTCCATCGTTGCAAACCGGGCCGGTCCACCAGGCACCGCAAACCGTTCCATGGTTGTGTTCATAAATGTTTCCGTTCAATACATTCACATTAAAATGGGTATGGCCGGACATGATATGAACATTCCGATTTTTTAACAGCGCATAGAGTGCTTCGCTATTATTGGTGAGCCTGTGCACCGGTATGTGCACACAA
Organism: Chitinophagales bacterium 33-2; assembly: GCA_002050435.1. GTDB lineage: Bacteria > Bacteroidota > Bacteroidia > Chitinophagales > Chitinophagaceae > Flavisolibacter. The sequence goes on along the minus strand of MWYV01000034.1, from coordinate 3,507 downwards.
AGCACCAGCAATTTATTAGCAGGAACAAACTCCAGGTCTTTTTTGAGCCAGTCGAGTTGGTGTTGCTGAACATATCCGTCATAATCTCTTTCCGTTCCCAGGTAGCGCACATTGTCCATAACAACATAATGCACCTCTCCCCTGTTGAAAGAATAATAGGTAGGTCCGTAGGTTTGCTGGAAAGTATCATCAGAAGTTTCATCACCACCTTTCCTGTAATCCATATCGTGGTTGCCAAGGCATTGAAAAAATGGAATCCCCATTTTTTTCACAGCAAGATCATGATCCCTGAACATTTCCAGTTTATCCCATACGATATCACCTATAGCAATACCATGCATCAATGCACCGGATCCTGAATTTGCTACTAATTTCTGAACATCAGGAACAGATTGCTGCATCAATTTTTCAACATCTTTTGCATTGGCCACCTGCGGATCTGCCCAGATGATGAACTGGTGTTCATTATCATCGATGGCTAAAGGAACAAGGTCGAAATTAATGGATTTCTGAAGATCCACATCCTGCAACAGGCGGTAATGCCTGGCAATTCCTTCTGTGTTTTCAAATGCAAATCCTGATGGAGTAGAAATAAAAATACATACGGCATCCGGATGAGGCACAAATGCAAACTGACCATTTTTACTTGTCGCCACAACTGAATAACCATCACTTACCACAACCTCTTTCAGGCCTTTTCCATTTGACGAAACTGTTCCTGTCAATGACTTTCCATCGGGCAATAAAAGCCTGGCCGGTGTGCACCGGGAAAGCAATATTCCACCGGTAAGCCATGCTATAGACTTTAAAAATTTTCTTCTTCGCATAAGTATGTTATTCCTCTATAGTAGTACCGCCTTCAATTTCAGAAACAATGGAAGTAATGGTCAGCGGAACACTGGTCAGCATTCTGGCCTGTGTCCATCTGCCTGTTACTTTATTATAAGTTCCGCCAAGCTTTGAAAAATTACCTGTTGTAGGAAAGGAAAATTTTCCAGTATTGGATCCCATGGCATAAAACGGCTGATCATTTAATGTCACCGGGTTTGTTTTATCGTAATAATCTGTATTGGTAATGCGGTATCCGCGTTCAGGGGGCCCTGCCGTATACAAACTACCTGCGCCACCATAAAACACAACATCATCCGGAACACTCTGTTCATCTACTGTGGTAGTTTCAAAAACCGCTATACCACCTGCATTGCCACTGTTGGCAAGCAGATTTGTGGTTTTTGTTCCAAAACCATCACCATCCACTGTGGCATAGAGTTTTGTAAAAAATTTGGAACTGCTGATGTCAGTTGATGATCCACCCCAGATTTTTGGATTACCACCAACATAAAAATATTCTCCTTTTAAAACAGTACCTGACGTAAGATTGATTTTATAGGTTCTTAAACCTCCGGTTGCCCAGCCATTAGCGGGGAACCCGGTAGGCACATTCGTTCCTGCATTGTTTGTTGTGACTACAGAAAACGGAGTAAGTGCAAAATTGATATCCTTAGTCGCACGAAACTGTATGTATTCATAATTGGCATCAGAACCACTTGGATCCGTTAGGTAACCAGATATAACCATAGCTGCGATTTTCGGTGCAGTGGAACTGAGTATGGTAATATCACCATCCACACGCGGCCTTAACTGCGGGCTGCCATCGGTAGCAACAAAAACGATCCCGGTAAAATTGCTCAGGTAAGGCAATACATCATTTGCAAAACTGGCTGTTGGTTCTGTATGCAAAACAATGTTTCCAAAACCATCGTTGATGATACGATCGCCGGCATAAGTTGAACCCGCAGGATAAGAAGGATCGAAACCGGCGCTGGTAATGGTAACAAGTGTGCTTTGATAATTTCCAGGATTTGCAAGGATCTTGTTTGAAGTAACAATTGAAGGAGCAATCGCCACACCTGAAGCCACTTTAGTAATGTCACTGGCACCCACACCGGTTAACTGCAGCATGCCGTCTACAGACTTAAGTACTTTCCCTGCCACATTGATGATTACAGAATCACCGGGAACATAATTCGCTGCTTCGTTTCCTATTGGAATGGCAATGCCTCTGAGCTGACCCAGTCGCCTGCTGTCCTGAACAATTAACAAACCCGGAGGAAGATTGCCTCCAGAATGATCCGACACCACCACAGCCGTGATCTTGTCGGCACCAAACATATTGTCCGTATCCAGCGTAATGTCATTCCCCTTGAAAATATTTCTAACATCAAAAATCGAAATATAAGGGCTCACAGTAGCGCCGGGATAATTTCCTTTTTTACATCCCAGGAAAATGCCTGCTGAAAGCATTAATATGGAATAGATAAATATTTTTTTCATTACAATTTATTTAAGTAGAAGTGCAATTGTTTTTACGTTATGGCTTTTGCCACCATACCTGGGTGGAGATCAGATCCGGTCCCTGGTTGGCGATGGCTGCCTGGTAATTTGTTGGATTGGTAGATTGCACGTAAACAGGATAGGTCATACGCGCAGGCATCACGCCATTGTTTCTCAAACCAGCACCCTGTGGTAAAACAGGATGTCCTGTGCGCCTGAATTCAAACCATTGCTGAAAATCTGTAAGAAATAATGCATAATATTTTTGCAGATGTATGCGCTCCATTTTAGCCTCCAGCGATGCACCAGGAATCCATTGCATATCGGCAGCGATCAGGTAGTCTGTTACCGGCACCGACCAATTGGGAAGCCATAAGGTAATGCTGGCCTGCACGCCCTGGTTATAATGTGTTTCTGCACTGCTGTTGATCCATCCTTTGGCTGCTGCTTCGGCAAGAATAAATTGCAGTTCAGCATAATTCATGATCATTCCACCAAGGGGCTCGGTCATTAATGTAGGACCTGTATTTCCATTATTGGTAATGGAATAGAAATAGGATTTTTTGCCGGGGTTGTTTCCCGGAGCATAACCACTTGGAATACCTGCAAAAGAACCCTGGAATGGTGCAATGGCAAAACGGTTGGTGACAGTTGGAGAACCTGTTCCGTATGCAAGATCAATACGTGGATCATTCCATGTTACCAGGTTATCAATAAAAAAACTGCCAATACCAGGAGCTCTGAAATCCTGTTCTCTAACTGACATTAACGGAGAAGTATAAGGTGCAACTCCTGTCCATCTTAAAATAGCTGATTCTGCATTATTCGCCATGATGGGATAATTGGCGGCATTGGTTTCAAAGATATCTTTAATCTTGGCACTAACAAGTTGGGTTACTTCTGCCTTACCAGAAATTCTTAATAGTAAACGCAGGTATAAAGAGTTTCCAAATTTTCTCCAGCGTGCAATATTTCCCTGATAAACCGGATCACTTGAAGCAACGATGGAATTGCCTTCACTCAATAAAGTATTGGCTTCTTCCAGTTTCTGAAAAATATCAAGGTAAATATCCTGCTGCCTGTCAAATTTTGGTTCAAGGATACCATCTGATTTTGCCCTGTTCGATTCAGAATAAGGAACATCCCCATAAGTATCCGTGAGCAATGAATAGA